>JARGNO010000049.1 GCA_029213165.1 Minwuia sp.
TCAAGAACGCGACGTCGATCCTCGACTACATCTTCCGGGAACTGGCGGTCAGCTACCTCGGGCGCAACGATCTGGCGCATGTGGAACCGAGCGACCTGCGCGCCGATGCGCTGGGCGACGGTGCGGACGAGGGCAATCTGCCCGACCTGACCACGGGTGAGGAAGAGATCCGGGCCGCCGATGCGGCACTGACCCATGCGATGGGGCTGGCCTCCACCGGCTATGTCCGTTCCAACCTCTACGTTCTCAACCCGGAGAAGCGACAGGCCGCGGCGCAGGCGATGGAGGAAAGCGCGACCGTCATGCGCACCGCCGGAGGGGCCTCCGGCGGGGCGACGGTCAGCCAGACCGTGGCCTATTCCGAGACCAAGACGGTAAGCACGACGGGGGGAGCCGGCAATGGCCGCGCCAAGCAGGTCGCCGAAGCCCGCATGAAGGGGTATGAGGGCGACTCCTGCGACGATTGTGGCAACTTCACCCTGGTGCGCAACGGCACCTGCATGAAGTGCGACACCTGCGGCGCGACAACGGGCTGTTCCTGACCTCTGACTGCGATTGAACCGAACGACAGGGCCCCGGTGGAGCGATCCGCCGGGGCCTTTCGATTCCACCCCCGACGCAGTTGCTCAGGCCGGTGCGATTCCATCATTCGATGGAACGATCTAGACTGCGCCGGAGAGGCACATTGTGTCAGGAAATACGGGAGGGGGAGGCCGCACCATGACTGAAACCACAGATGAAGTGCTCTATGCCGTCGCGGACCATGTCGCGACGATCACGCTCAACTGTCCGGACCGAATGAACACCATTTCCCGCTCCATGCTGGAGAGCATTTCCCGCCTGTTGCTGCGTGCACGTGACGACGCGGATGTCAGGGTGATCATTCTGACGGGCACGGGGCGGGCGTTCTGTGCCGGTCTGGACCTGCGCAGGGACACAAGCGGTGGCAGCAAGGGTATTCTGGATCCGGACGCACCGGTCCGGACCACCATCGATCTGCGCAGCGCACCGCCCACCGTGCTGCATGAGATCGACAAGCCGACCATCTGTGTGCTGAACGGGTCCGCCGCCGGATACGGGTTCGACATGGCGCTGGGGTGCGATATCCGGGTGATGTCGGACAGGGCAAAGCTCTCCGCAGCCTTCACCAAGCGCGGGATCGTGCCGGAATCCGGTGGGACCTGGTTGCTGCCGCGAATGCTTGGCTGGGCAAAGGCCTCGGAGCTGATCTTCTCCGGCCGGACACTGGACGCGCAGGAAAGCCTCGACCTCGGCCTGGTCAGCAGCATTCATCCGGTGGACGAAGTGGCCGATGCCGGTGCACGCCTGGCAGCAGAGATCGCAGCCAGTGCGCCGCTGGCGGTGCAGGCGTCGAAGCGGATGATGCGCATGGGGCTGAGCGAGGGCTTCGCCGACCATGTCCACCACGTGTATCTGCAACTGCTGCCGCTGATGCAGACGGAGGACCAGAAGGAAGGCATGGCGGCCTTCATGGAGAAGCGGGAGGCGGTGTTCCGGGGCAGATAGCGCGTCGGTCGCTTCGTCGCTTCTATTCGCGGGCGCCCGCGGATTCCATCGGTCGGTTGATCATGCCGATCAACAGGGGCAACCCGGTCGCATGCTCGCGGATCATCAGCACGAAGGGCCTGTCGAAGCCCAGTTCGATCGGTTCGGTACCGGCACGGGTACCAATGGCGATCGTTGCCGCCGCGACCTCCGCACCTTTCTCATCGATTGTCAGCGCGACCTGTTGGCGTATCGGGCCGGGGCGTGTCGCCGGGGACAGCATGGATGAACCCAGCAGGGGATCATCAAGCACGTCACCCAGCCCGGCCTGATAGAGCAACTGATCCAGGCTGGCCGTGCCGTTGAGTGTCATGCGGGGTACCTGGAGGGTGACCGGATGCAAGTCCGTCGCTGCGGCTGGAATGTCCACGCCGCCCACGGTCTCGCAGGCCATCCTGCTGAAGGCACCGAGTTCGAATTCCGTCGGGCGGATCAGCACCGCCTCGAATTTGCCATCACCATAGGTCAGGGTCAGCCAGTCGCCATGCGTGTCTTGGCGATACGGCAGCACCAGACGGCCCGAATGCATCATCGGTACCTCGGCGGCGAGGGGGGTTCCCGTCGCGAATGCCATGGGGCGTGTGGCCGCCGGATCGAACGGTGCGGTCCAGGCACCGCTGAAAGCCAGCGCATCGGCCATCAGGATGGTCGTGTCAGCAGGAACTTCCGCCACTGCCGCATCGATCCTTCCGTCCGTGGCATCGCTGATCCACATATTGATCCGGTCGACAGTCGCAGGGTCGGCGGGGTCCATGGACTGCAGGCCTGTCCCGGCAAGCCGGGCGAAATAGGTGAGGGGCTGATGCTGCCTGTCGTGCCAGACCCCTGTCGCCAGATCCAGGGTTACACCGGGCGCGGCATTCGCCGATCTTTCCGAGCGATCCAGGCTGACAGTGAAGGCAATTGACCCCCCCAGGAAATCCGGCCAACCCAGCAGCTTCGCCATCCGCTGGCGCACGGGCAGCGGACTGCCTGCGCCGATCATGGCGAGGATCCGGCCGGCACCGGTCGGCGCGATCAGCACGTTGCGGTCCGGCATGGTCTGCAATGCCGCACTGGCGAGACAGAACCCCAGCCGTTCCAGTCCCACCGCGACGCGGCGCGCGGGTTCCAGGGCGTCGAGCTTGGCTGCCCCGCCGTCGTCTGCAGCATGAACAGTGGCACCCGACCCGGTGAGCACTGCGGCTGCGGCCAGTCCAAGAAGCAGTCGCCGAATCTTGCGCATGTTGCTGCCCCGCACCCTGTTCACTGTACAATCTCGTATTCAACCGCATGCATCGTCCAGTCAGGCAGACGCATGGCGAAGCCATCCCGCTGTGGCTGGCGCAGACCGGCGGCGACATCGGACAGGTAGGCGCGCAGATCCTTGATGGTTTCCAGATCGCGATGGCGGTCCAGTACCTTCGCCACCTCCGATTCCGGATCAGCCAGGATTGCGACAAGCCTGCCCTGTCCCAGTGGCGGACCCGCAACGAAGTCATAACCGTGGGCGAGTTTCGGGAACGTCATCGTCTCGCCAGCACTGATGCGTGATGTCTGACCTGCGGCCACGGCCAGGTTGTTCGGGAAGATCTGCACCATTTCACCGTCCGAGCGGACGTCGATGACGAACAGGCGGCCATCGCGTCGCGCCGTCACGGAGAGCCTGATCCGGTCACCGACCTTCACACTGCTGGACGGGGTCACCGCCAGGTGGACAATATTCACCCGCGGTGTGCGCGGTCCATCGACGACTGCCTCATCCGGCGCTTTCTCGACACGGGGTGGTCGGACGGGTGGGACAGGCTTCGGCGTTGTCACGGCGGGGGCTGTGACCGGTTCGGGCCTTGCCGGTGGCGTTGTCACGGTGGCCGCGGCGACCTGCTGGGGCGGGGCAACCGGTGTCGCGGCAAGTGGTTCCGAAGGACCCGTGTCCGACAGGGCCACGGGTGCCGGTTCCGACTGGCCGACGGGAGCCGAGGGCGCGCCGGTGGCCGACTCCAGAATTGCCCGCTGGACCGGTCTGCGGGAAATCACGTCGGTGAGATAGGCTTCCGAAGCTGCTTCGAGGGTTGGTGTCAGACCAATGCCGCATGCATCGGGGTTCTCCGCGCAGTAGCTGCCGGAACGTTGCCTCAGATGATCCAGCAGTTCTGCGTGAGAGACAATGCCGTCCCCATCCGCATCCGCCGCCCGGTTCTGCAGCCCCTCGACAAAGGCGGAGGTGAAGACACCGCCCGGGGGCGAGGCGCTGCGGTCAACCAGGGCGACCTCCCGCTCCGAGACCGCAGTCCAGACCACCAGCTTTTCATTGCGCAGGTCGATCAGGTCGTTTGCGTTGGTCCGGGCGTTCATGGAGCTGCGCGGCAACGGCTTGAAGGTGCCCCCCAGCCGGAAGTCCAGGGATCGCGCACTTGCGGTGTCAGGCACGTTTGCCGCGAGATTTCTGGTGACCGAGCCGGAGAAACACGAATCGAAGATTGCCGTGACCCGCCTGTCCGCAATCGCACGCAGCAGGATACCGATATCGTCATCGACGATGACCCGCATGACCGCAGGACGGATCAGGTCACGCGCGCGAAACCGGTTGGCATCATAGGGCACGATGGCCTCGTCGATCGCATCGGCCTCGTCGCCGTTCAGGTCCTGCTGGTGAAAACCGTGTCCGGCAAAGTACAGCAGTGCCAGATCATCGGGTCGTGTCTGTGCCGTCAGCCACTTCTCGAACGCCAGGTGAATGTTGGCCCGCGTCGCCTGCGCATCGGTCAGGACCATGATCTGATCCTCCGTGAAGCTGCCGTCGGCCAGCAGCAGACTGCGAATGCGCTCGACATCGGCGACGCTGCCGGTCAGATCGAAGTCGTCATCCCAGTAGTCGTCGATGCCGATCAGCAGGGCGCGATTGCCCAATGGTCGATCAGGAACATCGAGCGTGGCGAGATTTGGCGGAGGTAGGCGCGGGGAGACAGGGGCCAGGATCGTGCCCAGGCTCATCGTGTCCCCGGTATTGCTGGCAACCAGACCTGTTGCTGCAGTGGCAGGCGTATCGGAAGTCGCGGCGGAGGCCGGTGAGGTGGTTGGGGTCGCGGCGGTGTCCTGGGGTACCATGACGACCGATTGGGAAGGCACCAGTGCCGATTCCAGCACCGGCGGCGCCGCCACGGCGACCATCTGTGGATCATTCTCGAAACCGGTGAGGGTGGCGACGCTGAGGCGTGTCCGGTCCGCAATCCAGTCGAGATAGCTGGTGATCCGGGTATAGACGCCATAGCGACCGGCCACGGCGCAGCCGGCGCCCCAGCTGACAATGCCGAGCTGCACGAAATCGCCATTCCCGTCACGGACCAGCAACGGCCCGCCGCTGTCGCCCTGGCACGTGTCGCGCCCGCCCTCGTCCAGCCCGGCGCAGATCATGCCCGGACTGAGGTAGGTGCCATAGACCTGCTTGCACTTCGCATAGCCTTGCAGGGGTACGCTGGTTTCCAGCAGCCTTCCCGACGCGCCGCCGCCTTCCTCCACCGCGCCGAATCCGATCACCAGACCCGGCGTATCCTGGGCGCCAAGTACCTGCTCGTCCGCAGGTGCCATCAACCGCACCGGCACGAAGGGCAGCGGTTCTGCCAGCCGCAGCAGGGAGATGTCATGCGGGTGATTGATCGCCGATCCGTCGTAGTCGGGATGGATATGGACCGCCCTGACGCCAACGGTGGTGCCTTGCCCCGCCGCCAGTTGCGTCGTGCCGGCCAGGACCCGGATGCTGTTGGGCCTGTCGGCCACGGCATTCGTGCAGTGCGCGGCGGTCAGCACCCACTCCGCGGAGATGATGGTTGCGCCGCAGGTATAGCGCAGCCCCGCACGGTTGATGTTCAGCAGCACCTGCCAGGGACGGGCGCCGGACTGCACCTCGTGGCCGCCAATGATGCGTGCGACCGGCTTGGGCGGTTCTTCGGCGGTGACGGACAGAAACGGCAGCAGGGACATGCACCCGGCGATAAGGCAAGGCGCCAGCGGCAATCGCAACGAAAAAGCTGTTCCCAGTCGGATCATTGGGTTGCTCCCCCACCTGCAGCCGAGACGATGGGCAGGACCGCTGCCCGGTAGTCGTGCCGGTCCAGCAGCTGGCTGACAACCGTCGCCATTTGCCTGTCAAAGGGCCGCCCGTCCCAGCCCCTGAACGTCTGATACAGATCCTCTGCGGGGGCTGCGGTCGCAATGATCACCACGGTGTCGGTTCCGAATGGTCCGAGGATCGCGAGCTCATCGAGCAGTCCCCCCAACCGGTCGGACTGACCGTGCGCTTCCGGATAGAGCATCTGCACGGTCCCATGGCCGGTGATATTGGCGATCAGATGATGCGGCAGGTCAGGATCCCCGATCCGGACCGAGAACCGCTGGCCGAATGTCCACAGACCGCGATCAGGACGCGTGCCTGCTTCCAGCGGATTGCGCCGCGACAGCAGATGCATCAGATCAAGCGCCAGACGGCTTTCGGTGATCTGACCGGCCATCTCCACGGTGGCCTGCTCGGCAACCAGGTCGCCTCTGGCCGAGAAGGCATGGCGCCTTTCCGGTTCGATGGTCACGGTCCGGTTGAGCGGGATCGGGCCGGGGGGGCTGTCGCCGCCTGCGCTGCCCCTGCCGAAGAAAAGAACCGATTCCGGCGCAAAGCGATAGTGGAGGCCTGCCCGGGCCGCGCCGTCAGTGACCTGACGCATCGTCGCACGGATGTGCCGGTCCAGCTCGTCTGCCGTGATTCTCGCATCGCCGTTGCGATCTGCCGCGCCGCGTATGGCCAGCGCGAATGCGTGGCTGAGTGCGCCGCGTGTTGCATTGGCGGAATTGTCGCCAGTATCCGTCAACGCGAATGTCGGTGCCGCATGATCCGGTCGTGCCGTTGCCTGCAGGACCATGGTCCTTGACGGAAGCTGTTCCAGGCCCGCCAGCGATGATGCACGATAGACACCGGCCAGGGCCGCGAAACCTGCAGCCGATTCCGGCCAGCGCCGCACGGACTGGACCGGAAGGCCCCTGGTTCGCGGTGATTCTGTCGCGGCGCTTGCCGGCCGTCGTGGAGTGTCGACGTAGCCCGTGTCCAGCAGCAGCATCGCGAGCGCCCCCCTTGCCGCAATACCTGATGCCCAGAGCGCCAGTTCCCGGTCGCGAATCCCGCTTGCCAGGTCGCCATCGCCCAGGCGAAGGACCTCGTCCAGTTGGTCCGTCTCGCTGCCCAGCACCTGTTCCGGCTGCTGGCTGCCTGCACCGGCGTAGGAAAAGAAGATCAGGTCCCCGGGTGCTGCACGGGACTGCAGCATCGCCAGTGCCCGCCTGACATCTTCGGGCCGGGCGGCTGCGCCCGTCAGTACAGTGATATCGCTGCCGTGGACATGCCTCAGGGCGTCAGCCAGTTCCGCCGCATCGTGCTCCGCACCGGGGGCATCCTGATCAACGGCGACGACCAGCGCACGCAGTTCGGCCTGGCTCGTACCGGAAGTCAGCAAGGCCAGCAGGACAGTGGATGCGAGTATCAGCCGCCGCATGTGGCCGTGGCCATGCCGACACAGATCTCGACACGTCGGTCAAGGCGCCACTGGTCTTCCAGCGGCAGGACATTGCGTCCGTCGATCGGGAAGGGCTGGCTTTCGCCACGTCCGATGGCCGTCACGTTGCCGCGAAATCCGGCGTTCCGGATCTTCTCGGCGATTGTCGAGGCCCTGCGTTCGGAAAGTGCCTCGTTGTAGCCGTCGTCGCCACGCTCATCCGCGTGCCCCACGACCGTCACGATATCCGGGTTCTCGTTCAGCAGACGCTCCACCAGTTGCGCCACCGTCTTCTCCCCATCGTCCGTGAGTACCGTCGAGTCGGTCTCGAACGCGATGGGTTCACGTCGGACCGTCGGATTGAACCCACGCACGGAGCCAAGGGCATAACCACCCTTGCGCTGGGTCGCGGGGTCGAGATCAACAGGGACGTGGGTGGGCGAGAGCAGGCGCGATTCCTCCATCTTCTGATGGATCATGCGTACGAAACCGGGACCGGGGTCGAAGTCCTGCCAGCTCTGGCTCGTGTCGGCCAGCAGGGTCATCGCACGTTGGTAGGCCATGGCTGCCGCCGCATAGTGTCCGGCAGCGCGATAGCCGTCGCCCAGCGCCTCCAGCACCAGCGGTGGCGGAACGTCGAGCTGCAGCGCCGCCAGTTCCGGCGGGGCTGCCGCCATGTGGATATCGGAAGGCGGTGTGCGGACGATATCTGCGGTCGAAACCCGGGCCAGTGCCACCCGGATCCAGTTGCGGAACCCGGGCGGGCAGGGGGCGACTGTCGCCGATCTGGACATCTGCCGCAGCGATTGCAGGTCATTCCGTTCGAACGCCTGCGCGGCAGCATCCGCGTCGGGGCAGTCGTCGGCCTGCGCCGCTGCAGTTGCGACCGCAAGCAGGACAGGTACCGCAATCAGCGCGGTCCGGCACAGGCCAATGGCATTACGACTGGTACTCATCCTCGCGATTCCCAATCAATGGTCCGGTCACGATCCATCAGCGGCATACAACCATCCGGGGAGTATGCATTCGCCTGCCCCGACCGATCAATCAGTGAATTGTGCCCCTTTGGCGTTGCGTTGTCACGCCACGACAGCAACAATGACGTGTCGTGCAGGGGGACAGGGACCGGATGCGATGAAGCCACTGGGTATTTCGATGCTTGCGCTGGCCATGCTTGGTCTTGGCGCTTGTCAGGGGGATGAGGCGGAGCCGGGGCCGGTGCAGACCGCGTCGGCGGCAGGCGTCACGCCGTGTCCACGCGCTGCGGTTGTGGGCCCGGATGAGATCGAATCCCGTTTCCTCTCCTCGCTCGCCGCACCCATACTGGGTTTCGCGGCGGAAAAGATCTTTGATATTCTGGTCGGAACGCTCGACACCGGTGCCGAGGTTGCAGCCGCCGGGGTGGAGAAGGTCGCGGACAGCGCCACTTCACCTGCGGCGATCAATGCGACGATGGATTGTGTTCCCGCCGAAGCCGGTGCGGAAGCGATCGCGGCGGCGCCCGAGCCGGAACCTGTCTCGGCCACACTGGTCGTGGCCACCTATCTTGACGATGGCGGCGCGCGGTTGCGCCAGGTTTCTCCGGACGAGACCACATTCACCAGCCAGGACCGGATCGTCCTGCGGACCACCGCGAACCTGCCCGGCATACACCGCCTGTCGAACCGGACACCGGACGGCAGGGTGGTACCATTGGGTGACTGGCCGGCAGCCGCAGGACAGGTCCATGACATTGGACCGTTCGAGTTCGCCGGGGCGGCAGGCACCGATCAGGTGATCTTCAGTTTCATGCCCTGCGGCGATCCGGCGACCGGCGACAGTGACAATCTGGATGTCGCGGCGGATGTGCGGGCTGGCCTGCCTGCCTGCCGCGATGTGCAGCTTGCTTCCCGCACCGGAATGCCCGCGCCCCGTGACATGTTCATCGCCGACAAGGGCAAGAACCATTTCACTTCGGCGCGCCTCGACGACCTCGTGCAATCCAGGCGGTTGCGCCGTCCCCTGCAGACCGAACTGTCTTTCCGCCATGCCCCTGCCGGGGGCTGAGCCGTCCAGCCGCAAGAACCGGAGGAGGAACCCGTCATGCGACCGATGTCAGCGATTGTTGGAGCCATCATGGCCCTGTCCGTGCCCCTGGCCGTCCCCGTTTCGGCCAGTGCCTTCGAACTGATCAGCCGCAGCGAGATCGTCGCCATCAGCGATGGTTCACTGCCCGGTGCCTCGCTGAACGCAACACCGCGCGCGGCAGTCGCGGATGCGCCGGTGATCGAACTGCTCCAGCCCAATGCGACGACGCATTTCAGGGCACCGGTGGATATCCATGTGCGGATGCGGCCCGGCCTTGGCGCGTCTCTCGACATGTCGAGCCTGGAGATCCGTTACGTCGGTTCCATCTTCTCATTCGATATCACCGACCGGATCCTGGAACATGCCGAAGTGAAGGATGGCGAGATCATGGCCAGCAATGCCGACCTGCCGTCCGGAGAGCATGAGATCCTGATCCGGGTGAACGATAGCTGGGACCGGAAGGGCGAACGCCGCTTCAGCTTCACCGTCGAGGAATAGCCGGACGGACCAGTGCGACAATGATGCGTGCCGGTGTGCGCCCATGTCCGATGGTCCTGCGGTCTCCCGATCTGATAGCCAGCACACCTGCATCAACGCAGACGGCCCTGTCCCGTACAGGAGTGCTGAGCAATGGAACATCTGTCCGCCGAGACCCTTGCCCGGGCGCAGTTCGCCTTCACGGTCTCATTCCACATCGTGTTTCCCGCCTTCTCCATCGGATTGGCGAGCTTTCTCGCGGTCCTGAACGGGCTCTGGCTACGCACCCGCGACGGGACCTGGCTGGCGTTGTTCGATTACTGGAAGAAGATCTTCGCTGTTGCCTTCGGCATGGGCGTGGTGTCCGGCATCGTCATGTCCTATCAGTTCGGCACCAACTGGTCGGTCTTCTCGGATCTGGCCGGCCCCGTTATCGGCCCCCTGATGGCCTACGAGGTTCTGTCGGCCTTCTTTCTGGAGGCCGGGTTCCTCGGCATCATGCTGTTCGGTCGGGAGAAGGTGGGTGACCGGCTGCACATGTTCGCCACCGCCATGGTCGCATTCGGCACACTGATCTCCGCGACCTGGATCCTCAGCGTCAACAGCTGGATGCAGACGCCTGCCGGATACGCGATCAATGACGCCGGGCAGTTCATACCGGTGGACTGGCTGGAAATCGTCTTCAACCCTTCCTTCCCCTATCGTCTGCTGCACATGGTGCTTGCCGCCTATCTGACCACGGCCTTTGTCGTCGGCGGGGTCGGCGCGCTGCATCTGCTGCGGGACCGGGGCGACGCCACGGCACGGCGCATGTTTTCCATGGCCATGTGGATGGCAGTACTGGTCACCCCGATCCAGATCGTTGCAGGCGACATGCACGGGCTGAACACGCTGGAGCATCAACCGGTCAAGGTGATGGCGATGGAGGGACATTACGACAGCCACCCCGATGGTGCGCCGCTGATCCTCTTCGGCTGGCCGAATGCGGCGGAGAAGCGCATCGACTACGCGATCGAGGTGCCGAAGCTTTCCAGCCTGATCCTGAAGCACGACTGGAATGCCCCGCTTGCCGGGCTCGACACCGTTCCGGACGCGGATGAGCCCCCGGTCGCCATTGTCTTCTGGAGCTTCCGGATCATGGTCGGCATCGGCTTCGTCATGCTGGGGGTGGGGTTGTTCAGCCTGCTCCAGCGCCTGCGCGGGCGGCTGTATGACACGCCCTGGCTGCACCGCACGGCCCTGGCCATGGGGCCAAGCGGTTTCATCGCCGTGCTCGCCGGTTGGGTGACCACGGAGGTCGGGCGACAGCCCTTCACGGTCTACGGACTGCTGCGAACCTCCGATTCCCTGGCACCCGTCGCGGCCCCGGCGGTGGCAACATCGCTGCTGATGTTCGTCATCGTCTACTTCTTCGTCTTCGGTGCGGGCGTCTTCTACATCCTGCGCCTGATGAACCGCTCTGCGCTGACCGCCATGCCCGGTGATGATGAGGGTCCGCTGCGTGCTGCCGGTCCGGTTTCAAGACCACACAAGGATGGGGAGGCACACCATGCCGTTTGATCTCGCCTTTGTCTGGGCCGGTCTGATCGCCTTCGCGGTGCTGACCTATGTCGTGCTGGATGGTTTCGACCTTGGCATCGGCATCCTGTTCCCCACGGGCCGTTCGCGGGATGATCGCGACGTGATGATGAACGCTGTCGCCCCGGTATGGGACGGCAACGAGACCTGGCTGGTGCTGGGCGGCGGTGGTCTGTTCGCCGTCTTCCCGCTGGCCTATGCCGTGGTCATGCCCGCGCTCTACATGCCGATCACCCTGATGCTGCTGGCACTGGTCTTCCGGGGCGTGGCGTTCGAGTTCCGCTGGCGTACGGAGCGCTGGAAAGGCGTCTGGGACACGGCCTTCTTCGGCGGTTCGACCCTCGCCGCGCTCTGTCAGGGGATCGCGCTCGGCGCGCTGGTGCAGGGGGTAGAGGTACAGGGCCGCGCCTACGCCGGGGGCTGGTGGGACTGGCTGACGCCGTTTTCCGTGCTGACCGGTGTGGCGCTGGTCGCCGGATATGCCTTGCTGGGCGCGACCTGGCTGGTGCTGAAGACGGAGGGACCGCTGCAGGACCGGATGCGCCGCTT
This sequence comes from Minwuia sp., assembly GCA_029213165.1. GTDB lineage: Bacteria > Pseudomonadota > Alphaproteobacteria > Minwuiales > Minwuiaceae > Minwuia. Next base: position 11,754 of record JARGNO010000049.1, read on the forward strand.
CGCCTTCCGGCTCGGCATCGTCACACTTGCGTTCATCGGGGTGGTCAGCCTGCTGACCCCGTTCCAGGACCCGGTCTATTTCCAGCGCTGGTTCAGCCTGCCGGGCAGCCTCTATACCTTCGTGGTGCCCCTGCTGATGCTGGGCACCACTTGGCTGCTCTACAGCGGCCTGCACCAGCGGAAGGACCTGCAGCCCTTCCTCGCGGCGCTGGGCATGTTCGTGCTCAGCTTCATCGGCATCGGCATCAGTTTCTATCCGATGATGGTCCCCCCGGGCCTGACCATCGCCGAAGCCGCCGCCCCGGACGAGAGCCTCGGCTTCGCCCTGGTCGGCGCGCTGATCCTGATCCCCATCATCCTGGGCTACACCGCCTATGCCTATTGGGTGTTCCGCGGCAAGGTCCGCGTCGGCGACGGCTATCACTGATGGCGTTGAGCGGGCCGGGCAAACGCTGGCTCTGGTTCATCGCCTACTGGCTCGCGGGTGCCGCGGCGCTGGGGGTCGTGGCGCTGGTGTTGAAGGCCGTGCTGTGACGACAATGGAGGATTGCTCCTCTGGCCGGGTGGTTGGCATCGCCGATTGATCTGGATCATGGCAATCCTGCTTGCCGTATGAGAAACGGTGACCTGGTGCGTCGGAGGCAATTGATGACAACCGAACCTGAACCCATCGAAGCACCCTCCCGTTCCCTTCCGGGTTTGCGGCGGCACCTGTTTTCGCTGATCCGCGAACGGCTCTGGCTGCAGGTGCTGGTGGCGATGTTCGTCGGCGTCGGCTTCGGCACGCTGATCGGGCCGACGGCGGGTTTCGTGTCGTCGGATATCTCCACCCTGATCGGCAACTGGGTGGCGTTGCCGGGGCGGCTGTTCCTGCTGGCGATCCAGTTCGTTGTCGTGCCGCTGGTGGTGGCCTCCGTCATTCGCGGTATCGCGGCGGGCGGCGGTGGTTCCAGTCTGGGGCGGATCGGCGGTCGGGCGGTGGGTTTCTTCATCCTGACGACCCTGTTCGCGGTGGCGATTGGCGTTGCCGTGGCGCTGCTGATCGAACCGGGCAGTTTCGTTGACCGCACCGCGGTGGGGGAGGCGCTGGCCACGGCGGGCAGTGCAGCCACGACCGCAAGCCCGGCGCCGCCCCGGGTTGACCAGATACCGGACATGATCGTCGGGCTGTTCCCGACCGACCCGCTGAGTACCTTCGTCAGCGGCAACATGCTGCAGATCGTCATCGCCTCCGCGATCCTCGGCATCGCCCTGGTGATGACACCGCAGGAACAGCGCCTGCCGCTGCTGGAACTGCTCGCCTCCGTCCAGGCGGTCTGCATGGTGATCGTCAGCTGGGTGCTGCGGTTCGCGCCGCTGGCCGTCTTCGGCCTGCTGGCCAATATCACGTCGCGCATCGGCCTTTCGGCGCTGCTGGGCACGGGAATGTATGTGGTGACGGTGCTGCTGGGGCTGCTCCTGTTGCTGTGCCTCTACCTGCTGGTGGTCTGGCTGCAGACACGCCGGGGGCCGCTCGGCTTCCTGCGTGATATCCGGGATGTCATGCTGTTGGCCTTTTCCACCTCCAGCTCCGCCGCCGTGATGCCGCTGACCCTGACCACGGTGGAGAACCGGCTGAAGGTTCGCAGCGAGGTAGCCCGCTTCGTCGTGCCGCTGGGCACCACGATCAACATGGCGGGCACGGCGCTGTATCAGGGTGTCGCGACGATCTTCCTGGCGCAGATCTTCGGCATCGACCTGGGCGTCGGCGGCATCATCCTTGTCGTCGTCATGGCGACCGGCGCGGCCATCGGTTCGCCTGGTACGCCGGGGGTGGGGATCGTCATCCTGGCCACCATCCTCTCCAGCGTCGGCATTCCCGCTGCCGGGGTGGCGATCATCCTTGGCGTGGACCGGTTGCTCGACATGTGCCGCACGGTGGTCAATGTCACCGGCGACATGGTGGCCTGCGTCGTGGTGGACCGTCAGACGGCGGATGCTGCCGAACCTGCCGTCGCAGCGGATGCGAACTGACTCTGCGTCAGTGCCCCATCAGGCGGTCGAGCGCGTCGGGCTTGTCGTGGATGCCAAGCCGGTCGACGATGGTCTCGCTGGCCTGATTGAGGCCGATGAGTTCCGTCTCCGCCCCTTCGCGCCTGAACTTCAGTACCGCCATGTCCAGCGCGGCGACTGCGGAGATATCCCAGATATGGGCGCGGCTGACATCGATGGTGACGCTGTCCAGCGCCTCCTTGAAATCGAAGGATGCGCTGAAGTCATCGACGGAGGCGAAGAACAGCTGCCCCTGGACCAGATAGGTCCGGTGGGTCTCATCCTCCGAAAGCGTGGAGGTGACGCGGAAGATCTGCGCGATCTTCCAGGCGAAGAAGATGCCGGAAAGCAGCACGCCGATCAGCACGCCGATGGCCAGGTTGTGGGTGAAGACCACCGTGATCACTGTGGCCAGCATGACGATGGAGGAGGAGCCGGGGTGCTCCCGCAGGTTCTTCAGCGAGGTCCAGCTGAAGGTGCCGATGGAGACCATGATCATGATCGCGACCAGCGCAGCCATCGGGATGATGCTGACCCAGTCCCCCAGCACCACGACCAGGATCAGCAGGAAGATGCCGGCGCAGAAGCAGGACAGCCGCCCCCGGCCACCGGACTTCACGTTGATGATCGACTGGCCGATCATGGCGCAGCCTGCCATGCCGCCGATGAAACCGGTGGCCGTATTGGCCAGACCCTGGCCAACGCATTCGCGGTTGCGGTCACTGGTGGTGTCGGTCAGTTCGTCGACGATGGAGGCGGTCATCAGCGATTCCAGCAGGCCGACCGTCGCCACGGCTGCGGAATAGGGCAGGATGATCAGCAGGGTTTCCAGGGTCAGCGGAATGTCGGGCAGCAGGAAGACCGGCAGCGTTGACGGCAATTCCCCGATATCGCCAACGGTGCGCAGGTCCATGTCGAAGGTCAGCGTCACCGCCGTCAATGCTACGATGCAGACCAGCGGGGAGGGGATGGCGCGGGTCAGGCGCGGCAGCAGGTAGATGATGCCCAGCCCCGCCGCGACCATGACATAGGTCATCCATGGTACACCGATCAGCTCCGGCAGTTGTGCCATGAAGATCAGGATGGCGAGGGCATTGACGAAGCCGGTCATCACCGACTTCGACACGAAGCGCATGACGGTGCCCAGACGCAGCGCCCCCGCCGCGATCTGCATCAGCCCCGCCAGTACCGTCGCGGCCAGCAGATACTGCAGACCGTGTTCCTTCACCAGCGTGATCATCAGTACCGCCGTGGCGGCTGTCGCGGCGGAGATCATGCCGGGCCGTCCGCCTGCAATGGCTGTGATGACCGCTATGGAGAAGGAGGCGAACAGCCCGACCTTCGGATCGACACCGGCGATGATGGAGAAGGCAATGGCCTCCGGTATCAGGGCGAGTGCCACGACAAGTCCGGCGAGGATGTCGCCGCGCAGGTTGCCTATCCATTCATTGCGCAGGCGCGACATCAGGTCGGTTTTCACGGGGGCGTCTCCAGCAGGCATGGCCCGCACGGGCGGGTCGCGTCAGGCGAAATCATTGTGGCCGTGGGGCAGGGATCAGTGGTGCCATCGGGCGGGCAGCGGATGAATTCTTCATGCTGCACTGCAACATGTGTCCTTGATAGGCTTTCAGTGTCGGATGGGCAAGGGCTGAAGCGGCAAACTTCAGCGCTGCATCGACACCATGGCACCGCCCCTGATCTCCCGCATCAGCTTGATGCGGAAGGCGTCGGGAAAGGTCTCGAAGCTATGGGTGGGTACCGAGAAGGCCCCGTATCCCGAGATCACGATGTCGCGGTAGTAGCGCGCGAGACCACTGTCGTTGTCCGTGACCGGCAGGCCGTTGATGACCACGGCGCGGCGCGCGATCTCCGGTCTCAGGCTTCGGATCAGAGGTGGTTTGGAGTTCCGGCCATCGCCTGAGACGTCGATCACCCGACGCTCCGTCGGCCAGGGCAACCGGTCGAACATCAGCAATGAATAGCTCAGCGCCGCGCCAATGGCGGTGCCGCCGCGGATGAACTTCTGTCGCGGGGCGTCGAGCAGATGTGCCGACACCCGCTGCGCCGCCACCGGGTTGTCGATGCGTGTCCAGGGCAGCAGGATATGCTGCTCCCCCACGCTGGCCCAGGTCACGATGCTGATGGCAATGGCCTTGTTCCGACCGCCGCCGATCACCGAAAGAACCGACGGGTGGCTGATGGCATGGGCAATGCCGCCGATCTGCAGCAGGTATTCCTGCGCATCGACACTGGCTGAGGCATCGACAGCCAGCACGATGGCAACATCGACGGCACCACCGGTCTGTGCCTTCGCCGCTTGCAGCGACAGGCCGAGGCACGCAAGGATGGCACAGACCGACAGCAGCAGGCGGAGCGTGGCACAGCGATGAGTGGCAACAGTTACGATGGTGGCAGGCTCGACCTGCCCTTTGTGGGCCTGTGTACCTTCGGCAAGCAGCCGGTCTGCACCGACTGGTCGGCCATCGATGCCGATGTGGCCGTGCTGGGCGCGCCGTTCGACATGGGCACGCAGTACCGGGCGGGGGCACGCTTCGGCCCGCGTGCGATCCGTGAGGCCTCGACCCTGTTCTCCTTCGGTCATGGCGGTGCCTATGATCATGAGGATGACGTGACCTATCTGCCGGTGGACCAGGTGCGGATCGTCGATGCGGGCGATGCGGACATCATCCACACGGATACAATGGCAAGCCACGCCAATATCGAAAAGGGGGTTCGGGCGATCCTTGCCGCCGGTGCGATGCCGGTGACGCTGGGCGGCGATCACTCTGTGCATATTCCCTGCATCCGCGCCTTTGATGACCAGCCGCCGGTCCACATCATCCATATCGATGCCCACCTGGACTTCGTCGATGAACGCCATGGTGTGCGTTACGGTCATGGCAATCCGCTGCGCCGTGCATCGGAGATGGCGCATGTCACCGGTTTCAGCCAGCTGGGCATCCGCAACGTCTCCTCGTCGAACCGGGATGACTATGCCGCCGCCCGTGCTGCCGGGTCGGATATTCTCTCCGTGCGACAGTTCCGGTCATTGGGTCCGACAGGCGTGCTGGAGCGTGTGCCGGCGGGCGCACGCTATTATCTGACCATCGACATCGACGGCTTCGATCCCTCCATCGCGCCGGGCACCGGCACACCGAGCCACGGCGGTTTCCTCTACTACGAGATCCTGGAGTTCCTGCAGGGGCTTGCTGCCCGTGGGCAGGTGGTGGGCATCGACCTGGTGGAGGTCGCACCCGACTACGACCGCGACGGCACCACGGCGTTTCTGGCGGCACAGGTCCTGATGAACCTGCTCGGTTTCATCTTTCATGCCCAGGGGCGCAGCGCGTGATCCATGCGGACAGCAAGGCCCTCTACGCTGCAGCCTGCGCAGCAACGACGGCGGTCGAGCGTTTCTTTCAGGTCAGCCCGGACGATTTCACCAACTGGCTCGCATTCGGTGAACGGATTGCGGCGAACGGCGTGCTGGAACGCGTGGCGGCGAATGACTTTCCCATGTCGAAGGGGGAGCGGATGCTGTGCCTGACCATGGTCGCCAAGGCAGACTTCGGCCATGTCGCGGCACTGGCCGAAGCAGACGTCTGGGGCCGGGGTGGTTTCTGGTCGATGGACCGGGTCAACGGCGTACTGGCGCTGCGCATCATTGCCGATGGTGTCTGGCCGCTTGAGGACCGGGACTGAGTCTCAGGCCGGGCGGCGGGTGCGCCATTCCCTGATCGCGACCGTCAGCGCATCGGCAAGCGCCACACGTTCCTCCGCGGACAGGAAACCTGCGATCCTGAGATGATTCCCATGGCTGCCGACACTCAGCACATTGTCTCCGCTGTGATGCGGCGTCAGGTCAAAACGTGCCCAATAGGCGGGAAAACGCCAGATCTGCTGTCGGCCGTTGGCGTGATGGCGGGAAACGATCAGGTCGCCGTCCTGGATGTACAGCCGTTCCTCCGCCCGCGCGGCACGGTAGTTCTGGCGAAAGCCGAACCAGATCAGCGCAACGTCCAGTCCGAGAAATCCGAACACCGGCCAGGCACCCTTCAGCATGAACAGCAGGCCGGTGATGAAGCTGACACCGGCGATCAGGCCCATGACGATCAGGAATCCGCGCGGTCCAAGCGACCGGTGCGGGCGCAGTCTGAAATCGAACTCCGGGGCGGGTTGCTGCATTGCGACAGGTTATCATCAGCGGCGGGGAACGAAAGTGAAACCTGCACCGGACTGTGGCACTCTGGTCTGCCTGATTCGCATACGCCGGAGGTGCCACGTGCAGACCACGCGATTGATCGGCCTTGATCCGGGCCTCCGCGCCACCGGCTGGGGCATCGTGGACCAGCGCGGCAACCGGTTGAGCTGGGTCGCCGACGGTGCCGTGACCTCCAACGCGAAGGACGACCTTGCCACCCGTCTGCGTCAGTTGCACGACGGCATCCAGCAGGTGATCGCCGACTGGCAGCCGGACATCGCGTCGGTGGAGGAGACCTTCGTCAACAAGAACCCGGTTTCCACGCTGAAGCTGGGGCAGGCGCGCGGCGTTTCGTTGCTGGTGGCGGCGCTGAACGGTCTTCCGGTGACGGAATATGCCCCGAACGCCATCAAGAAGGCGGTCGTCGGCACCGGCCATGCCGCGAAGGAACAGATCCATCTGATGGTGAAGACCCTGCTGCCCGGCGCGGTGATTGCCAACGAGCACGCTGCGGACGCGCTGGCCGCCGCGATCTGTCTGGCCCATCATCAGGGCGGTCGACGGGAAGCCCTGCTGCGCCAGGCCGGTGTCGCGGGCGGCTGAGGGCGGGGGAGGTCGAAGCATGCGGAATGTACCTGCGGAACCGATGAAGGTTGCTGTCGCCGGGCTGGGCGCTGTGGGTCTGCCACTGGCACGCTGGCTGGACGCCGGGCAGGACCGGCTGAAGCTTCATGCGGTCAGCGCCCGTGATCACGAAGGCGCGGCACGGAAGCTGGCGGATTTCCGGGCTCCACCACCGATCCGCGATCTCGACGGGCTTTGCGACGGGGCCGATGTGGTGGTGGAGGGGTTGCCGCCGGAACTGTTCCGCCCGCTGGCGGAGCGGGTGCTGGGGCAGGGCTTGATTCTTGTGCCGCTGACGGTGACGCAACTGATCCTGCACATGGACCTGATCGACCTGGCAGAGAAGACTGGTGCAAGGATCATTGTCCCGACCGGCGCGATCCTGGGACTGGACGCTGTCCGGGCGGCAGCGAAGGGACAGGTCAGTTCGGTCACCATGATGACCCGCAAGCCGCCCGCCGGGCTGATCAACACGCCACATGTGCGGGAGCAGGGCATCGACCTGACCGACCTTCAGGCGCCACTGAAGCTTTATGAGGGCGCGGTGCGGGATGCGGCACAGAAGTTTCCGGCCAATGTGAATGTCTCGGTCGCGCTGGCTCTGGCGGGAATCGGACTGGACCGCACACGTTACGAGATCTGGGCTGATCCCGGTGTCAGCCGCAACACGCATGTGATCGAGGTGGAGGCCGACAGCACCCGCTTCCGCATGGAGATCGCAGGCGTTCCCTCGGAGGGGAATCCGGCGACCGGCCGCCTGACGCCGCTGTCGGCCATCGCGGCGCTGGAGGGGCTGGTCAGCACGCTGAAGATCGGATCCTGACGCGGATCACATCCGGTCCTGTCATTTCAATGCTGCCCGGGAGTGCTATGAAGGCCTTCACCAACCGAGGGGGAGAGCGAGAGACATGGACAATCCAGCCGAGAACCGCCGTCGCGTCTATCTGATGCGGCATGGCGACGTGCGCTACTACAACGACCGTGGGGAACGCGTCGCGGACCCCGATCTGGTGCCCCTGACGGAACGGGGTCTGGACCAGGCCCGGATGATGGGCGAACTGCTGGCCGATACGCAGTTTGACATGGCCTATTGCACGGGCCTGCTGCGCACGCGCCAGACGGCGGAGGGCGCCCTGGGCGGCCGTTCGGAACCCGGGCTGCAGGTTGCGCCGGACCTGCGGGAAATCAAGTCCGGTGCCACCGACCTGATGACCCGTTCGGAAGCGATCGACGAATTCGTCTATTCCATGGAGCACGCGGCGAAACCCGGGGCGCGCTTCGCCCGTGGTGAGGCCTATGCGGACTTCTACGCCCGGGTGACGAAGGGGATCGAGGAGGTGCTGCTGCAGGACGATTGGAAGACCATGCTGATCGTGGCCCATGGCGGTACCAACCGCGCGATCCTGTCCTGGCTGACCGGCGGCGGGCTGGCCACCATGTATGCCTATGAACAGGATACGGCGGCGCTCAACATCTTTGACGTCGATGTGGTCGATCAGGCGATCCGGCGGCGCTATCTGCGGCTGCTGAACTATCGCCCCGACGATGTGCTGAAGGCGGAGGACTGGCGCACGACGCTGGAACGTACCTTCGCCCAGCGCAAGCCCGACTGAACGGCGGCGGCTTCCAGCGCGCCAGGATCACGACTAAGCTGCGGCCCGGAGACATGATGCGCGTTCCGCGCCGCAAGGAGACAGACCGATGAATGCACCGGTGAAACTGGCCTATTCGGCCTGTCCGCATGATTGCCCCTCCACCTGCGCGCTGGAGGTCGAGGTGCTGACGCCGGAGCGGATCGGCCGTGTCCGCGGCGCGAAGGAGAACACCTACACCGATGGTGTGATCTGCGCCAAGGTCGCGCGCTACGCGGAGCGGGTGCACCATCCCGACCGCCTGATGCACCCGATGATCCGAACAGGGCCGAAGGGATCCGGCCAGTTCCGGCAGGTGACATGGGAAGAAGCCATGTCGAAGGCTGTCGAGGGGTTGCTGGCGGCGGAACGGGACTTCGGTGCGGAGTCGGTCTGGCCATACTTCTACGCCGGGACCATGGGGCTGGTGATGCGCGACGGTATCAACCGTCTGCGCCATGCCAAGGGCTACAGCCGGATGCATGCCACCTTCTGCACCACCATGGCCTTTGCCGGTTACACCACCGGCACGGGGAAGCTGGCCGGTGCCGACCCGCGGGAGATGGCGAAGTCCGATTGCGTCGTCATCTGGGGGACCAATCCGGTGAACACCCAGGTCAATGTCATGACCCATGCCATGAAGGCGCGGAAGGAGCGCGGCGCGAAGATCGTTGCCATCGACATCTACCGCAATGGCACCATCGAACAGGCGGACATGGGGCTGGTGCTGCGCCCCGGCAGCGATGGCGCGCTTGCCTGTGCCGTGATGCACATCCTGTTCAGGGATGGCCTGGCCGACCGGGACTACATGGCGAAGTATACCGACGATCCGGCCGGGCTGGAGGCGCATCTGCAGGACAGGACGCCGGAATGGGCGGCAGGCATCACCGGGCTGGCGGTGGAGGAGATCGAAGGCTTTGCCGCGCTGGTCGGCAACACGCCGAAGACATTCTTCCGCCTCGGCTATGGGTTCTCGCGCGGGCGCAACGGGGCGGTGAACATGCATGCCGCGCTCTGCATTCCTGCCGTGACCGGCGCCTGGCAGCATGAAGGTGGCGGTGCGTTTCACAACAACGGCGCGATCTACCACTGGAACCGGGAACTGATCGAAGGGCTGGACGCGGTCGGGCGTAACACCCGCATCCTGGACCAGTCGCGCATCGGTCCGATCCTGACGGGCGACAGACGTGACCTGGGTGACGGGCCACCGGTGAAGGCGCTGTTCATCCAGAACACCAACCCGATGATGGTCGCACCGGAACTGGCCAAGGTGCATGAGGGCTTCGCGCGCGAAGACCTGTTCACGGTGGTTCATGAGCAGTTCATGACCGATACCGCGAAGATGGCTGACGTGGTGCTGCCAGCCACCATGTTCCTGGAGCACACCGACCTCTACCAGGGCGGCGGACACCAGCACATCCTGCTGGGGCCGAAGGCGATCGAGGTGCCGGGGGAATGCCGCTCCAACCACGACGTGATCTGCGAACTGGCGAAGCGGCTGGGGGGCGAGCATCGCGGTTTCGACATGACGGTGGAGGAGATCATCGACTGGACGCTGCAGGCCTCCGGCTGGCCGGACTACGAGACCCTGAAGAACAGCCGCTGGATAGATGTGCAGCCGGACTTCCGGGAGGCCCACTACCTCGACGGGTTCGGCCATGCCGATGGCAAGTTCCATTTCTCCGCCAACTGGAAGGCCAATGCGCCGAAGGGCTTTGGCCCGAACGGTGCGCCGGACAACATGCCGACCTTCCCCGACTACTGGGGGCGGGAAGACAAGGCGACCGATGAGCGTCCGTTCCGTATGGCCACCAGCCCGGCGCGCAGTTTCCTCAATTCCTCCTTCACCGAAACGCCGGGGTCGAAGAAGCGCGAAGTGCGCCCGACCGTGAAACTCAACCCGAAAGACGCGGAGAAGCTCGACGTCGCCGAGGGCGATCTGGTGCGGTTGAGCAATGCCAATGGCGCCACGCGGGTTCATGTGGAGCCGTTCGAGGGGGTTCAGCAGGGGATCGTGATCGTCGAGTCGGTCTGGCCCAACGACGCCTTCGTCGACGGTATCGGGATCAATGTGCTGACCAGTGCCGATCCCGGTGCACCCGTCGGCGGCGGCCTGTTCCACGACACGGCCGTGAATATCGAGAAGGCGTGAGCGCGACCATGCATTTTGACTTCGGTGATTTCGTCAGGCGCTGGGCCATCGCCCTGGTCCTGGTCTTCGCGACCTACAATCCGACCCCATGGTCGTTCGTGACCTGGGTGCTGCGTGATCTGACTGCGGACCTGCCCTACAAGGCGCTGGTCGGCGTGGTGCTGTTCATCGCCTATGTGATCTTCCTGCGGGCGACCTGGCGGTCAATTGGCGCATTCGGAATTCTACTGGTTGCCGCGCTGTTCGGGGCCCTGTTCTGGGTACTGGCTGACCTGCGACTGCTGGATACGGCGAACCGGGACCTGGTGACCTGGCTGATCCTGTTTGTCGCCGCCACGATCCTCGGCATCGGCGTCAGTTGGAGCCATGTGCGTCGCCGCATTTCCGGTCAGGCGGACGTGGACGATCTGGAAACCTGAACGGGCGAACCATCGTGCAGCGCCTGCGCTGATGATCCCGGCACCCGTATCAAGTACGGGCGCGTCGTCTTCGTTTGCTGTGCGATGACAGGAGAGGCTTTCGAACCCGGACTTCCGATCCCAACCACACGTCTTCCCCGGACTTGATCCGGGGAACCAAGGTGCCGCGCCTCCGGTGGAGAGCTGGGCACCCGCATCAAGTACGGGTGCGTCGTCTACATTTGCTGTGCGATGACAGGAGGGGCTTTCAAACCCGGACTCCCGATCCCGAACAACACGTCTTCCCCGGACTTGATCCGGGGAACCATGGTGCCGCGCCACCGGTGGAGAGCCGGACACCCGAAACAAGCACGAGCGCGTCGTTTATGTGGTGACGAATATGGCTCCGTCGTCAGTCCAGTTCCACCTGCATCTCCAGCAGGATGAACGACCAGCTCTTGCCATGACCATCGAGGTTCAGGGACCCGTTGACTCCGCCGTCAAGCGCGCTGGTCAGGACGAAGTTCAGCCCCTGCAGATGCGGCATTTCATGGCGCGTGACTGTGCCGTGAACCTGTGATCCGAAATGTCGTTTCACGGCCTCCGCTGTGACCTGTCGGCAGACGGCCCTGAAATGCGCGGGATCATTGACCCAAAGGGAGATATTCGATGTATCGCCCTTGTCACCGGCGCGGGCGTGGGCGATGTCGCGCAGGGATACGTTTCGGGTCATGTCCGCAGGACCTCCACCCGTGTGGGCACATCGCTGCGGGGCAGGAAGGCATCATGCGTGACAATGGAAGGGGTGATGCGGCCACGGAACCCGCCGCCGCCCGCCGGGCCTGAGCAAAGCAGCGACTCGACCTCCCACAACACGGCCTCGGCCTGCGTCCGGTCGCGGAAGCGCCCCGCCACCCGCAGCCGGACATCCGTATCCGCCCCATCGGTGCCATAGTCTGCATGGGCGTGCAGGGACCGGACACCGATCAGGTCGCAGCGCAGGTCCTCAGTCACCCCATGCACCCTGCGCAGCCGGGTCTCCGTGATCTCCGCCGCCAGTCGTGCCCGGTCGACAGCGCCACGCCCGGCATAGGAAACCTCGCCCTCCGCCAGCAGGCCGCCGTCGAAGGCGACAGTGACCTTCAGCGTATCGGGCCGCGCGGTGCCGGAGGCACCGGAAAGGCCCACCCGGTCGCCTGCCTGGTCCGCAATCCGGACAGCGCTGAAGTCGGCGGTGACATCCGGCGTCAGATAGCGGCAGGGGTCATGCACCTCGTAGAGCAACTGCTCCTTCACCGTGGCGGTGGTGACCATGCCGCCAGCCTCCGGCAGCTTCGTGATGGTGACGCTGCCGTCAGCGGCGACCTCCGCGATCGGATAGCCGACAAAGGCCAGATCGGGGACTTCCTTGTGGCCTGGATCGGCGAAGTAGCCGCCGGTGATCTGGGCACCGCATTCCATCAGGTGCCCGGTCAGGATGCCTGCCCCCAGCCGCGGCCAGTCATCCGCCGCCCAGCCGAACCGATGGCGCAGCAGGGCCAGGAACATCGATGGATCGGCCAGTCGCCCGCCGATGACAAGGCTCGCATCGGTCTCCAGCGCGGGCAGGATTGCATCCGCCCCGATGTAGGCATTGGCCCCGATCAGCGTCCGGTCGATATCGCCCACCGTGCAGCCCGAGAGAGGCAGAGGCGTGTCAGGAGTGATGCGGTCGGTCACATCGTCACCCAGCACGACCGCAACCGCCTGTCCGTCCAGTCCAGCGTTCCCGGCGACCCTGATCGCAGCACGCCCGGCGGCTGACGGGTTCGCGGCACCCATGTTGGTGACGATGCGGCAGCCGCTGGCCGCTGTCAGGGGCCAGACCGCCCGCAGCCGGGTCTCCAGCAGGGTATTGTAGCCTCGGGTCGGGTCGGCGCGCCGGTCACGATGCCCGAACGCCAGCGTGCGCTCCCCCACGCATTCGAACACGAGCGCATCCAGTGCGCCGTCCCGCGCCAGATCCACCGCCGGGTCGAGCCGGTCAGCGGAGAATCCGGCGCCGCAGCCGATCCTGAAGCGGGCTGTCATGCGAGGGGCCCGCCGACGGTCTTGCCATGTCGTCCATCCGGTCCGATCATCGCGGGCGAACCGGTTCGGGAAAACAGGTCATGCTGTGGTCTCTGAAGGCAATCGAGATACTTCTCACATTCGTTGCGGGTTTCATCGCGGTGGGCGGCGAGACCTATCGCAAGGCAGAGGGAAATTGGTACCGGAGGATAACAGGCCGGGGGTGGCTGGCAATCGGTTGCCTGTCCCTGATGCTGGTGAGCAATGGACTGTCACTCCGGGCCGGTGTTGCCGCGCAGGATGCCAAGAACCGGGCGCTGCGCGTGTTTCGGGAGAACGTCTGCTGGGTGGTGGTCGCCGACGGGGGCGCCCGTGCCGGTTACGATCATGCCCGGTCGAATGCTTCCCCCTATCTGATTGGCGGCAAATCCGGTTTCGAGGCAGTGAAACAGGCACAGGGACACAATTCCTCCGTTGTCGAACAGATTGATGCAGTCGGAGTGATCGAGACCGAGAGCGTGATCGAGCGGCTCCAGGAACTGCTGGACAACGGCAGCATCCAACCCTTCGTTACAGGCAGTTGCCCTGGAATAATCGCTGAATACTTCGGATGATGCCCTGATCAGTTGACCTGCTTCGTCTTGCCCTCCCAGTAAGGCTTGCGCAGTTCCGTCTTCAGGATCTTGCCGGCACCGGACAACGGCATCGGTTCGGTGCGGAAGGAGACGGAGCGCGGGCACTTGTAGTTGGCGATCAGGGCATGGCAGTGGCTGATGATGTCCGCATCGCTGACCGTCGCGCCCTCCTGCAGGCGCACGATGGCATGCACACGCTCGCCCCACTTGTCGTCAGGCACGCCGATCACGGCGCATTCCACCACCGACTTGTGCTGATAGATCGCGTTCTCGACCTCTGCGGAATAGACGTTCTCACCGCCGGAGATGATCATGTCCTTCACACGGTCCACGACGAAGACGAAACCGTCCTCGTCCATCGTGCCGCCGTCGCCGGTATGGATCCAGCCGTCGCGGATGGTCTGCGCGGTCAGGTCCGGCTTGTTCCAGTAACCCTGCATGACATTCGGGCCCTTGGCGCAGATCTCGCCGACCTGGCCACGCGGCACCTCGTTCCCGTCCTCATCCAGGATGATCAGTTCGACACCGATCGTGGCGCGCCCGACCGACTTGGCCAGACCCGCGTCAGGTCCGTCAAAGACATGATAGGGCGGCTTCAGCAGGGTCAGCAGCGGCGAGCATTCGGTCTGGCCATAGGCATGGTAGAATCCGACATTGGGCATCAGTTCCAGTGCCTTGCGGACTACTGCCTCCGGCATGGGGGAGGCACCGTAGAGGATACCCTTCAGTGTCGAGATATCCCGCTTCGTGACGTCCGGATGGTTGACGACCATGTTCATCATGGTGGGAACGAAGAGTGTGTTGGTGACGCGATACTTCTCGATCGCCTCCAGCGCCGCTGCCGGTTCGAACTTGGGGATGAAGCAGTGTCCGGCCCCCAGCACCGTGGCACCGAAGGTCGCGGTCCCGTCCGCCAGATGGAACATCGGACCCGCGTGCAGGTACATCATGTCCGCGCTGAATTCCATGTCGTGAATGACGTGCATCGCGTTGGACACCAGATTGCGGTGGCTCAGCATCACGCCCTTGGACACGCCGGTGGTGCCGCCGGTGTAGAACAGGCCCGCCAGATCCTCGCCACAGCGGCCTGCGTCCTCCGCCGGATCATTGTCCTGGATCAGGCTCTCGTAGTGCAGCAGTCCCTCGGGTGCCGCGCCGTCGCCGACATAGATGATATGTTGCACGGACGGCATCTTGCCCTGCAGCTTCGGCAGATAGGGCAGGAAGTCATCATCGATGAACAGGATCTGGCTGCCCGAGTCACTGATCCAGTATTCGACCTCCGGCGGGGCCAGACGGGTATTGATGGGCACGAAGACACCGCCGGCCCACGGGACGGCAAAGAAGTATTCAAGGTAACGGTCGGAATTGTTGGCCAGGATCGCCACACGGTCGCCCGGCGTTACGCCCAATCCCTGAAGGCCGGCGGCCAACCGGCTGATCCGGTTCTGGAATCCGGTCCAGTCCTGCGCCCGTTCGCCAAAGGTCGTCGCCGTCTGGTGGCGTGTGATCTGCGCGTTGCGCCGAATGAACTGTGTCAGAGCCATCTGCATCGGACAATTTCCTCCCCGTCCTGAATCCGCGGAAAGTCTAAGGTCAAACGGCGCGGCTGCAACCTGTGGCTTGCGAATGGCCGTCAGTCTGTCGCCGAAGGGCTGTTCAGGCTGCCGACTTGCGGCGTCGCGGCGTCGCAGTCTTCGCTTTCGGTTTCGCGGGTTTCTTCGGCGCAGCCAGCTTCGATCCGCGCCTGGCCAGGATCTCGGCCAGATAGCGTCCGGTATAGCTTTCCTTCACCGTCGCCACTTCTTCCGGGGTGCCGACGCCGACGACATAGCCGCCGCCATCACCGCCCTCGGGTCCGATATCGACGACCCAGTCTGCGGTCTTGATGACCTCCAGATTATGTTCGATCACGATCACCGAGTTGCCTGAATCCACCAGTGCATGCAGCACTTCCAGCAGCTTGCGCACATCCTCGAAATGCAGGCCGGTCGTCGGTTCGTCCAGGATGTAGAGCGTGCGACCGGTAGCGCGCTTCGCCAGTTCCTTGGCAAGTTTCACACGCTGGGCCTCGCCGCCCGACAGGGTTGTCGCGGGCTGCCCGACCTTGATGTAGCCAAGGCCCACCTGCATCAGCGTGTCCATCTTTTCCCGCACCGAAGGCACGGCGGTGAAGAAGTCCTGCGCTTCCTCCACGGTCATGTCCAGCACGTCGGAAATCGACTTGTTCTTGAACTTGATCTCCAGCGTTTCACGGTTATAGCGCTTGCCCTTGCAGACATCGCACTGGACGTAGACGTCCGGCAGGAAATGCATCTCGATCTTGATCAGCCCATCGCCCTGGCAGGCTTCGCAGCGCCCGCCCTTGACGTTGAAGGAAAAGCGACCGGCCTTGTAGCCGCGTGCCTTGGCCTCCGGCAGTCCGGTGTACCAGTCGCGGATCGGTCCGAACGCACCGGTATAGGTTGCCGGGTTGGACCGTGGTGTGCGCCCGATGGGGGACTGGTCGATATCGATGATCTTGTCGAGCCATTCCAGCCCGTCGATCCGCTCATGCGGGGCCGGACCGGCCTTGGCATTGTGCAGCCTGCGCGCGACGGCCTTGTAGAGCGTCTCGATGGTCAGCGTCGATTTGCCGGACCCGGAAACCCCGGTGATGCAGGTGAAAGTGCCCAGCGGCAGGGTCACGTTGACGTTGCGCAGGTTGTTGCCGGAGGCACCGACGATGCGGATGAAGCGGTCGCGATAACCCTCCCGCCGCTTCGCCGGGACCGGGACCTGTTTCATGCCGGAGAGATACTGCCCGGTGATGCTCTTCGGGGCCTGCATCACCTTCTCCGGCGTGCCCTCCGCGATCAGTTCGCCACCATGCATGCCGGCCAGGGGGCCGATGTCGATGACGTGGTCGGCGGCCATGATCGCCTCCTCGTCATGCTCCACCACGATCACGGTATTGCCGAGGTCGCGCAGGTTCTTCAGCGTCTCCAGCAGCCGCGCGTTGTCGCGCTGGTGCAGGCCGATGGACGGCTCGTCAAGCACATAGAGCACGCCGGTCAGACCGGAGCCGATCTGGGAGGCGAGGCGGATACGCTGGCTTTCACCGCCGGACAGGGTGCCGGAGTTGCGCGAGAGTGTCAGATATTCCAGTCCGACATTGACCAGAAAACCCAGACGTTCGTTGATTTCCTTCAGGATGCGACCGGCGATCTCCTGCTGTTTCGGCGACAGCTTCTCGTTCAGCGCATTGAACCAGGCCGCCGCTTCCAGGATGGAAAACTGGGCCGCGTGCCCGGCATGGATACCGTCGATCTTCACCGCCAGGGCTTCAGGTTTCAGGCGATAGCCTTCACAGGCGGAGCAATGGGTAACAGCCTGGAAATGCTCGATCTCCTCCCGCATTCGCGACGAGTCAGACTCCTTCCAGCGCCGTTCCAGGTTCCGCACCACACCTTCAAAGCTCTTGTTGGTGCTGTAGCTGCGCATGCCATCGTCATAATTGAATTCGATGGTTTCATCGCCCGATCCGAACAGCAGCACATCCTGCACGTTCTTCGGCAGTTCCTCCCACGGTGTGCTGGACGACTGGCGGTAGTGGCGCAGGATGCTGTCCAGCGTCTGCAGGTAATAGGGGCTGGTGGTCCGGGACCAGGGCGCAATCGCACCGCCACGCACGGTCAGCGTGGTGTCCGGTACCACCAGGTCCGGATCGACATACATCTCCGTCCCCAGCCCGTCACAGGCCGGGCAGGCCCCGAACGGATTGTTGAAGGAGAACAGGCGCGGCTCGATCTCGTCGATGGTGAAGCCGGAAACCGGGCAGGCGAACTTGGCGGAGAAGATCGTGCGTTCCCCGTCGTCGGCGTTCTCCGTCACCGCGATGCCGTCGGTCAGTGACAGTGCCGTCTCCAGCGAATCGGCCAGTCGGGTGGCAATGTCGTCGCGCACCACGACGCGGTCCACCACCACGTCGATGTCATGTTTCAGCTTCTTGTCCAGCGTCGGCATGTCGTCGAGTTCATAGAGCTCGCCATCCACCTTGACCCGCTGGAAACCCTGCTTGCGCAGTTCACGGAATTCCTTGCGGTACTCGCCCTTGCGCCCGCGCACGATGGGGGCCAGCAGGTACAGTCGTGATCCTTCGGGCATCGCCACGATGCGGTCGACCATCTGGCTGATCGTCTGGCTCTCGATGGGCAGTCCGGTCGCGGGGGAATAGGGAATGCCGACCCGCGCCCACAGCAAGCGCATGTAGTCGTAGATTTCCGTCACCGTGCCGACGGTGGAGCGCGGGTTCTTCGATGTTGTCTTCTGCTCGATGGAGATCGCGGGGCTCAACCCCTCGATGCTGTCCATGTCGGGCTTCTGCATCAGTTCCAGGAACTGGCGGGCATAGGCGGACAGGCTCTCGACATAGCGCCGCTGCCCCTCCGCATATATCGTGTCGAACGCCAGCGACGACTTGCCGGACCCGGACAGGCCGGTGATCACGACCAGCTGGTCGCGCGGAATATCAACGTCGATACCCTTCAGATTATGTTCCCGCGCCCCACGGACGCTGATCATCTTCTGCATCTACAAACCACCATTCCGGGGGAAGCGCCTGGCAGGGGCGGACTGGCCCATGCGTTTTCCTGAAACAGGAACATAGGGGGCACGCCGCCCCAAGGCCAGTCCCCAGTCGTCGCAGCCAGACTCTTCTGGCGACTCCCGAACCGCAACGGCTATAAGGGCGGTCGGACAGTTCGTGGGC
>JARGNO010000050.1 GCA_029213165.1 Minwuia sp.
CCGTGAAGGCGGCCGCACCGTCGGTGCCGGCGTCGTCGCAAAGATCGTCGAGTAACTAATTGACCACACTTCGTTGCCGGGCGCTGTGCCCGGCAACGGTGCTGCTTGTTTTGAGGGAAGGGTGACATGGACAGTCAGAATATCCGGATCAGGCTCAAGGCCTTCGATCACCGGGTACTCGACCAGTCGACGAGCGAGATCGTCAACACGGCCAAGCGCACAGGCGCTCAGGTTCGTGGACCCGTCCCGCTGCCGACACGTATCGAGAAATTCACGGTGCTGCGTTCGCCGCACATTGACAAGAAGTCGCGTGAGCAGTTCGAGATCCGGACGCACAAGCGGCTGCTCGACATTGTCGAGCCGACTCCGCAGACGGTGGACGCGCTGATGAAGCTCGACCTCGCTGCCGGTGTCGATGTCGAGATCAAGCTGTAAGGATGGGATTGGACACGATGCGTACCGGTCTTATTGCACGCAAGCTGGGCATGACCCGCGTCTTCGGTGAAGACGGTGGCCATCTGCCGGTGACGGTGCTTCAGATTGACTCCTGCCAGGTGGTGGCTCACCGCACGGCGGAGCGGGATGGCTATCAGGCGCTGCAGCTTGGTGCCGGCACGGCGAAGGTGAAGAACACCATCAAGCCGATGCGCGGGCACTTCGCGAAGGCGCAGGTCGAGCCGAAACAGAAACTGGCGGAATTCCGCATTGCCGATGACGCGTTCATCGATGTCGGTGCGGAACTGTCGGCGGATCATTTCGTTGACGGTCAGAAGGTCGACGTGGTCGGCACTTCCATCGGCAAGGGCTTTGCCGGTGCGATGAAGCGGCACAACTTCGCTGGTCTGCGGGCCAGTCACGGTGTGTCGATCTCGCATCGCAGCCATGGCTCGACCGGGCAGTGCCAGGATCCGGGCAAGGTCTTCAAGGGCAAGAAGATGGCCGGTCACATGGGCGACGCCCGCGTGACGCTGCAGAACCTGAAGGTCGTTCGCACGGATGTGGCGCGCGGTCTGGTGATGGTCGAGGGCGGTGTCCCCGGCGCGAAGGGTTCCTGGGTCCTGATCCGCGATGCGGTGAAGCGGGCCCGGCCTGACGCGGCACCCTATCCCGGGTCTGTTGTCGCTGCGGAAGCTGCTGCTGACACGACTGCCGAGGATGCGGCTCCGGCCGAGGCACCCGCGACGGAAACGGAGGGCGAGTGACCATGCAGACCAAGGTCATCAACCTGGACAACGCCGAAGCCGGTGAGATCGATCTGAACGATTCGATCTTCGGGCTGGAGCCGCGCCAGGACCTGCTGCACCGGATGGTGCGGTATCAGTTGGCGAAGCGCCGTGCCGGTACGCACAAGGTGAAGGGTCGTCACGAGATCGCCCGCACCGGTGCCAAGCCCTTCAAGCAGAAGGGTACGGGCCGTGCGCGTCAGGGTTCGTGGAAGGCTCCGCAGCATCGTGGCGGTGGCGTTGCCCATGGCCCGCAGGTGCGCAGCCATGCCCATGACCTGCCGAAGAAGGTGCGTCGTCTGGCCATGCTTCATGCGCTGTCGTCAAAGGTGGCGGGCGAAAAGCTGATCGTTCTTGACCAGGCGGTCATGGACGAGGGCAAGACGAAGATCCTGGCCGCCAAGCTGAAGGCGATGGGGCTGAACTCCGCGCTGATCATCGATGGCACCGATGTGAACGAGAACTTCGTTCGTGCCGCGCGCAACATCCCGCTGATCGATGTGTTGCCGCAGCAGGGCGCCAATGTTTACGACATCCTGCGGCGGGAGCACCTGGTGCTGACCCGTTCCGCGGTCGAGGCGCTGGAGGCCCGTTTGTCATGAGCCTGGAACGCTATTACGACATCATTCTCAGCCCGGTGATCACCGAGAAGGCGACGAATGTATCCGAGCACAATCAGGTTGTGTTCCGGGTTGCCAACGACGCCACCAAGCCGGAGATCAAGGCAGCGATCGAGACGCTGTTCAAGGTTGAGGTCAAGGGCGTCAACACGCTCATCACCAAGGGCAAGACCAAGATGTTCCGGGGCCGTCGTGGCCGTCGTCCGGACGTCAAGAAGGCCGTGGTGACGCTTGTTGATGGCCATTCCATCGATGTGACGACGGGGCTCTGACAGCATGGCACTCAGGAAATTCAATCCCACGACACCGTCGCGGCGTAACCTGGTCCTGGTTGACCGGTCGCACCTGCACAAGGGTGATCCGGTCAAGAGCCTGACCGAGGGTCTGACCAAGAAGGGCGGTCGCAACAACACCGGGCGCATCACTGCACGGCGTATCGGTGGCGGGCACAAGCGCCGCTACCGTCTGGTCGACTTCAAGCGTCGCAAGTTCGATGTCGTCGGCACGGTCGAACGTCTGGAGTACGATCCCAACCGGACCGCCTTCATCGCGCTGATCAATTACGAAGATGGCGAGCAGGCCTATATCCTGGCGCCGCAGCGTCTGTCCCCGGGCGACAATGTCGTGTCCGGTGAGCGTTGCGACATCAAGCCGGGCAATGCCATGCCGCTCCGCAACATGCCGGTCGGCACGGTCATCCACAATGTGGAACTGAAGCCCGAGAAGGGTGGCCAGATCGCCCGTTCTGCTGGTACATACGCGCAGCTGATCGGCAAGGATTCGGGTTATGCCCAGCTTCGCCTGTCCTCTGGTGAACAGCGGATGGTGCGTGGTGAATGCATGGCCACCGTTGGTGCGGTCAGCAATCCGGACCAGCAGAATGCGAAGCTCGGCAAGGCCGGTCGCAAGCGCTGGCTCGGCAAGCGTCCCGCGGTCCGCGGTGTTGCAATGAACCCGGTCGATCATCCGCACGGCGGTGGTGAAGGCCGGACCTCCGGTGGTCGCCATCCGGTGACCCCCTGGGGCAAGTCGACGAAGGGTGCTCGGACGCGTTCGAACAAGGGCACCGACAAGTACATCATGCGCAGCCGCCACACGACCAAGAAGTAGGCATCGTTTGACGATGCCCGGTGCCGTGTCTGGCACCGGCGGCTGGGTGGACGAAATGGGGTGAGGGCCGGTTGCCGTCATCCCGAAAAGAAGGAAGAAGCGAACCGTGGCACGTTCAGTTTGGAAAGGTCCGTTTGTCGACGGATACCTCCTGAGGAAGGCCGAGGCGGCGCATGCGTCAGGGCGGAAGGATGTGATCAAGATCTGGTCGCGCCGCTCCACGATCCTGCCGCAGTTCGTCGGCCTCACGTTCGGCGTCTACAACGGCCAGAAGCACCTGCCGGTGCTGGTGTCGGAAGAGATGGTCGGACACAAGTTCGGCGAGTTCGCGCCGTCCCGCAATTACTTCGGCCACGCCGCCGACAAGAAGGCGAAGAGGAGGTAATCGGGTGGGCAAGGAAGCCAAAGAGCGCAAGCAGGCGGACAACGAGGCCAAGGCCGTCGCCCGCAACCTGCGTGTCAGCCCGCAGAAGCTGAACCTGGTCGCCGGGATGATCCGTGGACGTCGGGTCGAGGACGCGCTGCTGCGTCTGACGTTCTCGAACAAGCGTATCTCCGGTCCGGTGAAGACAGCGCTGCAGAGTGCGATCGCCAATGCGGAGAACAACCACCAGCTGGATCCTGACGCATTGGTCGTCAAGGAAGCCTGGGTGGGCAAGGGACTGGTCATGAAGCGGTTTCAGGCACGTGCCCGTGGCCGCGCCGGTCGTATCGTGAAACCTTTCAGCCATCTCACGATCGTGGTGGCCGAAGTCGAGGAGGCGAACTGATGGGGCAAAAAGTATCCCCGGTCGGGCTCCGGCTCGGCATCAACCGTACTTGGGACTCGCGCTGGTTTGCGGATCGCGGTGAATACGCGACGCTGCTGCACGAGGACATGAAGATGCGCGAGCATCTGTTCGACAAGCTGTCGGGCGCCGGTGTTTCCCGGATCGTCATCGAGCGTCCGGCCAAGAAGGCCCGTGTGACCATCCATTCGGCACGCCCGGGTGTGGTCATTGGCAAGAAGGGTCAGGACATCGAGAAGCTGCGCCGCGAACTGAGCGAGCTGAGCAGCTCCGAGGTTTCGGTGAACATTGTCGAGATCCGCAAGCCGGAACTGGACGCGCGTCTGGTGGCCGAGAACATTGCCCAGCAGCTGGAACGTCGTGTGGCCTTTCGCCGGGCGATGAAGCGGTCGGTGCAGAACTCGATCCGGCTCGGCGCCCAGGGCATCCGCATCAATTGCGGTGGTCGTCTGGGTGGCGCGGAAATCGCGCGGACGGAATGGTATCGCGAAGGCCGTGTGCCGCTGCATACGCTGCGTGCCGACATCGACTACGGTGTCGCCACCGCCAAGACCGCCTATGGCGCGATCGGTATCAAGGTCTGGATCTTCAAGGGCGAAATCATGGCCCACGATCCGATGGCCCAGGACAAGCGTGCGCAGGAGCAGCAGAGCTCCGGCGGGCGTGGTTGAGGAATCGGGAGCGAGTTAGAAAATGCTGCAACCGAAACGCACCAAGTTCCGCAAGGCCCACAAGGGTCGCATCCATGGCAAGGCCAAGGGTGGAACGACGCTGAACTTCGGCGCCTATGGCATGAAGGCCCAGGAGCCGGGCCGGATCACGGCGCGCCAGATCGAGGCGGCACGTCGTGCCATCACCCGTCACATCAAGCGTGCGGGCCGTGTCTGGATCCGTATCTTCCCGGATGTGCCGGTTTCCAAGAAGCCGACCGAAGTCCGCATGGGTAAGGGCAAGGGTACGCCGGAATTCTGGGTCGCCCGCGTCAAGCCGGGCCGGATCATGTTCGAGCTGGACGGCGTCCCGCCCGAGCTGGCAGTCGAGGCTTTCGAACTGGCTTCGGCCAAACTGCCCATCGCAACCAAGATGGTCAGCCGTTATCCGGAGGGTAACTGATCATGAGTGCCGAGGATTTTCGCGCCAAGTCCGATGACCAGCTGAAGGACAGCCTGGTCGACCTGAAGAAGGAGCAGTTCAACCTGCGCTTTCGCCGGGCCACGGGACAGGTCGAGGACACGAGCCGCATCCGGACCATCCGTCGCGACATTGCGCGCGTGAAGACGGTCCTGACCGAACGGGCGAAGGGAGCCTGAGAACATGCCAAAGCGCATCATGCAGGGTGTGGTGGTAAGCGACGCCAACGACAAGACGGTCGTTGTCCGGGTCGAGCGTCGCGTGACCCATCCGCTCTACAAGAAGATCATCCGCATGAGCAAGAAGCTGCATGCGCATGACGCCGACAACCGTTGCAAGGCGGGTGAAACGGTGCGGGTACGCGAGTGCCGGCCGATTTCGAAGCTGAAGCGTTGGGAAGTCTTGCACGAAGCCGAGTGACCAGCCGGTCACTGGGGTTCAGTTAGCCAAGGACAGGAGTAGTCCATGATTCAGATGCAAACCAACCTGGATGTCGCCGACAATTCCGGCGCCCGCCGGGTGCAGTGCATCAAGGTACTGGGTGGCGCGGCCCGCAAGGTTGCCGGGGTAGGCGATATCATCGTCGTCTCGGTGAAGGATGCGATCCCGCGTGGCCGTGTGAAGAAGGGTGACGTGATGCGCGCGGTGATCGTGCGTACCGCGAAGGAAGTCCGTCGCCCGGATGGAACCGCCATCCGCTTTGACCGCAATGCGGCCGTTCTGATCAACAAGCAGAACGAGCCGATCGGGACACGTATCTTCGGCCCGGTGACGCGCGAACTGCGCGGCAAGGGCTACATGAAGATCGTCTCCCTGGCGCCGGAGGTGATCTGATGGCCGAGAAGTTCAAGATCAAGAAGGGCGACAAGGTCGTCGTTCTGGCCGGTCGCGACAAGGGCCGCCGTGGTGAGGTCCTGCGTGTACTTCGCGAGGACCGTCGTGCGGTTGTCTCCGGTGTCAACATGATCAAGCGGCATCAGAAGCCCGGTCAGGGCAACAACGGTGGCATCATCGAGCGTGAGGCCGCGGTTCACATTTCCAATCTCGCCCTCGAGGATCCCAAGGACGGCGCACCGACGCGCGTCGGTTACCGGGTTCTCGATGACGGCCGCAAGGTGCGATTCGCACGGCGGTCCGGCGAAGTCATCGACGTCTGAGGAGGGGCAGCACAATGGCTCAGCCGAGGCTGAAGGAACAGTACCAGAGCGATATCCGACCGGCACTGCGGTCGCGCTTTGAATACACCAACGAGATGCAGACCCCGAAACTCGACAAGATCGTCATCAATATCGGCGTGGGTGAGGCGGTCAGCGACTCCAAGAAGATCAATGCAGCGGTCAGCGAACTGGAGAAGATCTCCGGTCAGAAGGCCGTCGTGACCAAGGCGCGGAACTCCATCGCCGGCTTCAAGCTGCGCGAGGGAATGCCGATCGGCTGCAAGGTCACGCTGCGTGCGGACAGGATGTACGAATTCCTGGATCGCCTGATCACCATCGCCCTGCCCCGGGTCCGTGACTTCCGCGGAGTCAACCCGAACAGCTTTGACGGCAATGGCAACTACGCGATGGGCCTGAAGGAGCAGATCGTGTTCCCCGAGATCAGCTACGACGAAGTTGATGAGATTCGCGGGATGGACATCATCATCTGCACCACGGCCCGGACCGACGACGAAGCCCGGGAGCTTCTCGCCGCGTTCAACATGCCGTTCCAGAAGAAGGACTGAATCGATGGCCAAGAAGAGTTCAGTCGAGAAGGAAAAGAGCCGCCGGAAGCTGGTGGCGAAGTACGCGGCCAAGCGGGAAACCCTGCGCCAGATGGCGAAGGATGAGTCCCTGTCGCAGGAGGAGCGGTTCGCCGCCCGCCTGAAACTGGCCGAACTGCCGCGCAACAGTGCCGCAACCCGTGTGCACAACCGCTGCGGCGTCACCGGGCGTCCGAAAGGTTATTATCGGAAGCTCAACATGTCGCGTATCGCGCTTCGTGAGCTGGGGTCTGCTGGTCAGATCCCCGGCCTCGTGAAGTCGAGCTGGTAAGGGTAGCGAGATATGTCATTTTCGGATCCGATCGGGGACATGCTCACCCGTATCCGCAACGGGCAGATGGCGCGCAAGGGTGTCGTCCGCTCCCCCGCCTCGAAGTTCCGGGCCAATGTTCTTGAGGTCCTGAAGCGCGAAGGCTACATCCGTGACTGGCGGCGTGAGGACGGTGAGTCCGGTCACGGCGAGCTGGTCATCGAACTGAAGTACTATGAGGGTGATCCGGTGATCAGCAAGATCCGCCGTGTGTCCCGCCCTGGCCGCCGGGTCTATTCCGGTGTCGGTGACCTGACCAAGGTTGCCAATGGTCTTGGTATTTCGGTGCTGTCCACGCCCCGGGGTGTGCTTTCCGATGCGGAAGCTCGCTCGGAGAACGTGGGTGGTGAAATCCTCTGCGAGGTATTCTGATCATGTCACGTATTGGCAAGAACCCTGTTCCGGTTCCGGCTGGCGTTGACGTCAAGCTGGACGGGCGCGACATGAACGTGAAGGGGAAGCTGGGTCAGCTTTCCATGCGTTTTGTCGACGACGTCAATGTCGAGATGGCCGACGGTCAGATCACCGTGAAACCTGTCGGCGGCAGCAAGAAGGCCCGGATGATGTGGGGCATGCAGCGCACGCTGGCCGCCAATCTGGTCCAGGGCGTGTCCGAGGGCTTCGTCAGGGACCTGGAGATCACCGGTGTCGGTTACCGTGCACAGGTGCAGGGCAAGGTTCTGAACCTGTCTCTGGGCTACAGCCACGATGTGCTGTACGACATCCCGGAAGGCATCGAGATCAAGTGCGAGAAGCCGACTTCTATCCGCGTGTCAGGTATCGACAAGCAGCGGGTGGGCCAGGTTGCCGCCGAAATTCGCGCCTGGCGCCCGCCGGAGCCCTACAAGGGCAAGGGTGTGCGTTACTCGGACGAGTATGTCGTCCGCAAGGAAGGCAAGAAGAAGTAAGGACGCCGTATCATGGGTTTCTACAAGCGCAAGACATCCGCGGAGAAGCGCCGCGAACGCGTCCGGGGGAAGATCCTGTCGGTGGCCAATGGCCGCCCGCGGCTCTCCATCCATCGGACTTCGAAGCACATCTATGCTCAGGTCATCGATGACAAGGCGGGGGTCACACTGGCCGCTGCCGGTACCGTCGAGAAGGACCTGAAGGAAAAGGTGGGCAAGACCTGCAACGTCGAAGCCGCGGCCGAAGTCGGTCGTGTTGTTGCCGAACGTGCAGTTGCTGCCGGGGCGAAGGCTGTTGTCTTCGACCGTGGTGGGCTTCGCTATCATGGCCGCGTCAAGGCGCTGGCTGAAGCCGCCCGTGAGGGCGGTCTGGAATTCTAGGGAGTACGGAACGCATGGCCCGTCCCGATTTCAACGATCGTGACCGTGACAACGAGTTCACGGACAAACTGGTTCACATCAACCGCGTCGCCAAGGTGGTGAAGGGCGGTCGTCGGTTCGGCTTTGCCGCGCTGGTGGTTGTGGGCGATCAGAAAGGCCGCGTCGGCTTTGGCAAGGGCAAGGCCCGCGAAGTGCCGGAGGCGATTCGCAAGGCCACGGAGAGTGCCAAGCGCACGATGATCCGTGTGCCGCTGCGCGAAGGCCGGACGCTGCATCATGATGTCACCGGTCGCCATGGTGCCGGTCGCGTCGTGTTGCGTGCCGCCCCCGCCGGTACCGGCATCATCGCCGGTGGTCCGATGCGTGCGGTTTTCGAGAGCCTGGGTGTGCATGACGTCGTCACCAAGTCGATCGGCACGTCCAACCCCTACAACATGATCCGTGCGACGTTCGATGCGCTGGCGCACATCAACTCGCCGAAGCGGATCGCCGCGAAGCGTGGCCGCAAGGTCGGTGACATTGTCGGTCGTCGCGACGACGCCGCAGCCGCCGCTGCCGCGCAGGAGTGACAGCCATGAGCAAGGCCGGAAAGATCAAGGTCACCCAGACAGGCAGCCCGATCGGGCGGCCGAAGGACCAGCGCGCGACGCTGGTCGGCCTGGGGCTGAACAAGATGCACCGTTCGCGCGTCCTGGACGACACACCGTCCATTCGCGGCATGGTGAACAAGGTACATCACCTGGTGAAGGTGGAGCAGGTCGACGCCTGAACAGGCGGGCTGACCGGCACAAGTTGGATAGAAGGACAGGCATCGCATGCGCCTCAATGACATTACGGACAACGAAGGTTCGGCCCGTCCGCGCAAGCGCGTAGGGCGCGGCATGGCGTCCGGCACCGGCAAGACCGCCGGCAAGGGCATGAAGGGTCAGAAGTCGCGCTCCGGCGTGGCGATCAAGGGCTTTGAAGGCGGTCAGATGCCTCTGCATCGGCGTCTGCCGAAACGCGGTTTCAACAGCCTGAAGCCGTCTGACTTCGCGGAGGTCAATCTCGGGCGTCTGCAGCAGGCCGTTGATGCGGGCAAGCTGGAAGCCGGCGCGAACGTTGACGCCGCCGCATTGCTGGTTGCCGGTGTCATCCGTCGCGAGGGCGATGGCGTGCGTCTGCTTGGCAAGGGCGAGCTTTCCGTTGCGCTGAACCTGACGGTCGCCGGTGCCTCTGCTGCGGCAATTGCCGCAGTCGAGAAGGCTGGCGGTTCCGTGACCCAGACCAAGGCACGTACCGAAGCGGACGAGGCTGCGCGTGCGGCCAAGACCGAACGTCGCAAGGCGCGGGCTGCAAAGAAAAAGTGATCGACGCCGGGGTGGCATTCATGCGACTGCCGCCCGATCTGGAAATGATCCGGCAATTCTGAACGGGTTGGACCTGACCGGGCCCACCCATCCATCGAGGTGAAGCAATGGCGTCAGCCGCCGAACAACTCGCGGCCAATGTTAACTGGAGTGCCTTCGCGAAAGCGACGGAACTCCAGAAGCGTCTGTGGTTCACGCTCGGTGCGCTGATCGTCTTCCGTCTTGGTACCTACATCCCGGTGCCGGGTGTTGATCCCGCGATCATGCGCGACGTGTTCGAACAGAACGCCAATGGCGTCTTCGGCATGTTCAATGTCTTCGCGGGTGGCGCGCTGGAGCGCATGACGATCTTCGCGCTGAACGTCATGCCCTACATCTCCGCGTCGATCATCATGCAGCTCATGACCACGATCTCCCCCACTGTGGAACAGTGGAAGAAGGAGGGTGAGCAGGGCCGCAAGAAGATCAACCAGTATACCCGTTACGGCACGGTCATCCTGGCGGCCTTCCAGGCATACGGGATCTC
The DNA here is from genome assembly GCA_029213165.1 of Minwuia sp. Taxonomy (GTDB): domain Bacteria; phylum Pseudomonadota; class Alphaproteobacteria; order Minwuiales; family Minwuiaceae; genus Minwuia. The sequence continues at coordinate 10,109 of JARGNO010000050.1, forward strand.
GATCGGTCTCGAGGGTTTGCAGGGCTCTGGCGGCGATGCGGTGAACTCGCCTGGCGCATTCTTCCGCTTCACCACGGTGGTCACGCTGACCGGTGGCACCATGTTCCTGATGTGGCTGGGTGAACAGATCACGTCGCGCGGTGTCGGCAACGGCATCTCGCTGATCATCTTCGCCGGTATCGTCGCCGAATTGCCGAGTGCGCTGGCCGGCACGCTGGAATTGGGGCGTCTTGGCACCCTGTCCACCGGCATTATCCTGTTCCTGATCATCCTGATCGTCGGCGTCATTGCCTTCATCGTCTACATGGAGCGCGCGCAGCGAAAGGTGCTGGTGCAGTACCCGAAGCGACAGATGGGCAACCGGATGGTCGGTGGCGAGACGTCGCATCTGCCGCTGAAGCTGAACACCGCCGGTGTCATTCCGCCGATCTTCGCATCTTCCCTGCTGCTGATGCCGGTTACCGTGGCGCAGTTCAGCCAGGGCCAGGGTCCGGAATGGATGCAGACCATCGTTGCCATGCTCGGTCGTGGGCAGCCGCTCTATCTGGCGCTCTATATCGGTGGCATCATCTTCTTCTGCTTCTTCTATACTTCGGTGGTCTTCAATCCGACCGACACTGCGGACAACCTGAAGAAGAACGGCGGCTTCGTGCCCGGGATCCGTCCGGGTCAGCGTACCGCGGAACATCTCGATTACATCCTGACCCGGATCACGGTGATCGGTGCGGCCTATCTGACGGCTGTCTGTCTGCTGCCGGAATTGCTGATCAGCCAGTGGGGCGTGCCGTTCTATTTCGGTGGTACATCGCTGCTGATCGTTGTGTCGGTGACCATGGATACGGTCGGTCAGGTGCAGAGCCATCTGCTGGCGCACCAGTATGAAGGTCTGATCAAGAAATCTCGCCTGCGGGGAGGGCGCCGATGAACATCATTCTTTTCGGGCCGCCGGGTGCGGGCAAGGGCACTCAGGCCGAGTTCATCGTGAACCGCTTCCAGGTGGTCCAGCTTTCCACGGGCGACATGCTGCGCGCAGCGGTGAGCCAGGGCACGGAGCTTGGCAAGATGGCCAAGGCCGTGATGGATGCCGGTGATCTTGTCGATGACGCGATCATTCTCGGCATCATCGGTGACCGCATTTCGGAGCCGGACTGCAAGAACGGTTTCATCCTTGACGGTTTCCCGCGCACGCTGCCGCAGGCCGAAGGTCTGGATGTCATGCTCTCCGAAAAGGGCATGAAGCTGGATGCGGTGATCGAGGTTCGTGTGCCCGACCAGGAGCTGTTCTCCCGGATCGAGAAACGTGCGGCGGAGACGGGCGGTGCCCGTGCCGACGACAATGCGGAGACGCTGAAGAAGCGGCTGGAAGTCTATCATTCGCAGACTGCACCGGTGCTGCCCTACTACCAGGACAAGGGCATGCTCAAGACGGTGGATGGTCTGCAGGCGATCGAGGCGGTTACCGCCGAGATCATGGCGATCCTGGAGGGCTGAGAACTAAGTACGAGAGGCTGAGAGACCGCTTGTTAGGGGTGGTTGACGCGCACGGTTCGATACGTATAATCGCGCGCCTTCAACAGACCATCGTCCCTTGACGGTTTTTCCGCGGTCCTTTCGGCTTGCGTTATGAGGAGATTGCGCGTGGCGCGTATTGCTGGTGTGAATATCCCGACCTCGAAAAGGGCGGAAATCGGACTGACCTACATTCACGGAATCGGGCGTACAAAGGCCCGTGAGATCTGTGAAGCGGTCGGCATCGCGCGGGAGCGCCGCGTGAACGAGTTGACCGAAGCTGAGGTCATCCAGATCCGTGAAGTGATCGAGAGCGGTCATCTGGTGGAGGGTGATCTGCGGCGCGAAGTTGCCATGAACATCAAGCGCCTGATGGATCTGAAGTGTTATCGCGGTCTGCGCCATCGCCGGGGTCTCCCGGTTCGTGGTCAGCGGACTCACACAAATGCACGTACCCGCAAGGGCCCCGCAAAGGCCATTGCCGGCAAGAAAAAGTAGGGAACGATGGCGAAGAAAGAGACACGGGTCCGCCGTCGCGAGCGGAAGAACATCACCAATGGTGTCGCGCACGTCCAGGCGACATTCAACAATACCATGATCACCATCACCGACGTGCAGGGGAACGCGATTTCGTGGTCCTCCGCCGGCATGATGGGTTTCAAGGGTTCCCGCAAGTCCACACCTTACGCTGCCCAGATGGCGGCAGAGGATGCGGGCAAGAAGGCGCAGGACCACGGCGTCAAGACGCTGGAAGTCAAGGTTCGGGGTCCGGGATCGGGTCGTGAGTCGGCCCTGCGCGCGCTTCAGGCCACCGGGTTCAACGTGACGTCGATCCGTGACGTTACATCGATCCCGCACAACGGCTGCCGTCCGAAGAAGCGTCGTCGCGTCTGAGTACCTGTCCGCGCCGTCATCCTGGCGGCATGGGCGCATGTGAGGCCCGGGACACCCTGTGGTGCCCGGGTGCTGCCATGCTGAACGAACAATGAGGTCCGCGAAGTGATCCAGCGCAACTGGAAAGAGTTGATCAAGCCCGAAAAGCTTGAGATCAACGCCGAAGATCCCAAGCGCAAGGCGACTGTCGTGGCGGAACCGCTGGAGCGCGGTTTCGGCATGACGCTCGGCAATGCGCTGCGTCGTGTACTGCTGTCCAGTCTGCAGGGCGCTGCCGTCACGGCGATCCATATCGACAACGTGCTGCATGAATTCTCCTCGATCGAGGGCGTGCGCGAGGATGTCACCGACATCGTCCTGAACGTGAAGCAGCTCGCCATTGCCATGCATGGTGAAGGGCCGAAGCGCATCACACTGCGTGCGACCGGTCCGGGTGCGGTTACCGCCGGACAGATCGAGACCGGGCATGACATCGATGTGTTGAACCCCGACCTGGTGCTGATGCATCTGGACGATGGCGCCAACATCAACATCGAGATGACGGTGAACAACGGCAAGGGTTACGTCCCGGCCAGCGCCAACCGTCCGGAAGATGCCCCTATCGGCCTGATTCCTGTCGATGCGCTGTATTCGCCGGTCCGCAAGGTTGCCTATCGAGTGGAGAACACGCGTGAGGGCCAGGTGCTGGACTACGACAAGCTCAGCATGGACATCCTGACCAACGGTGCCGTCAGCCCCGAGGATGCCGTGGCCTATGCCGCGCGGATCCTGCAGGACCAGCTGCAGCTCTTCATCAATTTCGAGGAGCCGAAGCGCGAGCAGGTCGAGGAGCGTTCGGGCGAGCCGGAGATCAATCGCAACCTGCTGCGCAAGGTCGACGAGCTGGAGCTGTCGGTGCGTTCGGCGAACTGCCTGAAGAACGACAACATCGTCTACATCGGCGATCTGATTCAGAAGACGGAGGCGGAGATGCTCCGTACGCCGAACTTCGGTCGGAAGTCGCTGAACGAGATCAAGGAAGTGCTCGGTCAGATGGGCCTGCGTCTCGGCATGGAAGTGCCGGGCTGGCCGCCGGACAATATCGAGGAAATGGCCAAGCGGCTCGAAGACCACTACTGAGGCGGACCTCCGGTCGGCTTCCTTTGAAGAAGGTTTCCAAATCATGCGTCATCGCAACAAGGGGCGTCGGTTCAACCGCTCCAGTTCGCATCGGAAAGCGATGCTGTCGAACCTCTGCAACGCGCTGATCAAGCACGAGCAGATCAAGACCACCCTGCCGAAGGCGAAGGACCTGCGTCCGGTTGTCGAGAAGCTGGTGACCCTGGCCAAGCGTGGCGGTCTGCACGCCCGTCGCCAGGCCTATGCCTATCTGCCGGAAGAGAAGGTGGTGGCGAAGCTGTTCGACGAACTGGCCGGTCGCTATGCGGATCGCCCGGGTGGCTATACCCGCATCATCAAGGCCGGCTTCCGCTATGGCGACGCCGCGCCGATGGCGATTATCGAATTCGTTGATCGTGATGCGGATGCCAAGGGTACGGACAGCGGTCCGGTCCAGGGCGACGACGAGGATGATTTCGAGGACGCCGCCTGATCAGGCCAGTCCGGTTCCGCTGACGCGGGACCACTGAGATGTCAGAATGGGGCGGTCCGGGTGACGGATCGCCCCATTTTCGTTTCCACCGACTGCCGGAGCCGATCCATGCGCAGCTTCCTGATGATGCCGTTCCTGGCCCTCCTGCTGGCACTGCCGGGCATGACAGCCTTCGCCCAGACAGTGCCCCAGGACCGTTCGGCGCTGACGCAGAGTTTTGCGCCGCTGGTGGAGCAGGTGGCGCCCGCAGTGGTGAACATCTATGCCAAGCGCATGGTGCGTCAGCGCACCAACCCGCTGTTCGATGACCCCTTCTTCGGCCGGTTCTTCGGTGATGTCTTCCGTCGCAGCCGCCCGAAGGAGGAACGTTCCCTGGGGTCGGGGGTGATCATGGATGGGGCGGGACTGGTGGTGACCAATCACCATGTCGTTGCGGACGCCGAGGACATAACGGTTGTCCTGAATGACCGGCGGGAGTTCGAGGCCCGTTTGGTGCTGTCGGACGAGGATACCGATCTCGCCGTACTTTCGATCGAACCGGAGGATGGCGACTTGCCGTTCCTTCGGGTCCGGTCATCCGACACCATCCGTGTCGGTGACATCGTGCTGGCAATCGGCAATCCGTTTGGCGTTGGCCAGACGGTGACCAGCGGCATCATCTCCGGTCTGGCGCGTAGCCAGGTAACGGATTCCGGCGGCCCCCAGTCTTTCATCCAGACCGACGCAGCCGTCAATCCGGGGAATTCCGGCGGTGCGCTGGTTGGCGTTGACGGTCTGCTGGTCGGGGTCAATACGGCTATCTTCTCGCGCTCCGGCGGCAGCCATGGCGTCGGCTTCGCCATTCCTGCCGATCTTGTCGCCGCCGTGGTACAGGCCGCGCGCAGTGGCACGGGACTGGTGCGGCCCTGGGTCGGTATGGAGGGACAGGATCTGACCGCTGACCTGGCCCAGGGTATCGGGCGGGACAAGCCGGGCGGCGTGCTGGTGGCGGATCTCTACCCGGGCGGCGCGGCGGAGCGTGCGGGCCTGCGTCAGGGGGATGTGGTGCTGCGTGTCAACGGGCGTGACGTGCGGGACCCGGCCGAGATGCAGTTTCGCATCGCCACACTTCCCATTGGTGGCGAAGCCGACCTGACGGTCTGGCGGCGCGGCGAGACACTGGCCCTTGGCTTGCCGCTTGAGGCGGCACCGGAGGATCCGCCGCGTGACGTTGTGGATCTGGCGGGCAGCCATCCATTGCAGGGGGCGAAGGTTGGAAACATGTCACCGGCCTTTGCTCTGGAGCTGGATCTGGACCCGATGCAGCGCGGTGTGATCATTCTGGGGGTGCGCCGTGGCGCGCCTGTCTCGCGCTTCGACTTCCGGCCCGGCGATATCATCCGTGGGATCAATGGGCAGCCGGTCGAGGTCACGAAGGGGCTGGACCGCCGCCTTTCGGATGAGCCGGAACAGTGGGTCATCGATGTTCGGCGCGGTGGCCGCTTGCATCAGGTTCGTGCCAGGCGGAATTCATGACCAGCAGCCTGTTCGAGGCGGCGGGCGTTGATGACGGCATTCCGCGGCCGCTGGCCGACCGGTTGCGCCCGCAGTCGCTGGAACAGGTGGTGGGCCAGGATCATCTGCTGACCGGAGAAGGGCCGATTGCCCGCATGGCGGCACAGCGCCGGCCCGGTTCGGTGATTCTCTGGGGGCCGCCAGGTACCGGAAAGACGACCATTGCCCGCTTGCTGGCCGGATCCGTGGACATGGAGTTCGTGCAGCTGTCGGCGGTGTTTTCGGGCGTTGCCGATCTTCGCAAGGCCTTCGACCAGGCCAGGGCACGCCGCCGCGACGGGCACGGCACCCTGTTGTTCGTCGATGAGATCCACCGGTTCAACCGCGCACAGCAGGACGGCTTCCTGCCGGTGGTTGAGGATGGGACCATCGTCCTGATCGGGGCAACGACGGAGAATCCTTCCTTCGAGCTCAATCCAGCGCTGTTGTCGCGTTGTCAGGTGCTGGTGCTGCGGCGTCATGATGATGTCGCGCTGGAAGCGCTCCTGAGCCGGGCGGAGGCTCTGATGGAGGCACCGCTGCCACTCAGTTCTGATGGTCGGCTGACCCTGAAGGCAATGGCGGATGGCGATGGCCGCTATCTGCTGAACCTGGCGGAAGAACTCTACCGTCTGGCACCCTCGTCGCCGCTTGAGCCTTCTGAACTGGCTGAGGCGCTGCAACGCCGGGCGCCGATCTACGACAAGGGGCAGGAGAGCCACTACAACCTGATCAGCGCGCTGCACAAGTCGTTGCGCGGTTCGGATTGCGATGCGGCGCTGTACTGGCTGGCACGGATGCTGGCAGGCGGGGAAGACCCGCTGTTCATCGCGCGGCGTCTGGTCCGCTTTGCCTCCGAAGACATTGGCCTGGCTGATCCGGAGGCGCTGCATCAGGCGCTGGCGGCGAAGGCAGCCTATGATTTCATCGGCTCGCCGGAGGGGGAACTGGCGCTGGCCCAGGCCGTGCTCTATCTCGGCACGGCCCCGAAATCGAATGCTGCCTATGTTGCGATGAAGCAGGCCCAGAAGGCCGCCCGGGCCACCGGTTCCCTGTCGCCGCCGATGCATATCCTGAACGCGCCGACAGGCATGATGAAGGAACTGGGTTACGGCAAGGGCTATGCCTACGACCACGATCAGGAAGACGGTTTCTCGGGCCAGAACTACTTCCCCGACGACATGCCGCGACAGCAGTTCTACCGACCGGTGGAGCGGGGTTTCGAGCGGGAGGTGGGCAAGCGTCTGGCATACTGGAACAGGATCCGTGACCGCCGCGCGGGGGATGGCGAATGATGTCGCCGGGCCTGATCGTCGCGATTGCCCTGGGGGGCGCAGTGGGGGCCGTGCTGCGCTACAGTGTTGTGCAGACCACGCTGCGGCTCTGGGGTACGGGTTTCCCGGTGGGCACGTTGGCTGTCAATGTGATCGGCAGTCTGGCGATGGGACTGGCCGTGGAATGGCTGGCCGCGCGCGGCATGTCGGATGCGTGGCGCGGTTTCGTGATGGTTGGCCTGCTCGGCGCGCTGACCACCTTCTCCACCTTCTCGCTGGATGTTGCCCTGCTGCACGGGCGGGGGGAAATGGCGCTGGCGGCGTTGTATGTGATGCTTTCGGTGTGCCTGTCGGTGGGTGCGCTGTTTCTTGGGCTTTGGCTGGGGCGGGGGATGTTTGCATGAGTGGTGTTCGCCAGGAACGTGTCGGCCGTGACGAGGACGGAATGCGTATCGACCGCTGGTTCCGCAGTCGTTTTCCCGATGTGACCCAGGGGCGGGTACAGAAGATGCTGCGCAAGGGCGAGATCCGTCTCGACAGCAGGTGCGCGTGCCGCCGCTGGCACCCGTGCCCCGCGCTGACCGCAAGCCGCAGACCCGACCGGTCACCTGGACCGAAGCCGAGGCGCGGGAACTGCAGGACCTTGTCATCTACCGCGACCCCGAAGTGCTGGTGATCAACAAGCCTGCCGGGCTGGCGGTGCAGGGGGGCAGTGGCATCAGTCATCATCTGGATGGCATGTTGCCCGTGCTCACCTTCGACGCGGACGAGACCCCGCGTCTGGTGCATCGGCTGGACCGCGACACCTCCGGCGTGCTGGTGCTGGCCCGCACGCGTCAGGCGGCGCAATGGCTGACCCGCGCCTTTCGCGACCGGGCCACCGTCAAGACCTACTGGGCCATCTGCATCGGCGCCCCGCGACCGGCGGAGGGAACCATCGATCTGCCCCTGCTGAAGGAAGGCGGCAGCTTTGGCGAACGGGTCGAGGCCGTGCCGGAGGGCGGGCAGCGTGCCATCACGCAGTACATGACCGTCGCCCATGCCGCGAAGCGTGCCGCCTGGCTGGCCATGCGCCCGGTCACCGGACGGACGCATCAGTTGCGTGTGCATGCGACGGAGATCGGGCATCCGATCATCGGCGACGGAAAGTATGGCGGTGCGGATGCGCACCCCGGTGGTTTTGACAGGCAATTGCATCTTCACGCCCGGCGACTTGAATTGCGCCGCCCCGATGGGCGCAGGCTGGATGTGACGGCTGATCCTTCGGCGCACATGCTGAATGCCATGGATCTGCTGGGCTTCGATGTGAACGATATTGCTGCCGATATCATCTGGCCGGACGCGTGATTGCAAACGGTCACACTGTTTCGGCCATGCCTGGGTTGACCGGGCAATGGTCCAACCAATCTTGGACCCAGTAGAACTGTCATCTGAGCAACCGGAGTTCATGACCATGCGCCCTCGCGATCTATTGACCAGCGTATCTCTGGCGGCGGTCGCGGTGCTGGTGGCCGGTTGCAGCCTGTTCACGCCCTTGCCAAGGCAGACTAGCACCGCTGAGCGCATCTCCGGCCTGCCGACAACGGGGCTGGATCTGCAGCAACCGGTCGAGGTGCGCTGGAACAGCCACATGGTTCCCTGGATCACCGCTGAGACGGATGATGACGCTGCCTATGCGCTGGGTCTGGTCCATGCCCATCTGCGGCTGGGGCAGATGGAGATCGCCCGCAGGCTGGCCGCCGGACGCCTTTCGGAGATTGGCGGGGTACTGGCTGCGGATATCGACGAGACCATCCGCATCATTGGCTATTACCGTGGAACGCAGGAGGCGTTCGAGCGGTTGCCGGAACCGACCCGGCGCTGGTTGCAGCGCTTCACGGATGGCATCAACGCCTATCTGGCGCAGCTCACCGATCTGCCGCATGAATACAAGCTGTTCGCCTTCGAACCCGAGCCATGGACAGTCCAAGATGTCATGGCCTTCGGACGCCTCGCGGGGTCGGACGTGAACTGGCTGACCGGCATCGGGATGCTTGCGCTGAGCGACCGGCCAGACTGGCCCGAAATCTGGTCGCAGGCCATGGCCTTCAATGGTGGCGCGGTGCCGAGCGTGGCAATCGGTGGCGCGACGGAGGAACGGCAGAACGCGGTGCGTCTGGCCGCCATGCTGGACATGATCGGTGCCCACGCGCGCAGTGGTTCCAATGCCTGGGCCGTCAGCGGCGACAGGTCGGCAAGCGGCAAGCCGGTCCTGGCAACCGACCCACATCTGGGCATTCTGGCACCGAACCTCTGGCTTCTGGCCGGGCTGAAATCGCCGGGTCATGAGGCTGTCGGCATGATGCCAGCCGGGCTGCCTGTCTTCGGGCTGGGACGCAGCCGTCATCTGGCCTGGGGTGCGACCAATCTGCGCGCCCGGTCGAGCGACCTGGTGGACGTGACGGACCTGCCCGAAAGCGCCTATGTGACGGAACAGGAAACGGTGAATATCCGCTTTGGTTTCGACCGCGATGTGGAGCGCCGGGTTTCGCCCTATGGTCCCCTGATAACCGACAGCCCGCTGGTGAATGATCCGAAGGGGCGGCGCATTGCGCTTCGCTGGATCGGTCATCTGCCCTCCGATGAACTGACCGCCTATATCGCAGGGGCGCAGGCCACCAGCGTTGCGGAATTCCGTGCGGCCTTTGCCGACTACGCCGTGCCGGGACTGGCCTTCGTGCTGGCCTCCGCCAGCGGCGATATCGCCATCGGAACCGCTGCACGGCTACCGGGTCGGCCCCTGGATACGCCGCGTGACCTGGTGCTGCCCGTACCAACCGCCGGGGCGGACCCCTGGGACCGTGTGCTGGGGGCCGCGGACCTGCCGTGGATCGTCAATCCGGCCGGGGGCTATGTCGCCTCCGCCAACAATCCGACGGCGCGCGCATCGGTCCCGATGACCTTGTTTGACACGCCCCCGGACCGCATCACCCGGCTGAACGCGCGTCTGGCCACTGCGACGGCCGTCGACCGGGCCTTCATGGCGGACCTGCAGCGCGATACCTATTCCATGTCGGCGGTGTTCCTGCGCGATGCCATCGTGGAGGTCGCCCTGGCGGCTGGCCTGGCTGACCGGCTTCCGGCGCGGATGGTGGCCTGGGACGGGGAATACACGATTGATTCCCAGGGCGCGCTGCTGTTCGAGGCAATGCAGGCAACCCTTGCCCCGTCCGTCTATGATTCACTGAACGAAGCCGATGTCTTCGATGTCGTCAGCCGCTGGTCATGGTTCCGCTACAAGCTGGCCGCAGACATCCGTCGGCTTTCGGTGGAACAGGTCCGGGCCATCATGCCCGCGGCCCTGGACGCCGCCGCCAGGGCGGATAAGGAGTTCGGTGCGTGGGGGCAAATGCACCGGCTGCACCTGCGGCATGTGCTGGCCAACGCGCCGGTTCTCGGCGGTCGCTATGTCTTCGCTGACGTTCCCACAGGGGGGTCGAACGAAACCGTTATGAAGTCGGCCCACAATCCGACGACCGAGCGCCATCCGGCCAGCTATGGCAGCCAGGCGCGCCAAATCAATGACATGGCGGACCCGGATGCCAACTGGTTCGTGCTGCTGGGCGGTCAGGACGGCTGGATGAACGCGGAAGCCTTCGCCGATCAGTTGCCGCTCTGGCAACGCGGCGACTACATCCAGATACCGCTGACCCGGCCCGCGGTGGAGAAATCCTTTGACCGGATCACTGTCCTGCGCCCCGTGGGGCAGTGACCGTTCACCCGATCTTGCGGAACGGGTGCGCGCGGTAGACGCCGAGTTCGCGGACGGTGGTGGAGTAATAGCGCAACTCGTCCAGGGCACGGGCGACGGCGACGTCGGACACGTGACCCTCGATCTCCGCGTAGAACTGCGCCACCGTGAAGCTCATGTCGGTGATGTAGCTTTCCAGCTTCACCACGTTGATGCCGTTGGTCGCGAAGCCGCCAAGTCCCTTGTAGAGTGCCGCCGGCACGCTGCGCACCTGGAACACCAGGCTGGTGATTGCCGGTTCGTCGGGCGGTGAATCCATGCGCTGGCGGGACATGATGACGAAGCGGGTGGTATTTCCGATCCGGTCCTCGATCCGGCTGCGCAGGGGCTTCAGGCCATAGATCTCGGCAGCCAGCGAAGACGCGACAGCGGCTTCCTCCGGATTGTTCCGCTCGGCAACCTCCTGCGCGGCGCCCGCCGTGTCAGCGGCAACCACGGCCTCGATCCCCAGTTCACGGATGATGTCGCGGCACTGGGCCAGTGCCTGTTCGTGACTGTAGACCCGCTTGACGCTCTCCAGCGTTGCGCCTTCCGGGGCCAGCAGCATGTGCTGCACGCTCTGGAAGTGTTCGCCGATGATATAGAGGCCGGAATTGGGCAGCAGGTGATGAATGTCCGCCACGCGCCCGCCCAGGCTGTTCTCGATCGGGATCATGCCGACATCGACCGCGCCCGTCTTCACCGCGTCGAAGGCAGCGTCGAAGGTCTTGCAGGCCACGGCCTCCGCGTCCGGAAACACTTCCCGGCAGGCCAGGTTGGAATAGGCACCGGGGACGCCCTGGAAGGCGACCGTCTTGGGCGAAACCTGCATGTTCATGGGGCTGTGTTTCCTGTCGGATCGGGGATCGGTTCGGTTGGATCGGGTGAGGGGGTTGAAGTATCGGTCGGGATGCGGGACGGCGAAAGCTGCCGCCGGTTCAGGTGCGGCGGCTGGCAAACAGGGCCCGCATCCGCGCCAGATCCTCTGGTGTATCGACCCCGAACGGAATTGTCTGCACCCTTGCGGCGTCGATGCGCATGCCATTTTCCAGGGCGCGCAACTGCTCCAGCTTCTCGCGCTGTTCCAGCGGGCTGGGTGGCAGCGAAACGAAGCGCTGCAACGCTGCCCTGCGGTAGGCATAGAGGCCGATATGATGCCAGTGGGGACCGTCACCACCGGGCGCGCGCAGGCGCGTGAACCAGAGTGCGCGGGCAATGTCCTGCCCTGCATCGAAGGCGGTGACGACCTTCACGGCATTGGGATTGTCCACCTCCGCCGGGTCGTCGATCTCCGCCACCAGGGTGCCGATATCCACGCCGCCGTCCGCCTGCAATGGCGCCAGCACGGCACGGATGGTTTCCGGGTCCAGCGCAGGCAGGTCGCCCTGCAGATTGATGATGGCGTCGTGCCGACCCTCAGGATCGGTGAGGTTCAGCGCCTCGAAGATGCGGTCGGACCCGGACGGGTGTGCCGGATCGGTCAGCACTGCCGTGCCGCCTGCATCGCGCACCACGTCGCAGACTTCCGCTTCCGCCGCCGCAACGACGACGGGACCCAGATCAGCCTCCTGCCCGCGGCGGAGGACCTGCACGATCATCGGCACGCCTTCAATCTCCGCCAGCGGCTTTCCGGGCAGACGGGTGGAGGCCATGCGGGCGGGTATGATCAGGATCGGGCGCATGGGCATGTCATCTTCCGGGTGGGGCCGAGGGTCTATGCGGCGTTTGACCGCATCATTCCGAGGGGGGGCGAAAGGGTATCACCAGATGCGTATCGTTGTGGCCCCGGAAGGGGACGCGCGATCACTGGCGCCGCCTGATTGGCAACCAGAGAACCGGAAGGACCGAGCCGTGAAATTCGACATGTTTGAGTTCAACAAGATTGCGGGTGCAGTCCTGTTCACCGTTCTGATCGGCTTCGGTGTGTCGGAGCTTTCCGGCATCCTGATCCATCCCGCCGGTCACAGCGACACGGTCGCCTATCCGGTTCCGGATATTCCGGAGAGCGGCGCGGTCGCTGCCGATGCTGCGGATGAGCCCGCAGTTTCCATCGGCACTCTGCTGGTAAGCGCGGACATCGCCAAGGGCGAGAAGGTCTTCAAGAAGTGCGCGGCCTGCCACACCATTGATGACGGTGGCCCCAACAAGGTTGGTCCGAACCTGCACGGCATTCTCGACCGCGACATCGGCTCCATTGGCGGCTTTGCCTATTCGGCTGATCTGGCCGAGCTGGAAGGCGACTGGACCTATGAAGCGCTGAACGCATTCCTGACCAAGCCGAAGGATTTCGCATCCGGCACCAAGATGGCCTTCGCAGGCATCAAGAAGGATGCTGATCGCGCCGATCTGATCCTCTACATGCGTGCGCAGGGTGATGCCGACACGCCGCTGCCGGCCGAGTGATCCCGAAGCCTGCCCCGATACCGGTACCCGATCCCGAACTGATTGCGTTCGCGCACGATCTTGCTGATCGTGCGGGCGCGGTTATCCGGCCCTTGTTTCGTCAGCCGCTGGATATCGACACCAAGTCCGATGACAGCCCGGTAACGGTGGCCGATCGCGGTGCGGAGGCGGCGATCCGCGAACTGATCAACGACCGATACCCCGAACATGGCATCCTGGGGGAGGAGTTCGGCGCGGAGCGCGCGGACGCCGACTGGGTCTGGCACCTGGACCCCATCGACGGCACCAAGTCCTTCATCTGTGGTTCCGCCCAGTTCGCGACCCTGATCGCGCTTGCCTGGCGCGGTGAGCCGGTGATCGGCATCATCGATCAGCCGATACAGCGTGAACGCTGGGTCGGGGTGGCTGGCAAGCCGACCCTGTTCAACGGCAAGCAGGTGCAGACCCGTGAATGCGCCGGCATCGATCAGGCGACCTTCTTTTCCTGGGGTGCGGAATGCTTCGAAGGGGACCGTGGCGCCGCGCTTTGGCGACTGGCCGAAGGGACCGCCCTGCGACGCTACAGTGCTGATGCCTATGCCTATGGTCTGCTGGCGCTCGGCTTCGTCGATATCGTGGCCGAGAACGATCTGAAACCGCATGACTACCTGGCTCTGGCCCCGGTGGTGAATGGTGCCGGTGGCCGCATCACCGACTGGGAAGGCAACCCGATTCGCTTCGGAACCGGGGCCGAGACGGTGGCCGTGGGTGATCCGGCGCTGCATGCCGAGGTCATCGCCCGCCTGAAAGGTTGACGCGATCACGGTTGCGCGTCTTTCGCCCCGTGCCCAACTCTGGTCATAATGAAGCGGCAAGTCGCTGTGATTGCTGTGGACAGGTGGAGGATAGTGCCGGTGAAACTTTCGGGTTCCAGGACGATCATGGGTGCCGCCTTGCTGCTGGCGGCTGCTGGTTTCATTGCGGCCCCCGCGATGGCGGAGAATGTCCAGAAGACCCATGCCCTCTCCTTGCTGGGGGAGCCCGAATATCCGCAAGGATTCGACCACCTGAGTTTCGTGAATCCGGATGCGCCGAAGGGCGGGACCCTGCGCCTCAGCGCCTTTGGCGGCTTCGATTCCCTCAATCCCTACATCCCGAAGGGCAATGCGGCGGGGGCCGCGGGCCAGGCCGTCGAGACCCTGATGGAAACACATCTGGGAGAGCCGTCGGCGGAATACGGTCTGATCGCGGAAACGGTGGAAGTGCCGGAGGATGACTCCTGGGTCATCTTCAACCTGCGCCAGGAAGCGCGCTTTCACGACGGATCGCCGATCACCGCGGAGGATGTTGTCTTCAGTTTCGAACGGCTGAAGGAGGAAGGTGAGCCCTTCTACCGCTACTACTACCGGAATGTGGTGAGCCACGAGATCCTCGGCCCCCGAAGGGTGAAGTTCACCTTCTCCAGTGCCGGGAACCGCGAGTTGCCGCAGATCATGGGCCAGTTGCCGGTGATGTCGAAGGCCTGGTGGTCGACCCGCGAATTCGGGGCCACGACGTTGGAGGCGCCGATGGGGTCTGGCCCCTACCGCGTGTCCGATGTGGAACCGAACCGCCGTATCGTGCTGGAGAGGGTCCCGGACTATTGGGGTCGGAACCTCGGACTGGCGAAGGGACGCTATAATTTCGACCGCATCCAGTATGAGTATTTCGCCGACCGCACCGCGCTGCTGGAGGCGTTCAAGGCGAATGTCTACGACTTCCGCTCGGAGAACAGTTCAAAGGACTGGGCGACAGGCTATGACTTTCCCGCGCGCAAGGACGGCCGCGTGAAGCTGGAACTGGTGCCGCACAATCGCCCCACCGGCATGCAGGGCTTCATCTACAACATGCGCCGGCCGCTGTTTCAGGATCCGGCGCTGCGGCAGGCCCTGAGTTACGCCTTCGATTTCGAATGGGCCAACCAGAACCTGTTCTTCGGTCAGTACACCCGCACCCAGAGCTATTTTTCCAACACGGAACTGGCCTCGACCGGTCTGCCGTCAGAGGCGGAACTGGAATTGCTGGAGCCGCTGCGGGGCCAGATCCCCGATGCCGTCTTCACCGAGGTCTATGAAGCTCCGTCGACGAAGGGGCGGGGCGGGTTGCGCGGCAACCTGCGGGAGGCCAACCGGATACTGAAACAGGCGGGCTATGCCATTCGTGACGGCAAGCTGATCGACCCGAAGACAGATGAACCAGTGACCTTCGAGATACTGCTGGTCGATCCGGGGTTCGAGCGGATCGTGCTGCCCTTCACCCAGAACCTTGCGCGCCTAGGCGTCGATGCAACGGTGCGTGTCATTGATTCGGCGCAGTATCAGAACCGGCTGCGCGCCTTCGAATTCGACATGGTTGTCGGGACGCTGCCGCAGTCGGCCAGTCCGGGCAATGAGCAGCGGGACTTCTTTGGTGCCGCTGCTGCGGATCGGGAAGGCAGCCGCAACCTCATGGGTCTGAAATCGGAAGCCGTGGACAAGCTGATCGAGCATGTGATCTTTGCCGAAAGCCGGGAAGCGCTGGTCACCGCCACCCGTGCGCTGGACCGGGTGCTGCTGCAATCGCATCTGGTGATTCCGCAATGGCATATCTCCGCCAGCCGGATCGCCTATTGGGACAAGTTCGGCAAGCCCGACACCAATCCGTCCTATGGCGTCGATATCTTTGCCTGGTGGATTGTGCCGGAGAAGGCAGCGAAGATCGGGGGCAAGGCGCAGTGAGCCGCGCAGTGCCGGTTCTGGCGGCAATAGTGCTGGCGATGCTGATCCTGCTGCCGCCAGGGCAGGCGGCTTCTGAACCGCGCCACGGCATCTCCGTTTTCGGCGCGCTGAAATATGGCCCCGAGTTCGCGCATTTCGACTGGGCCGATCCGGCGGCGCCGAAGGGCGGCTTGCTGCGTATCCGCGATCTCGGAACCTTCGACACGGTCAATCTCTACATCCTGAAGGGGCGTCGCCCGAATGCCGTGCTGCTGCACGAAATCAGGCTGCATGAGCGGTTGATGGTGCGATCCTATGACGAGCCGGATGCGCATTACGCGCTGGTGGCGAAGACCGTGGACCTGGCCGATGACGGGCGGACGGCGACGTTTCAGCTTGATGCGCGGGCGCGGTTCCACGACGGCAGCCCGATCCGCGCCGAGGATGTCGTCTGGAGCCTGAACGCGATCCGCGAGAAGGGGCATCCGGTGCTGCGCAGTGTGTTTGCAAAGGCAACGGCAGAGGCACTCGCGCCGGATCAGGTGCGTTTCAGCTTTGCGCCGGGCGCGCCGCGCGACCTCGCGGTGCGCATCGCCGGCGACTTGCCAATCCTGTCCGCGAAGTACTACGAGACGCATGATTTCACCGAGACCACGCTTGATCCGCCGCTTGGCTCCGGCCCCTACCGGATCGGCAAGGTGCGCTCCGGCAGCACCGTGGAGGTGGAGCGCGTCACGGACTACTGGGCAGCCGATCTGCCGGTCAACCGGGGGCTGTGGAACTTCGACACCATCCGCATCGATTACTACCAGGACCGGACTTCTGCCCTTCTTGCCTTCTTTGCCGACGAGTATGACTTCCGGGAGGAATTCACGTCGAAGAGCTGGGCCACGGAGTATGACGACAAGCAGCCGGTGAAGGACGGCCGCATCGGGCGGCTGACCCTTTCCGACGGGCGACCGTCCGGGGCGCAGGGCTGGTTCGTCAACGCCCGCCGTGCCCGTTTCGCCGACTCCAGGGTGAGGCAGGCGCTGGATCTGGCATTCGATTTCGAATGGACCAACAAGAACATCTTCTATGGCCTCTACAAGCGGACAGGTTCGGTGTTCGAGAATTCGGAACTGGCGCAGGATGGTGAACCGTCCGCTGCCGAACTGGCGTTGCTGGGGCCGCTGCGCGGCCAGGTGCCGGAAGGCGTGTTCGGAACAGCCTACGAAAGCGCTTCGACCGAGGCCAGGGGCGGCATCCGCGGGCAATTGCGTCGCGCCGGAGTTCTGTTGAAGCAGGCGGGCTGGGAGATCCGGGACGGGGTGCTGGTGGACTCAGAGGGCGAGCCGTTTGCGCTCGAATTCCTGATGTATCAGCCCTCCTTCGAGCGGGTGATCGGCCCCTACGTCAAGAACCTCGAGCGGTTGGGCATCCGCGCCACCATGCGCTTCGTCGATGCGGCGCAGTATGTGGAACGGGTGAAGGCCTTCGATTTCGATCTGGTCACGGCGCGCTTCTCACCTCCGGAGACGCCAGGGGCCGAGCTCTACAGTTTCTGGGGCAGTGTTCAGGCCGACGTGGCAGGCTCCAACAATTACGCCGGGGTCAGGGATCCGGCGGTCGATGCGCTGATCGAGAACGTGTTGTCCGCGCCTGACCGCCCGGCCCTGCTGGCCGCGACGCGCGCGCTGGACCGGGTGATCATGTGGAACCACTACATCATTCCCCAGTGGTACAAGGGGGAGCACAATCTGGCGTTCTGGGACCGTTTCGGACGCCCCGCCGCACCGAAGCCCGATTACCATCGCGGGGTCGTCAACAGCTGGTGGTTCGATTCCGACAAGGCACGCCGGACCGGAGGCAGGAATGGCGGCTGATCCGATGAAATCGGCTCGAAGGGTTGATCCCGTCTCCACTGCCGGGCTTCCCCCCCACCTCGATCCTCCCCCGCCCGGGGGGAGGAAGACCTGTGGTGGTGACACCTCTTTCTCCTTCCCCCTCGACGGGGGAAGGCCGGGATGGGGGTGGGGGAGCGTCCGCATGGCGACCGGTTCTGCGGGAGCCGCCCGTCCATGATCGCCTATATCGTCCGCCGGTTGCTGCTGATGATCCCGACACTGTTCGTGATCCTGCTGATCAATTTCGCCATCATCCAGTTCGCCCCCGGCGGACCGGTGGAGCAGGTGATCGCCGAGATTCAGGGTACCGCCGTGGGTGCAGGCGCGCGACTGACAGGCGCGGGCGGCGGCGAGGTGTCAGGCGGCGGACAGCCGGGTGCCGGTGTCCAGGACAGCAGTTATCGCGGCGCGCAGGGACTGGACCCGGAATTCATCAAGGAACTGGAGGCCCAGTTCGGCTTCGACAAGCCGCTGCACGAACGTTTCCTGCAGATGGTCGGCAACTACCTGGTGTTCGATTTCGGCGAGAGCTATTTCCGCGACGAGACCGTGGTCAGCCTGGTGCTCGACAAGATGCCGGTCTCGATCTCGCTTGGTGTCTGGACATTCCTGATCGCCTATCTGATCTCGATTCCGCTGGGCATCCGCAAGGCTGTGTCCGATGGTTCGCGCTTCGATATCTGGACGTCGACCATCGTCATCATCGGCTATGCCATTCCAGCCTTCCTGTTCGCGGTGCTGCTGATCGTGCTCTTTGCTGGCGGGTCGTACTGGCAGATATTCCCGCTGCGCGGCCTGGTGTCGGAGAATTTCGCCGACCTGGCCTGGTACGAACAGGTGATCGACTATTTCTGGCACATCGCGCTGCCGGTGACGGCACTGACCGTCGGGGCCTTTGCCAACCTGACGATGCTGACCAAGAATTCCTTCCTCGACCAGATCAACCTGCAATACGTGCAGACCGCACGGGCCAAGGGACTGGCGGAGAACCGCGTGCTCTACGGTCACGTGTTCCGCAACGCGATGCTGATCGTGATCGCCGGTTTCCCGTCCGCCTTCATCGGCATGTTGTTCACCGGCACCTTCTTCATCGAGGTCTTCTTCAGTCTCGACGGGATCGGCAGGCTGGGCTTCGAGAGCATCGTGAACCGGGATTATCCGGTCGTCTTCGGCACGCTCTATGCCTTCACCCTGATGGGTCTGGTCATGACCCTGCTGCGCGACATCACCTATGCCTTCGTCGATCCCCGCATTGATTTCGAGGGCCACGATGTCTGAGCCCGTCCGTATTCGGCCGCTGGAGCCATGCTTCGTCCACGTTCGACTCGCGCGGAGGGCGTCGTGAAGCTCTCCCCTCTCAACAGGCGGCGTTCCCAGAATTTCCGGCACAACCGGCGTGGCTATGTGGCGACGATCCTGTTCTTCGTGATCTTCCTGGTCACCCTGTTCGCGGAACTGATTGCCAACGACAAGCCGCTGCTGCTGTCGCATGACGGCGAACTCTACGTGCCGTTCCTCGTCTCCTACCCCGAGACCCGGTTTGGCGGTGATTTCGAGACGGAGGCCGACTACCGCGACCCGTTCCTGGAGGAACTGATCGCGGAGAAGGACGGCTGGATGCTCTGGGCACCGATCCGGTATTCCTATGACACGATCAACTATGATCTGCCGGTCCCGGCCCCTGCGCCACCATCGGCGGAGAACTGGCTGGGCACCGATGATCAGGGACGCGACGTGATGGCGCGCGTGATCTACGGCTATCGCCTGTCGGTGCTGTTCGGGCTGATGCTGACGGTGCTCTCCAGCATCATCGGCGTCGCCGCGGGGGCCGTGCAGGGCTACTACGGCGGCTGGCTGGATCTGGTGGCGCAGCGCTTCATCGAGATCTGGGAGAGCATGCCGTTCTTCTTC
>JARGNO010000051.1:0-14458 GCA_029213165.1 Minwuia sp.
ACCGTCGGCCGAAGCTGCGCGCGTTCGCCAGACGGCGAGACGGCGGCAAGGGCGGCTGGATCCGGCGGGCGGAAGAATTCATGTCGGCACGGTTCCACATGTCTGAAGCACAACACCGCGAAAGGATATCGTCATGGGCCTGATCGGAAAGCTGTTTTCCGGTGGCGTCGAGGGAATCGGCAATGCGGTGGCGGGCGTCGCCCGCGTCTTCGTCGGCGACAAGGGCGCGCGGGAAGCCGCCAGCCATGACCAGACCATGGCCGTGCTGGGCCAGTTCGCGGGCGAGTTCCGCACCCTGCAGAACCGCACATGGTGGGATGCCCTGATCGACGGGCTCAACCGCCTGCCCCGGCCGGTGCTGGCGCTGGGCACGGTGGGGCTGTTTGTCTATGCCATGACGGACCCCGTGGGCTTCGCCATCCGGATGGAAGGGCTTAACCTTGTGCCGGACGAACTGTGGTATCTGCTGGGTGCCATCGTCGGCTTTTTCTTTGGTGCCCGCGAGCTGTCGCATGGCCGAAAGGTCAGGGCCGACACGACCGTTCAGACGGCAAGGGTCAAGGCCGTGACGGAAAACATCCGCCAGTTGCGCACCCTCCGCCGCCCCGACACGCCAGGCACCGCGGCGATCGATGACGAACAGTTCCGCCGCGAGATGGCCGACACGGAACAGCCACTTAGCAACGCCGCGGTACTGGAATGGAACCGCCGACGATCATCGACCGGGGGCGGTTGACAAGTCACCAGATCAGGGGTCAGGCGGCGCGCTGCACTTTCTCCCGATCGGGCAGAAGGTTGCTGACATATTCCAGCAATCTGGCAGCCGGATCCTGTTCGCGAAGTGCAACGCCTTCGCAGGCGAAATCGTACCAATGCTGCAGGATCTGCAGTTTAGGGTTGTCGTCGTCGCTGAACGTGACCAGTCCGGCTTCCCTGAGCCGAAATATATGCCTGTCCGCCAGTTTGTCGGCAGCTTTCGCAATGTCGTCAGGCAATGCGGCGCCGATGACATTGACAAAGCCGTCATCGTTGAACGCCAGCGAGGGCCAACCGGGGCGCTGAAATCCCAAACGCCCTTCGAGATAGGCACGGGCGGTGGCGCTGGCCACGGATTCTGCAGTCAGATGAAAGGTCATGCTGTTCCCTTCGGTGTTGCGTTGGCCAACGCCGCTGTGCTCTTGCTGACCGGCACCAGCGTGGCCGGGTTGTAAAGGGCGCTCAGCGCCTGTGCGATGACCACGTGATGACAGGCTGCGAACGGCAGGCCACGGGCCTTCGCCTCCGCATCGGTCGCGCAATAGGCTATTTCGAGCGGCATGTCGTCGGGCACATCCATGTCCTGCACGTATTCAATCACCTGATTCGCCATCTTCTCGATCCGGTCGATCAGTTCCCGCAATTCGTTCAACGCGCCGGGGGGTGCGTTACGCCGCCCGTAGATCCACGATTTCACGGTATCGGGCCGGACGCCGTGCAGGGCCGCAGCATCCTTGTGCGACAGCCCTGTCAGCGAGATGAGAAGGGAGTACGGGGTCACTGGCTGGCCTGTGTGTGGTGGACAAGCCGGGTGCCCCGGAACAGCGACCAGATCGGCGTTCCGTGGATCAGGGAAGTCTGGACGAAAATCCCGATGGCGGGGGTGCCGGCATCATCGAATCGGCGAATTTCGTACTTTTCGCCGCGAGCATTCGCCCACTGTGTGATTGCCCGGTATCCGAACGGCTGCCGTCCCTGCGGATATGCAGCCGCCTCGCCATCCCGGCGGTCGTGATCCATATTGCGGTTGGTCTGATTGGTCATTGGGCTATTCCCCTGTTCTGCGGCTGGGCCATCCCCCGCCGTCCATGTCCCTAATATGTACATGATTGATGTACATGTCAAGCGGCGATGCACAAAAAAGTGGGACACTTTGGGTCGGAAAACATGGGATAACACGGCCATTCCGGCTGTCCCACTTTTCGTTAACCAATTGACTTAATTGACTTGTGACACTCCCCTAGGGACTGCCAGTCGCTTTCCCCCGTACACTTCAGGATATCCACACGGTGGATAATCCGCCTCATCGCGACCACACTCCGGAACGCGATATCCGGAGCAGGGGAACCATCATGGCCAACAGGCTGGGACTGGAAGAAGCGCGCATCATCGTGGACACGATGCTGGCCGAGGGCGAGAAGCGGGGTCTCGACTTTGCCGGTGCAGTGACGGATGCCGGGGGCGACCTGATCCATCTGTCGCGCATGGACGACGCATCGGCGCTGAACGCGCGCATGAGCTTCCACAAGGCCTACACGGCGGTGAAGTGGAAGCGGGACACGCGGGTGCTGCAGCAGCACCTGTTTGCCATGAGCCTCGGCGACGACCGGCGGGAAATCAGCTGGTTCTGCGACCCGATGTACACGCCCGTCTGGGGCGGCATCCTGCTGAAGTCATCGGCTGGGGCCATCCTGGGTGCGCTCGGCCAGAGTGGCGGGACCAAGGAACAGGATGAGGAAATCGGCCAGATCGCGGCAAAGGTCTTCGCGGAACTGTGACTTCCGCAAAGGGCCGCCTCAGCCCTGCCCGAGCCGTGCCCTGAGTTCCGTCTTCAGCACCTTGCCATAATTGTTCTTCGGCAGGGCATCGACGAAGACATAATCCTTCGGGCGCTTGAAGCGGGCGATGTTGTCGAGGCAAAGCTGGTCCAGCGCGGCCTCATCCGCGGTTTCCGCGCCGTCGCGCACGACGAAGGCCACCACTTCCTCGCCCCAGTCGGCATGGGGACGGCCCACGACCGAGACTTCCGCCACGCCGGGGTGGCGCAGCAGCACCTCCTCGATTTCGCGGGGATAGATGTTGGTACCGCCGGAAATGATCATGTCCTTTGACCGGTCCTTCAGGGTCAGGAAGCCGTCCCGGTCGAAGGCCCCGACGTCGCCTGTATGCAGCCAGCCGTTGCGCAGGGTCTCTGCACTGGCCTCCGGGTTCTGCCAATAGCCCTTCATGACCACGCGGCCCCGGGCGATGATCTCCCCCGTTTCCCCCACCGGCACCTCATTGTCGTCCTCATCCACCACCCGCACCTCCACATCCGTGCGCGCGGTCCCGGCGGAGCCAAGCCGTTCCATGTAGCGGGGATGGTCGCGCATGGCGTGCAACTCACGGGAAAGGCCGGTGATGGTCATCGGTGCCTCTCCCTGCCCGTAGATCTGCACGAACTTGTCGCCCAGCATGTCCATGGCCTGCAACAGGTCGGCGACATACATCGGACCGCCGCCGTACCAGACGGTCTTCAGGCTCGCGGTGTCCGTATCCCCGGTACGCGGATCATTGATCAGGCGATGCACCATCGTCGGTGCCAGGAACTGCCCGGTCCCGGGCCAGTCGCGGATCAGGCGCAGGTTCTCCGCCGGGTCGAAGCCACCGGACTCGGGGATGACATGCACCCCGCCGCGCACCGTGTGCGGCAAACCGTAGAGACCGGAACCATGGCTGAGCGGCGCGCTGTGGATGATGGCATCGCCGGGCGTCACCGTGTCCACATCGACGAAGAAGTTCATCGTCTGCATCAGCAGGTTCAGATGCGTGATCATCGCGCCCTTGGGACGCCCCGTGGTGCCGGAGGTATAGAACAGCCATGCCAACTCATCGTCAGCCACGCTGACCGGGCGGGCGATCCCGTTCCCCGAGAGCAGACGCTCGTACTCCTTCGATCCGGCCATCAGAACAGTCGGTGACGGGGTCAGAGCGTCAACCGCCGCCGCCATTGTCTCGTCCAGGTCAGCGCTGGACAGGATCAGTCGGGCGCCTGAATTTTCAAGGATATAGGCCAGTTCCTTCGGATGCAGCTTCGCATTCACCGGCACAGCGGCCAACCCGGCCCACCAGATGCCGTAGAGGCATTCGTGATAGTGGGTGCTGTTTTTCTGCACGATGGCGACCGTGTCGCCGCGCGACAGCCCCAGCGATCCCGTCAGCCCCGCCGCCAGCCGCGCGGCACGGTCGGCAAGGCGGGTATAGTCATGGGTGACATGGGTGCCGAGGGCGACTGCTGGCAAGTCACCATGCACCCTGGCGGTACGCCAGAGATGTTCTGCCTGATTCACCAATGTCCCTCCCCGAACATCCAGATCAGTATCGAAACCGCGACCGGCAGATGGACCTCAGCCGTCGGTCCGCTTGTCGAAATGTGCGTAGTAACGGCTGCCGACCTGATCCATCGCCACCGTGACAAAGACATCAACCGTGCCGAACTGGTCATCGACCACCGCACCGTCACCGATCACACCACCCAGCCGCAGGTAGGCCTTGATCAGGGGCGGCATGGCCTTCCAGACGCGTCGCGCATCGATCTCGTCCTTCGGCACCATCTCCATGTCCACATGACGCGCGGGAAGGGCCTTCACCGCATGTTCCGGATCGGCGGCATGGAAGTGGCGCAGGTAACTGAGCGATTCCGCATGGGCCTGGGGGTCCCGGCCATGAAAGCTGGCACAGCCGAACAGCGTCGTCAGTTCATGCTCCGCCAGGTAGGCCGCAATCCCCCGCCAGAGAAGCTGTATCGTCGATTTTGAGCGGTGTGTTGCCGCCACGCAGGAGCGTCCAAGCTCCAGCAACTGCTCGATCGGCTGCTGCATCAGCGGCGTCAGGTCGTATTCGTCGGCGGAATAGAAGCCGCCATTGTCCTTTGCGACACTGCCGCGCAGCAGGCGATAGGCGCCGACGATCTGCTCCCCGTCATCCATGCCGCGGTCAACCACGATCAGGTGGTCGCAGATGTCATCGTAGCGATCCATGTCCAGTCGCAGGCGACGGGCGACCGGCGACGGACGCGCGCCCATCTCGTCATAGAACACGGTGTAACGCAGCGCCTGCGCGGCCCGGATCGCGTCCCGGTCGCGGGTGATGTAGACCTCGAGATTTCCGGCCGAGCAGACCGGCCCGTCAGAGGGCAATACCCAGCGCAGACGCGGCATGGCGCGGCGCGCGGTGGCAGCACCGGCACTGGCCATGGCGGTCACCGACGGCACGGCTTCCTTGATGTCCCCATGCGCTCCGCTGACGATTCCTGCCTTCTTCAGCCGCCGACGCCGCATCAGCTTGTTGGCGGCAAGCTTCGGCAGCACGATGACGGTTCGGATGACACCGGTCTTGCTGCCTGGTGGCTTGGGCTGCAGGCCACGTCGCTTGCGCCAGGGCAGTTTTCTCATGGCGCTCAATGCCGTCTCCCCGATTTCAGGTGATGCCGGACGCAGGCCGTCCGGGCATGATCACATCCACACGCAGAACAGGCCCTATCGAATTCCGCCCCGAAGGTATAGTGCAGTCCGTGAGGGGTCAATTCACGGCGACCACGGCAATTTGAGGAATGGCATCATGACCGACGCCTTCATACCCGCCCTGGTGACGTTCTTCGTCATCATCGACCCGATCGGACTGGCACCGATGTTCGCCAGCCTGACAGAGGGCACGAATGCTGCGCACCGGCGACGCATGGCGTTCCGGTCTGTCGTGATTTCCGCCATCATCATCACCGGTTTCGCCTATGGCGGATCATTCCTGCTGGGTGCGCTCGGCATCACGCTGGACGCCTTTCGCGCCGCAGGTGGTCTGCTGCTGTTCCTGATCGCGCTGGACATGGTGTTCGAAAAGC
The DNA here is from genome assembly GCA_029213165.1 of Minwuia sp. Classification (GTDB taxonomy): domain Bacteria; phylum Pseudomonadota; class Alphaproteobacteria; order Minwuiales; family Minwuiaceae; genus Minwuia. The sequence goes on from JARGNO010000051.1 coordinate 5,633, forward strand.
GGACGGAACGGCGGGAGAAACGCAACGACCAGATCCGGGAACACCGTGACGATTCGCCGACCGATGTCTCGGTCTTCCCGCTGGCGATCCCGCTGATGGCCGGTCCCGGTGCGATCGCGACGATCATGCTCTACATGAAGAGCGCGGGCGATGATGTGGTTGCGCAATTGACCGTTCTCGGCGCGGCGGGCATCAACCTGCTGATCTGCCTGGCAATCTTCATCGCCGTCGGCCCCCTGCTGAGACTGCTGGGGGAGACCGTGGCGCAGACCATTGGCCGGATTCTCGGCGTCATTCTGGCTGCACTGGCCGTGCAGCTCATCTTTGACGCCATTTCCAACACGTTCGGGGCCTGAACCGGCTTTCCCGAAACGGGCTCAGCCGCCCCTTGCGACGAAGTAGGGATTCTCGAAACCCGGCTTGCCATAACCCAGCGGCTTCCCGACAGCGCCTGCAACGTCACCGCCCGCGATGACGGCGACACTGCCCCCGGCCCCGGCCAGTACCGCGTGCCCGGCGGCGATATCCCATTCCATGGTCCGCCCGAGACGCGGGTACATGTCCGCCGCCCCTTCTGCCAGACGGCAGAGTTTCAGCGACGATCCGGCGGAGACCAGTTCCGCGACACTGAAGTCGGCCAGATAGTCATCTGTCGCGCTGTCGCGATGCGACCGGCTGGCCACGACGACCAATCCATTGGTCGGCGCGGGACGCACCGCAATCGGTCTTGCCTCTTCCGAACCGTCGCGCCGCCAGGCGTCACCCGCCCCGCGTGACCAGAACGTCTGGCCAAGTGCCGGCAGGTGAACCACGCCGAGCGTCGGCTGGCCGCCCTCGATCAGCGCGATATTCACCGTGAACTCGCCATTGCGGTTGATGAACTCCTTCGTGCCATCCAGCGGATCGACCAGAAAGAAGGTGCCGCCTGAAATGTCCGGGATCGTTCCCGCCGCGACCGATTCCTCGGCAACGACCGGTATGTCGGCGGCGAGCACGGAGAGACGTTTCAGGATGATCGCCTCTGCCTTCTCATCCGCGTCAGTCACGGGGGAGCGGTCATCCTTCACCCGTGTGGCGATCTCGCCTTCGTAGATTTCCAGGATGGCCTTTCCAGCCTCGATCGAAACATCGACCAGCATGTCGACGAGCGCCTGACGGTCATGAATGGTCATGTTCTCAGCGTCCCCCCGCCACATCAACAAAGGTCCCGGTGACGTATGACGCACTGTCCGACAGCAGCCACAGCACGGCCTCAGCCACTTCCAGCGCCGTTCCGACACGCTGCATCGGCACGGCGGTCCTGAAGCGTTCCACACGCTCCGCATCGCCTGCCGCCGCGTGGATCTCGGTATCGATCAGGCCGGGGCGCACGGCATTGACCCGAATCCCCTCCGTCGCCAGTTCCTTGGCGAGACCGATGGTGAAGGTATCCATCGCGCCCTTGGATGCCGCGTAATCGACGAATTCATTCGGACTGCCGAGCCTGGCCGCCGCAGACGAGACATTGACGATCGCGCCGCCCTGCCCCTCAAGCGCCGTGGACATGCGCCGCGCCGCCTCCCGCGCGCAGATGAACGACCCGGTGACATTGACGGCCAGGATACGGTTGATCCGCTCCGCCCCCATGTCGGCGACCTTGCCGCTCTGGTCGATGATCCCGGCGTTGTTGACCAGCGCGGTGACCGGACCCAGTTCCTGATCGACCAGGCGGAACATGGCCTTCACATCCGCCTCCTCAGCCACATCGGCGTGGGCCATGATGGCTTCACCGCCCCCATCACGGATGGAATCGACGACGGCCTGCGCAGCCTTCCTGTTGCGGGCATAGTTGACGCACACCTTGTAGCCGCGTGCGGCACCAAGCTTCGCGACTTCGGCACCAATGCCGCGACTGCCACCGGTGACCACCAGTACCTTGTCCATCTGCTCCCTCCAGGCTGCGAGATCCGGGGCGGAGGTAACCACTCGCCAAGGTCACCGGTCAAGCAACCTTCCGGGCTGGTGGCCGACCGGCCGATTGGGGCAGACTGCTTCCATGACCCAACCGGACGAGCCATTGCCCCAACCCAGTCTGATGCCAGACCCCGACAACGGCGCCCTGACCCGGCGGATGACCGGCATCGACCATACCGGCGCGCCCGTCGAGGCCTCCGTGACGGTGGAACGCGCCATGACGCTGTTCCTGAACGGGCAGGAGATCGTCACCATGATGACCATCGGTGACTATCCCGACTGTCTGGCCGTGGGCTATCTGACCAACCAGAACATGCTGCGCGCCGACGACGAACTGACCGGCGTGACCGTCGATGAGGACAAGGGCCACATCTTCGTCACCACCGCGCGGCGCACCGACTACGAATGGAAACTGAAACGCCGGACACTGACATCCGGCTGTGCCCAGGGCACTGCCTTCGGCGATGTGATGGAACGGTTCGACGAGGTGGTGCTGGACAGGGCTGCCCGTCTGCGCACGTCCTGGCTCTATGCCCTGTCACGCCAGATCAACCAGACGCCGTCGCTTTATCTGACTGCCGGTGCGATCCACGGATGCGTGCTCTGCGCCCGGGACAGGCCCTTGATCTACATGGAGGACGTGGGCCGCCACAACGCGGTCGACAAGATCGCGGGCTACATGCGCCTGAACGAAATCTCTCCAGACGGCAAGTGTTTCTACACCACGGGTCGGCTGACTTCCGAGATGGTGATCAAGACAGTGCAGATGGAACTGCCGATCCTGATCTCGCGCTCCGGCTTCACGGCGTCAGGTGTCGAACTGGCGCGGCAGGCCGGGCTGACCCTGATCGGGCGTGCGAAAGGCAAGCGTTTCATCTGTCTTTCCGGCGCGGAACGGCTGGTCTTCGACCATGATCCGGACGCGGTGGAGGAGGAGGCACCGGGCCACCGCCGCAAGGGTGCGCGCGATGACTGAAACACCTACGGTCGCAGGGCTGGTGCTGGCGGGCGGGCTGGCGCGCCGGATGGGCGGCGGAGCCAAGGCCCTGAAACATCTGGCCGGGCGGCCCCTGCTGGCGCATGTCCTGGACCGCATCGCGCCGCAGTGCCGGACCATCGTGGTCAACGCCAACGATGACCGCAGCGCATGTGAGACCTTTGGCTATCCCGTGCTTGCGGACGTGGTGGAGGGATTTGCCGGGCCGTTGGCCGGCGTCCTGACCGGGCTGGAGTGGCTGGATCAGGATCCGGCGGGCAAGGCCGACTGGCTGCTGAGCGTCCCGACTGATGCCCCGTTCCTGCCCGACGATCTGGTCGCCCGCCTGCTGACCGCAACGGCGGACGGCGCAGAGGTTGCCGTCGCACGATCCGATGGCCGCACGCATCCGGTCGTGGCGCTGTGGCACCGCGCGCTGCTCCTGCCGCTGCGGACTGCACTGGTGGCGCAGGACATCCGCAAGATCGACCGTTTCACCGCCGGGCGGCGCACCGTGCATGTGGATTGGCCAACAACGGGTGGCGACCCGTTCCTGAACATCAACACGCCAGAGGAACTGGCCGCCGCCGAAATACGTTTCAACACCGCGACCTGACAGTCTGGCGCAAAGCGGGGTCACGCGGATATGCATGGCGCGCAGGACCTGAAACCGATACTGAGGGCGGCTATCCGCACCTCCCTCACCACGCAGCCCGCATGGCCCCGGCCAGTCCGGCGCTGCCTTGTCCAAGGAATATTCCGTGTCGCGCTCTGATTCCGGTCCAGGACGGGTCGAATTCGTCATCATGATCGCCCTGATGACCTCGCTGATGGCCCTGTCCATCGACACCATGCTGCCCGCGCTTGCAGCCATGGGTGCAGACCTGAACGTCAGTGATGTGCAGGACACCCAGCTTGTCGTCTCGCTGCTGTTCGCCGGGCTCGCGACCGGGCAACTGCTCTATGGCCCCCTTTCCGACAGCATCGGCCGGAAGCCCACCATCTACATCGGCATCGTGGTCTTCCTGATCGGCTGCCTGCTGTCGCTGTTCGCGCCGGACTTCGAGACCATGCTGGTCGGGCGCACGCTGCAGGGCCTCGGCGCGGCAAGCGCCCGGATCGTGCCCATGGCGCTGGTCCGCGACCAGTTCGAGGGGCGGGCAATGGCGAAGGTCATGTCCTTCATCATGTCCGTCTTCATTCTGGTGCCCGTTCTGGCACCGATGATCGGACAGGGCATCCTGTTCGTCGCCGAATGGCGGGCAATCTTTGTCTTCTTCATCGTGCTTGCCTGCATCGCGACCCTCTGGTTCGGCCTGCGCCAGCCGGAAACCCTGCCGAAGGGACTGCGGCGTCCGTTCTCCGTCAAGAACATCATCTCCGGTTTCAGCTATTGCCTGCGGGACCGCATCACGCTGGGCTACACCCTGGCGACGGGCTGCATCTTCGGCCCCTTCATCGGTTATCTCGGCTCGTCACAGCACGTGTTTCAGGACATCTTTGGAACCGGCGAGATGTTTGCCGTCTGGTTCGGTGTCGGTGCGATTTCCATCGGCGCGGCATCCGTGGTCAATTCGCAACTGGTCATGCGATATGGCATGCGCCGCATCACCCGTGCGGGCCTTGCGATGACCGTTGTCGCTTCCACCATCGCCGCCATCATCTTCGCGTCCGCGCCGCCGGACCTGCCGGGTTTCATGGTCTGGCTGATGATCGTGTTCTTCGGCACCGGCATATGCTTCGGCAACATGAACGCGCTGTCGCTGGAGAACATGGGCCACATGGCCGGTGTAGGGGCAGCCTTTGTCGGCTTCACCTCCACCATGATCGCGGTGCCATTCGGCATCACCATCGGCAGCCTGCTGGGCGAAAGCGTGGTACCGCTGGTGATCGGCTTCGCGGTTCTGCCTGGTGCCGCACTTGCGCTATCGTTCATCGCGGACCGGGGTCGCCCCCCGGGTCCCATCGTCCGGTAACGGGCTCCATTCCTGGGGAGGAAGAATAACGTGGGCATCACTGAGGAGCATCTGTCACGGGTCGCCGCGAAACGGCACGCGGTGTCCGACGCCGGGCGGGAAGCAGCAGTCGCGAAGCAGCACGCACGCGGCAAGCTGACCGCGCGGGAGCGTATCACGGCCATGCTGGACCCCGGCAGCTTCCGGGAGCTGGGCCAGCTGGTGGAGCCGATGCGCGACACCGAACTGACCAGCACCCTCGACGCCCCCGCAGACGGCGTCGTCACCGGCACCGGCACGGTCGACGGTCGCCCGATCTGCATCATTTCGGATGATTTCACGGTTCTGGGTGGCTCGGTCGGCGTTGTCGGCGGCGCGAAGGTGGAGCATCTGCTGACCAGGGCAGAGAAATACGGCCTGCCCGTCGTCTGGCTGCAGGAGGGTGCGGGACACCGGATCCAGGACGGACTGGATTCCCGGCACTTCGCCTCCGCCGGACCGATCTTCTGGCACATGTCGCGCCTGTCCGGCTGGGTGCCCATCGCGACAGCGATCCTGGGTCCGGGCTATGCGGGGCCGACCAACATGGCCGCCTTCGCCGATTTCCGCATCATGCGGCGCGGCCATGCCCAGATGGGGATCGGTGGTCCGGCGCTGGTCCGTGCCGCGACGGGGGAGGAGATCGATACGGAGACCCTGGGCGGTGCCGCAACGCAGGCCGATGCCCAGGGCGTGGCCGACATGGCCCTGGAGACGGAGGAGGAGTGCTTCGCCGCCATCCGCCGCTACCTCGACTTCCTGCCCCGCAACGCCGGCGAAGCGCCCCCGGTGCTGCCCTGCGACGACCCTGTGGACCGGCGGGAAGAGGCGCTGGCCGATCTGGTGCCCGACAGCCCGCGCCGTGCCTATGACATGCGCAAGGCCGTGGACCTGATCTTCGACAGGGGCAGTGTCTTCGAGACCAGGCCGACCCATGCCCGCAACATGATCACCGCCTTCGCGCGACTGGAGGGACGACCGGTGGCCATCATCGCCAACAATCCGATGTTCCTCGCCGGAATGCTGGACGCCAAGGCGGCGGAGAAGGCCGCGCGCCACATCGCCATCGCCGATGCCTTCGGTCTGCCGCTGTTCTACTTCATCGACATGCCCGGCATCTTCGTCGGCTCCGGCGCGGAGAAGACCACGCTGGGCCTGCGTTCCGCGAAGATGCTCTATGAACTGGGCGTGGCAACCGTGCCGCGCTATTCGGTGATGGTGCGCAAGGGCTATGGCGCCGGTTATTACGCCATGAACGGCGGGCGCGGTTTCAAGGCGGACGGCACCTGGGCCTGGCCAACATCGGAGCTTTGCGCCATGTCGATCGAGACCGCGCTGAATGTCGCCTATGCCCGCGACTGGCAGAACGCGCCCGATCCGGCGGCCCGCAAGGCGGAACTGGAGGCGGATATCCGCCGCAATCTGACCCCGCTGCGCGCCGCCGAGCATTTCGGTGTTGATGATGTCATCGATCCGCGTGAAACCCGTGCCGTGCTGGCCGACGCGCTGCGCCACGCGCCCTTGCGCCCGCATGAGGGCGGACCACCGAAGAAGCGTGCCATCACCCCCATCTGACAACCGGAACCCGCCCGTGAGACAGATCACCGAACCCGCCCGCCAGATCGACGTGATCCATGAGACCGATGTGCTGGTGGTCGGCTCCGGCCCCGGTGGTCTGGCAGCGGCGCTGGGGGCGGCGCGGGCGGGTGTCGCGGTCACGCTGGTGGAGCGCTTCGGCTGCTTCGGCGGCAACATCACGGCGGTGGGGGTGGAGGGCTTTGCCTGGTACCGCCACGAGAAGACCGTGGACACCGAAGGCGTCGGCCGGGAGTTCGAGGCCCGCGCCATCGCCATGGGTGCCGCCACCCCCGAACCCCAGTCCGACAGCCACGCGCTGGATGCGGAAGGCTTCAAGGTCGTGGCCGACCGGCTGGTGGAGGAGGCCGGGATCAACCCGATGCTGCACCGCCAGTTCGTTGCCCCGATCATGGACGGCATGGCGATCCGCGGCATCATCACCGAGAGCAAGGCGGGGCGGGAGGCCATCCTGGCCAGACGGGTGATCGACGCCACCGGCGACGCCGACGTGGCCCACCGCGCCGGGGCGCCCACGGTGAAGGCGGCGCGAGAGGACCTGATGGCGGCCTCCGTCATGTTCTCCATGTCCGGCGTGGACCGGACGAGGTTCCTGGACGAGATCCGCGCCAATCCCCTCACCTACCGCGACTGGGACAGCGGCGAATGGACGGTGGAGACCACGGGGAAGGAGGACACGATGTTCTCCCCCTTCCTGAAGAAGCCGTTCCAGCTCGCCATGCAGGAAGGGCTGATCCCGCCGAACCTCTCCACCATCGCAGGCACCTGGGGGGCGATCTACGACAGCGGCGACCTGACCTATCTCAACCTGGTGCACCTGGACGGCTGTGACGGCACCGACCCCGACGACCTCACCCGCTTCGAGATGGAGGGACGGCGGCAGGCCATGCTGGCGGTGGAGGCGATGCGCCGCCACCATCCCGGCTGCGAGACCGCAAAGCTGCGCAATTTCGGCATGACGCTGGGCGTGCGCGACACCCGCAAGATCGACGCCCGCTACAACATGACCGAGATGGATGTGCGCGACCAGGGCCGGTTCGAGGACAGCATCGGCATCTTCCCCGAATTCATCGACGGCTATGGCCTGCTGATCCTGCCCACCACGGGCCGCTACTTCCAGGTGCCCTGGCGCACCATCGTCCCGAAGCAGGTCAGCAACCTGCTGGTCGCCGGCCGCGCCACCGGCGGCGACCGCATCAGCCACGCCGCCACCCGCAACATGATGTGCTGCACCGTCACCGGCCAGGCCGCCGGCGTCGGCGCGGCACTGTCAGTGAAGCTGGGCCGTACGGTGGAGGAGATGGATGTGGTGGATGTGCAGCGGGAACTGAAGCGGCAGGGGGTAAGGGTGGGGTGAGGGATGGCGCAAGAAACAGCCTTATGAGCGGAAAATCATGCCCGGCAATCTCAGTGTGTATATCTAAACGTCGCGTCTGGCCCACGCACTGCAGGCTTCTCAGCGGTTGCTTGGCTATTTGCTCCCTCGTACCCCTCTGTCATTTTCGCTCCGACTATCTTTGGACAAGAATTGCCGATCAGCTCCAAACAACAGATCGCTTGTCAGCGCGGCCCGGTGACGATATACCACCTTTCATTGTACAATATTCCTGTATGCACCTCAGTTTTTCTCGCTTATCAGCTGCTTTGGATTGTGCTTTGTGGTTGAGCATAGTCGGACCAAGGAGGTAGAAATGGCTGACCTTAAGAGTGACGTTGTCGGTCAAGTTGCTAGGCTACCGCTCAGACCTTCCGAAGCGAACTCGCTTCTTCCGCTTTTTGAAGCGGTTAGCAACTCACTCCACGCCATTGGCGAAAGGTTCGGTGACGCAGATCTGGCGGTCCGAGGCCGTATTGATATCGAGGTGCTTCGCACTGAGCTCCAGGATGGAAATTCGGCAGTTTCCGGCTTCATCGTCAGCGACAACGGTATCGGGCTGAACGAGACAAACTTTAGGTCTTTTTGTACGCCATTCTCGCAGCACAAGATGAGCAAGGGAGGCAAAGGCATAGGGCGATTAGGTTGGTTGAAGGTGTTTGAGCAGATCACAGTCACTTCAACTTTCTTCGGTGATGGCAAAATCGAGCACCGAGCATTCGATTTCATTCTTCGTGAGAACGATCAAATCGCGACAAAGAATACGTCTGACAATCTAACGACAGAGACGGGTACGGTGGTTTCACTCAGAGATTTCGCTGGAGCATTCGGACCAAAATGCCCGACCAAAGAGAGCACGATCATTCAGCGAATTATTGCTCACTTCTTGCCTGTGTTTGCCGGTGACAAGTCCCCACAGATCGTTTTGCACG
>JARGNO010000051.1:14468-15771 GCA_029213165.1 Minwuia sp.
GAAGGCGCGACTGACCTTCGTCAGGAATTCCGACACAAGATCAAAACAATTAAGGAAGAGATCATTGACGTCGAAATTGAAGATGAGACGCAACCCATTATCATACGACACATGAAATGTGATAAGAGCATTCGTCCGCGCGGATCTGTTTATAACTGGATGTGTTTTTGTGCCAAGGATCGCGGCGTAAAAGAATATGGAATAGACGATCAAATCGGCCTCAAATCATTGGGTGACGATGAAATTTACATTGGAACTGTAACTGGCGACTACCTTGATTCGCATGTTAATCCCCAGCGCACAGATTTTATTTTTGACCCAGAAGAAGGGCAACTCATTCGCCGTCAGGTGGCGAGTAGTGTGAAGGATTTTCTGAGTGAGTATGTTGAAATAGCTCTGGCGCAGAAAAAATCACTCACCTCCGAAATTATTAGGAAGAACCCCCAGTTTATCTACATTCATGGAGCGCTCGATGAGTTCGTTAGCGGACTAAAGCCTAACAGCAATAATGAAGAAAAAATTTACGTTGAAATGGCGCAGCATCGCTATCGACGCCAAAGGCGTTTCAATAGTGTGAAGAGGGAAATCGACAAGGCACCAGAGTACGACAAAGTAATCGCGGAGAAGGTCATCGAGTACAAAGAATATATTCTGGACGATAAGAAGGGCTCACTAGCGGAATATGTAACCAAGCGTAAGGCCGTCCTGGATTTATTAGACAAATTTCGAGGATTCTCAGAGCAAGAATCTGAGAAGTACCATCTGGAAGATGCCATACATCAGTTGATATGCCCCATGCGTTTGGACTCGAATGAACTAAAAATTGACGATCATAATCTATGGATACTTGATGACCGCCTAGCATTTTTCAATTTTTTTGCGTCTGATAGACCAATTAGGACCTACACTGATTCAGATTCTAGCCGAGAACCAGATATCGCATTCTTTTACGATAGTTGCGTGGCTTGGAGAGAAAGCGAGCGCTCATGCGATACTGTTATTCTCGTAGAGTTCAAGCGTCCGGGACTGGAAAACTACTCTGAAAAAAATGATCCATTCATACAGTTGATGGACTATGTAGCACTCTTCAAATCAGGCAAGACTGTCCGCGATAAGAAGGGTAGGGTTATCTCTGGAATTGGTAGAAACACATCGTTTCATTGTTACATTGTTGCCGATATTACACCCGGCCTTGAGAAGCGCCTACGGGGTAGGTTTGATCAAACTCCAGATGGTAAAGGCTTGTTCGGATACACACGAAACCCCGATACTTATTCAGAAGTCATTCCTTACGATAAGTTGC
>JARGNO010000051.1:15781-29134 GCA_029213165.1 Minwuia sp.
AACGCAATTTTCTTTGAGAAACTTGGAATCAGCGGTTGAATAACACAAACTGCGGCAATATTATTGAAATCTCATATCTCCAAGAAGATATGAGATCAAATTATATTAATATACTCTCCAGCTGAGCTTACCTTATAAAAAAAATGGAATATGAAGACGATTTATCTTAGTGAATATTAGATTGAAGAATCTACACATGCAAGGTAACCGCCTGACAATACCGTCCCGCCCCCCTCCCCTCACCCCCCCAACTGCCTGCTCGCCAGGTCCTTCATCACTTCCGTGCTGCCGCCGCCGATGGTGAGAATCTTGGATTCGCGGAAGATGCGTTCGACCTTGTGGCCGCGCAGCAGGCTGGCGCCGCCGAAGATCTGGGCGGCCTCCGCCGCGATCCATTCGTGGGCTTCGCCGCAATAGACCTTCAGCATGGCGATCTCCGCGATGCAGGGGTCGCCCTGCATGACGCGCCAGATCAGGCTGTCCATCTGGGATTCCATGGCCTGCAGCCGCACTGCCATGTCCACCAGCTTGTGGCGCACCACCTGGAACTCGGCCAGGTGCTTGCCGAAGGTCTGGCGTTCGTGGGCGTAGCGCACCGCCTCGCGGTAGGCGCAGCGGCTGACGCCGATCTGGGTGGCGGCGATGCCCAGACGCTCCAGGTTGAAATTGTTCATGATGCCGCGGAACCCGGCATTCTCTTCGCCCAGCAGGTTTCCGGCGGGCACCCGCACTTCATCGAAGATGATGTGGCCGGTGTCGGAGGTCCACCAGCCGCTCTTCTTCATCGCGGTACGACTGATGCCGGGGCTGTCCGCCTCGATCAGCAGCAACGAGATACCTCCCATCCCCTCCCCGCCCGTGCGCACGGCAACGGACATGTAATCGGCGCGGACGCCGTTGGAGATGAAGGCCTTTTCCCCGTTCACGACATAATGGTCGCCCTCGCGGCGGGCCGTGGTGCGGATATTGGCCACATCGGAGCCGCCATTCGGTTCCGAGATGGCGAGGCAGATGATCTTTTCCCCGCTGAGCACCTGGGGCGCAACGCGGCGCTTCAGGTCATCCGAGCCGAGGTTCAGGACCGGCGGCAGTCCGATGCCATGCGCCATCAGGCCGACGCGGACCCCGCCGAAGCCTGAGGCCGCCAGTTCCTCCCGCGCCAGACAGTAGTAGTCGATGCCTCCCCCGGCACCGCCGTATTCCTCCGGAAACCCGAGACCCAGGATGCCGGCCTCACCCGCGCGCGCATACAGGTCCCGCGGGAAGGTGCCCTCCTCCTCCCAGCGTTCGCCATTCGGTTCGATCTCGCGTTCGATGAACCGCCGGATCTGGTCGCGAATGACCTCCGTCTCCCCGGTGTACATCGGATGCCTGTGTGCCATCTGCGCCTGCCTCCCCCTGGATCACCCTCCGACTGCTGGACCGTTCCGCTGTCTGTCTGATTGCGGCACCGGCCCGGGGGTGGCCGGGTGGGGGAGCGGGCCGGTGCAGCTCCATCGTTCGATGGAACGATCTAGCAGCCTGACGCTACGGAATCCAATGCGCATGACACATGCTTCATGACAGGATCGGAATATGTCGCGGCGGCGGACATTCCCGGCATCTTGCAGCTCACATGACAAAAAGGCAGGCCTGTCATACGTGGCGATCCGATTGACCCGCATTCATAGTTCGATTAACAGCGAACTATGAATGCGAAAAAGGTGTCATCACTTGCCCGCCGCGAACTGGCACGGGATCAAGAAGGGGCACGGGGAAACCCGGCCTCCGATGGTGTCGCATTCAGGTGTCTGCCTCGCAGATCAAAATTGCTATTGACACTCATTCTCATTTAAGCTTCTTCTTGAGAACGATTATTAGCAAATGTGGTTGGAGGAATACACCGCATTCTCCGCTGGCGGCCCGAAAAGGCCGCCGGCAAACCGTTGCCACTTGCTGACTCCAAAGGATTGAACATGTCGACTCTCACGAAGAACGCCCGCATCAGGCAGGCAGCCATGGCCTCTGCGTTTGGCCTGACGATCATGCCGATGGCAGCGCTTGCCGACGGCGAGGCATATCCGAACATCACTGGCGAAGTGGGCTTCGAGGTTCAGAACGACTTCAATTTCCAGTCCGAAGACCCCAATGCGGAGCAGAACGAACTTGGCGGCGTGATCGCGCCCGTCATCAACCTGAACCTCAACCCCAACCTCGTCGTGACAGCCGGTCTGACGCTGGAGGCCGTGCGCGATCCGGGGCCGCAGGAAGACCGCGTTTTCCAGGATCACGGCATCTTCGTCGATACGCTGACCCTGTCCTGGGCGAATGACGACGTCGAGGTCTACGGCGGCAAGTTCGGCCCCAACTTCTCCATCGGCTACGATGCGGCGGGCGGTGTCTATGGCGCTGATCTGCTTGGCGACGATGTGGAACTGGCAGAGTTCGTCGGCGCAGGCGGCGCATTCGCGCTGGGTGAGAGCATGACCCTGTCGGGCAGCTTCTTCTTCCTGGACCGCACCTTCCTGAGCGAGTCATTCATCACCAACCGGGGCCGCACCGATCTGGCTGCCGGCGGACCGGGCAATACGGAATTCCCGGAATCCTTCGCCGTGGCACTTGATGGTGAGGCCGTGCCGGGGCTGGAGGGCATGCGCTACCACGTGGGCTTCGCCCGGCTGGCCGTCGACAATGGCGACGATGAGCTGCGCGCAACGGCCGGTGCCGAATGGTCCTTCGATCTGAACGACGACGTCACGCTGACTCCGCTGGTCGAATACGTGCGGTTCTGGAACGCGGGCGGTGTCGGCGCGGAAAACCGCAACTACCTGACCCTGTCGCTGGTCGGCGAGACCGGTCCCTGGAACGTCGCCCTGGCCGCCACCGGCAAGGACGTGAACGTCGATGGTGCCAATGGCACCAGTTTCGACCATCAGGTCCAGCTCTCGGCGGGATATGCGTTCGAGAACGGCTTCACGCTGGATGTCGGCTACAAGCGCGCCACCGCAGCCAACATCAGCACCCAGACCCTCGGCGCCATCGTCACCTACGGCATTGAATTCTGAGGTCCAACCGACCGTCACCAAGTTCCGAGGAGGAGAAACCTCATGAGACTCACGAAAGCAACCGGGCTGCTCTGCGGCATGGCCATGGGCCTGTCCGCCGGAGTCGCCAGCGCGGATGACGTGCCAACGGCGGAAGCAGTCGTCGGCACCTATGCCGACATCGCCCACGCCGCCTTCAGTGATTCCCTGACCACCGCCGAAGCCATGCGGTCCGCGATCAACGCACTGATCGCGAAACCGACAGCGGCCTCGCTGGGGGCGGCACGTGCAGCCTGGGTGGCGGCACGTGCCCCCTATCAGCAGACGGAGGCCTACCGGTTCGGCAATGCCTCCGTCGATGACTGGGAGGGCAAGGTCAATGCCTGGCCGCTGGATGAGGGGTTGATCGACTATGTCGATTCCTCCTACGGCGATGCAGCAGGTGAGAACCGCCTCTACACCAGCAACGTCATTGCCAACCCGATCCTGACGGTGAACGGCCAGCAGGTTGATGCCACGCTGATCACCCCTGCCCTGCTCTCCGGTACGCTGCATGAAGCGGAGGAGGTCGAATCCAACGTCGCGACCGGCTATCACGCCATCGAATTCCTGCTCTGGGGCCAGGACCTCAACGGCACCGGCGCCGGGGCGGGCCAGCGTCCGGCCACCGACTTCGATCTCGCCAATTGCACGGGCGGAAACTGTGATCGCCGGATTGCCTATCTGACGGCGGCGACCGATCTGCTTATCACCGACCTGCAGGAAATGGTGGCGAGCTGGGGTGGCGATGGTGCATCGCGCCAGGCCCTGCTGCAGGACCCGAAGGCTGGCCTGTCGGTCATCCTGACCGGCATGGGTTCGCTGTCCTACGGCGAACTGGCGGGTGAGCGGATGAAGCTCGGCCTGATGCTGCATGACCCGGAGGAGGAACATGACTGCTTCTCCGACAACACGCACAACTCCCATTACTTCGACCAGATCGGCATCCGCAATGTCTATACCGGTCACTATCGCCGGGTTGACGGTTCCGTGATCTCAGGCCCGTCGCTGGCGGATGTCGTGGCTCACGTGGCTCCTGACCTGGATGCGGAACTGCGCGCCAGGCTGGATACGACTGTCGCCGCAATGGCGGTCATGAAGGCCCGTGCGGAATCCATTGAGGCCTATGACCAGATGATCGGCGAAGGCAATCCGGTGGGCAATGCGACCGTGCAGGCCGCGATCGACGGCTTGGTCGACCAGACCCGCAGTATCGAGCGGATCGTGGCCGCGCTGAAACTGCAGGCCATCGAGTTCGAAGGATCGGACAGCCTGGATAACCCTGGTGCGGTTTTCCAGTAACCAACCACCCTTGATCGCGATCTGGTTTGCCATGGCCAGAGGCGTTTCCGGATAGTTGAAGGACCAGGGTGACCCTCTGCATCGTTCCTTGTCACGCCCATCACCTGTCGTGACACTCCTCCGATGATGCAGTCCCAGTTCCTGATATCCGGCGATACGTTATCGCGATCATGTGGGCCAGCTTCCCCGAGCTGGCCCACACCTTTTTCTGTTACACCAACCATCCGGGACACGGAAGATGAAATGATGCAACGGCTCCCCTGGTCAGGATTTTCAGGCAGGGCGTCCGGCATTCTCGCAGGAGCCATGGCAGCCATCATGCTGTCAGGCTCCTTCGTGATTCTGGCTGGCGCCAACGCCATGGCGGAGACAACGGCCCGCTCCGACCTGACAGCGAAGGATCTGGCCCGTGTCCGGGCGGTGACCTCGGCACCTGCGTCATTCGCCGTGGCCGAACCGTTCGAGATGATGGCGGGTGGCGCGGCGACCTCCCGCAAGACACCTGATGGCAATGCCTTCTCGCATTCCTCCGCGAACCTGGATTTCGAGGGGGAGCGGGATTTCAAGCTGGGCAATGCACTGTTCCGCAAGCTCTGGGTCTCGTCACCCTCTTCGACTCAGGCCTCCGACGGGCTTGGGCCGCTCTACAACGCGCGCTCCTGCCAGCGCTGCCACCTGAAGGACGGGCGCGGCCACCCGCCCGGGCCGGGTGAGAGCAACGCGACGTCCATGTTCCTGCGCCTGTCGGTCCCGCCGCAAACGGCCACCGAACGGGCGCAGATCGCGTCCGGGGCCGTCGCCTCCCTGCCCGAACCAACCTACGGCGGCCAGTTGCAGGACTTCGCCGTACCGGGCCTGGCGGCCGAAGGCCGCATGGTCATCACCTACCGGGAGGAGGCCGTTCCCCTTTCCGGCGGCGAGACGGCATCCCTGCGGCATCCGACCTACACGGTCGGCAATCCTGCATTCGGCCCGCTGCATCCTGAAACCCTGCTGTCACCGCGTGTCGCATCCCAGATGATCGGGCTTGGCCTGCTGGAGGCCATTCACCCGGACGACATTCACGCCCTGTCCGATCCCGACGACCGGGATGGCGACGGAATCTCGGGCCGCGTCAGCATCGTCCGGGACGCCGCGACAGGTGATGAAACACTTGGGCGCTTCGGCTGGAAGGCCGGCAACCCGACAGTCGCGCAGCAGAGTGCGGACGCGCTGGCCGGCGACATTGGTGTTTCAAGCCCCCTCGCCCCCCGCCACCACGGCGACTGCACCCCGGCGCAATCGCAGTGCCTTCAGATGGCCACGGGCGTGCAGGTGCGGCTGGGTGAAACCGAAGCGCCTGACCCGGTTCTGCCCCTGATCGCGCATTATGCCCGCAACCTGGCTGTCCCGGCGCGGCGCGATGTTTCCGACGCCGCCGTGCTGAAGGGCAAGCGGCTGTTTCACGAAACGGGATGCACCGGATGCCATCAGCCGAAGTTCGTAACGCGGCGCGACACACCGTTTGCCGAGCATCGGTTTCAGCTCATCTGGCCCTTCACCGACATGCTGCTGCATGACATGGGTGAGGCATTGTCGGACAATCGCCCGGTCGGCAGCGCATCGGGCCGGGAATGGCGGACCGCGCCGCTCTGGGGCATCGGCCTGACCGAGGTGGTCAACGGCCATACCTTTTTCCTGCACGACGGGCGGGCGCGAAACCTGCTGGAAGCCATCCTCTGGCACGGCGGTGAGGCGGAAGCGGCGCGCGACAAGGTCGTCGAGATGCCGCCCGAAGACCGTGCTGCCCTGATCCGGTTCCTGGAGTCACTCTGATGCGCATGATTTCTGTCTGTCTGCTGATTGCCTGTGCCGCGGCGGGCTTCGGTCCGGCGCTGGCCGACGCGACCCCGGCGCAGGCGGCGCTGCAGCAACGGCTTGTCGAGACGGTCCTGGTGGAGACGATCCTGCCGGACCATGCCGCACTGGTGCAGGCGACGGCGGACCAGCAGCGCGCCATGCGTGCGGCTTGCGAGACGCCTTCCCCGGATTCCCTGACCGATGCGCAGACAGCCTTCCGCGATCTTGTCGCGGCCTTCTCCCGGGTGGAGATGTACCGCTTCGGTCCGGGGCGGGAGGACAATCGCCTCGCCCGGCTCAACTTCTGGCCCGACAGGCGCGGTCTCGGGCTGCGGCAGGTGCGCCGGATCCTGGAGGAGGAAGACCAGTCCGCCACTGATCCGGCGACATTGAGGGGCAAGAGTGTCGCCGTGCAGGGGCTGTCAGCACTTGAACAGGTGCTGGCCGATGCGTCCGATGGCGTGATCCCCGGTTTCGCCTGCCGTTATGGGACAGCCATCGCCGATGTGACCCATGAAACCGCCGAGGCGCTGCTGACCGGCTGGCAGGACAGCCAGGCTGGGCTGCTGCGCCAGCCGGGACCGGAAAACCCGCTCTACCGCGATCAGGGCGAAGCGGTGAAGGCGCTGCTGAAAGCGGCCATGGAGCAATTGATCATTGTCGAGCAGCAGAAGCTCGGGCGCGTGCTCAGGGATGGTCCGGCAAGTGCGAACCCGCTGTCCGCCCCCTTTCGCCTGTCCGGCATGACGCTTCATGCTGTCACCGTGAACATCGCGGCCAGCCGCGCGGTGCTTGCCCATCCCGACATGGCCGATCTGGGCGACCCGGACCTGCACAACCTGTTCCGGGAGCTTGATTTCGAACTGAAGCAGTCAGAGACCGCGATCCGCATGGCACTGGAACATCCCGGCGGGATCGCGGAACGGATCGCCGATCCGGCGACACATGATCTGCTGCAGTTCGCGCGTATCCCGCTGCGGGCCGCCATCGATCTGCACGATACCCGCCTGCTGCCGACCCTGGGCCTGACCAAGGGGTTCAATGCGCTTGATGGAGACTGACCGCCGCACCTTGCTGCTGGGGCTGTTCTGCGCCGCCCTGCCAATGAGCCGCGCTGTCGCCGACATGCGCGCCACCCCGGCATTTCTGACCACGGGGCGGCGGGGCGAGCGGTTTCACGCCATCGCGCTGGACCGGCGCGGGCGCATCACCGGTGATTTTCCCCTGCCCGACCGCGGACACGGCTTTGCCGTCAGCCGCGATGGTCACCGCGCCGTGGCCTTTGCCCGCCGCCCCGGCCGGTTCGCCATTTCCTTCGACCCTGCCACGATGCAGGCGTCCGTCCCGCTTCCCCTGCCCGCCGACCGTCATTTCTACGGCCATGGCCTGTTCAGTGCGGATGGCGACCGGCTGTTCGCGACCCAGAATGATTTCGAGGCCGAACGTGGTGTGCTGGCCGTGCATGACGTGCGCCGGAACTGGCGTCGCATCGGCGAATTCGCGACCCATGGCATTGGTCCGCATGAGTGCCTGCTGTCGGATGATGGCCGGTCGGCGGTCATCGCCAATGGCGGCATCCTCACGCATCCGGACTATCCCCGGCGGAAGCTCAATCTGGACAGCATGGAATCAACGCTGGTGCGGCTGGATCTCGCGTCCGGGGCATTGCTTGCCCGCGCCAGCCTGCCTCCGGCTCTTTATCAGCTCTCGATCCGCCATCTGGCCGCGACGCCTGATGGTGCGACCTGGTTCTGCTGTCAGCATGAGGGCGCGGCGACCGGACAGCCGCCGCTGATCGGGCGCTGGGACCGGCGCGGAGATATCCGGCTGATCGACCTGCCCGCAGCGGTCACCCGGTCCATGCGCAATTACGCCGGTTCCATTGCCGCCAGCCATGACGGGCACCGTATCGCCGTCACCAGCCCGCGCGGCGGCATCATCGTGATACTTGATGGCCGGTCAGGCGCGCTTGTTGAGACGGTCAGTCTTGCCGACACCTGCGGCATTGCCCCGACGGGAGACGGCTTCATGGCGACGGCGGGTACGGGGGCGATCCGGTCTGGCGACAACACGGATGCCCACCCCGATATCGCCTGGGACAATCACTTGGTGACGCTGGAGTCCTGAGTTCCCGGGCGTGTTGCGAACGGCAGCGGGCGATCACGAAACGCTGTTCCCATTCCTTGTTCCTGTATGGAACAAAATAAGAACATCTGTTATCGTGCTGCCATGAATGCACGCTATCGCACATCTGTCCTGTCGCTTGTTCCGGAGCGTCTGCAGACCTCTGACCCACCCTCTGCAGCAGAGGACCAGCGGGATTCGGACCTGTCAGACGCGCCGGACATCCAGCCGCCGCCGCTGCCGGGCAAGCCGCAACTGGTGGAGCTGTTCGCGGACTCGCGGGATGGCGGTGCGGTGGGCTTCGCCCTGGCGCAGATACCGCGCGCGCAGTCGATCCTGTGGGTACAGGACCGCATGTGCGCGCAGGAGATGGGACAACCCCATGGCCGGGCGCTGGCTCGCTTCGGCGGTGATCCGGACAGGCTGATCCTGGCCTGTGCCCGCCATGCCGGGGATGTGCTCTGGACAATGGAGGAGGGTCTGGCATGCCCGACGCTTGGTGCCGTGATCGGAGAGATATGGGGCGAGCCGAAGGCGCTGGACTTCACCGCCACGAAACGCCTGGCGCTACGGGCGGAGCGGACCGGGATAGCGGTCTTCCTGATCCGTTTCGGCGCGGCCACGGCCAGCGCATCGGTGGCGCGGCGACGCTGGCGCGTCACCTCCACCGCCTCCGCCCCGCATCCGCACGATCCGCGCGCACCGGGGGAACCACGTTGGCGTACCGAACTGTTCCGCGCCCGCGATGCGCGACCCGGCACATGGGAGGGGGGATATGACCACGCGGCGCATCGTCTCCATCTGGCTGCCCCACTTCGCGATCCAGCGCTGGCGGCGACGGCATTACGGCGAGAAGGCGACGGCTGAGACAGAACCGGTCGTGCTGGCCCGCCCCGGCCCCCACGGCCCGGTGATCCATGACATGAATGCCGCCGCCGCGGCGCTGGGCATGACACGCGGTGCGCGGGTCACCGACATGCGCACCCTGGTGCCCGACCTGCGGGTGGAGGATGCGGAGGAACGGCTGGACCATGCCGATCTGGCGCGCCTGTCCCACTGGTGCCGGCGCTGGTGCCCCTGGACCCGGACAGACGGGACGGACGGGCTGATGCTGGACACCACCGGGGCTGACCACCTGTGGGGTGGGGAGGCCGCGCTGGTCGCCGACATGCGCCGGGCCTTCACGCAACTGGGCCTGACCGTGCGCATCGCTATCGCCCCCACGGTCGGCAGCGCCTGGGCCTTCGCCCGGCATGGGCGGGAAAAGGTGGAGATCTGCCCGCCTGACAGGCTGGCGGCGCGACTGGGTTCCCTGCCCGTGGCGGCACTGCGGCTGGACGGCAATACGGTGCTGCTGCTGGAACGGCTGGGGTTCCGCACCATCACGGCCCTGGCCGAGGTGCCGCGCGCGGCGATGGCCCGGCGGTTCCGCCATGGCACACCCCTGCCCGCCAATCCGCTGGCCCGACTGGACCAGGTCATGGGCCGGACCACCGAACCCCTGGTCGCCGCCGCGATCACGGAGCCCTTGCGCAGCCTGCGCACCCTGGCCGAACCGGTCACCGAGCCCGACAGCTTCACCCATGTGCTGGGTCACCTGATGCTGGATCTGGCAACGCAGATGGAGGCACGGAACATCGGTGCCCGCTGCCTGCGCTTCACCGGATTCCGTGTGGATGGCGGGGTCTCGGCCATTCAGGTCGCGACCAGCCGCCCCAGCCGCGAACCGGAACACCTGGCGAAGCTGTTTGAGAACAAAATAGAAACACTTGATCCCGGCTTCGGGTTCGAGGCCATGGTGCTGGACGTGATTGACGGTCAGGACCTGGCCCTGTCGCAGGCCGACCTGAGCGGTGAAACCGATACCGGTGTGGCCCTGTCACGGCTGATCGACCGGCTGATCGCGCGCCTGGGGCGGCAGTCGGTACTGCGTCCGCTGGGGCACGGCAGCCATGTGCCGGAACGGGCGGAGATCCTGGTGCCCGCCGACACGGAGATGCCATCCCCGGCGGGGAGCATGGCGGCGGAGGCAGCGGAGTCTCCGCCACCCTATCGCCCGCTGCGGCTGTTATCCCAGCCGGAGGAGGTGGAGGTGCTGCACGCCATTCCCGATGGTCCCCCGGCGCGGTTCATCTGGCGCCGCCAGACCCATCGGGTGGTGCGCAGCGGCGGACCGGAGCGGATCGCACCGGAATGGTGGCGGGAGAAATCCATCGTGCGCCTGCGTGACTATTACAATGTGGAGGACAGTGCAGGCCGTCGCTACTGGATCTATCGGGAGGGGGTGGCCGGTGACGGACGCGGCGGCAATCCGCACTGGTTCATGCACGGGCTGGACGCCTGATGCCGGAAGCGCCGCTGACTCCTGAAAAACGCCGGATCCGCGATCCCGGGACGTTCCGGCCAAACCCGCCCGCGCCTTTCGTCGAGCTGGGCGTGGTCTCCAACTTCTCCTTCCTGCGCGGTGCCTCCGACCCGGTTGACCTGGTACTGACCGCACATCTGCTGGGCTATGACGCCATGGGCATCGCCGACCGCAACAGCATGGCCGGAACGGTGCGGGTGCATGGGGAGGCGGCAACGGCAGGCCTGCGCCCGGTCATCGGCTGCCGTCTCGATCTGCTGGATGCCCCGTCCCTGCTGGCCTATCCGAAGGACCGGGCAGGCTATAGTCGCCTCTGCACCCTGCTCTCTGCCGGCAAGATGCAGGACGCGGCGGGGGAATGGCAGCGCAAGGGCGCCTGTGACCTGTCACTGGCCATGGTGGCACAGACCCTTGGGGTCGCCCCCCCGCAAGTGGTGCTGATCGCCATGCCGGGGGCGGACGCGGGGCGCTTCGCCGCTGAACTGCCGCGTCTGGTGAAACACCTCCCCGGCCTCAGCCATATCGCGGCGACATACCTCTACCGCGGCGATGACCGGGCGCGGATCAACCATCTGGCGCGGCTGGCGGAAGCGCATGACCTGAAACTGCTGGCCACCAATGACGTGCATTACCACACACCCGCCCGCCGTCCGCTGCAGGACGTGATGACCTGCATCCGGGAGAAGGTGACGATCCGCAGCGCCGGGCATCTGCTGCACCCGAACGCGGAACGGCATCTGAAGTCCCCTGCCGAGATGCAGCGCCTGTTCGCGGACTGGCCGGAGGCGATCAGCGAAAGCCGTGCCATCGCTGACGCCTGCACCTTCTCGCTTTCGGAACTGCGCTACGAGTACCCGGAGGAGACCGTGCCGCATGGCCGGACCCCGGATGAGCAGCTCCGCATCCTGACCCGTGAGGGGGCGGCAGAGCGTTATCCGGACGGGGTGCCGGACGATGTGCGCCAGACCCTGGACAAGGAACTTTCATTGATCCGAAAAATGAATATTGCGCGCTATTTCCTTACGATAAAGGACATTATCGATTTCGCCCGTGGTGAAGGCATTCTCTGTCAGGGTCGCGGGTCGGCAGCCAACAGTGCCGTCTGCTACTGCCTGAAGATCACCTCCGTCGATCCGGCGCAGCACCAGTTGCTGTTCGAACGTTTCATCTCGGAGGAGCGCAAGGAACCCCCCGACATCGACGTGGACTTCGAGCATGAGCGGCGCGAGGAGGTGATCCAGCACATCTATGCCCGCTATGGCCGCGACCGCGCCGGGCTGTGCGCCACCGTCATCCACTACCGCCCCCGCATGGCGATCCGGGAGGTGGGGAAGGTCATGGGCCTGTCGGAGGATGTGACCACCGCCCTGGCCCGCACCGTCTGGGGATCCTGGGGGGCATCGGTGGAGGACGGGATGGTGGCGGAGGCCGGACTGGACCTGTCGGACCCGCATCTGAAACGCACCATTGCCCTGACGCATGAACTGATCGGCATGCCCCGGCACCTGTCGCAGCATGTCGGTGGTTTCATCCTGACCCAGCGGCCCCTGACCGAGACCGTACCCATCGGCAATGGCGCGATGGCCGACCGCAGCTTCATCGAATGGGACAAGGACGACATCGACACGCTGGGTATCCTGAAGGTCGATGTGCTGGCGCTGGGGATGCTGACCTGCATCCGCAAGGGCTTCGACATGCTGCGCGCGCATCATGGGCTGGACCTGTCGCTGGCTACCGTGCCGCAGGAGGACGCAGCAGTCTACGACATGCTCTGCAAGGGCGACTCGGTGGGCGTGTTCCAGGTGGAGAGCCGGGCGCAGATGAACATGCTGCCCCGCCTGAAACCCCGCACCTTCTACGATCTGGTGATCGAGGTGGCGATCGTCCGGCCCGGCCCGATCCAGGGTGACATGGTGCATCCCTATCTGCGCCGCCGCCAGGGGAAGGAACCGGAGGTCTATCCCTCCCCCGGTCCTGAACATGATCCGGACGAGCTGAAGCACATCCTGAAACGGACACTGGGGGTGCCGATCTTCCAGGAGCAGGCGATGAAGATCGCCATGGTCGCCGCCTGCTTCTCCCCCGTGGAGGCCAACCAGCTGCGCAAGGCCATGGCCACGTTCCGCTCGAAGGGGCTGGTCAGCGAACACAGGGAGAAGATGGTCGGGCGCATGGTGGAACGCGGGTACGACCCGGAATTCGCGGAGCGCTGCTTCAGCCAGATCGAGGGCTTTGGCGAATATGGCTTCCCCGAAAGCCACGCCGCCAGCTTCGCGCATCTGGTCTATGTGTCGAGCTGGATGAAATGCCACTACCCTGCGGTCTTCGCCGCCGCGCTGCTGAATTCCCAGCCCATGGGCTTCTATGCCCCGGCCCAGATCGTGCGCGACGCCCGGGAGCATGGCGTCACCGTGCGGGGCGTGGATGTGAACTACAGCGACTGGGACAACACGCTGGAGCCGCTGCGGGCGGGCAGCAATCATGATGCCGCGCAGACGCCTGAGGCTGGGCCCTCGGATCAAGTCCGAGGGCGTCGGAGAGAAGGTGGAGAGGGCGCACCAGACTGCCCCACCTCCCACCACGCCGTGCCCGGGCTTAACCCGGGCACCCAGGGTGCCGCGCAGACGCCTCAGGCTGGGCCCTCGGGTCAAGCCCGAGGGC
>JARGNO010000117.1 GCA_029213165.1 Minwuia sp.
ATCCCATGCATACTCCCGGTACTTTTCCGTACCGACGGGGCCAAGTGCCTCTGTGGCGATCATTTCCGACAGCCCGATGATGCCGTTCAGTGGCGTCCTGAATTCATGGCTCATGTGAGAGATGAAGCTCATCTTCGCCATATTGGCCTCTTCGACGGCAACCAGCGCTTCTCGCAGTTCGTCGGATTGCTTCTCGAGATGAACGATATCGCGAAATGCCCGTAACGCGGCGTAGATGGTGGTCAGCAGCTTGGTATTGGTGAGTCCGCTCTTTTCCTTGTAATCGTTGATGTCGTAGTCGCGGATCACCTGCAGTTCCGGCGCGAAACCAGGCTGACCCGTGCGCATGACGATTCGCACGCGCGGGTTCGAAAGCTCGTCGCGTACCCAGCGGACAAACTCCAGCCCGACGTACTCGGTCTCCATCACCACATCGAGCAGGACAACAGCCACATCGTCCATGTTCGCGATCAGCTCGCGCGCCTGGTTGGCGGAATAGGCGCTCATGATATCGAGCGGGCGATCCTCGAAGCTGAAGTCTTCAAGGGCGAAACGCGTCGCCCGATGCACGGTCTCGTCATCGTCAACGATGAGCAGTTGCCAGGGCGGCAACCCACCCATCGGGACAACCGAAGCACGGTCCTCGATGATTGGCATCCGATTGTCTGACATACTACCCAGCCTCTCGGCTCAATTGTATCCGACTCGCATCAACTGGCATAAGTGACTGATCCAACCACAATTGCGTTCAAAGAGCATCAACCTAGAACATTGGAGTTACCAAGTTCATAAACAGTCCAGGCGCGAATAGCCCGGTATCTTGGCCAACGCCGACACGTGATGTCCAGTTGGCAACCCATCACGAAACCAACAGTACGAGCGAGAATGCGATGGCGATCACCGGCACGCTCCAGTGGACATCCGGCGCGCCAACAGTTGCCGTCACCCGGGCCGTCAACCCGGGAAGCGCCGCAGATCAACGTCGGTGAGCAGGTCTGTCATGGAATTCGACTACATCATTGTTGGTGCCGGCTCGGCCGGATGTGTCCTCGCGGATTGCCTGGGCCGGAACGGTCGCGCCAGGATTCTGGTGATCGAGGCCGGTGGATCCGACGCCCGTTTCTGGATCAAGGTACCGGTGGGATACGGCTTCACCTTCTCTGATCCCAGGGTGAACTGGCGCTACAGCGCCGAACCGGATGCCGGGCTGAACGGGCGGAAAGGCTATTGGCCCCGTGGGCGGGTGATCGGCGGATCA
Organism: Minwuia sp.; assembly: GCA_029213165.1. Taxonomy (GTDB): domain Bacteria; phylum Pseudomonadota; class Alphaproteobacteria; order Minwuiales; family Minwuiaceae; genus Minwuia. The sequence goes on from JARGNO010000117.1 coordinate 1,259, forward strand.
GGTTCGATCAACGCCATGGCCTGGGTGCGCGGACTGGCCCATGATTTCGACGATTGGGAAAGCGCCGGTGCCGCCGGGTGGAACTGGCAAACGGCACGCGCCGTCTATGACCGGCTGGAAAGCCACAGTGAGCGCGGGCCGGACGGCAAGGTGCGCATCCGTGGCACCGGTCCGATGCGTGTGTCGGATCTCGGTGCACAGATGCACCCGTTCTCGTCGCACTTCCTGGAGGCCGCGCGGGAACTTGACTGGCCGCTGACCGACGACATGAACGGTACCACGCCCGAAGGCCTGTCACGTTACCGCAGCACGGTGCGCAACGGCATCCGCTGTTCCCCGGCGGATGCGTTCCTGCGCCCGGCCCTGAAGCGGGGCAATGTGAAGGTGCTGAAACACGCGCTGGTGGAGCGGTTGCTGATCCAGGATGGCCACGCGACAGGTGTGCAGTATCGCGTCGGGGACCAGGTGATGACGGCCCACGCGAGTGGCGAGGTCATCGTCAGCGCCGGTTCCGTCAACTCACCCCAACTGCTCCAGCTGTCCGGTATCGGCCCCTCCGGACTCCTCCGCTCCCACGGCATCGCAGTGGAGCGGGGCCTTGAACAGGTGGGCAAGGGACTGCAGGACCATCTGGCGATCACCCACCATTTCGCCGCCAGTGAACCGACGCTGAACAACAGGCTGGGCCACTGGAGGGGGCAGTTGATGGCCGGTCTGCAGTATGTTCTGACCCGCAAGGGGCCGCTGAGCGTGCCGGTCAACCAGATCGGCGGCTTCATCCGTTCCGACGCGACCTGCACCGCACCTGACATGCAGGTGTTCTGCAACCCGGTCTCCCATTCGACACAGCCCAGCGGCAAGCCGCTGATGGAGCGTGATCCGGGGTTCATTCTTTCGGTCCAGCCCTGCCGACCGGCCAGCCGCGGTGAGATCGCCATTGCGTCAGGTGATCCGCACGATGCGCCATTGATCCGGCCGAATTCCCTGTCGGACGCGATGGACTGCGCGGCCGCGGTCCGGGCCGGCAGGCTGTTGCGGTTGCTGGCCAGCGCCCCGACGATCAGGCGGGTCACACGCGCGCCGAAGGGACCTGACATTTCCACCATGAACGACGCGGAGATGCTGGAGAACTTTCGTGCCTATGCCGCGACCGTCTTCCATCCCTGCGGCACCTGCCGCATGGGCCGTGATGCATCGGATTCGGTGCTGGATGCGCGTCTCAGGGTGCATGGGGTGCAGCGCCTGCGGGTCGTCGATGCCTCATCCTTCCCCAACATCACGTCGGGCAATATCAATGCACCCACGATGATGCTGGCCATGCGGGCCGCTGATCTGATCCTTGATGACGCGCGATCCATGGCGCACAACACCTGATGTTCACGAAAGGTCGGAGACCCCATGCGTCTTGAAGCGATCGAAACCTTCGTCGTCGGCAATCCGCCGCCGCGCCATGGTGGCCGCTATTTCATCTTCGTGCGCCTGACCACAGCCTGCGGCATCACCGGTGTCGGCGAGATCTACAATGCCACTTTCGGCCCGGACCTCTGTGCGGCC
>JARGNO010000002.1:0-32432 GCA_029213165.1 Minwuia sp.
TTATTTCCGGACCGTCCCGTTCGTCGAGACAGGCGACGAACGCTATGCCTGGATGAACGGGATCGTCGCTGTCGGACTGGGCGACCGGACGCCGCGCGGTCCGTTCTACAGCGTGCATCAGGTCCTCTGAGGTCATGCAGGCGCGCCACGACGCCCGCCGCCTGAACCGGTTCGCCGCGCGGCTTTTCGAGAAGGCGGGAATGCCAGCCGACCGCGCGGCCAGGGTCGCCGCCTTGCTGACCGATGCAGACATGATGGGGCATGACACCCATGGTCTCAACCTCGCCCCGCAGTATCTTGCTGCCCTGACGGCAGGCGAGATGCCCGCCACCGGCGACCCGAAACGGCTGTCCGATACCGGGCCGGTCGTGCTTTGGGACGGCAATTATCTCTCCGGTGTCTGGCTGGTGGATGCAGCGATGGACCTCGGGCTGCAACGCGCACGGGAATTCGGTCTCGCCGCCGTCGGCATTCGCCGTTCCGGCCATATTGCCTGCCTGCAGAGTTTCCTGCCCAAGGCTACGGAGAAGGGCTTCCTTGTCCTGCTGCTCAGTTCAGATCCGGCCGCGAAGGGTGTTGCACCGCCCGGCGCGACGGAGGCGGTCTATACCCCCAACCCGATTGCTGTCGGCATCCCGACCGAGACCGATCCGGTGCTGATTGATATCTCCTGCTCCATCACCACCATGGGTCTGGCCGGACGCAAGAAGGCGGAGGGTGAGCGTCTGCCCGGCGCATGGCTGGTTGACGGAAGCGGATCGCCCACCGATGACCCGGAGACCGGCGTGGCTCTGCTGCCGCTGGGTGGCACCGAAAGCGGCCACAAGGGCTTCGCGCTTGGCCTGATGGTGGAGGCGCTGACCTCCGCGCTCGGTGGTTTCGGGCGCAAGGACGGGCCAACGCAGCACGGCGCATCAGTCACGCTGCTGCTGTTCGACCCGGAGGCCTTTGGCGGGCGGGAGGATTTCACGGCGGAGAGCAGTTTCCTCGCCGCCGCCTGCCGTGCCGCGAATGTACCGGAGGGCGCGGCGGAGGTCCGCATTCCGGGTGCGCGCGGCCTGGATGCCCGACGCAAGGCACTGGCAGGAGGAGTGACGCTTTATCCGGGGATCATGGACCGGCTTGTCGAATGGGCTGAACGGCTGGGTGTCGAGGTTCCCGATCCCCTGAACTGACGAAAACCAAATGGAGAGCAACATGCGCACGAACAAGGTTCGCGATATCTGGAACGCAGGCGGCAATGTGGTGAACGGCTGGGTCGCTTCCGCCAGTTCCTACACCGCCGAGATCATGGCCGCGCAGGGTTTCGACTCGGTCGGCGTCGATCTGCAGCACGGCATGATCGATTTCGACCATGCCATTGCCATGCTGCAGGGCATTTCGGTGCAGGAGGCAACGCCGCTCGCCCGGATCCCCTGGAACGACCCGACATGGATCATGAAGGTGCTGGATGCCGGCGCCATGGGCCTGGTCTGTCCGATGGTGAACACGGCAGAGGAAGCAACCCACTTCGTGCAGGCCAGCCATTATCCGCCGCTGGGATTCCGGTCCTTCGCGAATGTGCGTGGCCCGCTCTATGCCGGATCCGACTACAAGGCGCGGTCCCGCGATCTGGTGATTACCCTTGCCATGATCGAGACCAAGGACGCGCTGGACAATATCGAGGAGATCGTGGCGGTCGAGGGGCTGGATGCCGTCTATATCGGCCCTTCCGACCTTGCCATCGGTCTTGGCCATGATCCGGTCGGAGACCCGACGGAGCCGGAGGTTCTTGAAGCCATCACCCATATCCGCAAGGTCTCGGAAGCGGCAGGTGTGAAACCATGTATCCACACCGCAGGCGGTGATCACGCCAAACGGTGCTTCGAAGAAGGCTTCCGGCTCTGCACCCTGGCCAACGAGATCCGGTTCATCATCGACGGCGCCCAGCGGGAGATCGGCAAGGCCCGCGCCTGACGGTCCCGTTTCGCGACCTGACAGCGCTGGCGGCATTGCGCCAGCGCTGTCCCCGGTTCCGTCTCAGAAGACTGACAGGCCGGTCAGGGAAGCGAATTTCTCCAGCGCCATGGTACCGACAAGGGAATTGCCCTGGGCACTGAGACCCGGCGACCACACAGCAACCGACAAATCCCCCGGCGCAATGGCCACGATACCACCCCCGACACCGCTCTTGCCCGGCAGGCCGACGTGAAATGCAAAGTCGCCGGACGCATCATAGTGACCACAGGTAAGCATGATGGCGTTGATGCGGCGTGCCCGTCGTTCGGACACGATCCGGCGTCCCGTTATCGGATCCATGCCCCTGTTGGCGAGAAACAGCATCGACCGCGCGAGCCCCTGACATGACATCTCCAGCGCGCACTGATTGAAATAGACGTGCAGCACATCGTCCGGCGGATTGTGCAGATTGCCGAAGCTGCGCATGAAATTTGCCACCGCGGCATTCCGGAAGCCCGTTTCACGCTCCGATTCGGCCACACGCGGGTCAATCCGAACCGGCTCCCCATCTGCCAGTTCCGTCGCGAACTGCAGTATCGCCTCGACCGCACCATCCCGGCCATATTGACTGACCAGTACATCGGTCGAGATCAGGGCGCCTGCATTGATCAGCGGGTTGCGGGGGATTCCGTTCTCGTGCTCAAGCTGGACAAGTGAATTGAAAGGGTCGCCGGAGGGCTCCCGTCCGGAGCGTTTCCAGTAGGATTCCCCCACCGCCTCCAGCGCCATGGTCAGGCTGATGACTTTCGTGACACTCTGCAGCGAGAACTGGCGATCTGCCCGCCCGACCGAGAACCTCTCCCCTGCCCGCGTGACAACGGCCATTCCGAAGTTCATCGGATCGACTTCGGCCAGTGCGGGAATGTAGTTGGCAACCTTGCCGGTGCCCCGTTGCGGCTCGATGGTCTGCGCCACTTCCCAGAGAATTTCGTCGTAGTTCATGAAGGGCCTCATATGGACCGGTCGCGCACAATTGCGCGAACGGTCCAGTCTAGCCCTTTACCGGGATCGCGTGCATCACCCTGCGGAAACCTCTGCGGCTTCCGCCTCGTCCCCGTCATTGTCGTCGATCTCGATCTCGATGGCGCGGCGCTCCATCCCGCCAGGCGCGCCTGTATCCTTGAACCGACGGCACGGACCGACGTAGTTGTCCTGATCGACAAAGGGCCGCGGATGGTTGGCGACCCATGACAGGCGGTCGTAGAGCCCGCCAGGAGAGAGCGGCAAGGTCAGCACCATGTTGGCACCAGCATCGCGCGAACTGGTCACCGCACCGATGGTGGTGTGACCCAGGGTCATCAGGATCGGGATATGCCGCGCCGGGTTCCGCCGGTTCTCCCGAACGCTGCGGACCAGGTCGACGCCACCCTTGCCGTCAATGTTGTAATTGACGATCAGCAGATCCACGGTCCCGCGCTGGATCAGTTTGCTCGCCTGCTCGACATTGCGCGCATGCACTACCGGATCGGCACCAAAGGATTTCAGGATCGACTGCGTGATTCGGAAAGCCGGCTCCCCCGAATCCGCGACAAGAACGGAGATGTTCTTGAGATTGATATCCTTGGCCGGACCCTTCATCAGGATGGCTTCCTTAAGTTGTCTCGCGTTGGCTGTACGTCAGCCGATATTGCCGGTTGGTTCGGGGTAGTGATCCACCAGTTGTCCCAGGGCATTCATCAATGATGCCAACTCGCCTTCGCCCTCACGCTTGAAGGTCGGCGTACTGACCAGCCGCAGCGCATTCAGATGCGTCCGCATCGCATGCGGATCATTGCGCTTCGCCTCGGTAAGGCGATGAATCAATTCGCAGAAACTGTCAGCCACATGCGTTACCGCCTCATAGTCGAAAGTGGCACCAAGGTTGCGGATCTGATTCGACAGGCCATAGGCTTCCTCCCCATATGGATTCGGGAAAGTATCGTCCTGACCGGCCTTGTCTACTGCTGACCAGAGTTCGCGCAGCAATCCGTCCACCCATTCAAGGTATTCGGGTTCCAGTTCGGTGACGGCGGACTGACCCGCCTCGATTGCGTCTTCCCTGGAGATGCTTGGCTTCTGGCGTGCGATCTGCGTGAACCGTGTGGGCACAATTCGCGCCTCATTTGTTTTCTTGTTCGGCATGCTACTGAATTCCGGTTGACGTGATCATGGGGTTTGGAACACGGACTGCTCGGCCTCGCGTTTCCATGCCTGCTTCGGTCTTGTTTTTCATTCTGCGCTCGATCTGGTTGGGGGCGCCTGCCGCACGGAACCGGCGGCAGGGACCTGCATAGACTTCGTGGTCGACGAAGGGACGGGGTCGGTGAGCTATTGCCGCCAGACGTTCGTAGAGCGCCTGGACGGAAACTGGCTTGGTCAGCACCAGGTTGGCACCACTGTCGCGGCAGCGCCCGACATCGCGTGCTGTCAGGTGACCACAGGTGATCAGCACGGGGATATAGCGTGCCGGATGGTTGGAGGTCCGACGCAGTTCCTTCACGAAATCGGGGCCCCGACCATTGCCGAGGAAGAAATCGCAGATCAGAACGTCGATACCCCCAAACATCAGCCGGTCACGTGTAGCCTGCAAGCTGCCGGTATGGTGAATGAACACGGCGCCGAAGCCCTGCAGGATCGACTGCATGACCCTGCGACCGCCCTCGTTCTCATCCGCAACGAGAAAGTTGACCTGTGCCAGGTTGATGTGTTGCTCGGCGAGCTTCATGGCCCCTGCTTCTCAATTGAACAGGGTCACACTCTATGCGCGCCGGGGTAAAATGACGGTTAACGCCGAACAACCTCGGGCAGCAGTCCCCGCGGACTGAAACGCATCACCAGAAGCAGGATCAGTCCCATGGTGAACAGGCGCATGTGCGCGGCCCCCTCGATCAGGTGCAGGCGCAGGGCATTGTCCTCCGCCAGACCAGAAGTCAGGGTCGACATCAGCCACAGCCCGACCGGCTCCGCCTCGATCCACAGGAACCAGATCAGGAAGCCCCCAAGCACCGCCCCATAATTGTTTCCGGAACCGCCGACGATCACCATGACCCAGATCAGAAAGGTGAAACGCAAGGGGTTGTAGGTGCCTGGCGTGAACTGTCCGTCCAGCGTCGTCAGCATGGCACCGGCGACACCGACGACGGCGGACCCCAGGACAAAGACCTGCAGATGGCGGCGGGTCACATTCTTGCCCATGGCGCTGGCCGCGACCTCATTGTCGCGGATGGCCCGCATCATGCGTCCCCAGGGTGACTTCAGCGCCCGCTCGCTGAGCCACAGCACGACAAGCAGGACCGCCGCGAACAGCAGCACATAGCAAAGCTTCACGAAGATGCTGGAACCATCAATGACAAACTGCTGCAGCGCCTCTGACCTGGCGGCAGGTTCAAGCGCCTGCAGACTGCTGCTGTTCAGGCTCTCGACCAGGTTGCGGAACCATCCCGTCTCCTGCAGGTCAATCTCGTAGGGCACGGGCCGGTCGAGGCCGCTGACGTTCTTCACGCCGCGGGTCAGCCAGTCCTCGTTCTTCAGCATGGCAATGACGATCTCGGAGATGCCGAGGGTCGCAATCGCCAGATAGTCGGACCGCAGGCCCAGCGCGATGCGCCCGACGATGAAGGCCGCCCCCGCTGCGAAGACGCCGCCCACCGCCCAGGAGAAGATGATGGGCAGTCCCAGACCACCGAGATAACCCGTCTTGGCCGGATTGACCCCTTCGATGGCGTCCACCGCCGGATCGAAGAAGGCGCGCGCCGCGAAATAACCGATCCCGATAATCAGGGTCATGCCGATGATGCGGGCCGGACCACGCGGCAAGCGGCGATGTGCGAATATCGCGACGATCACCGTGGCGACCACGACCGCCAGCGCCAGAAAGACCCCCGTGCCGCCGACCGACCAGGCTTCCCCGACGGGCGACTTGGAGACAAGGACACCGGCGATACCACCGAGCGCGGCGAAGCCCATGATCCCGACATTGAACAGCCCGGCATAGCCCCACTGGATATTGACGCCCAGGGCCATGACGGCGGAGATCAGACAGAGCTGCAGGATGGAGAGGCTGACCGACCAGGACTGTCCAAGGCCCACCGCGATCAGCGCCACCGCCATGATGGCGAAGGTGATCAGGCCGCGATTGCGGGTGGCGTCACCGGCACTCATATCACCTTCCCCCTGAATATCCCGGTGGGTCTGACCAGCAGCACCACCACAAGGATGATGAAGGAGACAGCGAACTTGTAGTCGGTGGACAGAAGCTGGACCAGCGTATCGGGCGCCATGTCATCGGGCAGCAGGTATCGCAGGAACTTCTTGTAGGCATAGGTGATCGTTACCTCCGAAAAGGCGATCACGAAGCCACCGACAATGGCCCCCAGCGGTTGCCCGATGCCGCCAACGATTGCCGCGGCAAACATGGGCAACAGCAACTGGAAATAGGTGAAGGGCTTGAAGCTCTTGTCCAGGCCATACAGCGTGCCGGCAATGGCTGCCAGGCTTGCCGCGATGATCCAGGTCACCAGCACGACCCGGTCCGGATCGATACCGGACAGCAGTGCCAGATCTTCATTGTCCGAATAGGCCCGCATGGACTTGCCGGTACGGGTCCGCTGCAGGAACCAGAACAGCGCCGACACGACCAAAATCGCCACGACGACCGTCAGGGCCTGTGTCTGGCGGATGGCGATGCCTTCCCGCAGGCCGGTCAGGTCCTTGAACTCACGGAAGGTGATCAGGAACCGCGCACCGTCGGCAAATGCCTGGTCGTCAGGACCGATGATGAAGCGGACGATGCCGTTCAGCATGAACATCACACCGACGGAGGCGATGACGAAGATGATCGGCTTGCTCTTCTGCTTGCGGTAGAAGCGGAAGACCGCCCGATCCGCCAGCAGGGCGATCATGATTGCGCCCAGTATGCCGAAGGGCAGCGCCAGCAGCGCCGTTGGCAGGGGCGCGATGCCGATACCCCAGCTCTGGAACAGCCATGTCACCAGGATGACGACCATGGTGCCAAAGGCCATCAGGTCGCCATGGGCGAAATTGGCAAACCGCAGGATACCGAAGACCAGCGTGATCCCCAGCGCGCCCAGCGCCAGCTGGGAACCATAGGCCAGTGCCGGAACGACGACAAAATTGCTGAACAGGGCCAGGGCGTTGAGGATATCGATCATCATCACCCTCCCAGGAAGGACCGGCGGACTTCCGGGTTGGCCAGCAGGGCCTCCCCCGTGTCCGTGAAGCGGTTCTCGCCCGTCACCAGCACAAAGCCCCGGTCGGCAATGTTCAGCGCCTGCCGCGCATTCTGCTCCACCATCAGGATGGCAATACCGGTGTTGCGGATCTCCAGGATGCGGTCGAAAAGTTCGTCCATGACGATGGGCGAGACACCGGCGGTCGGCTCATCCAGCATCAGCACGGTGGGCTGGGTCATCAGCGCCCGCCCGACGGCAACCTGCTGCCTCTGACCACCGGAAAGCTCTCCGGCCGGCTGCGCCCGCTTCTCGGCCAGGATGGGGAACAGCTCGAACACCTGCTCCATCGTCACGCTGATGTCGTCGCGGCGCAGGAATGCCCCCATCTCCAGGTTCTCCTGCACGCTCATTCCGGCGAAGACATTGCTGGTCTGCGGGACGAAGGCCATGCCCTGTTTCACGCGATCCTGTGGTGAAAGCCCGGTAATGTCCCTGTCACCAAGCCGGACCTGGCCTTCGCGCAGGTTCAGCATTCCGAAGACGGCCTTCATGGCGGTGGACTTGCCCGCGCCATTGGGTCCGACGATCACGGCGATCTCGCCCTTGTCGACCTCGATGGTACAGCCACGCAGGATGTCTGCGCCGCCATAGCCCCCGGTCATTGCCTCGCCGATCAGGAAACTCATGCGCCTGTGGTCTCCGCAGCCGTCGGAGCCGGTTGCTTGCCGGGCTTGTTCTTCAGACCAGTGCCGAGATAGGCCTCGATCACCTGCTCATTCGACTTTACCTCTTCCGCCGTGCCTTCGGTCAGCACGGTCCCTTCCGCCATCACGATCACCGGATTGCAGAGGCGGGAAATGAAGTCCATGTCGTGCTCGATCATGCAGAACGTGTAGCCGCGTTCCTGGTTGAGGCGCAGGATCGCATCGCCAATGGTGTTGAGAAGGGTCCGGTTCACCCCTGCCCCGACCTCGTCCAGAAAGACGATGCGGGCATCGACCATCATCGTCCGGCCAAGCTCCAGCAGCTTCTTCTGGCCACCCGACAGGTTGCCAGCCAGTTCGGTTGCGACGTGTCCCATGTTGAGGAAGTCGATCACGCCCTCCGCCTTCTCGCGAACGCGCCTCTCCTCCTCCCGGATCTGCCGTCCGCGGAACCAGGCACCGATCAGGTCCTCCCCTGTCTGACCGCCCGGCACCATCATCAGGTTCTCAAGCACCGTCAGGGTCGAGAACTCATGCGCGATCTGGAACGTGCGCAGCACGCCCTTCGCAAACAGTTCATGCGGTTTCAGGCCCGTGATGTCCTCATCGGCCAGCCAGACACGGCCGGAAGTCGGGGGAAACGCACCCGCAATGACATTGAACAGGGTGGTCTTGCCTGCGCCGTTGGGACCGATCAGACCGGTGATCGAGCCCTCGGCGATCTCCAGCGTGGCACCATTGACGGCGTGAACACCGCCAAAATGCTTGTGTACATCCTCGACGCGGATCATGCGCGCCACCAACCATGAGAAAAATGGAAAAACAAATCGGTTTGCCCGCTCGCGGATGGGGAGGCCGCGCGACGCCGCGCGACCTCCCGCATCACGAAACGCCCGGGATCAGCGGATCGACTTGGTTTCGAACTTGCCGCCCTGAACCTCAAGCTCCTTGTAGGAACCGGAGGCTTCACCAACGTCGGTCAGCTCGACATTGCTCGCGCCGACATAATCGACTTCACCACCGCTGGAGAGAATCTTCAGCGCCTTGCCAAGTTCGCCGGGATAGATGCGCTCACCCGGTGCATTGGCGACATCCATCAGCTTGGCCTGGATGGCGGCACGATCCGGGGTGCCGGCAGCCTGAATGGCCAGCATGATCAGCGCCGCCGCATCGTAGGACTCGCCACGGAACGGTCCGTCACCATCGTTGCCGGCAGCTGCGGAAATCTCCAGGAACTTCGCGGCACCCGGGGAATCGCTGCCCGGAAGCGTCGCGACGGAACCGGTCAGGCCGCTGCCGATGGCGTCGATCAGCGACTGGCCGACCATGCCGTCAGCCATGAAGAACATGTCATAGGCACCTGTATCGAGGGAGGTCTGGATGATGCCCTTGCCGCCCTGATCGACGTAACCGAAGACCACCAGCGCATCGGCACCGGCTGCGGCAAGTGCCGCGACTTCAGCGGAATAGTCTGCCTTGCCATCTTCATGCGCAGCGGTGATCTCCACCTTGCCGCCCATACCGGTGAAGGAACCGCTGAAGGCATCAGCCAGGCCCTTGCCGTAGTCGTTGTTGGTATAGGAGATCGCGACGCTCTTCACGCCCCGTTCCTTCACGATGGTGGCCAGAACCTGCCCCTGACGGGCATCTGACGGGGCGACACGGAAGAAATAGCCGTTGTCGTCGATCGTCGTCAGCGCCGGAGACGTGGCCGAAGGCGACACCATCACGACCCCGTTCGGGACCGCCACATTGTTGGCAATGGCCGTGGTCACACCGGAACAGTCGGCGCCAACGATAGCGGCCACACCGTCAGATGTGATCAGGCGTTCAGCCGCTGCAGTCGCCGCAGCCGCGTCAACACATGTTGAGTCACCACGAACCGGCGTGACGGTCTCACCATCCAGCAACATGCCGGAGTCGGATACTTCCTTCATTGCCTGTTCGGCACCTGCAGCCATACCCGGCGTCAGGCTTTCGATCGGTCCGGTGAACCCCATGATAACGCCGAGCTTGATCTCGGCGGAGGCGGTGGTTGCCGCCAGAGCCATCGCCATCGCGGCGGAGGCCATCATGATCTTGCGCATTTCATGCTCCCTGATTCCTGTTGCGTGCGTGTGCTTGCGCGCACGTCACTGCTCAGCAACAGAGCTTCAACTTCACGTGGCCGGGGTCAAGCGAAAACCGGATCGTCAATCTTCGTCGGCAAGGCTGATGGCGCTCGAATAATGGACACGCTTCATGATCAGATCGACCCTGATGCCAGAGCTGGAGAATGGCAGGTCCAGGCTCTCGAACCGGATATGCCCCTTGCGGGCGTGCACCATCTCGCCATAGGCCCGCACGGGCCTTCTGTGTTCCTGGTTCCAGCGATAGGAACCGACAGCAACATCATAGAATTCAGGGCCATAGACATCTTCCAGGAACATGCCGGTGGAATCCCGAGACAGGCCGATCGCGATATCCGCACCCACCAGCCTGAACCGATACCTCTCGGGATCATGCTCGACATCAATCAAGGCGATCCAGCCAAGATGCCCTTTCAGGTCCCAGGGCTCGAAATCCCTGCGCGCTGGCATCTCCCGCTTGCCACGCCAGCCATGCCACCGTGCAAGAAGGTCGTGCATGGGCGCGAACTTGAACTGCAGTTCCGGATCAAGCGTCCGGAAAGACGCATAGCCCTTGGCGTAGGATGTACCGGGAGACATGGCAGAATGGTAATCCTGCCACACACCAACGTCAAAGCCGATCAACGCGCGCAAGCCGGTCAGACAGCGTCCATCGCCACGTAGCCGGGCAAGCCTGCGATACGGTCCAGCCAGCCGCGGATTGCCGGATAGTCGGACAGTTCGAAACCGCCCTGATAGGCGACGTGGGTATAGGCATAGAGGGACAGGTCCGCGATGGTCGGCTGGCCGGCCACCATGAATGACCGTTGATCCAGGTGAGCCTCCATTACGCCCAGCGCCCGATACCCCTCCTTCTCCCGTGCAGGAATCTGCCGACGCAGTTCCTCACTGATCGGACCGTGCCGCGCCCGGGCACGCAGGACGGCGACATTCGGCTCGTGGCTGTACTGTTCGAAGAACATCCACTGCAGCACCTCCGCCGTATCGCGATGCCCTTCAGGTAGGAAGGATGTGTCTGCCGCCAGATACCAGAGCAGCGCGTTGGACTCCCAGAGATAACTGCCGTCCTCCAGCTCCAGCGCAGGAACCTTGCCGTTGGGATTGCGTTGCAGGAATCCCGGGGTACGGGTCTCGCCATGCACCGAGTCGATCTCGATCCGGCGATAGGGAATGTCCAGCAGGGCAAGCAGCAGCCGGACCTTGTAGGCATTACCGGAGTCAGCATTGTCGAACAGGGTCAGCATCTCTCACCTCATGATGTGGAAGCAGATTGCTTCCCGGCGCAGTCTCCAGCGCCCAGGCCCGGTCCGGCAAACGAGAAGTTCTGGGGCGCGGAGAAGAATTTCTTAACCACAAACCTGACGGAAATGACCCGGCAGATTGTGCCGATAGTACGGACCGGCATGACCGCGGCCACGGCTGATTGAGCGTAATGCGCTGTTTCATATGAAATATTTTTTCCCTCCGATTTGGCACCGGCCTTGCGAAGTCCGGTCCGTACCAAAGTCAGGATCGGGAACATTATGCAGCCGAACGTATTTTCCTCCGCCCCCAGCAGCAGCCCGGCAATTGCGCTGAAGGCCAGCAAGCAGATGGGCCCCGCATACAACGACAGTCGCCGCGCGGACAGCGCCGACAAGCCGCCCAAGTCCGAGTTCGCGAAGATGGTCGTCAACAAGGACAAGCCGGTCGAAACCAGGGCACCTGAGAAGGACACCGATACGCAGGCCGTGAAGTCCGGGAAAGTCGACGGGACGGCGAGCGCCGAAACCGATGAAGCCGCCAAGACTGCCGCTTCTGCAGATCACGCTGGGGCCGCTCAGATTGTGGAAGAAGAAGCCACGACCGGCGATACGGAGACCACAGCCAACACGGAAGCTGCTGCCGAAGTCGCAGTCATTGCTGATCAGGTAGAGACCGTCGCCGCAAGCGGGTCACCGGTCGCGGCAGCCGCGGGCAAGGCCGATGCCGCCGCGACGGTTGCCGCTGCTGCGGTCGACGCCGCATCTGCGGACGGGGAAGAGCAGGCTACGGCGACAGGGGCCGACAAATCCGCAGCGACCGGTGCGAACGCACAGTCGGTCAATGCCGGGTCGGAAGCGAGCGCAGCAACGCCGGTGCCAGGCGCCGACAGCGCGCAAGCGGGAGCGGGAGCGGGAGCGGCGACTGGGTCCGCCACCGAAGCCGCAACTGCAACACCGGCCCCGCTGAAGGATCCCGCCCAGGAAACATTGGCCAGTGCAAAGGCCGGATCGTCCGAAGCCGCGACTGTGAAGGCTGACGAGGCCGGAGGCAGCGCGCGTGTCACTGACCGGTCAGCGGCTTCGTCCGTTGCCGCGGAGGACAGTGCACGTAGCGGCTCGGCAGAGGGTGTGGCCCGTGAGGGCGCAACGCCTGACCTGTCCCGCGCGAACGCAACGGCCACCGCGACTGCTGCGCTCGCCACAGCCGCCCAGGGCGTCGGTGAGCAGGTGCCGCAGACGAATGTCGCACCAGTCAACGGGCCGCAGGCCGTACAGAGTTCGGCGCCTGTGCAGCAACTCGCCGCGGCAGCACCGCAGGCCCAGGTGCCTGATGCCCCTGTGCAGCAGCTTGCCGTGCATGTCACGCGTGCCGCCAAGGAAGGCGCCGACCGGATCGAGATCCAGTTGAAGCCCGCCGAACTCGGCCGGGTCGATGTGAAGCTGGAAGTCGGACACGACGGTCGCGTTCAGGCGGTGGTGAGTGCGGAGCGTTCAGACACGCTCGACCTGCTGCGCCGTGACGTGCAGCAGCTGGAGCGCGCCCTCACCCACGCCGGTTTCAATACCGACAAGGACAGCTTCAGCTTCGCCGAGCGTGGTGGCGAGCGCGGCCAGCAGGCCGATGGTCGGGGCAACGGACAAGGTGACGGCGATCTGGCCAGCGATGACCAGGTCGCGGAATCAGCAAACGACAACCGCAGACGCATGGCCGTAGACCGGCCCGGCGTTGATGTGAAGGTCTGAGGAGTAGAACGATGGATCTTTCCGCCCTTGGGCTTTCCACCCTGCCAAAGGCTTCCGGCGCTGATTTCGCCGGAGCCAAGCTGGCAGATGATTTCGATACATTCCTGACCCTGCTGACGACCCAGCTGCAGAACCAGGATCCGCTGGAACCGATGAAGTCGGAACAGTTCACCGAACAGCTCGTCCAGTTCTCCAGTGTCGAGCAGCAGATTGCCACGAACGACAACCTGGAAACCCTGACATCGCTCGGCCTGGCTGGACAGCAGGGTGCGCTGGTCAGCTTCATCGGCAAGAACATCGAAGGAGTTGGCAACCAGGCCACCCTGTCCGATGGGCTCGCGAGCTGGAAATTCGATCTGGAGGATGCAGCCGACTCGGTCTCGATCCTGATCACCAATTCCACCGGCAAGGCAGTCTTCACGACCAAGCTGAATGACGTCGATGCCGGCGCGAACAGCTTCATCTGGGACGGTCGCGACAATGCCGACAACGAACTGCCTGATGGCGACTACCGCATCTCCATCAGCGCCACGGACGAGGACGGGACTTCCGTCGCCTCCACCGTCCGCTCCAGCGGCCTGGTGGAAGGGGTGGAGATCGTCAACGGCGTCGCTCAGCTGCGCGTCGGCGGCAACATCGTCCCCGTGAACCAGGTGACTTCCGTATCAACGGCGCCAGACCCTTCCTGACGCTGTAACCGAACATGCCGAACCGCCAGAACGCCGGTCGGCCTGAATCTCAGGGCAAAAGGCCTCCCCTACCCTCTCTCTCCCTGGAGAATTGAAACATGAGTATCATTGGTGCACTGCAGTCCGGCGTTTCAGGTCTTAACGCCCAGAGCCAGTCGATGAGCGTCATCGCCAACAACATCTCGAACGTCAGCACCGTCGGCTACAAGGCCAGCCGGACCGCGTTCTCCACCCTGGTGACCCAGACCGTCGCCGCAACGGGTTTCTCGACCGGCGGCGTGCAGGCCGAATCCCTGCAGCTCAACGATGTCCAGGGCCTGCTGCAGCAGACGTCCTCGGCCACCGACATGGCGATCAGCGGTGATGGCTTCTTTGTCGTCAACAACGAGTCGGAACCCGGTGTGGCCACCGGTCAGTTCATGTTCACCCGCGCCGGACAGTTCGTCCCGAACGAGGATGGTGACCTGGCAAATACCGCAGGCCTGTTCCTGCAGGGGTGGCCGATCGACGAGACCGGTGACATTCCCAGCAACCGCACCGACCTGAACGTCCTGGAAACCGTCAACGTGCGTGGTCTTACGGGTTCTGCCGAAGCCACTTCGGAGATCAACCTGCGTGCCAATCTGCAGGCAACGCAGACAGTCAACGCCAACGTCGGCGCCTATGTGGCCGGTGACATGGCAGCCGGGACCTTCACACCCGACTTCCAGACCAGTGTCCAGATGTTCGACAGTCAGGGCGGTGTCCGGAACCTGACCTTCAGCTACCTGAAATCGTCGACGCCGAACCAGTGGTTCACCGAAGTTCATGCGGAGCCTGTCGCGGATGTCGATATCGCCACTCATCCGAACGGCCTCGTGGTATCCGGGACCACCGCCTTCAACAGCGACGGCACGATGGATCTGACCAACTCGACCGCCGCGCTGACCAGCCCGACCGTGACGTGGAACAGCAATCTCGGCATCGACGACTCGGTGCTGACCGTGAACTACGGCAGCGAAGGCCAGGCTGATGGTCTCAGCCAGTTCAACGGTACGTCCCGAATCATCTCGTCCGATGTGGACGGTGCTGTCTTCGGCGGTCTGGCCGGTGTTCAGGTTGGTGACGACGGTATCGTGACCGCCCTGTTCGACAACGGCACGCGGGAGGATATCTTCAAGCTGCCGATCGCGACCTTCCCCAATGCCAATGGGCTGGAGGCCAAGACAGGCAATGCTTTCCTGGCCACCAATGACTCAGGTGACTTCAGCCTCAACGAGGCCGGAACCGGCAGCGCCGGCGTGGTCGCGGCCTCCGCCGTCGAAGGATCGACCGTGGATCTGACGCGGGAGTTCACCCTGATGATCGAGACCCAGCGGTCATTCTCGGCCAACGGTCGCATCATCACCACGGCAGACGAAATGTTGAACGAACTGGTCAATCTGAAGCGGTAAGTGATTGAAATCGGGCGGTCACTGATCGCCCGATTTCCATTAACCAAATGATTTAGAAGAAAATTAAAAGCCGCTCCGTATCTTCGGAACCGTTCGCAACGCCTACTCACATGGATGGACCGATGTCAGATCGATACGAAACAAGACCCAGCGTGATCGGCCCCGATGGCAGGCCGCTGACGCTGGACGACCTGCCACCGCCGTCGACCACCCGCTGGGTGGCACGGCGCAAGGCGGAAGTCGTGATTGCCGTTCGTGGTGGTCTGCTGACGCTGGAAGACGCCTGCCGCCGTTACACATTGTCCGTGGAAGAGTTCCTTTCCTGGCAGCGTGCGGTCGAAAGGCACGGCATGGCTGGTCTTCGTGCCACCCGCCTGCAGGATTATCGCCCCATGACGATCAATACCTGAGACCACGACACCTGCAATATCGAGACTTATGACCGACAGAAGACAGGTCAAAGGCGCGCAGAAGGCCGCCCCTCTTCGGATACAGCCAGCCTTCACCGTATTCAGTTGATACCTTTTCCAGACCAGTGCGGCCCGGTGATCCACCGGGAAAAAAATTCCCCCTACCCGGCAAATACTGCCCAGCGTTAACCCTGCCTTTACGACCTTGGCACTACCGTCCGCCTGTCAGCGAAGTTCCTCGCTGTGCCCAGACGCTGTCGACGGAGTGCCAACGTGCAGGACATCTTTCGCAACCTCGGAGTGACCCGGCTGCTCATCATTGCCGGTATCACGCTCTCGGTCGTTGCCTTCTTCGTCTTCCTCGCCAGTCGTGTGGCAAAGCCGGACATGGCCCTGCTCTACAAGGATCTGGAATCGCGCGACGCCGGCAGCATCGTCGGTATCCTTGAGAGCCGCCAGATCCCGTTCGAGCTGCGCGGCGACGGCACGGAGATCTACGTGCCGCGCGACCAGGTCGCACGGATGCGCATGGCCGCCGCCGAAGAGGGCCTGCCCCTCGGCGGTTCGGTCGGCTACGAGATCTTTGACAATACTGACTCCCTCGGCACCACCAGCTTCGTGCAGAACATCAACCTGCTGCGCGCGCTGGAGGGTGAACTGGCGCGGACCATCTCCTCCCTCGACGGGGTCGAGGCCGCGCGGGTGCATCTGGTCCTGCCGAAGCGCGAGGTCTTCGCGCGCCAGACACAGCAGCCCAGTGCCTCCATCATGCTGAAGACGCGTGGCAACCTGGGTCGTGACCGTGTTGCCGCGGTGCAGAACCTCGCCGCCGCTGCCGTGCCAGGTCTGGAACCCGGTCGCGTGTCCGTCGTGGACAGCCGTGGCAACCTGCTTTCCCGCGCGCTGGAAGATGGCGATGACCCGCTTACCGCCCCCACGGCGCTGCAGGAACTGCGGCAGGGACATGAACGCCGCATCAAGCGCGCCGTCGAGACCCTGCTGGAACAGACCATCGGCGCAGGCCGGGTCCGGGCCGAGGTCGCGGCGGAAATCGACTACGACCGCGTGACGACCAACCGGGAGAGCTACGATCCCGACAGCCAGGTGGTCCGTTCCACGCAGATCCGCGAGGAGCGCTCCAATTCCTCCGAGGGAAATCAGCAGGACGCGGTGACCGTTGCCACCAACCTTCCGGGCCAGAATGGTGCCCTGGGCGGATCCGACAGGATCTCCACATCGGATGAATCGACCGAGGAGACTGTCAACTACGAGATCACCCGTGAGACCACGACCCAGGTGCGGGAAGCCGGCGTGCTGCGCCGCATCTCCGTCGCCGTGCTGGTCGATGGTGTCTATGAGCCCAATGCGGAAGGCGTGGCCGAATACCGGCCCCGGACCGAGGACGAGATCGAGGAACTGACCCGCCTGGTCCAGTCCGCAGTGGGCTTTGACGAGGATCGCGGCGACAGCGTCACGATCAGCAACCTTCGTTTCGCGGACATCGATACCTCGTTCGAGGCTGGCGAACCCGAGTTCGCTGTCGCCGGTTTCACCAAGTCGGAGATCATGCGGATCGCCGAGATCCTGATCCTGGGCATCATTGCCCTGCTGGTGATGCTGCTGGTCGTTCGCCCGATGCTGAACCGTGTCCTGAGCGCCGGAAACCTTGACGTCGGTTCCGACACCATCGCACTCGCTGGCGCAGGCGGAATGGGCGGCGGACAGGCCCGGATCGGTAGCGGAGGCGGATCCGACTATTCCATCGGCAGCGATGGTTCGGGTGGAATGCCCGCCCTGAGCGACAACCGCGCCTCAACCCAGTCGATGCCCGAACGGGAGTCCTCCATCGACATCAATCAGGTCGAGGGCCGGGTCAAGGAATCGTCGCTGAACAAGATCTCCGAGATCGTCAACAAGCACCCTGAAGAGGCCGTCGCGATCCTTCGCACATGGCTCTATCAGGACCGCTGAGCAGGGAACGGGACAGGACAATGGCAGTTCTCGACTATCGCAACCTTTCCGGCTCGCAGAAGGCCGCGATCATGATCCTCTCGCTTTCCGACGAGAGTCTTGCACCCCTGTGGGAGATGCTGGACGACGAGGAAGTGAAGGAAATCTCGCAGACCATGGCCAACCTCGGCTCCGTCACGTCGGAAACCGTTGAACGGCTGTTTGTTGACTTCGCCAACCAGATGTCGGCCGGTGGTTCGCTGGTCGGCAGTTTCGAGAGCGCGGAACGGCTGCTCGGCAAGTCCCTGCCCCGCGAACGCGTCGAGCAGATCATGGAAGATATCCGCGGTCCCGCTGGTCGCACCATGTGGGACAAGCTGGGCAACGTGAACGAGACCGTGCTCGCCAACTACCTGAAGAACGAATATCCGCAGACCGTCGCCGTGGTCCTGGCCAAGATCAAGCCCGACCATGCGTCCCGCGTCCTCGCCGCACTGCCCGAAGACTTCGCGCTGGAAGTCGTGGCGCGGATGCTGCGGATGGAATCGGTGCAGAAGGAAGTGCTCGACAAGGTCGAGGAAACCCTGCGCATCGAGTTCATGAACAATCTGGCGCGCACCAACCGCCGCGACAGCCACGAGATGATGGCGGAAATCTTCAACAACCTGGACCGCCAGACGGAGAACCGCTTCGTCTCCGCGCTGGAGGAACGCAACCGTGACTCCGCCGAGCGGATCAAGGCGCTGATGTTCACGTTCGAGGATCTCTCGAAGCTGGATCCGGCGGGTGTGCAGACCCTGCTGCGGGTGGTGGACAAGGACAAGCTCGGCATGGCGCTGAAGGGCGCCTCCGACACGCTGCGTGATCTCTTCTTCTCCAACATGTCGGAACGTGCGGCAAAGATCCTGCGCGAGGACATGGAGGCCATGGGCCCGGTCCGGCTGCGCGATGTGGAAGCCGCACAGATGGAGATGGTGAATGCCGCCAAGGATCTCGCCCAGAAGGGCGACATCATGATGGCGGACAACAAGGGCGACGACGAGTTGGTGTACTGACGTGGCTGAGAAATTCCTTTTCGATCATGATTTCGATACCGGTGGCAGCGCCCTGCGCAAGCGCCCGAAGGCGGAGGTCTATGAGGCCGCTGACCTGGAGGCCGCCCGCGCGGAAGCAATGGCCGAGGGCGAGCAGCGGGGACGCCAGCTCGCCGGGCAGGAAGTGGAGGCTGCTGCCTCCACCACACTCGGCATGATCGCCAGCGGCATCGATGAATGCCGGGTGGCCCTGACCGAGATCGAAGCACGCCAATCGAAGGAAGCGGCACGGGTCGGCATCGCCATCGGCAAGCGGCTCGCAGAGACCCTGATCACGCGCTTTCCCGAGAAGGAAATCGAGAACCTGGTGACGCGGTGCCTGAAGGAACTGCGTGACGAACCCCGCCTGGTGGTCCGCACATCCGAAACC
Organism: Minwuia sp.; assembly: GCA_029213165.1. GTDB lineage: Bacteria > Pseudomonadota > Alphaproteobacteria > Minwuiales > Minwuiaceae > Minwuia. Next base: position 18,936 of record JARGNO010000002.1, read on the forward strand.
GTGGCCGACAGCCTGCGTGACCGGGTCGACCAGATGGCGGCTGGCGCAGGCTTTGCCGGACGGGTGGTCCTGCTGCCCGATGACACGATGGGCCCACAGGACGCACGCGTCGAATGGGCCGACGGCGGCGCAAGCCGCGACCATGCCGCAACCGAGGCTGCGATTGCCGAGGCTGTGGACCGGTTCCTTGACGAGAACGAACGCCAGAACGGCGGAATGGAGTAATTCGAGATGGCTGACGAAACCAACCTCGACCTGAGTGAGATCAAGGACGAAGCCAATACCGGCACCGCCGTTGCCACCACCAGTGGCGATGACGATGACGACGATATTTCCCGCACCGCCGGTGACCTGGAGACCGTCTTTGATATCCCGGTTCAGGTTTCTGCGGTGCTGGGCCGTTCACGGATGCAGGTCAGCCAGCTCATGCGCATCAGCAAGGGCGCGGTTGTCGAGCTGGACCGCAAGGTGGGTGAGGCCATCGACATCTACGTCAACAACCGCCTCGTCGCCCGTGGCGAGGTTGTGGTCGTCGATGACCGTCTTGGCGTGACCATGACGGAAATCATCAAGGGCAATCGGGGCTGACCCGGAGGGCTGTGGCACATGTTTGCACGCTTTGACTTTGCAACGCTGATCGGTCTGGTGGCGAGCGTCCTCGTGGTGGGCAGCGTCATCTGGCTGGGGGATGGGTTCACGGCCTTTCTGAACCTGCCCTCCCTGCTGATTGTCTTCGGCGGCACGCTGGCCGTGACCCTGATCAGCTATCCGCTGGGCGATGTCCTGCGCGCATTGCCCGCGGTCATTTCGATCATGTTCCGCCGCCTGCGGGATCCTTCCGAAGCGGCAATGCTGGCGGTCAAGCTGGCGGATGAGGCCCGTCGTCACGGTCATCTGGCACTGCCCGCCCGGATGCAGCGGGAACGGAACGAGCCATTCCTGCGCAAGGCCATGCAGCTTGTCGTTGACGACATACCGACCCAGGAGATCGAGCGCATTCTCACCAATGACATGGGCTCCCAGGTCCAGCGCGAGAAGCTCAGTGCAGCTGTCCTGCACCGCGCCGGCGAGATCGCCCCTGCCATGGGCCTGATCGGTACCCTGCTGGGGCTGGTTCAGATGCTCGGCCGCCTCGACAACCCGACGGAGATCGGTCCAGCCATGGCACTCGCCCTGCTGACCACCCTCTATGGCGCGATCCTGGCCAACATGGTCCTGCATCCGCTCGCCACCAAGCTGGAGCATCACGCGGAGGAGGAGGCAACGCTGAACCGCCTCTATGCCGCCGCTGCCCGTTCCATCAGTTGCAAGGAAAACCCGCGCCATCTCGAGGCGCTGATCAACAGCCTGCTGCCGCCGCTGAAACGCGTCCGCTACTACGCAGCCTGACGCTCAAAGGAGAAAACCAGATGAGACTTCTGATCGTCGGTCCCCTGTCCGGACAGTTCGGTGCAGCCAGCAAGATCGCCATCCAGAACGGTGCCAAGGTGGCACATGTGAACACGGTCAGCGACGCACTGGTGCAGCTGCGTGCCGGGCGTGGCGCGGACCTCGCCATGGTGGACGTGAAGCTGGATATCGGTGACTTCGTCACCCAGCTGATCAGCGAACACATCAACCTGGAGGTCGTGGCCTGCGGCGTCGGCAACGACACGGATGCTGCCGTCCGCGCCATCAAGGGCGGTGCCAAGGAATATGTGCCCCTGCCCCCCGATCCGGAGCTGATCGCGGCGGTGCTGAAGGCCGTTGCCGATGACGATACCGATCTGCTGTTCCGCGATCAGCGGATGCATGCGGTGATGAAGCTGGCGGATCAGATCGCCCCCTCCAATGCCTGCATCATGATCACGGGCGAGAGCGGCACGGGCAAGGAAGTCATGGCCCGCCACATCCATCAGAAGAGCCGTCGCAGCGACAAGGCCTTCGTGGCCGTGAACTGCGCGGCCATCCCTGACAACCTGCTCGAATCCGAACTGTTCGGCCATGAGAAGGGTGCCTTCACCGGCGCCGTGACCCGCCGCGTCGGCAAGTTCGAGGAAGCTGACGGTGGTACACTGCTGCTGGACGAGATCAGCGAGATGGATATCCGGCTGCAGGCCAAGCTGCTGCGCGCCATCCAGGAACGCGAGATCGACCGTGTCGGCGGCTCGAAGCCGGTCAAGGTCGACATACGCGTCATCGCCACCTCGAACCGCGACCTGGCCGAGGAAGTGCGCCAGGGCAACTTCCGGGAAGACCTGCTCTATCGCCTGAACGTCGTCAATCTGGTGCTGCCCCCGCTGCGGGAACGTCTGGAAGACGTGGCGCTGCTGGCCGATCATTTCGTGCGCAAGTATGCGGAAGCCAACGCCGTCCCGCCCCGCCCGCTCTCGACTGCCGCCCTGTCGGTGCTGAAGCGTCATGGCTGGCCGGGCAATGTCCGGGAGCTGGAGAACACCATGCACCGCGCCGTGTTGCTGGCCACCGAGGACGAGATCGAGGAAATGGCCATCGTGTTGCCCGACGGCAGCCGTCCGGCCGCCGCCCATTCGCCCATTGCCGTCGCCGCAGCGACGACCGGTGGCCCTGCCGCATCCCCGGCCATGGATGATGAGGATGCGGAAGCCGCGAACCTGGTCGGTCGCACCGTCGCCGAGGTCGAGCGGCAGCTGATCCTGGAGACGCTGGACCACTGTCTGGGCAACCGGACCCACGCCGCGAACATTCTCGGCATCTCGATCCGCACGCTGCGCAACAAGCTGAAGGCCTACACGGAAGAAGGAATCTCCGTGCCGGGTCCCGGTGAGATGCGCCGCTATGCCGTCTGATCGCCGAAACCTGTCCGTGACACCCCTTTCCGACATCCGAGGATCATGAATTGAGCGATCAGCTTCCGGCAGAACGCGGCAGCAACTCAGTAACGACGGGTAGCACCAGCGGCGGACCAGGCAGCCCCTTCGGCGGTCCCGAGGCGCTGGGCCTGTTGCGCCAGCTCGCCCGCCGTGGCGACATTGCGCTGGCCCTTGCTGTCGTCGCCATCCTGGTGGTCCTGATCCTGCCCATGCCGGGCTGGCTGCTCGACTTCAGCCTGGCCATCTCCATCACCTTCTCGGTTATGGTGCTGATGACCTGCCTGTTCATCCAGAAGCCGCTGGAGTTCAGTTCGTTCCCAACCGTGCTGCTGATCGCCACGATGATCCGGCTGGCCCTGAACATGGCCTCCACCCGGCTGATCCTGTCGGAGGGACACAACGGCACCGATGCTGCCGGTCAGGTCATCGAAGCCTTTGGCAATTTCGTCATGGGCGGCAATTTCGTCATCGGCATCATCGTCTTCGCGATCCTGGTGATCGTGAACTTCGTCGTCATCACCAAGGGCTCGGGCCGCATCGCGGAAGTCGCCGCGCGTTTCACGCTGGATGCCATGCCCGGCAAGCAGATGGCGATCGATGCAGACCTGTCCGCAGGCCTGATCAACGAGGATGAGGCACGTACCCGCCGCAAGGATCTGGAGGACGAGAGCACGTTCTTCGGTGCCATGGACGGTGCGTCGAAATTCGTTCGCGGTGATGCCATCGCCGGTCTGATGATCACTTTCATCAATGTCATCGGCGGCATCATCATCGGCGTTGCCCAGAACGACATGAGCTTCATGGAGGCGGGGCAGACCTATACCCTGCTGACCGTGGGCGACGGTCTGGTCTCGCAGATCCCGGCGCTGATTGTCTCCACGGCTGCCGGTCTGCTGGTCTCCAAGGCCGGTGTCTCCGGGTCGGCTGACAAGGCGCTGTTCCGCCAGTTCAGCGGCTATCCCGCGTCTCTCGGCATTTCGTCCTTCCTGCTTGTGGCACTTTCGCTGCTGCCGGGCATTCCGCTGGTTCCCTTCTGGATCCTGGCCGGTGCCGCCGGTTACGGGGCCTGGGTCCTGTATCGCAAGGGGCAGAGGCAGACTGTTGATGCGGAGGTCATGGAGGGTGTGGAAGGTGAGGCCTCGGCAGAACCGGTCGAACAGCCCATCGCCGAGATCCTGGCCATCGACGATCTGCGGCTGGAGATCGGTTACGGCCTGCTGAAACTGGTCGAGGGCGACACCAACGGGCCGAAGCTGACCGACCAGATCCGCGCCCTGCGCCGCCAGATCGCGACCGACATGGGTTTCGTCATGCCCAGCGTCCGCATTCTCGACAACATGCAACTCGGTGCGAATACCTATTCCATCCGCATCAAGGAAGTCGAAGCCGGAACTGGCGACGTTCGTGCCAACAAGCTGATGGTGCTGGATCCCGCTGGTGGCGATATCGACATGCCGGGCGAGAACACCACGGAACCCGCCTTTGGCCTGCCCGCCAAATGGGTCGATGATTCACTCCGGGAAGAAGCGAGTTTCCGTGGTCTGACTGTCGTTGATGCCTCCACCGTGGTCACGACGCACCTGACCGAGGTGCTGAAGGACCACATGCCGGACCTGCTGTCCTATGCCGAGACGCGGAAGCTGCTGGACGAACTGCCGGACGCCCACCGCAAGCTGGTCGATGACCTGATCCCGAGTCAGATCAGTGTTTCCGCCGTGCAGCGCGTGCTGCAGAACCTGCTGGCGGAACGCGTCTCCATCCGCGATCTGGCGACGGTGCTGGAAGGCATTTCCGACGCCGTCGGCTTCACCAAGAACGTCAGCCTGATCACGGAACATGTGCGCAGCCGCCTGTCGCGCCAGATCTGCAATGCGAACCTGATGCCGGACGGTTTCCTGCCACTGGTCACCCTGTCCCCCGACTGGGAAAGCGCCTTTGCGGAAGCCCTGGTGGGTCAGGGGGAGGAGCGTCAGCTCGCCATGGCACCCAGCAAGGTGCAGGAATTCATCGGCGCCATCCGCATGACCTACGACCGGCTGGGCCAGCAGGGCCAGGATCCGGTATTGCTCACCAGCCCTGCCATCCGGCCCTTTGTCCGTTCCATCGTCGAGCGCATCCGTGGCGCGACGGTTGTAATGTCACAGAACGAGGTGCATCCGAAAGTGCGCCTGCGTCAGCTGGCACAGGTCTGATAGGCAATGCGGATACGAACCTTCACAGCACGGTCCATGAGCGAAGCCCTGCGGCTTGTCCGCGAGGAGCTTGGACGCGATGCGGTCATCCTGGGAAACCGGGATGTCGCCGAAGGCGTCGAAGTGACTGCAGCCATCGACCCGTCCGACGAACCTGCAGGCGGCGGCTTTCAGATCAGGGATCGCGATCTCGGCCCCAATGTCCTGCCCCTGGAAGTCAACGACGACGACCAGTTGCCGGAGGAGGCGGAGCGGCTGCTGCGCGCCGTCGCGTTTCACGGCGCCCCGATCGAGGTCAACGAGAGGCTTTGCAGGCGTGCCGCACAGGTCAATGACCCGTCCCTGACCATTTCCCTCTCCGCGGGGGTGGAGGATGTGTTTCAGTTCGCCCCCTTTGGTCGCCCGTCCGACAATGCGCTGGTGCTGGTTGGTCCACCTGGCGCGGGCAAGACGGTGGTTGCGGCCAAGTATGCGGTTGAGTCCGTGCTTTCCGGCAGGCCACTGAAGATTGCCACCACGGATATCGAGCGCCCGGGCGGTGAAATGCGGCTGATGGAACTGGCCGAGATTCTGGACAATCGGCCGGTAAGGCTCACGCCGGGCCGCAGACTGGAATGGTCGGGGCCGCGCATCATCGATACAGAGGGTGTGAACCCCTTTGATGACGACGACATCCAGAAGCTGCGCGAAACCATCGAGATCAATGATGCGGAACCTGTGCTGGTGCTGCCTGCCGGTGGCGACCCCTATGAGTACGAGGACATTGCCCATGTCTTCGCGGAACTGGGTGTGCGGCGGCTGGTGGCGACGCGCATCGATACCGCGCGCCGTATTGGCGGCATTCTCGCCGCCGCAGCGACAGGCCTGAGTTTCGCCGCTGCCGGTGCCTCCCCCGTCATCGCCGACGGCCTTTACCCCCTCACCCCGACCGCTCTGGCGCGCCTGATCCTGAATGACCCGGATGGCGCGGCGGACCTGGATGAAGACAGGAAGCACGCATGAGCGATCAAACCATACGCTCCCGCTCCAATGACAAGGCAGCCACCCATCCGGAGGCGTTGTCGGGAAAGAAGCTGATCACTGTCGCATCCGGCAAGGGCGGCGTGGGAAAGACCTGGTTCGCCATCACGCTGTCACATGCATTGGCGCAGGCAGGCCGCAAGGTGCTGCTGTTCGACGGTGACCTTGGACTGGCCAACATCGACATCCAGCTTGGCCTCAATCCCTCCCACGACCTCAGCGAGGCTGTGCTTGGCACGAAGCGTTTTGATCAGGTCGTGACGAAGTCGCCCGATACCGGCTTCGATATCGTTGCTGGTCGTTCGGGTTCCGCCCGCATGGTCAATATCCGCCACGATCAGATCAGTCTGCTGCGCCACGGACTGCTGGCCGCTGGTCAGGTCTACGATCACGTGGTGCTCGACCTCGGTGCCGGTGTCGACCGCAGCATTCGTGGCCTGGCCGCCAACGCCGGGCCGACGATGGTGGTCACGACCGAAGAACCGACCGCGATCACCGATGCCTACGCGCTGATCAAGCTGTTGCACGGCGACCGGCCGGGGGGCGACTACCGCGTGGTGGTCAACATGTGCGGCGGTCGTGCAGAGGGGGAGCGCACCTTCGCCAAGCTGTCGACGGCCTGTGAGAACTTCCTGAAGGTGAAGCCTCGCCTTGCCGGGATCATCACGCGCGACCCAAATGTCAACGACACGATCCGTCGCCAGACTCCAATGCTGAAGCGTCATCCGCTCAGCCCCGCGGCGGAAGATGTTGCCCGGATCGCCCGCACCCTGATCGCCGAGAGCACCTGAACCTGCCCTTTTTGCCCTGATGCCTGCGAAAATGCAGGCTTGCTGCTCACGCCGTTTGCATCGCATCGGGGCAATCGCTATCTAGAGCGCTTGTTCTGATCCCCAGGTAACAGCAGGCGGCAGCGTTGAGCGACGATCTGATTTTCCGTGAAGTGGACGAGGATGTCCGCCGAGACCGTGCAACCGAGATGGCACGCCGCTATGGCCCCTATGCGATTGCCGCCGTCGTGCTGGTGATCGCGGCCACCGCAGCCGTTGTCGGTTGGCGTGAATATACGGCCGCCGAACAGCAGGCACAGGGTGCCCGGTTCGAACAGGCAATGGTCCTGCTTGAAAGCGAAAAGCCGGCAGAGGCCGCGGAGATATTCGAGGCCCTGGTTGCCGAAGGTTCGGAAGGGTATCGCGCACTGGCCGGACAGCAGGCGGCTGCCGCACGCGCCGCCGCCGGTGACGATGCCGGTGCGCTGTCCGCATTCGACCGCATTCGCAGGGACAGCGACCTGCCCGCCGACCAGCGTGATCTGGCCGCGATCAAGGCGGCGATGCTGGCGCTGAAGATCGAAGGGGCCGATGCGGCGACCGAACGCCTGCAGCCGGTGATTGACGGTTCAGGACCTTTCCGTGGCATGGCCCGCGAGGTCCAGGCCTCAGCACAATTGACGGCTGGCGACAGGGAAGGCGCGATCTCAACCCTGAAGGCCCTGACGCAGGACGCTGCATCGAGTGCCGGTGTCAAGGCACGCGCCGAACAGTTTCTGCGGGCACTTGGGGCCGAGTGACATGCTTTCCCGTCACCCGTTCATACGGCTGGCCGTGGTGGGTGCACTGGGGCTGTCCCTGTCCGGTTGCGACACGATAGGCGGCTGGTTCTCGACCGAAGAGCCGAAACTGCCCGGGGAGCGCATTTCGATCCTGGCGCTGGAGACCAAGCTGGAACCGGAACAGCGTGTCCAGGATCTGGAAGTCATCCTGCCCGCCCCCTTCGTCAATGCCGAATGGCCCCAATCTGCCGGGACCGCCGACGCAGCGATGCAGCATGTCGCGCTTGGCGCGTCACTGCAGCGGGTCTGGAGCGCGGATATCGGTGCCGGGGCCGATGGTCAGGAACAGATCGTCTCCCGCGCGCTGGTGGCGGGGGGACGTGTCTACACGATGGACTCCCAGTCCAAGATATCCGCATTCGACGCCCGCAGCGGCGAACGCATCTGGCGTGTGGGACTGGCCCGCCGGGGCGAGGATCTGGGCGAGGTCGGTGGCGGCATGGCGATCGGCGAGGGTCGTCTGATCGTCGCCACGCCCTATGGCGACATCTATGCCATGGAACTTGCCACGGGGCGCTACTACTGGCGCGGCAAGGTCGATGGCCCGGTGCGCGGCGCACCGACCATCAGCAACGGCCGGATATTCCTGCTCGCCTCCGAGAACCGGCTGTTTGCGCTGAATATCGAGGATGGCAATGAGCTCTGGCAGCATCAGGGCATCATCGAGGCGGCGGAACTGATCGGCGCCCCTGCCCCATCCGCACAGGGGCCGTTCGTGCTGGCCCCCTATTCCTCGGGTGAGCTCTATACCCTGCGCGCGGATACAGGCCAGGCACTTTGGTCTGACCAGCTCGTCCGCGCCCGGCGGATCACGCCGCTTGGTTCGATCAACGATCTTGACGGCCAGCCGGTGATTGATGCCGGCAGGGTCTATGCGATCAGCCACGGCGGCTATCTGGCCGCCTATGACCTGCGACAGGGCAATCGCCTGTGGGATCAGGACATGGCGGGCAGCGAGACGCCCTGGATTGCCGGTGACTTCCTGTTCCTTGTCACCAACGAGGCGGAGCTCGTGGCGCTCTCCACCCTGGACGGAGGTATCCGCTGGGTAACCCAGATGCCAAAGTTCACCGATGTGGAAGACAAGCGCGGGCGCATCACCTGGGTCGGCCCGGTTCTGGCGGGCGACCGTCTGATCGTGGCGGGCAGCAACGGCACCGTCTGGTCCATGTCGCCCTATGACGGCTCCGCGCTGGGACGCATCAAGTTCTCTGACAGTATCTCCGTGGCGCCGGTTGTGGCGGGGGAGACGCTGTACATCGTCACGGATGGCGGCGATCTCGTCGCCTATCGCTAGAACGGCCTGACCCATGAGTTTCACTGTTGCCATCATTGGCCGACCGAACGTCGGCAAGTCCACGCTGTTCAACCGTCTGGTGGGCAAGCGTCTGGCGCTTGTCGATGACCTGCCGGGGGTTACCCGCGACCGCCGGGAAGCTGAAGGCCACATCGCCCGGCTGGAGTTCCGGGTGATCGACACTGCCGGGCTGGAGGATGTCTTCGACAACAGCCTGGAGGCGCGGATGCGCCAGCAGACCGAGCTGGCGCTGGCGGAGGCCGATGTGGCGCTGTTCGTCATCGACGCCCGTGCTGGTGTGACCCCGGTGGACAAGCATTTCGGGGACTGGCTGCGCCGCAGCGAGGTGCCGGTCATCGTTGTTGCCAACAAGTGCGAGGGCCGGGCGGGCGAAGGCGGCATATATGATGCCTTCGGCATGGGTCTTGGTGATCCGGTCGCCATCTCGGCGGAGCATGGCGAGGGCATGGTCGATCTGCATGATGCCCTGCTGCCCTTCGCCCCGGACGAAGATGATGATGCCGCGGCGGAAGACCCGGACAACAAGCCGCTGATGCTGGCCATCGTTGGTCGGCCGAACGCGGGAAAGTCGACCCTGATCAACCGCATCATCGGCCAGGACCGCCTGCTCACCGGACCCGAAGCCGGTATCACACGCGATTCCATCTCCGTGGACTGGGAACACGACGGGCGCATCATCCGCCTCTATGACACCGCCGGAATGCGCCGTCGCGCACGGGTGAACCAGAAACTGGAGAAGCTCGCGGTCGCTGACGGCCTGCGCGCGGTGCAGTTCGCTGAGATCGTCGTCCTGCTGATCGATGCCACACAGCCGCTGGAACGGCAGGATCTGGTCATCGCGCGGCAGACGGAGGAGGAGGGCCGCGGCCTGGTCATCGGCGTCAACAAGTGGGATCTGGTGGAAGACGGCGCCGAGACCATGTCGGAGATCCGCTACAAGCTGGAAACGCAGCTTGCCCAGATCAAGGGCGTCCCGATCGTCACCTTCTCGGCCTTGAAGGGGCGTGGCGTGGACAAGCTGCTGCCCACGGTACTGAAGGCGGAGAAAGCCTGGAACCTGCGTATCAGCACGGCACGGCTGAACCGCTGGATCGAGGAGATGACACGGAAGCATCCGCCGCCGCTGGTTGACGGACGCCGGTTTCGCATCCGTTACATGACGCAGGTCAAGGCGCGTCCGCCGACCTTCAGCCTCTTCACCTCGTCCGGCGGGCAATTGCCGTCGGCTTATGAGCGCTATCTGGTCAATGGCCTGCGCGACACGTTCGGGCTGCACGGCGTGCCGATCCGGATCATGCTGCGCAAGTCGAAGAATCCCTTTGCCAGCGAGGATGAGAGACGCCGATGACTGATGTGGTGGACCTGAGCAACCGCCCGCGCCAGCGCCATCCGGGCAAGGACCGGCGACTGAGCGTGGTCGAGACCATCCGGACCATCCGCGACAATATCATCGAGGTCTATCCGCCCTACGTCTTCGACAAGGACTACACCTTCCGCCGTATCGGGTTTCAGCCATTCGTTCTGGTGAACCGCCCGGACTGGATCCACGAGATCCTGGTGGAGAAGCCCGATATCTACACCAAGGGTCGGCTGAACCGCCGGATCCTTGGTCCTGCCCTGGGCAATGGGCTGCTGACAGCGGAAGGCACCTTCTGGCGCAGGCAACGCCGCATCGCCGCCCCGGCGTTCCATTACAAGCGCCTGCGGGTGCTGGCTGGCATCATGGCGGAATGTACCGAAGGGCTGATCGAACGCTGGGACGCCATCGCCGACACGGGACGCCACGTCGATATTGCCCAGGAGATGATGCGCCTGACCATGGAGATCGTGGCCCGCACCCTGTTCTCCCGCGATCTGGGCACCTCGATCGACGAGTTGGGCAAGGCCGTCGCGACCCTGATCAGCAGTTTCGGACGGACGCCGGTGATCGAGATGCTGGGCCTGCCGGAATGGCTGCCACGCCTTCGTGATCCGGAAGCGACACGGGCGCTGGCAACGCTGGACCGCATGATCCTGGACCTGATCGAGACCCGGCGCGCCGCCGCCGAGCCGGGGGAAGACCTGCTGCAGATGCTGCTGGATGCGCGCGACCCGGAAACCGGCGAAGGCATGACTGATGCCCAGTTGCGTGACGAGGTGGTGACACTGTTCGCAGCCGGTCACGAGACGACGGCACAGGCCCTGACCTGGGTCTTCTATCTGCTGGACCAGCACCCGGACGAAGATGCGTTGCTGCATCGTGAAGTGACGCAGATGCTGGGGGACCGGCGCCCCGGCTTCGACGACCTGCATCCACTTCAGCGCACCCGCATGATCTTCGACGAAACCCTGCGGCTCTATCCACCTGCCTTTTCCATCAGCCGGTTCGCGGAGAAAGCTGACAGATTGGGTGGCGAAGGCCCTGATGGACTGCTGGTGCCCAAGGGGGCCTATGTGACAGTCAGCCCCTACATCACCCATCGCAATCCGAAGCTGTGGCCGGACCCGGAAATCTTCAATCCGGAGAGGTTTGCTGACGAGAAGGTGCACGCCCGGCACAAGCATGCCTATTTCCCGTTCGGTGGGGGGCCGCGCATCTGCATCGGATCGGGGTTCGCACAGACGGAGGGGCGTCTGGCACTGGCGATGATCGCCCGTCGCTATCGCCTGCGTCTGAAGCCGGGCCACCCTGTCATGCCACAGGGCATCGTGACGTTGCGTCCACGCTTCGGTATGAAGATGAGTATCGAACGACGATAAGCGTGCGCTGCGGCGTCGCGATCCTGGGGAGGAATTCAAGATGACTGGTGTTTTGAGCGGCTATCGGGTACTGGATTTCGGGCGCTACATCGCGGGTCCCTATTGCGCCACCCTGCTGGCAGAGTTCGGGGCGGACGTGATCCGCATCGAGAAGGTCGCGGGATCGGAAGATCGTTACACCACGCCCGTGAACGGTGACGGCGGTGTCGGCGCGCTGTTCATGCAGGTCAACCGCAACAAGCGTGGCCTGACCCTGAACCCGATGAAGCCGGAAGGTCGCGAGATCGTGGCAAAGCTGGTGGAGACCGCCGACGTCGTGGTCGCCAACCTGCCGCCGCAGGGTCTGCTGGCCATGGGGCTGGACCTCGAAAGCCTGCGCAAGATCAAAAAGGACATCATCCTGACCACCGTCTCGGCCTATGGCCACGGTGGCCCCTACAGCGACCGGGTCGGCTTTGACGGCATCGGACAGGTCATGTCCGGCAGCACCTACATGTCCGGTTCCGAAGATCAGCCGGTCAAGTTCGCGGCGCCCTTCGTCGATTTCACCACTGCCATGATGTCCGCCATCGGTACTCTGGTGGCGCTGATGCACCGCGACAAGACCGGCGAGGGTCAGATGGTGGAGGGCGCGCTGGTCCGCTCCGCCCTCACCATCGGCAATGCAGCACTGATCGAGCAGGCGCTGACCGGCATCAACCGCAAGCCCACCCTGAACCGCGGCCAGACCGCAGGTCCGACCGACATCATCCAGACCGGCGATGGCTGGATCATCGTGCAGGTGGTGGGTCGACCGCTGTTCGAACGCTGGGCCGACATGGTCGGACGCCCGGAACTGAAGGATGATCCGCGCTTCACCAGCGACCTCGACCGTGGCGACAACGGCGAGATCCTTTCGGATATCGCCCGCGAACACGCGAAGGGCCGCAAGACCGTCGATGTGCTGGCTGACTACGCCGCCGCCTCTGTTCCCGCCGGTCCGATGCATTCACCGCAGCAGGCGCTCGACGATCCGCACATCCAGGCCATGGGCTTCCTGCAGGGTGTCGAGTACCCGGACGTACCTGCCCCTGCCCCGATAGCCTCCGCGCCGATCAACCTGAGCGGCACACCGGGCGGCATCCGCCACCGCGCACCGATGCTGGGTGAGCATACCGATCAGATCCTGGGCGATCTCGGCTACGGTGCCGACATGATCGCCGCCCTGCGCGAGAAGCGGATCGTCTGAACGGGAAGGCGTCGAGAGGTTCCGTCGACTTGCCCTCCGAGCCCGGTGAAATTGTAATATTCCAGGAATGAAGATGTCCACCGAACAAGAGATTCTGCCCATCGGTCGTTTGGAGAGCGTGCCTCTGAGGAACGCCTGGGAAACCGAGGCGATGAATTTCACACCCTGGTTGGCACAGGAAGACCATCTGGGAATCCTTTCGGACGTGCTCGGACTGGAGTTGGAACTCGAGGCGCAGGAGAAGGCAGTTGGCCCATTTCGGGCAGACTTGTTGTGCAAGAATGTCGGCTCAGACGAGTGGGTGCTGATCGAGAACCAGTTGGAGCGCACCGACCATACACATCTCGGTCAGCTGCTGACCTACGCCTCCGGCCTTGAAGCCGTGACGATCATCTGGATTGCGGCACGCTTCACCGAAGAGCACAGATCGACGCTGGATTGGCTGAACCGGATCACGGACGAGAGCTTCAGGTTCTTCGGTATCGAGATCGAACTCTGGCGTATTGGCAACTCACCGGTTGCGCCCAAGTTCAATGTCGTCTCGAAACCCAACAACT
>JARGNO010000002.1:32442-65673 GCA_029213165.1 Minwuia sp.
GTCGGTTCACCAGGCAGCGCGGGCGATAGATGATTCAGAACTGAGCGAAATCAGGGTAAAGCAGCGGGCGTTCTGGGACGGCCTCCATGCCGCGCTTGATCGCGCGAGGGGACCGGTGTCAGGGAATCGCAAGGCGCAACCGCAGTCATGGATGAACTACTCGATCGGTCGGTCCGAGTTCTCACTGGGTGCAGTGGTGATCCGACGCACCAATCAGGTCAGGGCCGAGTTCTACGTCGACGGCCCACATGCCGAAGGCTACTTCCTTGCCCTGGAGAGTCAGAAGGTCACTATCGACTCAGAACTGGGGTACGCCGTCGAATGGCAGCGAATGCCGCAGCGTCAGGCATGCCGCATCGTGCATCATCTCGATGACGCGGACCTTGAAGACGAAGCAGACTGGCCGCGACAGCATGAATGGCTGGCAGAGAAACTGAACGACTTCCATCGGGTCTTCGCCGAACGGATCAGGGGGTTGCAGCCCATGGTCACGGAGGAGTAACTGCCCACAGATGGCGGGAGAGTACTCCCTAACGCAGTTTCTCCCGGTCGGGATCAACCGTTTCATATTCGCCGTCGATGACCGGGCCGCCGCCACCGGGACCACGACGGGGTCCACTATGCGGACCATGACCCGGTCCCGCGCTGGCGCGAACATGCACTTTCACCCGACTGGCGATGGAGACCGCGATAAGTCGCCGCAGCGGGGGCAGGAACAGCAGGAATCCGATGCTGTCGGTCACGAAACCCGGGGTCAGCAACAGCAGGCCTGCAGCGAAGATGCACAGTCCCTCGAACATCTCGAAGAGCGGTGGCTGCCCCTCCTCCATCCGCGCACGGATGCGCCCGATGACGCCATACCCTTGGGTACGCAGCAGGATTGTCCCTGCGATGCCGGTCACGATGACAACGCCCAGTGTCGGCCAGAGACCGATCAGATCACCGGCCTGTATGAAGACCGCGATCTCCACGATGGGCATTGCGATGAAGAGAAGCAGGAATAGCAGGGGCATGGCTTGTTCGCGCGGGTTCCGCGGCCTATGTTGGTTGCAGTGAAGCCCGCAAGCGAGGGCAAGCATCAACCCCCGGCGCACGCGCCAGTGAGTGGAATATGGGTAACGGATTCCCGATTTTCGAGATTGTAATCTTCGGCATGATCGCAGCGTTCCTGATTCTGCGGCTGCGGAACACGCTTGGACGCCGCACTGGTCACGAGCAGGAGCACCCGCGAACACGTCTCGGGGGGCTGGGTTCGAAGCAGTCGGAGGCATCTGACGAGCGCGGTGACAACATCATCGACCTGCCGACCCGCGATGGCGTCATGCGCGATGACATGCCGGCGGACGATCTGCCGCCTGCGGAAGACGCATCACCGCTGGAGAAGGGCCTGTATGCCATTCGCCAGGTCGATCCCGGTTTCGACCGGCGCAGCTTTGCCGATGGCGCGCGCGGCGCTTACGAGATGATCGTCAACGCCTTCGCTGCCGGCGACAAGGACACACTGAAGCCCCTGCTTGCGCAGAAGGTCTATGGCAGCTTTGCCGCCGCCATCGACGCGCGGGAAGATGCGGACCAGACGCAGGAAACGACGCTGGTCGGGATCAAGCAGGCCGAGATCGTTGAAGCGGAACTGACCGACGAGAAGATTGCGGAAGTCACCGTCAAGTTCGTTTCCAGCATGATCTCGGCAACCAAGGATTCTGAAGGCCGGGTCGTCGCAGGCGATCCGAACGATGTGAACACACTGACCGAGATCTGGACCTTTGCCCGCGATACCCGTTCCCGTGATCCGAACTGGGAACTGATCGCGACCCGTTCAGCGCACTGACAATGGACAAGATGACGGCGCCGTCCGCGCGTCTTCATCCCGGTGATCCGGCCCCGGATTTCACCGCGCCTTCGACGGTCAATCCGGCATTTCACTTCAACACCATCGGTGGCCACCGCGCAGTGCTGGTCTTCCTGAACGGGCCGGAGCGCACGCAGGCGCGAAAGGTCCTGGCGTCCGCGCTGGCGACCCTGCGTTCCAAGGGGGTGCATGTCTTCGGCGTCGTTGCAGGGCCGGACGCGTCGGTCGAGGCTGACCAGGACGGATCGAACCTGCCCATCACGCTGTTCCGCGATGTCGATGGCGCCATCGCGCGGCGGTTTCGCATGGTGACACCCCGACAGGGGGATACGCCACCGAAGCTGCTGAACGGTGCCTATGTCATCGACGAGAGTGTCCGGATCGTCGGCTTTCAGCCCCTGACCCCGCTGGAGTCGCTGACCGAACGTCTGCATGGGATGCTGGACGACATCCCCCCACGCGAACCGGCTGTCACGGTCGAGCGGCAGGCCCCCGTGCTGGTGGTGCCCAATGTCATTCCACCGGAATTCTGTCGGCGGCTGATCGACTATTACAAGACCACCGGCGGCGCGGAGAGCGGGTTCATGCGTGAGGTCGACGGGCGCACCGTCGGCATCATGGACAGCCGGTTCAAGCGGCGTCAGGACTGCATCATCGAGGATCAGGCACTGCGCGCCGAAGTGCGTGATGCCATCAACCGCCGCCTCTGTCCCCTGATCTTCCGCGCGTTCAACTTCAATGCGACGCGGCTGGAACGCTATCTGGTCGCCTGCTACGACGAGAAGTCCGGTGGTTTCTTCCGTGCCCATCGCGACAACACGACCAAGGGCACGGCGCATCGCCGCTTTGCGGTCACGATCAACCTGAACGCCGACGAATATGACGGCGGTGACCTGCGGTTCCCGGAATATGTCGATCACCGCTATCGCGCGCCCACCGGCGGTGCGGTCGTGTTCGGCTGCGGCGTGCTGCATGAGGCCCTGCCGGTAACGCGGGGAACCCGCTACGCCCTGCTGCCGTTCCTGTTCGATGAGGATGCGGAGAAACTGCGGGCGGCCAACCTGGCCTTTCTCGACAGCGACCGCGTCATCAACCTGAACGATCCCGCCCCGGTATTGCCCGCCTGATGAGGATCGAAGGCACACGGCTGGCTGCGGCAATACTGATCCTGATTGCAGTCGCCCTGTTCGTTGGCGTCGTGCTGATGGTTCCCCAGCCGCCCAGGACCATCACGGAGGACCATGCGCTGACCCGGGCGTCGTTCGGGGACCTGCCGGGTTGGGATGCAGATGATGTGGCGGGGATTGCGCCGTCCCTGCTGCGCCAGTGTGGCCGCTGGAAATGGCGCAAGGGCGATCTGGCCGAAGCCATGCGACAGACCTGCACCGATCTGAAGGATGGCGCAGCGCTGAACCGGCAGTTCATCGAGACGCGGTTCGAAGTCTGGGCGCTGCAGGCGGAGGGTCCGGGTCTGCTGACCGGATACTTCGAGCCGACCTATGACGGACGACGGCAGGCAGAGGCGGGCTTCGATGTACCGCTGCTGCCGCGTCCCGAAGACCTGATCGATGTGGACCTGGCGGCATTTCGGCCAGACCTGAAGGGCACCAGGATTGCAGGTCGGCTGGAAGGTCGCGAACTGGTTCCATATGCAGACAGATCGGCAATCCGCCAAGGCAGCCTGACCGGGACCGTCGATCCGATCTTCTGGCTCGCCGATCCGGTCGATCTATTCTTCCTGCAGATTCAGGGCTCCGGTCGGATCGCCCTGCCTGATGATGAGATCGCCTATCTCGGCTATGCCGCGCAGAACGGTCATCCGTACCGCGCCATAGGTCGTGACCTGATCGCCAGCGGCGCAATCGCGCGCGAAGACATGTCGATGCAGGCGATCCGGCATTGGCTGTCCGCCAACCCGGTGGAGGCGGAGGCAATCATGGACCTCAACCCCTCCTACGTCTTCTTTCAGGAACGGCAGGGGGTCACCGGCGCAATTGGTGCCGCTGGCACGCAACTGACGCCGGGCCGTTCAATCGCCGTGGACCGGCGTGCATGGACGCTCGGGCTGCCAATGTTCCTTGCGGCAGGGGCGCAGGGGTCTGACCCGGAAATCAGTCGTCTGACGCTGGCCGAGGATACCGGCGGCGCAATCCGGGGTCCGCGCCGCGCCGACCTGTTCCTTGGCCCGGGCGATGAAGCCGCCCGGCTGGCAGGCCGCATGAACCGTACGCTGGACCTCTGGCTGCTCTATCCGAAGGGCCTGCTGCCGGAGCATGCGGTCGAATGATCAGGACGCGAAGTCGGCGACAACATCGCGACGGCTGAACCGCCAGCCCGCATCCGTGCGACGGAACGTGTCCCGATAGGCCCCCACCACCTCCGGCAGGGACGCCGGCCGTATCGGCGCATCTGCCGGATCATCGTGCCGGTACAGGATCAGATAGACCGTACCTGTCGCATTGTCCGCGTCCTGAACCGCGATCAGGGCATTGGAGCAGACATGACGGGACCGCCGTTCGCGGTTGTCCTGGCGCTTCTGGAAGTTGTCGCGGATGGCGTCCATTCCCTCGAAGGCACGCTTGCCCGCTGCCCAGACCCCGTCGTCGGTGAACAGGTCCGCAATTCCCGCGGCAGAGCCGTGATCCACCAGATGGCAATATTCGATCTGCAGCCGCTCGCAGGCCCGCTCGATCAGCATCCGTTGCACGTCGTCCATCATGTGATCTCCCGCTTGAAGGTGACATTGCCCTCATCGAACATCAGGTATTCCTGCTTGTTCCAGAAAACCCGACCGGTCTGGTCTCCGGCACCGGTCTCCACCATCCAGCGTGCGGTGGGATAGACATCCGCCGGGTCCTGCGGTGCCTTGGGGTTCATGCCGGACCGGGTTGGTCCGGGGATCAGTCCATTGATCCGGACACCCGTTCCCAGCATTTCCCGCGCGGCAGTTCGCATCAGGGTGTAAAGCCCGGCCTTCGAGGCACCATAGGCACCGAAACCACTGCCACCCGCCTCACCCGCCCGCGACAGCGTATTGATGATATGACCGCCACCCTGCTGCTCCCGCATCAGGGGCATCGCCATCTGCATGGCCAGGAAGGGGCCGACCAGGTTGACCCGGATCAGGCGTTCGAAATCAGCTGGAGGATGATCGACGATCGGCGCACGGACGCCGATCCCGGCATTGTTGAAAAGGACATCCAGTCGCCCGAAGTGGCTCACGGCAAGCTGGATCATGTTGGTGACGGCTTCAGGATCGGAGATATCAGCGACATGCGCCAGCAGGCTGTCGCCCGCCAGCGTCGCCAAACCGGCCTCATCCACATCAACCGCCATCACCCTGGCCCCATCGGCCAGAAAGCCCTGCACCAGCGCCTTGCCGATGCCGCTGGCGGCCCCCGTGATCAGAATGACCTGACCTTCGGTTCCCGCACTCATGCCATGGCCTCCAGCGCTCTGGGGGCAAAGTCATCCAGCGCCTGCGTCAGCAGTTCCATGATCATGTCGATCTCCCCCTCCGTCACATTCAACGGCGGTGTGACCAGGAAATGGTCACCGCGCAGGCCACCAAGCATCCGCCTTGAATAGATGATCAGACCCCGGTCGTAGCAGGCCTGGGCAATGGCACTTCCCGCCCCCAGTTCCGGCGCGAACGGGATGCGCCTGTTTCGATCCGCCATGACGTCGAAACCGAGCATCAGCCCCTTGCCGCGCACTTCCCCGATGAAGGGAAAACGTTCCACCAGCCCCTCCAGCCGCGCCTTCAGGACCGTTCCCATCGCCGCAGAGTTGGCAACCAGATCATTCTCCATCAGCACATCCAGCACCGCCAGACCGGCGGCACAGGCAAGCGGACTTGCCGAATAGGTATGACCGTGGGCGTAGCCGCCCGCATCCTCCACCAGGGCAACCAGGTCACCACGCGCCATGACCGCGCCGAGCGGCACATATCCGGCGGCCAGCCCCTTCGCCATGGCGACGATATCGGGATTGGCCGGCCAGTGCTCCGCCGCCAGATACTTGCCGGTGCGCCCGGAGCCACACATGACCTCGTCATAAATCAGCAACAGACCGTGACGGTCGCAAATCTCGCGAATGCGCTGGTAGTAGACATCGGGCGGTGTCAGCGCGCCGGTGGCAGCCCCGCCCACCGGTTCGACAATGAAGGCCAGTACCGTCGATGGCCCCTGATTGATGATTTCCGTCTCCAGTTCATCCGCGAAAGCCAGCGCGGCCTCATCTTCCGAGACCCCCGCCGCCCGCTCCACGACGAAGGGCGCGCGGATCTTCGGCTGGTTCGGCATCATCGGCGCAAAGGGCGCGAACATGTCCGGGTCACCGGTCAGCGACAGCGCCCCCAGTGTGGAACCGTGATAGGACGGCACGCGGGAAATGATCTTGTGCCGGGTCCCCTGCCCGCGCGCGATGGCAACCTGTCGGGCAAGCTTGATCGCACCCTCGACGGCCTCTGACCCGCCGGAGCAGAAGAACGCCCGTGTCAGACCCTTCGGCGCGCCGAGCGTCGCCAGCCGGTCCGCAAGTCGCTCAGCCGGACCATTCTTGAAATGCGTGCGGAAGGCATAGCAGATGTCGTCCATCTGCGCCTTCAGCGCGTTGATCACATACTGGTTTCCATGGCCGACATTGGTCGTCTGGGGACCACAACTGGCATCGACATAGCGTCGGCCCTCGTCATCCCAGATGAAGATCCCCTCACCGCGCCGCGCAACGGGCCGGTCCTCCGTCGGCCAGAAGAACATCGAAGACGGTTCGTTCCGCCCCTTTCGCGAATTCATCTCGTTCATTGCCTGCTCCTGCACCGGAAGAACTGCAAACCTACGCTCGCGCAGGCGACGGCACCAGTCGCGAAGGCCGCTCCACTTGCCGGTCCGGCGCGCAGCACATAACGTGTCCGCATACGTGGAACACAACCGGCGCATGACAGGGCGGACATGAGCGACGACGAGAAGCCGCGCTGGCCGGAACCTGCCGGTTCCACCCCGGCCGAAGTGACGGATGGCAAGCCGACAACCGGCATGACCTCGGTGCCGACGACTGCGCCCGCATTGGACCTGTCCGCTATCGGCACCTCCGACCCGGGAAGGCAGCGATGGAAGCTTGCCTATCACGGTCGCCGCGGTGACGTGCGCCGCATGCTGTTGCGTCATGTGATGCTGCTGTTCGCCACTGTCGGCACCTACTGGTTCTGGTCACGGACCAATGTGCGCCGCTATGTCTGGGGCCATCTGTCCGTCGGCGGCAGCCGTCTGGAATATGGCGGGCGTGGAATCGAACTCTTCGTCGGTTTCGTGATTGCGGGCCTTGTGGTCGCGCTGATGCTGTGGGCGCTGCAGTACATGATCCTCGCGACGCTTGGCCCACTCTCCGGTCAGGGGGCATGGCTGGGCGTGCTCTATCTCGTTTTCTCTGCCCTGGGTGTCCTGGCAATCTACAGTCGCCACCGCTACATGCTGCGTCGCACGACCTGGCGGGGGATTCATTGTGACGTGGCCGGATCACCGTTCGGATTCGCCATCCGTGTTGCCGTTCCCCTGCTGCTGACGGTCATGAGTCTGGGGCTGTTCTATCCCTGGCTTGCAGTTGCGACCCAGCGTTACCTGATCGCCAACATGTCCGTCGGCACTCTGAATTTCACCTATTTGGGCCGCAGCGCTCAGATCGCCTTTCCCTGGCTGATCTGCTGGTTCCTGCTGCCGTTCACCCTTGGGCTCTCTCTGGCCTGGTGGCGGGGGTTTGTGCTGCGCTATCACCTGAACAACATGCGACTTGGCCCTCTCAGGTTCGAGACCGAACTGAGGCCGTGGCGCATCTTCTGGATCCATGTGCTTGGCACCTTCCTGGCGTCGCTGCTTGTCTATGGTGTGGTATTCATATTGACCGGCATCTTCGCCAGCATGAGCGGTGTCATGCTCGACATCGTCGACCCGAGCCGTCTCGTCATCAACAGCCCGAGTTTCGAACAGCTCGGCGCGCTGGTTCCTTCGCTGGCATTCTCCCTGCTGATCGTCTTCCCGGTTTCCTACGCGGCCTTTCTCTACCTGGTCAGCTACATGACGCTTGAGCATGTGTTCGAGACGACCGCCATTCAGGGCGAGATCCATCCTGATCAGGTCCAGCAGGTCCAGAACCGGCGCAGCGGGCCTGGTGACGGGCTGGATATCCTGCTCGGCATGGACGGGATCTGATCCGCCATGGCGGGGGATGGATCAACGATCTTTGGCGCACGTTTCCTGGATGGGCGGATCGCGCAGGAGCAGGATGTTCATCTGACGGTCGCTGCCGACGGGTTGACGATCCATGCGCCTGATATGGACCGGACCTGGCCAAGGGCAGAAATCGAACTGGTTGACCAGCTCGACCGCGGTGCCCGTGCGCGCTTCAGCCACGCGGGGGAGCCAAATGCCCGCGTGATCGTGCTGGGTCAGCGGGAAGTGGAAATCTGCCGAACGTACTGGCCGGAGATTTTCAGCAACCGGCGCGGGGGGCTTAGACGGGACATGAAGCGTCTCGCCATCGGTGTTGCCACCCTGGCAGTCGCCGGAGCAATTGCGGTCGCCGCGCTGCCCCTGATCATTTCGGTCCTGGCCGCGCTGGTCCCGGAATCGACGGAACGCAAGATTGGCGACGAAGCCCTGTCAGCCATGACGTTCATCAGTCCGGCGATGGCAAAGCGATGCGTGGACCCTGAAGGACTATCTGTCATCGAACGCCTGACCGACGGGATCGCCGCCGGGCTGGGCGCCAGCACCCCCTTGCAGGTGCGCGTGGTCCCGCACGGCCTGGTCAATGCAATGGCTTTTCCGGGCGGACATGTCCTCATCTTCAGGGGCCTCATCCGGGAAGCCCGGTCCGGCGCCGAGGTTGCCGGAATCCTGGCGCATGAGATAGGCCATGTGTACCACCGGCATGGGATGAAACGTCTGATCCGCGACAGCGCCATCGATGCGGTGACGTCTGTCTTCTCCCCCGGCACCACCGGCAGCATCGGCGGGACGCTCGCCAGCCAGATGGCCAGCCAGTCCTATGGCCGTGACGCCGAAAGGGAAGCAGATGCGTTTGCCGTAGAACGCCTGAATGAGCTGGGCTTCACGGCCGAGGGAATGATCGACTTCTTCACGCGGGCCCAGGCGAAACAGGCCGGTGCCGCAGGATCACCCTCCTTCACCCGCTTTCTGGACAGCCATCCGGGCCCGGACGACCGCATTGCAGCGATCCGGGCACAGGCCACCGGCGGTGCCCCCGCCCTGAACCAGAAGGACTGGAAAGCATTGCGACGGATCTGCAGGCTGGTGGTCACCGACTGAACCCGAAGGTCAGCCCCCGATCTCCGCATATCTTCCCTGGAAGTAGAGCAGTGGCGATTGCCCCTCCACCTGGTTCAGGTGTGTAACCCGACCGATGATGATGACGTGATCGCCGCCATCGTGCGTCGCGTCCGTGATGCATTCGAAGCTGGCAATGGCACTGTTCAGCATTGCACAGCCATTGTTGCCAGGCTGCCATTCAAAGGGAATTTCAGCGAACTTGTCATCGGCCTTGGAGGCGAAGTGGTTTGATTCCGCCTGCTGCCCGACCCCCAGGACATTGACCGCGAATGGCTTCCCGTCGCCGAAGGCATCGGCACAGTTCGCCCGCCTGTCGAGGCTGAACAGCACCAGCGGCGGCTCCAGGGAAACAGAGTTGAACGAATTGACGGTCAGGCCAACCGGGCGCCCTTCGGCATCCAGTGCGGTGATCACGGTGATCCCGGTGGCAAAGCACCCCATTGCATCCCGCATCTCGCGCGGCGTTACCGTCATGGCGCTCCCCAACCCATCAGCAGACTCAATCGAACCGGAGCCGAGTTTACCAATTGCTTCCGCGCGGAAAACCCCGCCCCACCGGAATAATTCGCTCAGCGGCCATGCGCAACGCCGTCTTCGCTAACGTGATCTTAACCGCAATGGCGGCAAGCTGGGGTCAGGTGCACAAAAAGCGGCGGTAGATTCCATGTTCTTCATCATCGGACTTGTGGTGGTTATCGGCTCGGTACTGGGGGGTTATCTGCCCCATGGCAGCTTCGCCGTTCTGGTCCAGCCCCTCGAAGTCGTGATCATCTGTGGTGCGGCACTTGGTGCCTTCATCATCTCGAACCCCAAGACCGTGATCGTGGGTGTGCTGAAGTCGACGGGCAAGGTGCTCAAGGGACAGCCCTACAACAGGGCCACCTACGAGGAACTGCTGACATTGCAGTACACCATCTTCAAGCTGGCCAAGGCCAAGGGCATGCTGGCGCTGGAAGCACACATCGAAGATCCGGAGAAGAGCTCCATCTTCACCGCCTTTCCGAATTTCATGAAGAACCACCATGCGGTCGAATTCGTCTGCGACTACCTGCGACTGATGACCATGGGCACCGAGAGCTCCCACGAGATGGAAGCCCTGATGGACGAGGATATCGAGACCCACCATCATGAACAGCATGCCGTCTCCTCTGCCGTCACCACCGTCGGTGACGGACTGCCCGCCTTCGGCATCGTCGCCGCCGTGCTGGGCGTCATCATCACCATGCAGTATATCTCCGAGCCACCGGAGGTTCTCGGCGGCAAGATCGCCGCGGCGCTGGTCGGCACCTTCCTGGGCATCTTCCTCGCCTATGGCATCGTCGGCCCGATGGGCAAGAGCCTGGAGGCCTATGCCGAGGCGGAGACGAAATACTACCAGTGCATCAAGGCGGGCATGCTGGCCTATCTGAACGGTTATGCCCCGGCAGTGTCGGTCGAATTCGCCCGCAAGACGCTCTACAGCCACGAGCGCCCCAGCTTTGCGGAACTCGAGGCAGCCGTCGAAAACGCCCCGAAGATCTGACCCGAGACTACTTCAACCTCCTCCACCTGACAGCAGCCAGGGACCATGTCCGAACATCCGCAACCGATCATCATCAAGAAAATCGTCAAGGGCGGCCATGGGCATCATGGCGGCGCCTGGAAGGTGGCCTATGCCGACTTCGTGACGGCCATGATGGCGTTCTTCCTGTTGCTCTGGCTGCTGAACGTGACAACGGACGAGCAGAAGAACGGCATTGCCGACTACTTCGCCCCAGCCGCCGCATCCCAGTCCACCTCCGGCTCCGGCGGCGCGCTGGGCGGCCAGACCATGGTCCGGGAAGGGTCACGAATCTCCGACAACGGCCTGCCCACCGTGGTCGTCTCCGTCGGTGATATCGAGGACGAGAAGGACAGCCACGAGGACGGCAAGAAGTTCGATCCCTCAGGCGACGAAGTGGACGAGGAAGGCATCTCCAGCAACGAGGAGTCCAAGGACGGCTCCGAACGTGGTCGCAAGGGCAATCCGGGCGAGGACGATATCGCCGAGGCCCTGGCCCGGCGCGAGCAGGAGAACTTCAACGAAGCCATGGACGCCATCGAGGATGCCATCGAACAGGCTCCCCCTGAACTGAAGGAACTCGCGGAGAACCTTATGGTCGACATGACCGACGAGGGATTGCGCATCCAGTTGGTCGACCAGGGTGGCCGATCCATGTTCCCGAAGGGCAGTTCCTCGCTGGAAGGTCATGCCTCCGATCTGCTGCGGCTGATCTCCGGCGTGGTTGCCACCCTGCCGAACAAGATCAAGATCACCGGCCACACGGACGCCACGCCCTATCGTTCGACCAATGGCTATGGCAACTGGGAACTCTCGGCTGACCGGGCGAATGCAAGCCGTCGCGCCCTGATCGAGGTGGGCGTTCCGACACACCGCATTGACCAGGTCACCGGCAAGGCGGACCAGGAACCCCTGATGCCGGAAGACCCGTATGCCGACTCCAATCGCCGCATCAGCATCGTCCTGATGCGCGCTGCCAACCTGGCCCTGCCGCAGGCACCGGTCGATGCGCTCAAGAAGATGGGCCTGACCGTCGCAGGGGAGCGCAACGGCGGCTGAAACAATTGCCGCGGACCGGTACACCCGTGTCACGCGACCGCGACCTGACGTCCTTCCCCCTTGGTGCTGAACCACAAGCCTGCCATATGCGTAAGGTCTACCCGTAACAGGATGGGGCGAAAGCGTGATGGCGAACGACCGGAATTCGATTGGCGGGCAGGTGATGCGATATGCGCGCGTCGGTCGTTCCGTTGGTGGCCTGGCCGCAAAGCTGGCCGGTGAACGCTATCTGGGCATGGAGATCGACCGCAATGTACACGCCCAGGACTTGCGGGCCGCGCTTGGGGGGCTGAAGGGCCCGCTGATGAAAGTGGCGCAGATCCTGTCGACCATCCCGGAGGCCCTGCCGAAGGAATACGCGCAGGAACTGTCACAACTGCAGGCCGACGCGCCGGCCATGGGCTGGGCCTTCGTGAAGCGGCGCATGATGACCGAACTCGGACCCGGCTGGCAGAAGCAGTTCGCCACCTTCGAGCGCGAAGCAAGTGCCGCTGCGTCACTGGGGCAGGTCCATCGCGCCACCGGGCATGACGGCAGCGACCTCGCCGTGAAGCTGCAGTATCCGGACATGTCCTCCGCCGTTGAGGCGGACCTGCGGCAGTTGAAGCTGATCTTCTCCGTCTATCGTCGCTATGACAGTTCCATCGACACCAGCAACATCCACACGGAGATCGGGGATCGCCTGCGGGAGGAACTGGACTACCGGCTGGAGGCCCGGCACATGCATCTGTATCAGCAGATGCTGGCGGATGAGGCCGGGGTGCATGTGCCAACCGTGGTGCCGGAGTTGTCAACCGACCGTCTGCTGACCATGAGCTGGCTGGATGGCAGGCGGCTCATGTCCTACGCCGAGGCACCGCAGGAGGTGCGCAACGCCATTGCGCAGAACATGTTCCGGGCCTGGTACGTGCCCTTCTACTACTATGGTGTCATCCACGGTGACCCCCATCTGGGCAATTACACGGTACGCGACGACCAGACGATCAATCTGCTGGACTATGGCTGCATCCGTACCTTCCAGCCCAAGTTCGTGCAGGGGGTCATCGACCTCTACTGCGCGCTGCGCGATGGCGACGAGGCTCTGGCAGTACATGCCTATGAAAGCTGGGGCTTCGGTGGCCTGACGAAGGAAGTGATCGAGACCCTGAACCTGTGGGCAGCCTTCGTCTATGCGCCGCTGCTGGAAGATCGCGCCCGACGGATCCAGGAATTCGGCGACGATGGTGTCTACGGCAAGGACGTGGCGGAAAAGGTGCATCGGCAACTGAAGGAGCGTGGCGGCGTGACGCCACCGCGCGAGTTCGTCTTCATGGACCGCGCAGCAATCGGTCTCGGCGGCGTCTTCCTGCACCTGAAGTCGGAGATCAACTGGTACCGGATGTTCCATGACCTGATCGAAGGATTCGATGTGGGCACGATGGCCGGGCGGCAGGAACAGGCATTCGGCAGTGCCGGGGTTCCCCTGCCCTGACCCGGTGCACCAATCAGGCGGAACTGCTCAATTCCCGGTAGACCGAGATTGTCCGCTCGCACATCAGGGTCTTGGTGAAATTGGCCGTGATATGGGCCACGGCACGGCTTGCCAGCGCATCGCGGGCATCCTGATCCAGCGCCACGGCGGTCTCGACGGCCTCTGCCAGTTGCGGCGCATCATCCGGATCGACCCACCAGCCAGTCTCTCCGGGTACCACCGTCTCCATGGCGCCACCGATACCGGTGACGACTGTCGGGCGCCCCATGGCCTGTGATTCGACAGCGACCCGGCCAAAGGCCTCCGGCTCAACCGATGTCGAAGCCACGACACTGGCCAGCGCGTAGGCCGCCGGCATGTCACGACAGGTCCCGACGAACCTCACCCGCCCCTCGACACCCAGACGCTGCGCCAGCCGCCGGAGTTCCAGCTTGTAGGCGTCATGCCCGACGTCACCGCCTGCAAACACGACGACGGAGTCCTGATCCCGCAGCAGCGACAGGGCCTCGATCATCACGCGCTGCCCCTTCCAGCGGACCAGCCGACCGGGCACCAGGATGACCGGCGCACCTGCGGGCACGGCCCAGGCCTCGGCCAGCTGGATCTTCCGCGCCGCCGAAACCGTGGAAATATCGAACTGGGCCAGATCGACACCGCGCGGGATCATCCGGATACGCGCATCCGTCAGTTCCGGCGCGGTCTGGCGCAGGTAATCCCTGATGAAACCGGAAGTCGCTATCACGCGGTCGCCGCGAAACATCACGCTGTTGTAGGCACGCTTGGCGGCGTTCTGGCCGTTGTACGGCCCGTGAACCGTGGTCACGAAGGGTGTCGCGGTGCGGCGCGCGGCGTAGTGCGCGCTCCAGGCCGGTGCACGGGAGCGTGCATGAACGATATCGACCTTCTCCGCGACGATCAGCCGGGCGAGGTGGCCGATATTGCGCCACATCACCAGCGGGTTCTTGGACCGCATGGGCAGCAGCACATGCTCACCTCCGCCACGCTCCACCTCCTGCACCATGTGCCCGCCGGAGGATGCGACGATGGCCCGATGACCGGCCACAGAAAGCGCGGTGACCATATCGACGGTGCCACGCTCGACACCACCGGTAACCAGTGCAGGCAGGACCTGCAGCACGGTCAGCGGACGGTCGGCAGCAGCCCCGGTCTCTGGCGGGTTGCCCGGTTCGGTGATCGGTGGTTCGCTTGTCATGTAGTCACTGGGCCAGGAGACGAGAGTGCCGAACGCGCCGAAAGAACTGTCGCGACCCGACGGAGAAACCATCGCTTATCATCATACCACCGGAAAGACACCCGGCATCATCTTCTGCGGGGGTTTCATGTCCGACATGGGTGGGACCAAGGCCATGGCGCTGGAGGAACATTGCCAGGCGAAGGGGCTCGGCTTCGTGCGGTTCGACTATCTGGGTCATGGCGAAAGTTCCGGCAGTTTCGCGGACAAGGGCTGTATCAGCCGATGGACCGAAGATGCCGCAGCAGTTCTTGATGAACTGACAACGGGGCCGCAGGTAATCGTCGGTTCCTCCATGGGGGGATGGGTCATGCTGCGGCTGGCACTTGCCCGCCCGCAACGCATTGCCGGTCTGATCGGCATAGCGCCGGCACCGGATTTCACGACCTGGATGTGGGAGGAACTTGGAGGCGCGAACCAGGCCACCCTGATGACAGACGGACTGGTCCGCGTCCCGTCCGAGTATGATCCGGAAGGCTATGTCATCACGCGAAAGCTGATCGAGGACGGGCGCGCGTGCCACCTTCTGGACGATGGTGAGGTCGGCATAGATGTTCCCGTGCGCCTGCTGCATGGCATGGCTGACCCGGATGTGCCCTGGCAGCATTCGTTGCGGATCGCTGAGGCGCTGCGGTCAGCGGACGTACGCATCCACTACGTGAAGGCGGGCGATCACCGGCTTTCGGAACCCGGTGACCTTGACCTCCTCCGCACCACGGTCGATGAAATCGCTCAGACCGTGGCCGGTTGAGGCGAAAATCACATCAGGAACAGCAGGTTGTTGTCCTGGTCGAAGACTTCGTAAGCGCCCTGCGATGAGTCGTAGAGCATGGAGGCGTTCACGCCACCCAGGCCATCCGACAGGTCGATCTGGGTCACCACGGTCTCGTCAAAGGTGACGGATCCGGCACCGGCGGGGAACTTCGCCGTCCAGCTGCCATCGCCATTGTCGATGAAATCGACATCGTCCAGCCCGACACCGCCGTCGGCACCTTCCAGGACCAGCCGGTTGCCGATATCGACGTCGTTGATGATGTCGTTGTTCGACGAACCACCACTGCCCGCCTTGACCAGGAAGGTGTCGAAGCCTTCGCCACCATCCAGCAGGTCGTCGCCCAGGCCACCCTCCAGCGTGTCGTCGCCCAGACCGCCGAACAGCTGGTCGTCGCCGTTGTCGCCGAGCAGGCGGTCGAAGCCATCGTCACCGAACAGGGTATCGAAACCGCCGTCGCCATGCAGTTCGTCGTCACCGGTGCCGCCACTGATCAGATCGCGACTGGTGCCGCCGCCGACCGTGTCGTTCCCGGCACCGCCGTCCAGCGTGTCCTGGCCGCTGCTGCCGAAGACCCTGTCGTCGCCGTCACCACCGGTGACACTGTCCGCGCCGGAGCCACTGTTGACGAAATCATTGCCCGCGCCCGCGTCAACCACATCGTCGTCGGAGTTCGCGAAGACCACATCGTCACCGTCGCCGGCATTGATCGTGTCCTTGTTGATACCGCCGTCAATGAAGTCGCCGCCCGCGCCGCCTTCGATCAGGTCCGCACCGCCGCCGCCGACCAGCGTGTCGGCCTCGGCACCACCTATCAGTGTGTCATTGCCACCTTCGCCAAAGGCCTCGTCAGCACCCTCGCCAACCGTGACGAAGTCATTGCCCTCGCCCGCCAGCACGAAGTCATCGCCAAGACCGCCGAAGATCTGGTCATTGCCGGACCCGCCGCGCAGTTCGTCCGTGCCATCGCCACCGACGAGGGTGTCGGCGCCGGATTCGCCTTCCAGCGTGTCATCGCCAGCGTCGCCGGAAATCACGTCGTTCAGGTTGCCGCCGCGGACCAGATCCGCGCCCTCGCCTGCCGTGATCGTGTCCGAACCACCAAGCCCGGAGATCGTGTCATTGCCCGCGCCGCCATCGACCGAGTCATTGCCCGGGTCGGCATTGACGAAGTCATCACCGATCCCCGCCGTGATCCGGTCGTCGCCGGTGCCGCCGCGAATGCGGTCATCGCCGTCACCGCCGTCCAGCGTATCGGCACCGTCACCACCGCGAACCGTATCGTTGCCTGTACCGCCGTCGACCAGGTCGTCACCATCCTCACCGTCGGCAAAGTCGTCATCGGCACCGCCGAAGAGCTGATCGTTTTCTGTGCCGCCGCGCAGATTGTCGGCGCCGGCGCCACCGATCAGCGTGTCGTCATGAATGTCACCGCGCAGGGTGTCATCACCGTCGCCGCCATCGAGGCTGTCAGTGCCAGTTAGTCCGAGCAGGCTGTCATTGCCGGCCCCGCCAAAGGCCGTGTCGTCCTGGCCGCCGGTGTTCAGCGTATCGTTGCCATCCCCGCCGAACAGCAGGTCGTTGTCGAAGTTGCCCTGCAGCAGGTCGTCGCCAAGTCCGCCCGTGACAATATCGTCGCCACCCGCACCGAACAGCGTGTCCTCGCCTTCGCCACCGGAAACGACATCATTGCCGAGATCGCCACGCACGTTGTCATTGCCGCGACCGCCATCAATGGTATCGGCACCATCGCCGCCACGTGCGTCGTCGTTGCCATCCCCGCCTTCCAGCACGTCATTGTCGTCACCGCCGCGCAGCAGGTCCGCTCCCGCACCGCCGACAAGGCTGTCCGCCCCGGCATCACCGCGCAGGGTATCATCGTCATCGCCACCATCCAGGGTGTCACCCCCTCCGGCACCGATCAGGATGTCGTTGCCCGCCTCACCCAGCACGTTGTCGTCCTGGCTGCGGCCGGTGATCTGATCGTTGCCGCCGCCTGCGGCGAAGATGCGCGCGTTGCCATCTTCCCGATCCGACAGGGAGACGGTGTCATCGCCACCCAGGGCGGCATCCGTG
This sequence comes from Minwuia sp., assembly GCA_029213165.1. Lineage (GTDB taxonomy): Bacteria > Pseudomonadota > Alphaproteobacteria > Minwuiales > Minwuiaceae > Minwuia. The sequence goes on from JARGNO010000002.1 coordinate 49,808, forward strand.
GTGCCTTCGAGGAAATCCGCTGTGTCGATCGTATCGAAATCGACGGCATCGTTGCCTTCCGTGAACAGCGGCTCGGGTTCCGGCTCCGGTTCCGGCTCGGTCACGCCCAGCACGGTCTCCACGTCGGTCAGCTGGAAGACGTTCTCGCCCACGGTAACCGTCCCGGCCTCCGCGTCGTAGACCGCCCCGTCAACGCCGGAGAAATCCACGGTGTCATTGCCGGTGCCGCCAAAGATCTCGCCACCGCCGGACCCGGCGATGAACAGGTCATTGCCATGGCTGCCCGACAGCACGTCACGACCCTCGCCGCCGATGATCGTGTCGGCGCTGGAGCTGCCGTTGATGGTGTCGTCGCCCGCACCGCCGTCCAGGATGTTCTCACCCGAACTGGCCGAGATGACGTCATTGCCCGCGCCGCCACGGATCGTGTCATTGTCGCTGCCGCCTTCGATCGAGTCAGCGCCATCGCCGCCATCGATCACATCCGCCTGCGAGCCACCGTCGATGGTGTCATCTCCGGCACCGCCGTCGATCACATCCACGCCGTCCTCGCCACGGATCTGGTCATTGCCGTCACCGCCACGGATCGTGTCGTCCTGGGACTGGCCGTTCAGCGTGTCATTGCCCGCGCCGCCGTCCAGCTCATCGGTGCCGCTGGCACCCAGCAGGCTGTCGTCGCCATCATCACCGGAAAGCGTATCGTCACCGCTCTGGCCGTTGATGGTGTCATTGCCCGCACCGCCACTGATGGCATTGTTCAGGTGGTCGCCGTTCAGATCGTCGTCGCCGCTGTTGTCGGGACCCCTGTCATCATCTCCGTCGTCGCCGTCACCGCCTTCAGGCGCGTCGGTGGTTCCCAGCACGGTCTCCACGTCGGTCACCTGGAAGACGTTCTCGCCCACGGTGACCGTTCCGGCCTCCGCGTCGTAGACCGCCCCGTCAACGCCGGAGAAATCCACCGTGTCATTGCCGGTGCCACCGAAGATCTCGCCGCCGCCGGACCCGGCGATGAACAGGTCATTGCCATGGCTGCCCGACAGCACGTCACGACCCTCGCCGCCGATGATCGTGTCGGCGCTGGAGCTGCCGTTGATGGTGTCGTCGCCCGCGCCGCCATCCAGGACGTTGCTGCCGGAGCTCGCCGACAGGAAATCATTGCCTGCGCCGCCACGGATCTGATCATTGCCGCTGCCGCCCTCGATCGAGTCGGCGCCGTCGCCGCCATCGATCACGTCGTTCTGTGATCCGCCGTCGATGGTGTCGTCCCCGTCGCCACCGCTCAGCTCATCCGCGCCGGACTCACCCTTCAGGACATCGTTGCCGGAGCCACCGAACAGGGTGTCGTCCTGCGACTGTCCGTTCAGCGAGTCGTTACCATCACCGCCCAGCAGCGTGTCCTTGCCACTCTGGCCGTTGATGGTGTCATTGCCCGCACCACCGTCGATCTCGTTGTTCTTGTGGTCGCCGTTCAGATTGTCGTCAGTACCCGGATCCGACACCCGTGTATCCTTTCGCGCTGCAACTTCTTCAGCCGTCGACGCACCGATTACGGTCTCGACGCTCTTCAATGTGTAGACACGGTCACCGACCGTTACCGTTCCCGCGTCCTCGTCGTGGACTGCACCTTTGACACCGGAGAAATCAGCGGTGTCGTCACCCTTGCCGCCGTCAATGACACCGCTGCCCTCGCCCACCCGGAAAAGGTCATCGCCCTTGTCGCCGTCCAGCCGGTCATCGCCTGCACCAGCCGTGATCGTGTCGTCACCGTCGCCGCCCTCGATGGTGTCGTCGCCAGCACCGCCATCGATGATGTCATCGCCCTTGTCGCCTTCGATCTCGTCATCCCCGGCACCGCCGTTGAGGGAATCGTCGCCGCTCTCGCCTTCTATCTCGTCATCGCCCGATCCGCCTTCAAGCAGATCGTCGCCACGGCTTCCTTCGAGTTCGCGATCACGGTCCCGGTCGCCGTCATCATCTTCCTGCGTCCTGGCCTCGCGTGCACCGCGCACTTCCTCGATGCCCTCAAGGCTGAACAGGGCATCTCCAGCCTGCACGGTGCTGGTTTCCGCGTCGAAGACAGCATCGTCCAGGCCGGAAAAGTCGACCGTATCCCTGCCCGAACCACCAGAGATGACGCCGCCGCCATCTCCCGCGATGAACAGGTCATCATTGTCGCCGCCGTAGAGTTCATCGACGCCGGAGCCGCCCGTCAGCGTGTCATCACCGGAACTGCCGAACAGCGTGTCATCACCTGTGCCGCCATTCAGTGCATCGTCCTGCGATCCGCCGTCAGCAACATCGTCACCGTCACCGCCTTCGATCGAATCCTCGCCACTGTCGCCCTGCAGCGTGTCGGCGCCCGCACCACCGGTCAGACTGTCGTCCTGTGACTCGCCCCTGATCAGGTCGTCGCCGGCACCACCATCGATGGCATCCTTGCCACTGGCACCTGAAAGGGTGTCGTTGCCATCAGCACCCCGAAGCGTGTCGTCGCCACTCTCACCGCGGATGTCATCGTTGCCTGCACCGCCTTCGAGTTCGTCGTCCTTGTGATTGCCGCTGAGCCGCTGGTCACTGTCCCGGTCGCCCTCCGGTTCCTCACCCAGCGAGGAGATCGAGACGGATTCCTTGCCGGAACCGGCCTTCTCGGCATCGCTGTCGCGGGAAAAGAAAGCCTCACCTTCGTCGATCGACCTGGCATCGAAGGAAAGAATCAGTGCGATCTCTTCGCCGTTCGGGGTTTCGCCCACGGCAGTGAGGGTCCCCGTGTCGTCATCGCCGCTCTGCGAAGACGAGCGGCCGACAGAGGCGTCATTCACCTCGATCAGCCGACCGCGCTCATCGGTGAAGGAAAAGCTGATCTTCTCGCCGGGGTCGAGCGTCTGCGGGTCGCGATCATCGCTCGCCACGATCCTCAATCCGCTGACGTCCGTCGAATCGACATCGGCCTTGTGCACGCGCGTCTTGCCGATCTTGGTATCGACGTTCTTCCCGCTTGCGTAGGAAAACGTGGCGTCGATCTCACCTGTGATCGTCTTGTCGCTCGGCATTTTCAGGCCTCCGCTTCAGTCTCATTCCGGTTCAGGGCGCCAAATGACCATGCGCAGATGAACAAACCATCTATGGAGGTTCGCAACCAGCGTGCCAGACAGAAACAGGGCGAATGAGCCGGGTTTTCCACCGATTTCAGAACGATTTCCCGTGATATGTCTCAGAAAGGGACATTGATTGGCGCCCTGACTGGATCAACGTACATCTACGGGACAGTTTGACAGACGTAACCAATGCCAATTGTTGCGCATTGTCGCCTTCCTGACGCATTCTCGTCCCTATCGAAACCAACACTGAACCTGGCGAGGGAACATGAACGCCCCGATCATCGACACTTCCGTCAGCTCGGCCAAGCTGGCACGGGACGTACGCGGTCAGAACTTCTTCGAGATCGACCGGTCGCTCCAGTCACTGTTGAGCATCTATTGCCCGGATCCCCTGCGGGAGCACATGTGGCCCCACTGGCAGCGCCTCGGCGCTGTTGCCGGCGGGTCACTGGATGAACTGGCTGATATTGCCGAACGGCACCCACCAAAGCTGCACTATCGCGACCGGTTCGGACGGGACAGGGAATGGATCGAGTATCACCCCGCCTATCGTGACATGGAACGGGTCGCCTTCACGGACTACGGATTGCACATGATGAGCCACCGGCCCGGTGTGCTGGGCTGGTCCGAAACCGTACCTGCAATTGCCAAATATGCGTTCACCTATCTGTTCGTGCAGGCGGAGTTCGGGCTGATGTGCCCGGTCAGCCTGACCGACACGGGACTGGCGATGCTGCTGAAATTCGGCGATGCCGAGATCCAGGAGAGATTTGCCAATCGCATTGCCGTCCAGGACGCGGACACGATGCTGCGCTGCTCCCAGTTCATGACGGAGAAAGCCGGCGGCTCGGACGTCGGCCTGGTCGAGACGGTGGCCCGGCGGGAGGGCGAGGGCTGGCGGCTCTACGGCGAGAAATGGTTCTGCAGCAACACCGACGCTGACGTGGCACTGCTGCTGGCCCGGCCCGAGGGACGGGGGGCCGGCACCCGGGGCCTGGGCCTGTTCGTGATGCCCAAGACCCTGCCTGACGGCAGCCGCAACAATTACCGGATCATGCGTCTGAAGGACAAGCTCGGCACCAATTCCATGGCGTCGGGAGAGATTGTCATGGAAGGCGCGCAGGCCTGGGTGGTTGGCGACGTGGAGGATGGTATCCGCCAGATGATGGCGCAAGTGAACCTGTCCCGGCTGAGCCACGGGGTCCGTGCCGCCGCGCTGATGCGCCGTTGTCTGAACGAGGCCCTGGTCGCGGCAGAGACCCGCACGGCATTTGGCCAGCAGGTGGCCGACATGCCGCTGGCGCAGCGGCAGCTGATGAAGATGATGGTGCCGACGGAGCAATCGCTCAGCATGTACGCCTATGCCGCGCAGCAGATGGACGCGGCCAAGGCGGGGGACAAGGCAGCCGAGACGCGTCTCAGGATCGTCACGCCGCTCTACAAGTTCCGGGCCTGCCGCGACAACCCCGGGGTCGCAACAGCAGCGATGGAGATGCGGGGCGGCAATGGATACATCGAAGACTTCGTCAATCCGCGCCTGATACGCGATTCGCAGATTGGATTGCTCTGGGAGGGGACCAGCAATATCAACGGCCTGGACGTTCTGACGCGTGCGGTCGCGAAGGTGGGCGCACATACGGCACTTGCGGCGGACATAAGCGAAAGGCTTGCGGCCAGCAATGCCCTGCCCCCTGTGCTGCGCGACGATGCCGGCGCGTGCCTTGATCGCGCCACGGCGATGGCGGACGAGGTTGCAAGGCGAGGCGACGAAACCCAGGCACGCCGGGTATCGAGCGCCCTGTACCATAGCGTGACCGCATCGCTGATGGCCTGGGAGGGAGCGACGCTCGGTTCGCGCGGAGACGACGCGCGGCGCCTGCTTCTGGCGCGCATGGTCATTGATCAGCGTCTCAAACCGTCGGACCCCCTCGCGACCGAGGATGGGGAGTTCAATCGTGCCGCATCCGCCCGCTTGCTGGATCCAGCACCGGTACCCCTTGCGGAAGCGTCAGAACTGCTTCGCTTGTCGTGAGTCCCCCGATCATTGAACTGACCGGGGCCGAACAGCGGGATGTGGACGCTGTCGAGAATGGCTTCGGACGCTTCGCCAGATACCTGGTCGGACGTTTCGGGGCCGTCAGAAGCTCGATGCTTGCCACGGCGGCCATTACGCTGGTGACTGCCCTGACCTGCCTGATCACCTATGAGGCGATAGGACTCGATTACCTTGGCAATCCGATATCCGTGGTGATGCCGATTGTCATGCCCATCGTCACAGCCTTTCCGACGACCCTTGTGATCCACAGGCTTGTCGCCGCAACGATGGCCCGGGAACGCCAGGGGCTTCGTCATCAGGCCGCACTCCGCGCCGCAGCGGAAGAATCTGCCATGCATCGCGCCCGCGCGGAGAAGACCAGCCAGGCGACCTCCGACTTCCTGGCCAGCATGAGTCACGAGTTGCGGACACCGCTGAATGCGATCATCGGCGGTGCGGACATGATCAGGAACCAGTCCCTGGGACCAGTCGGCGACCAGCGGTATCTGCAAACGGCAGAGGACATTTCGCTGGGGGGCATGCATCTGCTGCAGATGATCAACGCCATTCTCGACCTGGCGAAGCTGGAGCGTGGTGCCCACGCGTTTCAGTTGGAACCCATTCCCGTCGGCGAGATCATGGAGAATGCGGTGAGGATCGTGCGCGGGCAGGCCGAACAGGCCGGAATCGCGATCAGGTTCATTCCACCGGATGAAGATCTGCAGATCATCTGTGATGACCAGGCCATGCGCCAGGTCATGCTCAACCTGTTGTCCAATGCGATCAAGTTCTCACCTGCAGAGAGCACGGTCCGTGTTGATGCCATCGCGGATCAGGCAGGGCAGATCTGCATCCGTGTCACGGACTCAGGTGTCGGAATTCCGCCGGACCAGCTGGGAGACATCTTCGAGCCGTTCATCCAGATCGACAACGTGCGGACGCGGTCGCAGCAAGGCACCGGTCTCGGCCTCGCCATCGTGCGCACGATGGTCGAGCAGCAGGGCGGACAGGTGACCGTCGAAAGCGTGCCAGGCAAGGGTTCCGTGTTCAGTCTGGCGTTCGAGGCTGCCGCAAAGGTTTGACAGCCGGTCACGGCACGATCAAAAGTCCCCCGAGGCGATTTCACGCCGCATAGAGATTCCCGCTAGCAAAGCGACAACTGAACCGCAAGGCGCCACCATGAGCGATGACCGCAACCGAAGCCTCAATCAGGAGGCATTGATCTTCCACTCCACCGGACGTCCAGGCAAGATCGAGGTGGTGGCCACAAAGCCGATGGCAACCCAGCGGGACCTCTCACTGGCTTACAGCCCCGGCGTCGCGGAGCCCTGCCGGATCATTCATCGCGACCCGAACCAGGTCTATGACTTCACGGCCAAGGGCAATCTGGTCGCGGTCATCTCCAACGGCACCGCCGTGCTGGGCCTCGGCGATCTCGGTCCCCTCGGCTCCAAGCCGGTGATGGAGGGCAAGGCCGTCCTGTTCAAGCGCTTTGCCGATGTTGACGGCATTGATGTCGAACTCGATTCCACGGACGTCGACGAGATTGTCGACACGGTGCGGGTGATCGCGCCGACCTACGGCGGCATCAATCTGGAAGACATCAAGGCCCCGGAATGCTTCGTGATCGAACAGCGGCTTCGCGAACTGCTCGACATTCCGGTGTTCCATGACGATCAGCACGGCACCGCTATCATCGCTGCGGCAGGCCTGATCAATGCCTGCGCGCTGACAGGGCGCAAGCTGTCTGACGTGCGCATGGTGGTGAATGGCGCAGGCGCAGCGTCGATAGCCTGCATCGAACTGGTCAAGGCCATGGGTGTTGGCGTCAACAATGTCGTCATGTGTGACTCCAAGGGCGTCGTCTATCGCGGGCGCGAAGCTGGCATGAACCAGTGGAAATCGGCACATGCCGCCGAAACCGATGCCCGCACGCTGGAAGATGCGATGGTCGATTGCGACGTGTTCTTCGGCCTGTCGGTCGCAGGGGCTGTGACCAAGAAGATGGTCGCGTCGATGGCCGACAATCCGATCATCTTCGCCATGGCCAACCCGGATCCCGAGATCACGCCGGAAGACATCGCCGAAGTCCGCTCCGACGCCATCGTGGCGACCGGTCGGTCCGATTACGCCAATCAGGTCAACAACGTCCTGGGCTTCCCCTACATCTTCCGTGGCGCGCTTGACGTCCGGGCGACCACGATCAACGACCAGATGAAGATCGCCGCAGCAGAGGCGCTGGCTGACCTGGCAAGGGAAGACGTGCCGGACGAGGTCGCGCGCGCCTATCGCGGAACCCGCCTGCAGTTCGGGCCGGAATACATCATCCCGACACCGTTCGACCCGCGTCTGATCTCGGCCATCCCGCCAGCGGTCGCCGAGGCAGCAATGGCAAGTGGCGTCGCACGCAAGCCGATCGTTGACATGGAGAACTATGTCAACGAGTTGCGCGCGCGCCTGGATCCGACCTTCGGCGTCCTGCAGCTGATCTTCGACGAGGTTCGTGCCAATCCGAAACGCGTCGTCTTCGCGGAGGGTGAAGAGGAAAAGGTCATCCGCGCGGCACTGGCCTTCAAGCAGGAAGGCTATGGTTCACCTGTGCTGATCGGCTATCCGGAGCGGGTGCGGGAGATGATCCGGGAGATGGGTCACGACCCTGATGAGCTGGAAATTGTCAGCGCCCGCGATTTCGACAATCGCGAGACCTACTACGACTTCCTCTATGCCCGCTGGCAACGTCGCGGGCTGCTGTATCGCGATTGCCAGCGTCTGGTGAACACAGACCGGAACGTGTTCGCAGCCTGCATGGTCGCGAACGGTGATGCCGACGCGATGGTCACCGGTATCACGCGGCGCTTCTCCTTTGCCTATGAGGATGTACGGCGGGTCATCGATCCGCGCCACGGCCAGCGGGTGTTCGGCCTGACCATGCTGTTGTCACGGGGACGCACCGTCTTCATTGCCGACACGACCGTGCACGAATTGCCGACATCCGTGGAGCTTGCCGACATTGCAGTCCAGGCGGCAGCAATGGCACGCCAGATGGGGCATGAACCAAAGGTCGGCCTGGTTTCCTATTCGACCTTCGGCAACTCGACCCACGTCACATCCGACAACATCCGTGGCGCGGTATCGCTGCTCGACTCCCGGGAACTGGACTTCGAATACGATGGCGAGATGTCGGTTGATGTCGCGCTCAACCCGGAACTGATGGAGCTCTATCCCTTCTCCAGGCTCTCCGGCCCGGCAAATGTGCTGATCATGCCCGGACTGCAGTCAGCCAATATTGCCGCGAAACTGTTGCAGTCGCTCGGCGGCGCCACGGTCCTCGGCCCGCTGCTCGTGGGTCTTTCGCACCCGGCACAGGTGGTCCCGATCGGTTCCTCGGTCTCTGATCTGGTCTCCGCCGCGGCGCTGGCCGCCTATGACGCTGGCAAGAACTGACACCGAACTTCGATGGGCTTGCCTGGTTCAGGCGGCCCATCGACGCGATTGTGGCGGTTGTCACCAAATGCCTAGAGTGTAAGGGAAAACACGGTCAGGCGGCGAGCCGGTCGTTAGGATTCCTTTTACGGGTGCTTCCGCATAGTGCCGAAATGAGTGCGTCACACCAACATACCCCGGCCAGTTCGGACGCGGAGATTCGTTACGAATTTCTGGCGGGTGTGCGCCATGTCTGGTCCCGTCGTCCGATCCATGCATCGGTGATCCTGCTGCTTGTCACACTCGCAGGCGCAGGTTTCGTGGCAGCAACATATCGCTGGGCGGGCTCGTTCGAGGCGCAGGTCGCGGCGGGTGTGGTTGCATCCGTTTTCGGGTTCGCCGTCGCGATTGGATTCTGGATGACCCGGCGGCGCCAGTTGACCACGGCGATGGTGACCCAGATGGGTGCACTGGTCGATGGACTGGCCCTGTTCAGCCATAGCGATCAGTTGGTGACGTCCCCCACCGGTGCCCTCGCCGAATTCCCCAGCCTGGATCGCCTGCCCTTCATCCAGCGCATCACGGAGCAGGCACGGACAATCGACAGCGGCAAGGACCTTCCCGTCCCCACCGCGGAATCGTCAGCCGTTCTGGTCAGGACGTTCCTGCGTGGCGATCAGCCCGAGATCAGGCTGGAGTTGCACGATGGCCGGACACTTGTCCTCGGCCAGGTATTCCTGGACGACGGGCCACGGATGCTGATCGTGCGGGACATGACCGAGGCGACACAGCGTGAGCGCGCGCTGCGCGACAGCGAGGCCCGCTATATCCGCCTCACCCAGATCGCTTCCGACTGGGTGTGGGAGACCGACGCCAATCACCGCTTCACCTCCGTCTCCGGTCGTTTCGAACAGATCACGGGTGTCCCGCCCGAGAGCCTGATCGGCAAGCGCTTCATCGAAGTCTCGGACCTGCGGCGCGACCCGGCGGTCGTGCGCGACCTCCAGCGCCTGATGCGGGAGCATGAGCACTTCAGCGACGTGACCTGTCCCCTGAAGCTTGTCGGCAAGCATGGCCCGGTCCAGTTGCGGCTCGCCGCACATCCGATGCATGACAGTACCGGGCGTTTCCTCGGCTATCGCGGCGTGGCAGCAGACGTCACACGCCAGCGCATGGCTGAATCCGACGCAGAAAATGCGCGACGCTCCGTGAAGGATGCCATTGCCGCCGCTTCGGAAGGTATCGCACTGTTCAACAGCACGGGCCGATTCCTGATGTGCAACCGGACGCTGGCCAATGCTTTCGCACCGGCGGGCCATCTGCTGCGCCCCGAATGCTCCCTCGACGAGGTTGTTGCAGGGCTGTTCGACGCCCGCCTGCTGAACATGCCGGAAGGCATGGGCGCACTCTCGCGCCGACGGATGATGGAGGAACTGCGCCGCGGTGACCTGCGCCGTGAATTTGCCGGCGCAAAGGGCCGCTGGTTCCGGGTTGCGGCGAACAAGACAGCCGACGACGGGCTGGTCCTGATCTTCTCTGACATCACCGAGATGAAGAAGCATGAGGCCACGCTGGCGGCCCGCATTGACGAACTGCAGCAGACAAAGACCAAGCTGACCGAGCAGAAGGAAACCCTGTCCCGGTTCGCGGACAACCTGGCCGTGGCCCGCAACGAAGCGGAGGCCGCCAGCCGCGCGAAATCCGAGTTCCTGGCCGCTGTCAGCCACGAACTGCGCACGCCACTGAACGCCATCATCGGCTTCTCCGAGGTCATGAGCGCAGAGTCCTTCGGCCCCCTCGGGACGCCGAAATACAAGGACTATGCGGGCGACATTCTTGATTCCGGGCAACACCTGCTGGGGCTGATCAACAACATCCTCAACCTTTCAAAGGCAGAGGCGGGCAGCCTCACGCTCAGCCCCGAGCCGCTGGATATCGCCGAGATCATTCAGGTTTCGGCGCGCATGGCCTGCCCGCACAACATGGGCACGGATCTGGATATCCAGGTGGAGCCGGAGATCGGGGAGGTCCTGGCGGACAGTCAGAAACTGAAGCAGATCCTGATCAACCTGATTTCGAACGCCGTCAAGTTCACACCAGCGTCCGGCACCATTCGCGTGGTCGCCGAACGGATGGAAAGCGGGTTCCGTATCAAGGTCATCGACACGGGAATCGGCATGCGGACCGAAGATATTCCGCAGGCGCTGACGGCCTTCCGACAGATCGACAGTTCGCTCGGTCGCAAGTACGACGGTACCGGACTTGGCCTGCCCCTCGCCAAACGGTTCACGGAACTCCATGGAGGTTCTCTCAGCATCGAGAGTGCCCTGGGTGAGGGAACCACGGTCACGGTCTATTTCCCCGAACGCGGCAAGGTCGCCGACGAAGCCGCCCGGGTCGCCTGACCCTCCGCACCCGACCGTCCCACCTGCCCCGGCGTCAATCCTGCAGCATGCTGCATGGCCCCTGCCCGTCAAAGCTGGCTTACACGCGGGCGAAGCCACGCTATCCTTGCGGCAATGATCGCGAGAAATCGCGTGCGCCCTGGGGAGGATCAGTCATGGATTACCGTCCGATATCAGCAGACTCGCATATCACCGAGCCGCCGGATTGCTACACCGCGCGCATCGACAGGAGCTGGAAGGACAAGGCTCCGCACATCGTGCATGACGCCAAGTTCGGTGACGTCTTCGCCATTGACGGCATGAAGAAGCCCATCCCGATGGGCCTGATCGCTGCCGCCGGACGCGATCCGAAGGACCTGCGGTTCGGGGCGGACAACTACAAGGACCTCCATCCCGGCGGCTGGGATCCCGTGCAGCGGCTGAAGGACCAGGACCGCGACGGGGTCTATGGGGAAATCATCTATCCGTCGGTCGGCATGATGCTCTGCAACCATCCGGACTTCGACTACAAGAAGGCCTGTTTCGACGCCTATAATCTCTGGCTTCAGGAATTCTGCGATCCGGCGCAGGATCGCCTGTTCGGCATGGCACAGCTTGCCATGCGCTCCGTCGATGAAGGCATCGGCGAACTGCGCAAGGCGAAGGAGATGGGGTTCCGGGGTGTCATGATGCCCGGCAATCCGCAGGTCGAGGATTATGATTCGGAAATCTATGGCCCGTTCTACGAAGCCGCGATCGACCTCGGCATGCCGCTGTCGTTCCATATCCTGACCAGCGGTTCCGATACCGTTGCCACCAAGACCCGTGGTGCCAAGATCAATTCGTTTCAGTCGATCATTCGCGGCTGCCAGGACATTCTGGGCATGATGATCTTCGGTGGTGTCTTCGACCGCCACCCGGATCTGAAGGTTGTCTGTGTCGAGGCGGATGCAGGCTGGGCGCCGCACTGGATGTACCGTGCCGACCATGCCTACAAGCGCCACCGCTACTGGCTGACATGCGCGGAACTGGAGCGGATGCCGTCCGATTACTTCAAGGAAAACATCTATCTGACGTTCCAGGACGACTGGTCGGCGCTGAAGGCCAAGGACCAGATGAACACCGACCGTCTGATGTGGGCCAACGACTTCCCGCATTCGGACTCCACATGGCCCTGGAGCCAGGATCTGCTGGCCGAACACACGAAGGATCTGACCGCGCACGAGAAGCGGCGGATCCTGCATGACAATGTGCGGGAACTCTACAACCTGCCCATGAACTGATCGCGGCGACATCACCACATTTCGAATGGCTGGGGAGGCCAGAACGATGCTGGATATCAAGATCACAAATGCCCGGATCGTCGACGGAACGGGTGCGCCTTCGCGCCAGGGCAGTGTCGGCATCCGCGATGGCAAGGTTGTCGCGCTGGGATCCGTCGATGGCGAGGCCACGACGACAATCGACGCCGGGGGCCATGTCGTCGCCCCGGGTTTCGTCGATATCCACACGCATTACGACGCTCAGGTTGTCTGGGACCGCATGATGACCATCAGCCCCTGGCATGGTGTCACCACCGCTGTCATCGGCAATTGCGGCTTCGGCGTTGCACCCACCCGCCCCGCAGACCGCGACCTGATCATCAGGACGCTGGAAAAGGTGGAGGGGATGAGTGTCGATGCCCTGAATGCCGGTCTCGGCGACTGGGGCTTCGAGAGCTTTCCCGAATACATGGATGCGCTGGAGGCGCAGGGCACGGCGATCAATCTCGGTGTCCTGTTCGGCCACACGCCGTTGCGGCTCTACGTCATGGGACTGGACGCGACGGAGCGTGCCGCGACCGACGACGAGATCGCCACCATGCGCGGGTTGTTCGCTGAGGGGCTGGAGGCCGGCGCGCTTGGTTTCGCCACCTCCAAGGCTGTCACCCATACCGGCTTCGAAGGCCGCCCCGTCCCCAGCAGGCTGGCGACATTCGAGGAGATCCTGGGCCTTGCCTCCGTCATGGGCGAGCAGAAGACCGGCCTGATGCAGGCCACCATCGGGCGGGACCTGTTCCTGGACGAGTTCGAGAAGATTGCGCGGGCCACGGGTCGCCCGATTTCCTGGACCGCCCTGCTCGCCGGAGTTTCGCTGGCAGAGGGTGATCACATGGATCAGTTGCGCCGCTCTGCCGACCTGAACGCACTCGGGTTGCCGATCTATCCGCAGGTGACGCCACGGGCCCTGATGTTCGAGCAGCAGTTCAGCGCGCCCTTCATCTTCGAACCCATGTCGATCTTCCGCGATGTGCGCGGTGCGGATCATGAGGGCAAGAAGCGCATCTATGCTGATACGGCATTCCGCGATGCCTTCCGGCACAAGATGGATGGCAATGCCAAGCCGACTTTCATCCGGTCATTCGAGAAGACCATCATCGCCGATGTGCCGGGCGCACCCGAACTGTCGGAACGGCTGCTGCGGGAAGTGGCGGAGGAGCGGGGAATGGCGATGACCGACCTGATCCTCGACCTGTCGCTGCAGACGGATCTGGAAGCACGGTTCCGCATGCCCGTCGCCAATCACGAGGAAGACGAGGTCGAGCCGCTGCTGAAGGACTCATCCACTGTCATCGGGCTGTCCGATGCCGGTGCCCACGCAAGCCAGCTCTGCGACGCATGCCTGCCGACGTGGCTGCTGGGCCGCTGGGTGCGGGAAAAAGGCGTGTTCTCCGTCGAGGAAGCGGTGCGGATGCTGACCAGTCGCCCGGCGGAGGTCTTCGGCATCACTGACCGCGGCACCCTGGCCGAAGGCCGCCCGGCAGACATCGTGATCTTCGATCCCGAAACAGTCGGCTGCGGCCCGATCCAGCGGGTGCATGACTTCCCCGCCGGGGCCGACCGCCTGGTGGCCGATGCCTTCGGCATCGACGCTGTCATCGTCAATGGCACCCTGTTGCGCCAGTCCGGTCACGACATGGTGGATGCCAACGGTACCCTGCCGGGCAAGATGCTGCGCAACGGCCACGCCTGACCATACCTTCAAACCCCCTGAAACAACGCCTTCCGGAGATACCTGCCAAATGACGAAAGACTGGTCACCCGAACTTGAAGAACTTGAAACCCGCAAGCGCATGGCGCGGGGCATGGGTGGACCTGACAAGGTAGCGCGGCAGCACGCCGGTGACCGCCTGACCATTCGGGAGCGGATCACCGGTCTGGTGGACCCGGACAGCTTTCAGGAAGTCGGCTCCATCGTCGGTCGTGGCGAGTATGACGAGAACGGCAATCTGGTTCACCTGATGCCCAACAACTCCGTCACCGGTCGTGGCCTGGTCAACGGGCGTCAGGTGGTGGTGACCGGTGACGACTTCACGGTGCGCGGCGGTTCCGCCGATGCTACCAACAAGGGCAAGGCACTGCACCCGGAGCAGATGGCGCGTGAGATGCGGATGCCGATCATCCGCATCATCGAAGGCTCCGGCGGCGGTGGCTCCGTGAAGACGATCGAAACCACTGGCCACGCCAACCTGCCGGGCGGCTGGGGCCAGTCCTTCGGTGCCGAGCAGTTGATGATCAACATGGGCGAAGTGCCGACTGTCGGCCTGGGCCTCGGCTCCGTTGCAGGTCTTGGCGCCGCGCGTCTTGCCGCCACCCATTTCTCCGTCATGCGCAAGGACGTCGCCGCCATGTTCGTGGCCGGGCCGCCGGTCGTGAAGGGCATTGGCCAGGACCTGACGAAGCAAGAACTCGGCGGCTGGCAGATCCAGCTTGCCGCCGGTGGCGTCGACAATGCCGTGGATACGGAGGCGGAAGCCTTCGAGCAGGCGCGCCGTTTCCTGTCGTACCTGCCCTCTTCCACCGACGATCTGCCGCCCCGCGCGGAATGCGATGATCCTGTCGACCGGCGGGAGGAGAAGCTGTTCAAGATCGTGCCGCGCGACATCCGCAAGGTCTATCGGATGCGTTCCATCATCGACGCGGTGGTGGACAAGGACAGCTTCTTCGAGATCGCGCCGCTGTTCGGACGCTCCGTCATCAGTGGCCTGGCGCGGCTGGATGGCTGGCCCGTGCTGCTGCTGGCCAGCGATCCCTATGTCTATGGCGGTGTGTGGACATCTGACGCCTGTCAGAAGGTCGTGCGCATGGTGGACATGGCGGAGACCTTCCACCTGCCCGTGGTCTACCTGTGCGACTGCCCCGGCTTCCAGGTCGGGCTGGAGGCCGAACAGCGTGCCACCATCCGCCACGGGGTCCGCGCCATGGCCGCCATCGAGCAGACGACGACGCCCTGGTGCACCATGATCATCCGCAACGCCTTTGGTGTCGCCGGTGGCGCCCATGCACCATCGAACCGCTACGTTACCCGCTATGGCTGGCTGTCGGGCCGCTGGGGCTCGCTGCCGCTGGAGGGCGGGATCGAAGCCGCCTATCGCGCCGATCTGGATGCCGCAGAGGATCCGGAGGCCGAACTGGCCAACATCACCGACCGCCTGAACAAGCTCCGCTCCCCGTTCCGCACGGCGGAGACCTTCGCCATCGAGGAAATGATCGACCCCCGCGACACCCGCCCCCTGCTCTGCGACTTCGCCAATATGGTGGCACCTGTCCGTGGCCGTCAGGAAACCCGTATGTGGGCGCGCCCCTGACCGGATCATTGGCCATGCCATGGTGGGAGGTGGAGGGGGTGAACCATCCCTGCCACCTCCAACCACGCCTTGCCCGGACTTGATCCGGGCATCCAGAGTGCCGCTCAATCGCTGGGAACTGGGCGCGCGGATCAAGTCCGCGAGAGTCGTCGGAGGTGGAGGGGGTGAACCATCCCTGCCATCTCCAACCACGCCTTGCCCGGACTTGATCCGGGCATCCAAAGTGCCGCTCAAACGCTGGGAGCTGGGCTCGCGGATCAAGTCCGCGAGCGTCGTGAAAGGTGGAGGGGGCGAACCAT
>JARGNO010000002.1:65773-86593 GCA_029213165.1 Minwuia sp.
CTGGGCTCGCGGATCAAGTCCGCGAGCGTCGTGAAAGGTGGAGGGGGCGAACCATCCCTGCCACCTCCAACCACGCCTTGCCCGGACTTGATCCGGGCATCCAGACTGGCGCTCAATCGCTGGAAACTGGGCTCGCGGATCAAGTCCGCGAGCGTCGTGAAAGGTGGAGGGGGCGAACCATCCCTGCCACCTCCAACCACGCCTTGCCCGGACTTGATCCGGGCATCCAGAGTGCCGCTCAATCGCTGGGAACCGGGCTCGCGGATCAAGTCCGCGAGCGTCGTGAAAAGTGGAGACTGGGACTACGCCACCCGCCCCGCTTTCGCCAGCATGGCGCGGAGCAGGACGTTGCCGCCTGCATGTATCCACTCCGGCTTGGCATCCTCCACCTCATTGTGGCTGATGCCGTCGATGCAGGGGATGAAGATCATGGATGTGGGCGCGACGCGGGAGATGTAGCAGGCGTCGTGGCCGGCACCGGAGACGATCTCGCGGGATGAGAAGCCGAGCTCGGCGGTCGCGCGCGCCACGGCTTCCACACAGGAACGGTCGAAGGGGACCGGCGGGGAATGCCAGATCTCCTCCACATCCACCTCGACCCGTGACCGCGCGGCGATCTCGGCCACACCTTCACGCATCTGACGGTCCATCGAGAGCAACTGGTCCGCATCCGGATGCCGGAAGTCGATGGTCATGAAAACATGGCCCGGAATGACGTTCCGGCTGTTCGGATGAACCTGCATCATGCCGACGGTGGCACAGCCGACCGGGCCATGGTCCAGCCCGACCTTGTTCACCAGGTCAACAATGCGCGACGCGCCAAGGAGGGCATCCTTGCGGATCGGCATCGGGGTCGGGCCGGCATGGCTTTCCTGACCGGTGACGTTCAATTCGTACCAGCGCTGTCCCTGGGCATCGGTGACGACACCGATTTCCTTCTCCTCCGCCTCCAGGATCGGTCCCTGTTCGATATGGGTCTCGAAGAAGGCGTGTATCTCGCGCCCGCCGACCTCCTCCGGTCCGGCATAGCCGATGCGTTCCAGTTCCTCGCCCATGGTCTTGCCATCCACGTCGGCACGGCTGAGGCCGTATTCCAGGTCAAACGCCCCGGCAAACACACCGGAGGCGACCATGGCGGGCGCGAAGCGGGAGCCTTCCTCATTGGTCCAGACCACTGCCTCCACCGGATGCTCCGTGGCGATGCCAAGGTCGTTCAGGCTGCGGATGACCTCCAGACCGGCAAGCACACCATAGACCCCATCAAAGCGGCCACCGGTAGGCTGCGTGTCCAGATGGCTGCCGGTCATGACCGGCGGCAGATCATCATTGGTCCCGGCACGACGGGCAAAGATATTGCCCATCCGGTCGATGCGGATCGTGCACCCCGCCGCCTTGCACCACGCGACGAAAAGGTCACGGCCTTCCCGGTCCAGATCGGTCAGCGCAAGGCGGCAGTTGCCCCCCTTCTCCGTCGCGCCGATCTTCGCCATCTCCATCAGACTGTCCCAGAGACGGTCACCATTGATCGCCAGATTGTGTCCTTCACTCATCATCGGTCTCCGGTCTGCCTGGTCAGTGTCAGATCATGTTCGCACCGCCATCGTACATGTGTGCAGGCCGCTCCGACACGTTCCGATTCTCCTTCCCCCGGTCGAGGAGATCTCTGCGAAACGACCTCATGCCCGGGCGAGCGGCGAAGGTTCTCCGCATGCGACGACGACCAACACGCTCCAAACCCCACGGCGCGCCCGGGCTTGACCCGGGTGCCCATCTTGCGGCGGCGGTGCGGCACGTAGGTACCCGGGTCAAGCCCGGGTACGCCGTCTGAAGTGATGGTACCGCCTGTGCCTCGTCGGCACCGGCAAGCCACAGCGACCCCGCAAGGGGGGAAGGGAAGGATCACTGGCCCTGGCGGCGCAAGCCTGCTCTCAGTGCGTCAGTTCCAGCGCCATGGCCGTCGCCTCGCCGCCGCCGATGCAGATACCGGCAACGCCACGCTTCATGCCGTGGGTCTTCAGGGCATTGATCAGCGTCACCAGTATCCGCGCACCGGACGCGCCAATGGGGTGACCCAGCGCACAGGCCCCGCCATGGACGTTCACCCGCTCCACATCCAGCGCCAGTTCGTGGATTGCGGCCATCGGCACGACAGCAAAGGCCTCATTGATCTCGTAGAGGTCGACTGTCTTGGGATCCCAGCCGGTCTTCTGGTACAGCTTGTTGATGGCGTGGACCGGGGCGGTGGTGAACCAGCCCGGTTCCTGCGCATGGCTGGTGTGGCCGATGATCCGCGCCAGCGGTGTCAGGCCGCGCTTCTCCGCCTCCGACTGGCGCATCATCACCAGCGCCGCAGCACCATCGGAGATGGAGGACGAATTGGCTGGCGTCACCGTACCGTCCTTGCGGAAGGCGGGTTTCAGTGTCGGGATCTTGTCCAGATTGGCATTGCGGGGCTGTTCGTCACTGGCGATGGTCACCTCGCCCTTGCGGGTCCTCAGCGTCACCGGCGCGATCTCGTCGGCAAAGCTGCCGCTCTCCTGCGCGGCCTGTGCCCGCTTCAGGCTGCGGATCGCATAGTCATCCTGCTGCTCCCGCGTGAACTGGTAGGCTTCCGCGCAGTCCTCGGCGAACGTCCCCATCAGACGGCCCTTGTCGTAGGCATCCTCCAACCCGTCGAGGAACATGTGGTCCTTCACTTCACCATGGCCCAGCCGCATCCCGCCGCGCGCCTTCGGCAGCAGATAGGGCGAATTGGTCATGCTCTCCATGCCGCCCGCCACCATGATGTCGTTCACGCCGGCCAGCAGCATGTCGTGGCTGAACATTGCCGCCTTCATGCCGGAGCCGCACATCTTGTTGATCGTGGTGCAATTGGCGGCGTCCGGAATGCCCGCGCCCTTGGATGCCTGGCGTGCCGGGGCCTGGCCCTGACCGGCGGGCAGGACGTTGCCCATGATCACTTCGTCAATGTCATCACCGCTGACACCTGCCCGCGACAGTGCCGCCGCTATGGCCGTGCTGCCCAGGCTGGACGCGACCTCCGAGCCAAGTTCGCCCTGGAAACCACCCATGGGTGTCCGGGCCATGCCCACGATGACAATCGGGTCGGTGCTGCTCATGATCTGATGCTCCATGCAGAATTTCTGCCCCATGATCTAGCGCGTGCGGAGAGGCTTGGAAACCTCCGGCGCGGCGGCGCGCCGCAGTCATGCTTCCGGCGCAAGCGATGGACGGGGGGGCGGAAATCTGCGATGAGACCCGCTTTGCCCCCGATGGGCACTTCACTGATCTGGCCATCACACCGGACCCGCACCCGATGACCACCTTCGCGGTCGTGATCCCCGCCATGAACGAGGCTGGCAATATCGGCCACCTGGTGACGGAGATCGACGACGTTCTGAAAGACACGCCGCCCGTTGCGATCATCGTCATCGACGATGGCTCGGACGATGCGACGCCGGATGAGTTGCGCCGGACCATGGCTGCCGTGCCGCGGCTGCGTGTGCTGCGCCACCGGGTCAGGTCCGGTCAGAGTGCCGCCGTGCGCAGCGGCGTCCGTGCCGCGACCGATGCCGAGGTAATCATCACGCTGGATGGCGACGGCCAGAACCCGCCCCCCGACATTCCGGCGCTGCTTGCCCGTCTGACCGACCGGTCACAGCCGAGCGTCGGGCTGGTCAATGGCTGGCGGGTCGGACGCAGGGCCACCGGCAGCCGCCGCTTCGCCTCCCGCGCGGCGAACGCCATCCGTCAGGCGGTGCTGCGCGACGATTGCCCCGACTCGGGCTGCGGCCTGAAGGCTTTCCGGCGCGCCGACTATCTGGAATTGCCCTTCTTCGCCACCATGCACCGCTTCATGCCCGCCCTGTTCCGGCTGTACGGTCATGACGTGGCAACGGTGGAGATCGGCGACCGGGACCGGTCTGCCGGACAATCGAAGTACACCAACTGGAAGCGCGCGCTGGACGGCATCATCGACCTGCTGGGCTTTGTCTGGCTCCGGTACCGGGCGCGCAATCCCGGTGCGCAGGAAGTCACGCGCGAGAGGCAGGACGGAGCATGATCGATCTGGTCGCCAACTGGTGGGACCGCATGACCGGAATCGAGGTCTGGCTGTTCGTCTTCGGCCTGTTCGCGCAGAGCATGTTCTTCATGCGGTTCCTGGTGCAGTGGATCGTCACGGAACGGGCGCGCAAGTCCGTGGTGCCGGAAGCATTCTGGTACTTCTCCATCACCGGCGGCATCCTGATGTTCACCTATGGCATCCTGCGGGAAGATCCGGTGATCATGCTGGGGCAGACAACGGGCATCATCATCTACAGCCGCAATCTCTACTTCATCCGGCGTGACAAGCGCCGGGCCAGCGCCAGTTAGGCGCGCGGGCGGGAAACGGTTGCATGAGCCCACAGAGCCTGCTTGACCGCATTGGCGACTGGTCTGCCGGGCTGCGGTACGGCCTGCTGACCGTGATCGCGCTGGCATTCTTCCTGCCCGGCATCCTTAGCCTGCCCCCCATCGACCGTGACGAGAGCCGGTTCGCCCAGGCATCAAAACAGATGGTGGAGACCGGTGACTACATCGATATCCGCTTCCAGGGCGAACCGCGCCACAAGAAGCCCGCCGGCATCTACTGGGCGCAGACGCTGGCGGTCCACCTGACAGGAGTTGTGGACGAGATCTGGGTCTACCGGATGCCGAGCCTGCTTGCCGCCATTGCCTCGGTCCTTCTGACAGCCTTCATCGGCGGCCTGCTGTTCACGGGCGGTGTCGGGTTCGGGGCCGGACTGGTCATGGCCAGTTCCATCCTGCTGAACGTGGAGGCGCGGACGGGCAAGTCCGACGCCCTGCTGCTGGCCATGATCCTGGGCGCGCTGGCCTGTCTGCTGGCCGTGCTGCGCCGCCACGGCGGCACCCGCCCGGCGCATGGTTTCTGGGCGCTGGCCGGGGCCGGTTTCATGGTCAAGGGACCTATCGTGTTCCTGCCGCTGATCGGCACTGCCATTGCCCAGACATGGCTGACACGCGGTCCCGGCTGGATACGGGATCTGAAACCGTTGACCGGCTTACCGCTGTTCCTCCTCGTCGCGCTGCCCTGGTACATCGCCATCATCGTGATCAGTGACGGTGGTTTCCTGGCCGAGTCAGTGGGCAAGGACATGATCGCCAAGGTCGCCGGTGGGCAGGAAAGCCATGGCGCGCCGCCGGGGCTCTATCTTGCCCTCGCCAACGTCACCTTCTGGCCCTTCTCGTTTCTGGGTCTGCTGGCGCTGCCCTGGATCTGGCGCAGCCGCCGCCGGGCGGAGGTGCTGCTGCTGCTCGGCTGGGCGCTGTTCACCTGGATCGTCTTCGCCGCCACGCCCACCAAGCTGGCGCACTATGTCCTGCCCGCCTATCCGGCGCTGGCCATCCTTGCGGTCGCGGCCTTGCACGATGTCGATGCCCGCGCCCCGCGCTGGTGGCAGATCGTGGTGATGGTGCTCTGGGGCCTTGTGACCATGGCCCTGGCCGGGGCAATGCCCTTTGTCGCTGATGGTGCTGGCGTGCCGCTGAGCCTGTGGCACTTCGCAGGCGTCCTGCTGATCCCGGCGCTGTGGTACGGGCTTTCGTTCCTGTGGGGCACCCGACGCAGCGGGGGGCAACTGATCGGCGTTCTGGTCGCAGCGGTCCTGTTCTCCGGCGTGGTGTTCGGACGGTTCCTGCCGGGGCTGGACCCGGCATTTGTCTCGCCGCGCCTCGCCGACGCTTTCCGCAACGTCGCCACCTGCCTGCAACCGCGCCTGATCAGCGCCGGGTTCAACGAGCCCAGTCTGGTGTTCCTGACCGCGACGGACACATACCTGACCCACGCGGAAGGTGCGGCGGCGAAGCTGCTTGATGGAACGCCCTGCCAGATCGCCGCCATCGAGGCGCGGCTGGACGGTGGTTTCCTTGACCGCATCGCGGATGCCGGTGCAAGAGTTGAGAAACTGGATGAAGTTCAGGGCTTCAACTATGCCAAGGGCAAGACTGTGAGCATTTCCCTCTACCGCCTGGCGGAGCCGGTCAAGTGAGTGTGAACCGGCTGGAGCAGATGGGCGCGGCCACCCGCGACCGTAGCGCCGGACGCTGGCTGCTGCCATGGCAGATCGCGGTCTATGAACTGATCCTGACCTTCGCCGTCGTCGGCTCCTACGGACTGGATGTCTGGATCAGGGGGCAGGTCCTGGGAAGCGAGAGCCGTGTCATCGCCGCCTTGCAGGTGCTGGGCGATGTGGGCAACAGCAAGTGGGGACTGGTGACGGGCGGGTGCATGGTCTTCGGCGCCCTGGTGCTTCGCGGCGCCTCCACCAGGCACTCACGCAGGGCGCTGTATGGCTGGATCGCATCGGCAGCGGGCTATGTCGTGGCCTCCATCGCGATCTCCGGCATGCTGACGAACGTCTTCAAGATCATCTACGGACGCGCGCGGCCCCGTTACCTGGCCGAAGGCGAGACCGCGGACTGGTCCATGTTAGCGTTCGACTGGAGCCACCAGTCCTTCCCCTCCGGCCACACCACGACACTGTTTGCCTTCGCGCTGGCCATGTGTTTCCTGCTGCCCCGGTTCCGGGTCTGGCTGATCGCCTTCGCGGTGGTCGGCGGGCTGGCGCGGATCGCCGTCAACGCCCACTACCTTTCCGACGTGATCGCCGGTGCGGCCATGGGCGGCTTCATCGCCTGGTGGCTGCGCGGGTTTCTGGCGCGACGCAAATGGGTGTTCCATGTCCGCGGGGACGGGTCAATCAAGCGCCTGCCGATTGGCCGCTGGTGGCTGGCGCGCCCGGCCGGACCGGCCTCCGCTGGCCCGCTGCTGCCCATCGATGGCGGTTCCCGCCTCAGCCGCTATCGGCACTACTGTCTGGCTCTGGCCTTCCTGCTGGCCCCACTGGCCCTGTTCACGCCGATGGACCGCATTGCAGCGGGCATGTTCCACCTTCAGGGCAACGAATTCTGGCTGACCGACTCCATTGCCGGGGATGTGTTTCACGACATCCTGCGCCCCACCTTCTACTGGCTGCTGGTCGCCATCGCGCTGGGTCTGACCGCGAACGGGTTCCGCAAGCGCTGGCGAAGACGCGCCACCGCACGGCGGCTGTTCTATGTGCTGGCTGTCTTCGGGATCGGGGTCGGTCTGGTCACCAATCTGCTGCTGAAGGACCAGTGGGATCGCCCGCGCCCGCTGCACACGGTCGAGTTCGGCGGGAAGCAGCAGTATCAGCCAGCCCTGATCCCCACCCACGGCTGCGCCCGCAACTGCTCCTTCGTTTCAGGCGATGCCAGCGCTGCCTTTGCCATGATCGCCCTGCCCATAGCCTTCGCCACCGGCCGCCGCCGCCGCCGCCTGATGCAGGCGACACTCTGGTTCGGTGTGGCCATCGGGATGATGCGCATGTTCAACGGCTCGCATTTCCTGTTCGACGTGACCTATGCCGGATTGATCAACGTCTGGATCGCCACCGCGCTCTATCCGGTCATCCTGCGCGCCCGACGCGGCAGCCTGCACCGCTGGGGTCGCGACTGTCGCATCAGCCTGCACGCCTTCGGACAGGTACTGCGGCGCTTCTGGCAGCGCTGCCGTTACGGCTGAAACGCTGATCTGACGACAGGATGTGATTGCATATTTGCAATTCCAGTAATAATGTTGCGCGCGCTCCCGGCCCAGGAGCATCTTTCTGACCAGTATCGTTTACAGGGACTTCCATGCAGCGTGTAAAGCTTGACGAGATCGACCGGAAGATCCTCTCGGATCTGCAGGCGGACGGTCGGATGACGAATGTCGAACTGGCGCGTCGCGTCGGCATCTCCGCCCCCCCCTGTCTGAGGCGGGTCCGGGCGCTGGAGGATGCGGGATACATCCGTGGCTATCACGCTGACCTGACACCGGAACACCTGGGGTTCGGCGTCACCGTCTTTGCCATGGTCGGGCTGGAAAGCCAGGCCGAGAGCGACCTGAAGGCATTCGAGGAAATGGTGCGCAGCTGGCCGCAGGTCCGTGCCTGTCACATGCTGGCGGGCGAGATCGATTTCCTGCTGAAGGTCGTGGCGAAGGACTGGGATGCCTACCAGCACTTCCTGACCGAGCAGCTCACTGCCGCAGACAACGTCGCCCACGTGAAGACATCGCTGGCAATCCGGGAAAGCAAGCACGAACCCGGCGTGCCGGTGGAACTGGCGACACCACCGGAATGACCGCCTGACCGCTGGTCATTCCTGGCGCTTGGCCGCATTCCAGTGCCCGTCCATCTCCGCCAGCGTCGCGTCGGTCATCGTCCGACCCTCTGCCGCAACCGCCGCCTCGACAGCGTGAAACCGCTTCTCGAACTTGGTCGTCGCCTTGCGCAGCGCGGCTTCCGGGTCGTGGCCCAGGTGCCGCGCCAGATTGGCAACAGCGAACAGCAGATCCCCCAATTCCTCCTCCTGCCGGGCAGCCGAACCACCGTTCACCTCTGCTTCCAGTTCCGACAGTTCCTCCCGCACCTTGGCGATAACCGGGGCAGTTTCGGCCCAGTCGAAGCCGACCCGTGCGGCGCGCTTCTGGATCTTCTCGGCACGCAACAGGGCTGGCAGGCCCAGCGCCACCCCGTCGAGGGCCGATGCCGCCCTGCCCTGCCGCGCCGCCTTCTCCGCCCGCTCCCGTGCCTTCTGGCTTTCCCAGTTCAGGGTCTGCGCGTCCGCTGTCTCGATACCGGTCTGCGTGCCGAAGACGTGTGGATGACGGGCCTCCATCTTGTCGGCAATGGCGGTCGCCACATCATCGAAAGCAAAGTCGCCCGCCTCCTCTGCCATACGGGCATGAAACACGGTCTGGAACAGCAGGTCGCCGAGTTCTCCCTTCAGGTCGTCCATGTCTCCGCGCGCAATGGCGTCCGCGACCTCATAAGCTTCCTCGATGGTATAGGGGGCGATGGTGGCGAAGTCCTGCTCCAGGTCCCACGGACAGCCCGTGCCGGGTGTTCTCAGGGCCGCCATGATGCGCAGCAACCGGTCCATGGGCCGCTCCGTCTCCGTTTCGCTGTCGATCATGTTCTGGCTCTTCCGCAATCGGCGTGGTAGCTAACCACGGTTTCCGGGCCATCATAGGCTGAGACGACGAATCGCACAGGGACCGTCTGGACGTGCAGTCATGACTGAAGTGCTGGCCGTGATCGGCCTTGGATATGTGGGGCTGCCGCTGGCTGTCGCCCTAGCGAAGAAGTTCCGGGTTGTCGGTTTCGACATCAAGACGGATCGCGTGGCGGAACTGGCGGACGGCATCGACCGTACCGGCGAAGTCGACAAGGCAACGCTGGACGCCTGCAACGTCACCTTCACCGCCGACCCGGCTTTGCTGGCGGAACCTTCGGTCTATTTCCTGACCGTGCCGACGCCGATCAACGCCAACCGCCAGCCGGACCTGAGCCTGTTGCAGAAGGCCTGTGAACTGATCGGGCCACACCTGGAGGACGGCGATCTGGTGACCATCGAATCCACCGTCTATCCCGGTGTCACCGACGAATTCTGCGGGCCGATCCTGCAGCGCGTTTCGGGCCTGCGCCAGTACGACCAGATCAAGCTCGCCTACTCACCCGAGCGGATCAATCCCGGCGACCGCGAGCACACGATCGAACGCATCATCAAGGTCGTCGCCGGTCAGGATGCGGAGACCACCGACCGCATCGCCGACATCTATGGCGCGGTGGTGCAGGCTGGCATCCATCGCGCGCCCTCCATCCAGGTGGCGGAGGCGGCGAAGGTCATCGAGAACACGCAGCGCGACCTGAACATCGCGCTGATGAACGAACTGGCGATCATCTTCGAACGGCTGAACCTGCGCACCGCTGACGTGCTGGCGGCGGCGGGCACCAAGTGGAATTTCCTGCCCTTCAAGCCCGGTCTGGTCGGCGGCCACTGCATCGGCGTCGACCCCTATTACCTGACCGCACGTGCCGATGATGTGGGCTACCACCCGGAGGTCATCCTGTCGGGTCGGCGCATCAACGACCAGATGGGCACCTATATCGCCCAGCGGGCCATGAAGATGATGGCAAGGCGGCGCAGGCTGGATGTCTCCGCCAGCTTCGCGGTGCTGGGCGTGACCTTCAAGGAAGACGTCACCGACCTGCGCAACAGCCGGGTGCCGGATATCGTCCATGAACTGCTGGAATTCGGCGTCTCCGTGAAGCTGCACGACCCCATCGCCGACCCGCAAGAAACCTTCACCGAATATGGCTACCGTCTGGTGGAGGAGCAGGAGATGGAAGGGGCAGACGCCATCATCCTGGCCGTCGCCCACAAGCAGTACCTGGAACGCGGCGCCAGGTGGATCAACGAATTCGCTGGCCCCTCCGCCATCCTGGTCGACATCAAGTCCGTCATCGACCCGAAGGACCTGCGCCCCGACATCGACTACTGGAGCCTTTGACGGCGGCACCTTCGGACCGGGCGGGAGGCATTGGCACATGTGCCCAGACGGACCGGTGCTTCTTCCCTTCCCCCCTTGCGGGGGAAGTGGCCGCGTAGCGGTCGATGGGGGGTAAGCCGCAGGCTACCGCACGGACGCCTGAGCCGCATCGGCTTCGCCGATTCACCCCCTTCCCGACCTTCCCCCGTCGAGGGGGAAGGGGTGCGAATGGCCTTGCTGAACCAGAAATTACGGGCGTCCTGCAGAAACAAGAAAGTGCGGATCACGGCGTGTCGCCTCCCGTCCCCTCTGTTCCTTCCCCCCGCGCAGTTGCGATCTGCTCCTTCGCCTGGGCATCGAACAGTCCGGGTTCGCGGGGCTCGGCGCTGAGCAGGCCGGTGGCCTTCAGTTCATCAATGCCGGGCAAGTCACCCAGACTCTCCAGCCCGAAGTGGATCAGGAACTCGTCCGTGGTGCCCCAGGTGACCGGGCGGCCCGGTGTCTGCCGGCGGCCGCGCGGGCGGATCCAGCCGGTTTCCATCAACACATCCATCGTGCCCTTGGAGACCGCGACACCGCGCAGTTCCTCCACCTCCGCCCGGGTCGTGGGCTGGTGATAGGCGATGATGGCCAGGGTCTCGACGGCGGCGCGGGACAGCCGACGCTCCGACACCCGTTCCTCCTCCAGCGCATCGGCGAGATCAGGGGCCGTGCGGAACATCCAGCGGCCCGCCACCTGAACCGGTGCCACACCGCGTCCCTGATAGTCGGCGACCAGTTGCGCCATGACGTCCGCCGGGTCGACATCATCGGGAAGGCGTTGTTTCAGCCGCTCCAGCGACAGCGGTTCACTGGCGGCGAACAGCAGCGCCTCGGCTATGCGAACGTGGTTGCGGTCAACGCTCATCGGTCGGTCTCATCGCGACGGTTGCGGACATAGATCGGGCCAAAGGTCCTTCCCTGCCGGATCTCCACCTCCCCCTGCTTCGCCATCTCCAGTGCAGCAAGCAGGGTCGAGGCGGTGGCGGAGCGGCGCGTGAATGGATCAGTGACATTGTTCGGCAGATAGGCCTGCAGGCTGGACCATTCGGGCATCGCGCCCAGCAGCCGCCGAAGGCGCGCCAACGCCTGTTCCACCGAATAGACGTTGGTACGCCGGACCTTCAGCGGCTCGCTGTCACCCTGGGACTCGCGATGTGCCGCATAGGCCCGCAACAGGTCATAGAGGTCACAGTCCCAGGCGGAGCGGCGCAGGATCCGCACCCCCTCCGGCGCGCCACGGCGGAAGAATTCCTGCCCCTCCCGCGCCCGTCCGAAAAGCTGCTCCCCCGCCTTCCGCATCGCCTCCAGCCGTCGCAACTGCCACCCCAGCCGGGCGGCCATCTCGGCACCGCTCAATTCCTCATCGGGTTCGGGGTCCGGCAACAGCAGACGTGACTTGAGATAGGCGAGCCAGGCCGCCATCACCAGATAGTCGGCCGCGATCTCGATCCGCAACCGGTGGGCGGACTCGATGAAGGCCACGAACTGGTCCGCAAGGCGCAGGATCGATATCTGCGCCAGATCGACCTTCTGGTCCCGTGCGAGGTCGAGCAGCAGGTCCAGCGGCCCCTCATAGGCACCCAGATCGACAACCAGCCGCTCCCCCTGCTCAGCGTCAGGCTGGTCTTCCTCGAAATCCTTGCTTGGGACCGGGGTCTCGTTCATGGGGAGATTCTAGCAGACGAAGCCTGCCTGTCCGATTCCCTATCTGCGTCTCACCCGGCAAGGCCCTGCAACTCGGCCAGACCGGCAACGGGATCGAAGTCTTCGGGTCGCCGAAGCTCCGCCATTGCCAGCGAAAGACGGGCCTGTGCCTGGTCGCTGATCGACGGCAAGGCATCGGCAACCGCCTGCATCGTCGCGAAGTCACCTGAACATTGCAGCACCGCATCACAGCCCGCATCCAGCGCGCCCAGCGCACGCTCCGCCGGGGTGCCGTCCAGCGCCTTCATGTCGATATCGTCCGACATCAGGAACCCGTCGAAATTGCAGAACATGCGGATGACCTCCCCGATCACGGTCGGGGAAAGGGTGGATGGCCTGTCCGGATCGACAGCGGGATACATCAGATGCCCGGTCATGCCGAACGGCGACTGCCTGGCGAGACAGCGGAAAGGCCGAAAATCGGTGAATTTCAGGGTGTCCACATCGCAGTCGATCACCGGCAGGTCGAAATGGCTGTCGCTGGTGGCACGCCCGTGGCCGGGCATGTGCTTGATCACCGGCAGGGCACCACCGGCCTTCAGCCCGGCAATCACCTGCCCACCAAGCTCAGCCACACGATCCGCATCCGCCGCGAATGCGCGGTCGCCGATGGCCTGATGCGTCTCGGGTTGCAGGAGGTCGAGGCACGGCGCGCATGAAACATTGAAGCCGACACTGGTCACGTCATGGGCGATGAGGCGACCCAGCAGCCATGCGGCACGTCTGGCAGGCGCATCGGCCAGTCCGCCAATCCGCGCCTGGGCTGGCAAGGTCATCCAGTGCGGGGCCTGCAGGCGTTGCACACGCCCCCCTTCCTGATCCACCAGGATGGGTGTGTCCGCACGACCCGTCAGGTTCCGCAGGCCGTCTGTCAGGGCGCGCACCTGCTGCGGGTCCACAATGCTGCGCCGGAACAGGATGAAACCCACGGGATCCGTGTCCCGAAACAGCCCCCGTTCGGCGTCCGTGATCTCTGGTCCAGCCAGTCCGAATATCACCGGCAGCATGTCACCCCTCCCCTGTTGGCTGTCAACGCGTCTTTTCCGGGCGGAATTTCAGCGCCGGGCGGAAATGCATCCCTGGCCCTTCGCCGCGAGCGCCTGACAGAACGTGTCGGCTTCCTGTTTGCTGGCGAAATCGCCGGTGCGCAGGCGGAAATAGATGCCGCGGTCCCCCAGGTCAGCCCGGATGATCGTCGGCTTCAGACTGGCCAGCCTGTCCGGGAACTTCTTCTGAAGGCTGTCCCAGGCTTCATTGGCGGAAGGCTCATCGCGGAACGCCGCAAGCTGCACCTGCCATTCGCCCGAAGGCGCAACCGCCGCCACCTTCGGTGCCGGGACTTCAGCGGCTTTCGGCTCGGTCCGCGCCACCAGGTCCGCAATCGTCCTGGCGGGTTCCGGCTTCGCGCGCTCTACGGGAGCAGGAGCAGGAGCAGGAACCGCAGCCTCCGTTTCCGCAGGCGGAGGCACAGGCTCCGGCCTCTCGGCCACATCAATCACCTGCTGGCCGTCGCCTTCCGGACGCGCAGGCGGCACGGTTTCAGGCAACGCGGATTCCGGCGGCGGCAGCAGACGTTCCACTGTTTCCGTCCGTTCATCCTCAACCTTGTTGAAGGTCTCGAAGACCGACTTGTCACGGTCCGGAACCTCTGCCCCGCCCGGATTCTCGGGCCGTTGCCTGTCCGGCCCATCGGGTGCACGAACGACCGGAATGGCGGTGCCGGAGCCGATGCGACCGTCCGCCTGATCCTCCTGAAACACGAACCACATGACAACGACAAAGGCAGCCAGCGCCATCAGGACCACGAACCCGGCGATCAGGCGCCAGCGTCCGGGGTTTGGTGTTTCAAGTGTCTGGCCGCCACCTGCCATCAGCGCATTTCCTCGATCGGTGTCACGCCCAACACCTGCAGGCCGGAGCGGATGATCGTGCGTACGCCGTCAACCAGCGCCAGCCGCGCCAGGGTCAGTTCCGGATTGTCGGGGTGAATGAAACGCAGGTCCTCTGCATCGCGTCCCCGGGTCCAGAAACCGTGAAAGGCAGAAGCCATGTCGTAGAGATAGAACGCCAGCCGATGTGGCTCCGACGCCTCCGCCGCCTGCTCGACCAGGCGTGGCCAGGAAGTCATCAGCCGGATCAGCGCCAGTTCCTCCGGATGTTTCAGCAATCCGAGATCTGCCGCGTGCACCGCTTCAGAAGAGGTATCAAGGCCAGGAACGTCCTTCTCCGCATTGCGGAAGATGGAGCAGCAACGGGCATGGGCATACTGAACGTAGAAGACGGGGTTGTCCCGCGACTGCTCCGTGACCTTGGCGAAGTCGAAGTCGATCGGTGCCTCGTTCTTGCGGGTCAGCAGCATGAAGCGCACGACATCCCGCCCGACCCGATCCACAACATCGCGCAGGGTGACGAAGGTGCCGGCCCGTTTCGACATCTTCACCGGCTGCCCGTCATCCAGCAGTTGCACCATCTGGCAGAGCTTGATGGTCAGCCCGCCGGTCTTCGCACCGGTGATGGCACGGGTCGCGGAGACCATGCGTTTCACATAGCCGCCGTGATCGGCACCCAGCACGTCGATCATCTGCGGAAAGCCGCGCTTGTACTTGTCGAAGTGATAGGCAATGTCGGCAGCGAAATAGGTCCATGACCCGTCCGATTTCTTCAGTGGCCGGTCAACATCGTCGCCCCATTCGGTGGCACGGAACAGCAGTTGCGGGCGCGGTTCCCAGTCATCCGGCAGCTTGCCCTTCGGCGGTTCCAGCACGCCGGTATAGACCATGCCGCGCGCCTCCAGATCGCTCACCGCTTCCTCGACCCGGCCATCGGCGTGCAGTTTGCGCTCCGAGGTGAAGATCTCATGCTCGACACCCAGTGCGTGCAGGTCAGCCCGGATCAGCGCCATCATCCGGTCGGTCGCGAACTCACGCAGCGGCAACAGCCATTCCTGCTCGTCCGCATCCAGCCAGCGGTCCTGGTCCCGCTCGGCCAGCTCCCGCCCCGGCTCGATCAGGTACTCGCCCGGATAAAGCCCCTCCGGCATCGGACCCGGGTCCTGCCCGAGCGCCACCCGGTAGCGGTAATGCAGTGAGCGGGCGAGCACGTCGACCTGCGCGCCGGCATCGTGGATATAATATTCGCGGGTCACATCCCAGCCCGCCTTTTCCAGCAGGCTGGCCAGCGCATCGCCGAACACCGCGCCCCGGGCGTGGCCGACATGCATCGGCCCGGTCGGGTTGGCGCTGACATATTCGACATTCACCCGGTCGCCATGCCCCATCTCTGAATCGCCATAGGACGTGCCCCGCCGCAGGATCTCGGTCAGCCGGGCCTGCCAGAACCCATCGCCCAGCCGGATGTTGATGAAACCCGGCCCCGCGATCTCCACCAATGCCACCCCGTCCATCTCCTGGATCGCGGGAACCAGCATCTCCGCAATGTCGCGTGGCTTCTGGCGCAACGGCTTGGCCAGCACCATGGCGGCATTGGTCGCCAGGTCGCCATGCGATGGGTCACGGGGTGGCTCCACCGTGATCGGTCCGACATTGATATCGGACGGAGCACCGTCGAGGGAGGCCGCAGCCTCCCGGACCAGATCATTGAAATGACGGAACAGGTTCATTGTGATTCGCTTGAATTGAGGAGACCAGATCGTATCGGACTTCGCATCGCCATCCAATCAGTCGCCCTTCGACAGGGCAGACCGATTGACAAATGTCCTGCGCGGTCTAAATCCCCGGGTTGAGCGGCGCAAGTGCGCGCGACACCAAACATCTGTATGATTGACTCATCATGACTCAAGCAAGTGCAACTGAAACGACCGAATTCCGCGTCACCGATGCCGCTTTCCAGCGCGTCGCCGAACTGATCGCCGATGACGGACGCGACGGACTGAAACTGCGTGTCCAGGTGCTTGGCGGCGGCTGCTCCGGTTTCCAGTACGATTTCGGTTTCGATCCGGAGATCGGTGAGGAGGACCTGAAGATCGAGAAGGACGGTGTCACTGTCCTGGTCGATCCGGTCAGCCTGGAATACCTGAAGGGTTCGGAGTTCGACTATGTCGAGGAACTGATCGGTTCGTCCTTTCAGGTCCGGAACCCGAATGCAACGGCATCCTGCGGCTGCGGCACATCCTTCTCGGTGATGTAACCGTGCCCATGGCGTGCTAGACGGAATTCCGACCGAGCCGGAGAACCCGTCATGCGCATCGCCACCTTCAACGTCAATTCCATCAACGCCCGGCTGCCGCGCGTCACCGAATGGCTGGCCGCCGCGCAGCCCGATGTCGTCTGTCTGCAGGAACTGAAGTGCGTCGACGGGAAGTTCCCTGCGGAACCCATCGAGGATCTGGGCTACAACATCGCCGTTCATGGCCAGAAGACCTACAACGGTGTCGCGATCCTGTCGAAGCGCCCGATCGAGGACGTGATGGTCGGGCTGCCGGGCGATGACGCGGACGAGCAGGCCCGTTATCTGGAGGCGACGATTGACGGTGTCCGTGTTGCCGGCCTGTACCTGCCCAACGGCAATCCGGCGCCGGGTCCGAAATTCGACTACAAGCTCGGCTGGATGGACCGTCTGATCGACCGGGCGAAACAGCTGCTGGCGGACGATGAGACATTCGTCCTGGCAGGTGACTACAACGTCTGCCCGACAGACGATGATGTCTACAATCCGGCAGGCTGGCAGGATGATGCGCTTTGCCGGCCGGAATCGCGCAACCGCTACCGGCAATTGCTCAACCTCGGGCTGACCGATGGCATCCGTGCCTTCCACCCGCAGCCGCACTTCTACACCTACTGGGACTACACCGGCGGAGCCTGGCAGAAGGACAACGGTCTCAGGATCGACCACCTGCTGCTGTCACCGACCGCCGCCGACCGGCTGGTCGCCAGCGGCGTTGACAAGGCACCGCGCGGCGGAGAGCGCCCATCCGACCACACGCCCGCGTGGGTGGAGCTGGAGGAACAGGCATGACGGTTCTGGAGGGCGGTTGCATGTGTGGTGGTGTCCGGTACCGGACGGAAGCCAAGCCCCTGCGGTCGGTCTATTGCCACTGCAGCCAGTGCCGGAAATGGAATGGCGCACCGGCGATCGTCGGTGCCCAGATCGACCGTTCGGGCTTCACCATCACCGGCACCCCCGCGACTTACCGCAGTTCCGCTTCGGCGCAACGCCAGTTCTGCCCGACCTGCGGCGGCTCACTGTTCTATCTCAGCGACGAGACGCCGGACCTGATCTCATTCATGGTGGCAACACTGGACGACCCTGAACTCGTGCCGCCGACCGCTCACATCTTCGCAGCCGATGGCCTGAGCTGGTCACGGATCGACGATAACCTGCCCAAGCACCGGGCCTGGCTGGATACCGAGGAAATCTGATGCAGGAACCCTACCTCAAGGGCGGTTGTCTATGCGGTGCCATCCGCTACGACGTCGCGCCGACAGAACCCCAGGTCAGCGTGTGTCACTGTCGCATGTGCCAGCAGTGGAATGGCGCACCGTATTTCGTCCATTTCGCGGTCGCTGCGGAAGTGGTCACGTGGCATGGCAAACCTGTCGAATGGCGATCATCGGATATTGCGGTGCGGGCGCATTGCGGAGCCTGCGGCACGCCGCTGTATTACAAGGGTGACGGGCAGCCGGAACTCTATGACATCGCACTCATGACCCTTGATGATCCGGCACTGCTGCGCCCGACGGACCAGATCTGGGCGAGTTCGGCTGCCGCCTGGCCCGGCCTGATCCCCGACCTGCCCGCATGGCCGGAGGAGGAAAGATCCGGGGAGCCCTTGCGGCGTGCAACCGACTGACTTCATCCTGCCGCTGGTCGGCATCATGCTGGTGGTGACGCTGGTCTGGCTGGCTGGCGGACGCCGCAGCATCAGGCTGGATCGCGCCATGGTCGACCAGGCGTTGAGGGCGGAAGGCCATGTCCCGGCGACAATAACCGTTGCAGATGACGGCAGTGCCGCCATGGCCTGGCTGAAGGACCGCAGCGCCCTGGCGGTCGTTCGGGCGATGGGCGATCACGCGGCGATAACCATTCCAGGCCCGGATGATATTCGTGGCATCGCCATTGATGGGGATCCGCCGCGTCTGCAGGTGCGGTTCAGGTCCTGGGGGCAACCGCCCTTCGCCATCACGCTGAACGACCCGGAGACGCTGGACCGCTGGCGCAAGGTGCTAATGCTCTACGGCGAGATGGCCGCGCGGAAGGAAACCACGCAATGAATCTGCCCGATCCGGTCGCGCTGGCCATTCCCGCCTTCATTGTCCTGATGATTGCCGAACTGGCGCTTGGCTATTTCAGACTCCGCGAGGTTCGCTATGAACTGAAGGACACCACGGCCAGCCTGATCATGGGTGTGGGAAACCTGGCAACGGGTATCCCGTTCATCGTCGTTGTCTACGGAATGATCCGTGCCCTGTACGACATCCGCCTTTTCGACATCGGTTTCCAGTGGTGGGCCTTCGTCGCGATCTTCTTCGCGCAGGACTTCTGTTACTACTGGTTCCACCGTCTCAGCCACGAACACCGCTTCTGGTGGGCGGCACACATCAACCATCATTCATCACAGCACTACAACCTGTCGACGGCGCTGCGCCAGACATGGACCGGCAATGTCGCGGGAACCTTCATCGTCTATGCGCCCCTGCCCCTGCTCGGCTTCCCGCCAGCGATGATCGCGTTCTCCATGGGCGTCAGCCTCGTCTACCAGTTCTGGATCCATACGGAAGCCATCGGCCGCCTGCCGCCCCCCATCGAGTGGTTCTTCAACACGCCGTCGCATCACCGGGTGCATCACGCCACGAACCCCCGTTATCTGGACAGGAACTATGCTGGCATCCTGATCATCTGGGACCGGATGTTTGGCACATTCGTGCCCGAAGACGACAGCGAGCCCTGCCGCTATGGCATCGTGCGCCAGATCGCGACCTTCAATCCGATACGCATCGCGTTTCACGAGTGGGTGGACATGGTTCGCGACGCCCGCAGCGCCGGCAACTGGCGGGACGCGCTCGGCTTTCTCTATCACGCACCCGGATGGCGACCTGACGGCAGCGGCAGGACATCCGCTGTCATCCGCGCCGAATGGCTGGCCAGGAAGGCAGGTGAACCCCGCGCAAACGCCTGAATCTTGTCTTGTCACGCGGGGCGTCACAGAATGGTCGCGTCGGGGGACAGCCAACCCGTTCATCCGGAATTCGGAGAAGGGTTGGCAAGATGGGTCAGGAATTCGGGGGTCAGAATGACTATTCATGAACAGATTGGCGGTGATGCCGCCGTGAATGCGGCAGTGGACCTGTTCTACACAAAGGTGCTGGCCGACCCGCTGATCGCACCGATGTTCGAAGGCGTGGAGATGAGTGCCCAGAATGGCAAGCAGCGGGCGTTCTTCACTGCGCTGTTCAAGAACGAAGCCGTTGGCGTGGACGCCTACATGCGCCGTTCACACGCCCATCTGGTTGCCGAGAGAGGCATGAGTGATCCCCATTTCGATGCGGTCGCGGGCCATCTGAACGACACGCTTGTCGAGCTTGGTGTACCGGATGAGCTTGTTGGCCAGATCATGGGTGCCGCAGCCGGACTGAAGGACGCGGTCCTGAACCGCTGAACTGTTCCGGTGACATGGCCTTCTGCCTGACGCAGCCGGTTCCGGAACGGGGTGGATACCGCGCAACTCGCAGGTCCACCCCGGTTTGTCGGTCGTGTCTTCCGTACAGCCCTTACTGAGTCAGGCTCTGCAGCAGGTTTCCGAACAGGTTCTGACTCTTCTCAGTGCCCTGCTCTATCTCCTGCTGACTGGACCCCTTGGTACCGCCTTCCGTCGCGCCACCTTGCCGGGCCTTCAGTTCGACCACGTCGCAACGGCTTTCAACGGTGCGATTGTCTGTCTTCTCGCATGTCTCTAGCACTTGCTTCAGTTCGGCGATCTCACCGCGCTTGAGGTGTCGTTCCGCCCTCAATTCCAGTCCCCATACCTGGCCAAACGTCTCCTCGACCTCAATGATCCGACGCTCGGCGATATCGAATTCCTCCTGCTCGATCGCGACCAGGGCCTGCTGGCGCAGCAACAACGGTTCCGCCTGCTTGCCGCGATAGCCGATTTCCAGATTCTCGTGGAAATCGCTGAGGCGCCCCTGTTCCTTCCGGATCGCGCCGAAGACGTACCAGAGATATCCCGGAGTATCCGACCGCCCCTTGAAGGCCTGGATCTGGCCGCGAATGTTCCGCGCCATCTCATTCATGTCATTGGGTTGCAGCGGCGCACCACTATAGGGGCAATCCTCGCCCGGCTTGCGTTGCTCGGCAGGTACCGGCTCCTCCTGGATCACCTTGACCGGCTTGGGATCATTGCCGTTCGAATGCTCATCATCCGGCACATACTCCACCTTTGCCGATGCCTCCCGCATCTGCTTCCAGGTCAGCTTCCGCGTGCCGTCCTGACTGACAAGCAACTGGTCATCGCTGATGTTCCTGTGCTCATCGATGTGAAAATTCAGGCAGGAGTGGACGGCGGAGGCGGCGACAACGCTCTGCACCAGCGCTGTCTCCGTGGCAATGCTGTCCGAAACCGGCCTGGACCGTGTCTTGTTCGCCCCCGGATACTCCTTGTAGAGACGTTCGCGGTAGAGCAACGCCGTCGAGGTCTTCCGTTCCAGGATCGGCGGATG
>JARGNO010000002.1:86603-155287 GCA_029213165.1 Minwuia sp.
CAGCGCGGATGGAGAGATTCACACCCTCGGCCTGCAGCGCCGTGATCAGCTTGTTCTGGTTGCTCAGTTCCGCCAGCGTCTTCACCGCGATACCAACGATCTCAAGCTGGTGCCGCAGATCATCGATCACCTTCTTCTGCGCTTCGCCCAGTCGGTCAAACACCGAACTGCTGAGGCGCGGCTGGAATCCGGCTTCCGTCACCACACGCGTCGCCAGAGTATCGGCATCGATTTCATTGGCACGCCACAGGATCGGTTCCAGCCCACCGACCTGCATGGCCTTGATGGCGCTGAAAGAAGCTTCGATCCGACTGTTGACTGCCGCATGACCCCGGATCTGTTCCGGCGTCATCGGTTCGCCCCCCAGCAGACCACTGCGCTTGGCGAAGCTGTAGGTGCTGATCGCGAACTGGACCGTGTCCAGCAGCGTCTCGAGATCAAGGAAGCTCTCATTGTCCTTGAAGTGGTTCAGATGAACATGGGCAATCTCATGGGCCAGCAGGAACGCGAGGCCATCTTCGTTCAGACGTGTGCCGTCCCCTTCGCCCATCGCGTCGACAAACCAGCGGGCGGAGATGAAGATGTCACCGGCCTCATTGGCGAAGGCCTCATAGTCAGCGCCGGAAATGATGAAGACCTCGATCTGTTGCGGGTTGAGC
This sequence comes from Minwuia sp., assembly GCA_029213165.1. GTDB lineage: Bacteria > Pseudomonadota > Alphaproteobacteria > Minwuiales > Minwuiaceae > Minwuia. Next base: position 87,263 of record JARGNO010000002.1, read on the forward strand.
GTCGGGGGGAACTTCTCCAGCAAGCGACCTGTCAGTTCCCGGACATAGGCACGGGTTGCAGGCATGTCGACGACCGTGGCATTGCCGTCCAGGCGCTTGGGCAAGCGGGGATTGATCAGCGGTTCGTCGACGAGTGTAAGGCGGGATCCGCCTTTCAGGTTCTCGAGTTCCTCCTTGAACTCGGCATCGCGCTCCAGTCCCTTGCGCTTGGGGTCACCAAAGATGGCGTGATCGACACTCGTCACGAAGGACTTGTCGCCGTCGTTTCCCTGGCAGCCGCCAAGCAGCAGTGCCGACGCCAGAATCACTGTCGAAAGAGTTCTCATCGGTTTCCCCCAATTCGTGCCCTTGTCCGGAACAGCGCCGAAATCGGCTCCGGACAGCGGCCTACGCCTACGCCTCCGCCTCCGTCTCAGTCGCAGATTCTGCCACCACCACCGCCAGATCCGTATCCGCCGCCCGTCCCGGCACTGCCGGCAAGCGCCGTCGAACGGCCTTTCGGTTCAAACGCGAAAATCTCGGGGTAGAGAAAGAAGGCCAGACCGTCCTGGATCTCGTCACCGTCGCCATCGACATTGTAGACGCGGACCAGTCCGTCATCCGTCGGACGGACGCCCTTGCCCGCGACCAGTTCACTGGGCTTCCCGGATCCCTTCACTTCGTAGTCGTCGCCAAGCTTGTCCGTGACCGCGTCGTCAAGGATGCAGAATTCCTGCTGTGTCGCCGAAACAGCCACACCGGACAGGCCCACGCAGCCGGAAATCAGAATTGCCGACAGAAATGCTCTGGAAAACACCAGATTCCCCCTCACTTTTCCCCTGTTGGGCGAACTTTGGGCGAAACGGGTTCGTGTTACAACCCAATTCAATGGAACTTGACCTGCGTTGCTCACGCGCAGGTTTATGCACGCATCATTGCTGTGGCGCCTGCGCGGGTCACCTGAGGTTCGCTTCGCTCCCCTCACCGCTCCCCCTCGGCGCGACATGCCAGAGAACCATGTGGAACCAGCCAATGACCCCCTCCCGGAAGACCACGCCGAGGACCAGTATCAGGGCCAGCAGGTCGGCAGAGGGAAAGGGCAGGAATATCATGCCCACGACTGTCGCAACGATCACGGCCGGAATGCAGGCATAGAGCACCCGCCGATAGCCCAGCCCGTAGTCGCGCATGACACGGATTCCAAAAATTCTTCTTGAAACATCGCGCCCTTCCGCGCGCGCAGACCCGGTTTCCGGCAGGTCTCCCGGACGGGGGCGGGGATCGGCATCATTTTTCGCCAACATGACCCTGCCCAACAACAGCACGAACATGAGCGTGATCAGTTCCAGCAGGTCCATCACGTCGAAGTCGAAGAGCAACCGATCCGGACGCCTGGGACAGTCGGAACCATACCAGAGCAGGCATTGCAGCGCCTCGGCATGCAGGAAAGCACCGACCTTGCTGCCGAACACGGTAGAGGGAACCACATCCCGCGCATTGTCGAAATTGCCGGCGATGATGACGGCAGCCCCCTCAAACGCACTGCTCAGGTAACTGCGCCATTGCCTTCTCTGGGTGGCGGACAAGCCGCCGCCATCGGCCTCTCCCTCCGCACCGTCATCGGACTTCTGGCGTACTGACAGCGGCCAGTCGCGGGATGTGAAGAAAGCCTCGTGCATCGGGATATTGGAGCAGCCTCGGTCGTAGGCGTTCTCTGTCCCGGCGATGTTGCCGAAGATCTCGTTGTCCAACCGGCCGAGCATGTATCCGACGTGGTCCAGCAGCTTGGCCGCACTGTCCGTGCGATTGCTGTCCAGGAATGTGAGCTCGGGTCGGCAACCATGGATGTCGGACATGTCCGGTATCGGCGACCCGTCACCGTCGGTCCGCCGGGGCACATCCGAATCCAGCCACTGATAGAATTCAGGTGACCGGGCGTACGGGCGCGGCGCCAGTCGATGCTGCTCCACCTCCGACGTGCCATCAATCAGGTTCGCGGCCTGTCGCAATGGATCCACAATGCGGGCTACCAGATCGTCAGCAAGTCGGGTCGGCTTTCCCGGATCGAGCCGGGGATCGAGCCGCAAGCCCAGGCCCGTCATGACCTCCAGCCACGCGACCGGAAGATCGGCGGAAATGCTGGCCGGATTGTCTGATGCCAGCGTAGTGAGCGCATTTTCCTGCTCGACCGACAGCCGGACGGCGGCGATGAACTGTTCGACAATCTCGGGTTCCAGCCTCTCCTGGCGCTGTTCCAGCACCTGCTCGGCAATCTGCACTGCTGCGTTGCTTCGCCTGACTGCGGCTCTGGCATCCTCGACCTGCCAGGCTGAGACGGCGTCAGGCGCGGCGCGCAACCTGTCGCGTGCAATCCGCAGCGTTCCCTCAGCGACCATCCGGTTCCTCTTTGCGAGGTCGATTGCCGCCTCGGCCTTCCTGACACCGGCAGTCAGCAAGGCAACCTTGCGCGCGACCTGTGCCGCGAACTCCGTTGCCCTGATCAAACGGCCCTTCGCCCAGGTCTCCGCAGCAGTTTCGATGCCCAGATAAGCCTCGCGATCAGGTCCCGAACATTCCCGCCGCAGCCTTTCAACAGCCATCGGTCCCCCGGCCAGCGTCCCGAAATCACCATCGGGACAGCGCGGATTCCAGTTCGGGTTGCACTGGGGAAACTCGCTGATGGCCGAATTCGGGTGCGCACACCAGGCCGCAAACATCTCGAGTATGGGCGTCGCCGTTGGCATCAGATCCGGCGCGGATGCCTCGTTGCCGCCCAGAAGCCAGATCGTGCGGCTCTGATGGTTGGAATCGTGGAAGGGGACGGCCAGCGGATAGTCATCCGAGGACCACCGTGCGGGCACCACCCGTGCGACATCGTGAAGACATCGCAGGCGTTGTGGCAGCCAGACAGGCTCCTCCGCCATTGTGGCCAACGTCCCGATCAGTTTCTCCATCCGCGCCCGGGTTGCCCGCCTGGCGGAAGGGTCCGTCGCGGTCAGATAGGTCCAGGCCTCGTCGCGGATCGCGTCCTCGGTTTCGGCAATCCGGGCCTTCTTGCTGCGCAGGACATGGTCCGTGGGCAGGCCCGCAACGAACAGGAACGGTTTCTCCTCAGCCCGGTTGCGCAACTGAAGGTCAAGATCTCCTTCCGTGTCTATCGGTGCATCGGCCTCACCACGGCGGAGCGGGCGTCTGACTGATCTCTTCCATTCCGCAGTTGCCTTGCCGTCCGCGTCACAGAAATCGCCATCCCTGCTGGTGTCCGTCAGCAGGCGGATGTCCAGAAAGATGACAGAAACCTTCAGTCGGCCCAGCAGATAGAACAGCCCCTTCATCCGATCGAGCGGCAGATGGTGCCGCGCGAAGGGTTTCAGGCGTCTCGGATCATCGCCATGGATCCTGGACATGACGACATCATCAAAACGCAGAACATGGATCGGAGCCCATGGCCGGGCCTCCAGAGGCCGTGTCTTGCGCAGGCTGCGCTGCTGCGCCAGGAGCCGCTGTTCTTCGGGAAGCTCCTGATTGCCGCCCACCGCTTCAGGTGCGGAATCCGCAGCACCGGTCTCTCCCCGACCGTCGGACCGTTCGGTCCTGCGCAAGGTGCGTTTCAGGAAAGTGCCGGCTGCAGCCTCGAAATGATCACGATGGCTCAGCGGCCCGGAGGTACGAATGCGCTCATAGGCTTCCTCGGGCGTCGTGATGGCAGCAGGGGGCAGGATTGCGGCGAAGACCGATTCGAAGAAATCCTGCGTGGCACTCTCGCTGTTCTGCTTGACGCCCAGTGGGTTCCAGGCGGAGATGAACAGGAAAATCGCCAGCGCGACCGCAATCTGCATCCAGGTCAGTTTCGGCGATTGACCGGACGACGCTACGCGGTCCCCGCCCCTCTCTTCGGTCATCGAAGTCCCCTCAGGCCTCATCAACCAACCGGTTGGAGACTATGCAAAAGGGATTGCAACCGAAAGGGCAGTCTTCCGTGAAATTCCAACCACAGGCATCTGGGCCGTGTCGGCACACCGCGACGTTTGCGCGGTTGCCCGGATCGGGGCCAGCCGCCATGTTTCGCCAATGAGCAGTCGCCTTTCATATCTCGCCCGGCGTCCGGCGCTGGCCATCATCGCGCCGCCGACCATCGCGCTTGGAACGGCGATGCTGGCGCAGCACGGGTTCGGGCTGGCGCCCTGCGAGCTTTGTGTCTGGCAACGCTGGCCCTATGTCGCCGCCGCGGCGCTGGCCGTTCCCGCCCTTCTGCTGCCCCGCGCTGCCGTGTTCTGGCTGCTGCTCGCGGCTGTTGCCCTTGCCGTGTCCGCCGGGTTCGGCGTGTTTCATGCCGGTGTCGAACAGGGGTTCTGGAAGGGGCTGGAGTCCTGCAGCGCCATCTCGACACCGGACTCGCTGGATGCGTTGAAGGCTCAGGTCCTGGGCGCGCAACCCGCGCGATGTGACCAGATCCCCTTCGCCTTCCTCGGCCTCTCCATCGCGGGCTGGAACGCCGTCTTCGGGACACTGTCGTCGTTGCTCATGCTGGCGCTCGCTGCCAACCGGATCAGGAGCCGCTGATGGAACGCAGGACCGGACCGGCATTGCCCGGAGACATGGACCAGCGCACGAAGCTGGAGCGCATCCTGCGGGTCGATCAGGCAGGCGAATATGGCGCCAGGCGCATCTATCAGGGCCAGTTGGCCGTGCTGGGCAATGGTCCCTCCGGCGAAACCATCCGGCACATGGCAGAGCAGGAAGAGAAGCATCTGAAGACCTTTGACGACCTGCTGAACGAGCGCCACGTCCGCCCCACCCTGCTCTCCCCGATCTGGCATGTGGCCGGGTTCGCGCTGGGTGCCGGAACGGCGCTGTTGGGCGAAAAGGCCGCAATGGCCTGCACCGAGGCGGTCGAGGAAGTGATCGACGCGCATTACGCGCAGCAGACGCAGGCACTCGCCGACCAGGGCGTGGAGCCCGAGTTGCAGGAGACCATCGAGACCTTCCGGGCAGAAGAGATCGAACATCGCGACATCGCGCGGGAGAACCATGCTGCGGATGCGCCGGGGTACGAACTGCTGACAACGGGCGTGAAAGCCGGATCGCGCCTCGCCATCTGGCTCTCGACCCGGCTCTGAGACCGGACCCGCGTGCGTATCGCCTTCCACGCGCCACTGAAGCCGCCGGACCATCCGGTTCCGTCAGGCGACAGACAGATCGCACGGCTGCTGATGGCCGCCCTGCGCCAGTCAGGACATGACGTCATGGTGGCGTCCCGGCTGCGAACCCGGGAGCAGGAGGGCAACCCGGATCGGCAACGGAAGCTGCTGGCCGAAGCCGACGCCGAAATCGCGCGGCTGGTACGGGAACTCGGTCCCAAACCGCCGGATCTCTGGTTCACCTATCACGTCTACTACAAGGCACCAGATCTGATCGGGCCGGAGATCAGCCGACGGCTGGGCATCCCCTATGTGGTTGCGGAGGCGAGCCATGCGCCACGGCGGCTGGAGGGGCCATGGTCGGACTTCGCCCGCCGGGCGCGCCAGGCCATAGCCGACGCAGACGCCGTCCTGTCTCTGAACCCGGCGGATACGGGCGGCCTCATGGACCTCGCCCACGGACGCCTCCACGACATCAGACCCTTCATCCGGACCCGGCCACGCCCGGCTCGCCGGTCTCAGCACCGCCGGACCGTGCGGCTGCTTGCTGTCGGCATGATGCGACCCGGCGACAAGCTTGCCTCCTACCGTGAACTGGCCGCCGCGTTGCGCGGTCTCGGGTCGGAGGACTGGCGGCTCACCATCGTTGGTGACGGGTCTGCCGCGCAGCAGGTGCGCAGCGCCTTCGCGCCTTTGCGCGACCGGGTTGACTGGCGTGGCAGGGCATCCCCTGCCCATCTGGCGGGGATCATGCGCGACCACGACATGATGGTCTGGCCAGCGGTGAACGAGGCATTCGGCATGGCGCTTGTGGAGGCTGCCTGCACGGGCCTGCCCATCGTCGCAGGCCGGACGGGAGGCGTGCCGGATATCGTCGCGCACGGGCGGACAGGGGTGCTGGTCGAACCACATGACCGCCATGCCCTGACGCAGGCCATTCGCGCCCTGCTGCGCAGGCCAGCGGCTCGAAAGCGCCTCGGCAGCCTGGCCTGGCGGCGGGCAACGGCCAGGCACGGTTTCGCGGCAGCGGCACGAAAACTGGATATGATCCTCAACGACCTGGTCAGATGAGGAAACAGGAACCGATGCGCATCACCATGCTCCGCCATGGCCGGACGGAATGGAATGCCGAAAGGCGCATACAGGGCCGCACCGACACCTGCCTGTCGGATGAAGGGCGCAGCGCGCTGGCCGGGTTGCGGCTGCCACCGGAACTGGACGCGGAGGTCTGGATCAGCAGCCCGCTGCGCCGGGCGACGCAGACGGCACGGATACTGTCGGGCGACCGGGCACCTGCAACGGACCCCCGCTTGATGGAAATGAACTTCGGTGACTGGGAGGGCCAGACCCACGCTGATCTGGTTGCTGCTGATCCGGCGGGCATGCGAGAGATGGAAGGGCGCGGCCTGCACATGCGCCCGCCAGGCGGTGAAACACCAGCGGAAGTCGCCGCCCGACTGTTCGATTTCATGGCCAGCCGCAGCGAGAATGCGGTGGTTCTCGTCAGCCACAAGGGCGTCATCCGTGCCGCCCTGGCCCAGGCGAGCGGTTGGGACATGACCGCTGATCCGCCGTTCGCTATCAGGTGGCACATGGCGCAGACATTCACATTCGATGAAGGCGGGCTGCACATGGACCGCCTGAACGTCCCCCTGGTCCGTGCATGACCGGTCGCGCGATGATCCATGTCCAGCACCTGCTGGGTGTCGGGCACCTCAGCCGGGCGGCACGCCTCGCCAATGCCCTCGACCTCGCCGGCATGGATGTGGCTCTGGTTTCCGGCGGGCGGGAGGCACCGCAGATCGTGACCAGGCCCCGCGTCCGGCGCGTGCAGCTGCCGTCAGTGCGCGCTGCAGACGCCAGCTTCTCGACCCTGGTCGACGAGAATGACCGGCCAATCGATGACCGATTTCGGCGCAACCGATGCAATCGCCTGCTGAACCAGTATGAAGACTTTCGCCCGGAACTTCTTGTAACCGAACTGTTTCCCCTGGGTCGCCGTCAGCTCCGGTTCGAAATGCTGCCCTTGCTGGAAATGGCCCATCTTGATCGCCATTGCCAGACGATCGCCTGCTCCGTGCGGGACATCGTGAACCGCCGCCCGCAGCGACAGGGCGAAATGCTGGAATGGCTGAACCGCTACTACAGGGTGGTTGTCGCACATGGCGACCAGGACTTCCTGTCACTGCAGGACAGTGCGCCCTTTCTGGACCAGTACCGGGGCAATGTCCTGCACACAGGCTACCTCACCGATGCACAGCCTCTCGGCACCCGCCCCGAAACCGGTGAAGTTCTGGTAAGTGCCGGGGGTGGTGCGGTCGGGGACAGCCTGTTTGCCGCCGCTGCGGCCGCACGCGGTTCATCCAGCCTGGCGCATCTTGTCTGGCGTTTCCGACACGGGCGGGACGCACCCGTGGACAGGATCGCGCACTGGCGCGCACTGGCCGGTCCCGGCGCGATCTTCGAACCTGTCGCCCCTGATTTCACGGATCGCCTGGCTGCGGCCAGACTGGCCATCGGTCAGATCGGCTACAACACAGCGGCGGAGCTGCTGGCAACCGGGACACCAGCGGTCATCGTCCCCTTCGCGGGCGGGGCTGAGACCGAGCAGACCCGCCGCGCCGAGCGATTTGCCGCCATGGGCTATCCCGTCCTGCCTGAATCGCGGCTGACACCCGGCAATCTGGTCGCCGCGATCGACGTGGCAGCAAGGCAACCGCGAATGACGGCAAACCAAATTCAACTGGACGTGGGTGACAAGGCTGCGGCGGCCCTGATGCACGGGGTAGCACCATGACACCGCTGTCCTGCCGGTACCCCCTGCGCGCGGTTTGGAGGGACTACCTGAGGGCCGTGATCGGCCTCACAACATTCGGCGCACCGGCATTGTTTGTCGAAGTTTCTTCTGTCATGTTCTGGCTGCTCGGGGGGCTCGCACTGCTTTTTGCGGCTTTCGGGATCAGGACGGCGATACGGCATTCCAGCCGTATCGTGGTGGACGGGGTGGGCATAAGATTCACCGGTCCTCTTCATCGTTCTGTTACCTGGAGTGGGTTAGGGGAAGTGCGGATAAGATATTATTCGACCTGGCGGGACCGCTCGGCAGGTTGGATGCAACTGGTCATCAAGGGGGGCGGCACGACAATCCGCGTTGACCAGACGCTGGACGGTTTCAAGGCACTTGCCGATACCGTCTGCCACGGGGCCTTGGCCAACGGGGCGCGTCTGGATGGCGTTACACGGCACAATGCCGGGGCAATCGGGCTGGACCTTCCGACCGAATCGGGAGACGAACAAGCATGAGCACGAACGTATTGCGCGTTCGCGATCTCAAGGTCGAATTCCATGTGCCCGAGGGCGTGGTCAAGGCTGTCGATGGCGTTTCATTCCGCGTTCCCGAGGGCAAGACCGTTGCCCTGGTCGGCGAATCCGGCTCTGGCAAGACCGTGATCTCGCAGGCCATCATGGGAATCCTGCCGAAGGCAGCACAGATCAATCAGGGCGAGATCCTGCTGTTCGACACGCAGAAGCGCGGCAGTTTCGTCGACATCACCAAGCTGAAACGCGACGGGCCGGAGATGCGCGGCATCCGCGGCAACCGCATTTCCATCGTGTTTCAGGAACCCATGACCAGCCTGTCGCCCCTGCACACCATCGGTGATCAGGTGTCAGAGGCACTGCGTGTCCACGGACGCTCCAACATCAAGCAGGGCCTGGAGATTTCGGAGGAGATGCTGCGCCTCGTCGGTTTTCCGAACCCGAAGAAGGCCCTGACCACCTATCCGTTCGAACTGTCCGGCGGCCTGCGCCAGCGCGCGGTCATTGCCATGGCACTTGTCTGCCGCCCTGCCCTGCTGATCGCCGACGAACCGACAACCGCGCTGGATGTGACCATCCAGGCCCAGATCCTCAAACTGATGAACGATCTCCAGAAGGAACTGGGGATGGCCATCCTGATGATCACCCATGATCTGGGCGTGGTCGCCAACATGGCTGACGAGATCGTCGTCATGTACCATGGACGGGTGATGGAACGCGGCACGCTGACCGACCTGTTTGCCGCACCGAAGCACCCCTATCTGCAGGCCCTGCTGCGTGCCGTGCCACGCTTCGACATGGAAGTGGGGGAGCGACTGGTTCCGATCCGCGAGATCAAGGCGGAACTGGATGGCGCACTGCTGCAACCACGCAAGCCCTGGCCGGAGAATGCACCGGACGCCGCGAAGCCGCTGCTGGAAATCCGCAGCCTTACCAAGAGCTACGGCACCCGCAAGACCGGCATCCTGTCCGGCAAGGACGCGGGCCGCGTGCTGGCGGTGGATGATGTGTCATTCCACATCAATCGCGGCGAATGCCTTGGACTCGTTGGTGAATCCGGCTGCGGCAAGACCACCACATCGAAGGTGATCATGCGCGCCCTGGGGCCGGACAGCGGCGATGTGCTGTTCAACGACAGCGGTACCCAGGTCGATGTCCTGAAACTGCGCGGCAAGAAGCTGTTCGACTATCGCCGCAAGGTCCAGTTCATGTTCCAGGACCCCTTCAGTTCCCTGAACCCGCGCATGACGGTCTTCGATATCATTTCGGAGCCGCTGGTGATCCACAAGGTGGCGACCAAGGAAGAGCGGGTGGAGCGTGTGAAGGAACTGATGTCGCTGGTCGGGCTGGATGTGCGTTTCCTGCGCCGCTATCCGCACAGTTTCTCCGGCGGCCAGCGCCAGCGTATCGGCATTGCCCGCGCCCTGGCCCTGCAACCGGAACTGCTGATCTGTGACGAGCCGGTCTCGGCACTGGATGTTTCCATTCAGGCGCAGGTGCTGAACCTGCTGAAGGACCTGAAGGAAAAGATGGGCCTGACCTACCTTTTCGTGTCCCACAACCTTGCGGTCATCGACTACATGGCCGACCGCATCGCCGTCATGTGTCGTGGCCGGCTGGTGGAGACCGCCCCGCGGGAGGAACTGTTCCGCAATCCGGTACATCCCTACACCCGCGCGCTGCTGAAGGCGGTGCCCAAGCCCGATCCGTCCGACAGGCTGGACCTGACGGCGCTGATGGAAGGCAAGGCATCGATCCCGGAGGAATGGCCTGCGCCATTCACCGTCGATGGCCATACGGAGATGGCATTGCTGGACCTCGGGGCGGAGCATTTCGTGAGGGCCGCGGCCTCCACCGACAGGAAGGAGCTTGCGGCATGAGGTTCCGTCTTCCGGCAACCCTGATCGCAGCGGCGCTGGGCATTGGGCTTGCGACCGGCGTTTCGGCGCAAGGACTGATCGAGACACCCCTGCTCGAAGATGCCGTCAAGGCAGGCGAACTACCGCCGATACAGGAGCGTATTCCCGACGAGCCTCTGATTGTCAGTTTCGCGACCAGCGATGGTGCACCGGGCATCCATGGTGGCGACATCAACATGCTGATCCCGCGTGAGCGCTATCTGCGTCACATGGTGGTCTACAGCTACGCCCGACTGGTTGGATACAACGAGGAATACGAGCTCGAACCCGATCTGGTCCGTGATCTTGAGGTCGTCGAGGGGCGGAGCTTCACGTTCCACCTGCGGCGCGGTCACAAATGGTCCGACGGCGCCCCCTTCACAGCCGACGATTTCCGCTACTGGTGGGAAGACGTGGTGCTGAACGAGGAGCTCAATCCCGGCGGCATCCCGTCCTACATGCTGGTCGATGGCGCTCCGCCGGTCGTCGAGTTCCCCGACGACCATACGGTCCGCTACACCTGGCCAAAGCCGAACCCCTATTTCCTGCCGCGCATCGCCGGTGCGTCGCCGTTGTTCATCTATCGTCCGGCACATTACCTGCGCAGGTTTCACGTCAGATATGCCGACCCGGAAAAGCTGGCCAAGGCCGTGGAGGACAGCCGGCGGCCAAGCTGGGCGTCGCTGCACAATCGCCGCGACCGCATGTACCGGTTCGACAATATCAATCAGCCGACCCTGCAGCCCTGGAAGAATTCGACCACGGACAAGTCGTCCGGTCGCTATGTCGGACTGCGCAACCCGTTCTACCACAAGATCGACGAGAACGGCCGTCAGTTGCCCTATGTCGACCGCTTCATCCTGACCGTTGCAGCGCCCGCCCTGATCGCTGCGCAGGCCGGATCGGGCCAGACCGATCTGCAGGCGCTGGGTCTGGCGCTGACCGACTGGACCTTCCTGAAACAGGCGGAGGATCGCGGCAACTATGACACCCTGGCCTGGCGGCAGGCGATGGGCGCAACCGTCGCCCTGTTTCCCAACCTGAACTATGACGATCCGGTCTATCGCGATCTGTTCCGTGATGTCCGGTTCAGGCGCGCGCTTTCCCTGGCCATCGACCGCGAACTGATCAACGAGGTTGTCTATTTCGGCGATGCCCGATCTGCCAGCAATCTGGTGCTGGACCGCAGTTCGCTGTTCAAGCCGGAGTATGCAGGGGACTGGACCCGCTATGACAAGAAGGCCGCGCGGAAACTGCTGGACGAGATCGGCCTGACGAAGAAGGGCCCGGGAGGCATCCGCCTGCTGCCGGATGGCCGCAAGCTGGAGATCATCGTCGAGACCTCGGGCGAGGACCCGCAACAGACCGATATCCTGGAACTGATCGAGGAAACCTGGCGCGAAGTCGGCGTGAAGATGTTCATCAAGCCGTCACAGCGCGACACCTTCCGCAACCGGGTCTATGCCGGTCTGGCGCAGATCTCGGTCTGGACAGGTATCCAGGCCGGTCTGGCAACACCTGACACCAGCCCCGAAGAGCTGGCTCCCACCAGCCAACTGGGTCTGCAGTGGCCGAAATGGGGCCTGTACCACGAGTCCGGCGGTACCATGGGTGAAGCGCCTGACATGGAAATTCCGGCGAAACTGGTAAGGCTGGTGGAGCAATGGGACCTGGCGTCGGAGCGGGCCGAGAAGAAGCGTATCTGGGACGAGATCCTGGAGATCAATGCCGAACAGATCTATTCGATCGGCATCGTCTCCTCCGTCCCGCAGCCGATTGTCGTGCGCCGCGGATTACGCAACGTTCCGCGCGAAGGCATCTATCACTGGGATCCCGGCGCGTATTTCGGGCTCTATCGTCCTGACAGCTTCTGGTACGACACGCCAGAACTGCGCAACAGGTCCTGACCGTCGGAGAGATGTGAAAGCGGATGTTCACCTACATCATTCATCGCCTGCTGATCATGATCCCGACGCTGATCGCGATTTCCGTGATCACGTTCCTGATCATCCAGCTTCCGGAAGGCGACTATCTGTCGAACCTTGTCCAGGAACTGCAGGCCCAGGGCGAGGCTGCGGCGCTGGAGAAGGTCGAGTTCCTGCGCAAGCAGTATGGCCTCGATCAACCGGAAATCATCCAGTACGGCATGTGGATGGGCTTCTGGCCCGGCCCCACCGGTTTCAACGGGCTGCTGCAGGGCAACTGGGGCTGGGCGTTCGAACAGGACATGCCCGTCTCTGACGTCGTCGGCGACCGGGTGCTGCTGTCCTGCATCCTGAACTTCACCACCATCTTCTTCATCTACCTGGTGTCATTCCCCATCGGCGTCTATTCGGCGACACGGCAGTACTCCATCGGTGACTACGGCTTCACCTTCCTGGGCTACCTCGGCCTGGCAACACCGAATTTCCTGCTGGCTCTGATCATGATGTATTTCGCCAACCTGTGGTTCGGCGTTTCCATCGGTGGCCTGATGGACCCCGAGTACCTGGGGCAGGACTGGTCATGGGGCAAGGCGGTTTCCGTCTTCGCGCATCTGGTGGCGCCGGTCATCGTCATCGGCACTTCCGGCACCGCAGGCATGATCCGCAGGCTGCGCGCCAACCTGCTGGACGAACTGCAGCGCCAGTATGTCGTGACCGCCCGCGCCAAGGGTGTGCCGCGTGGCAAGCTGATCATGAAGTATCCGGTGCGCATGGCGCTGAACCCCTTCATCGCGGACATCGGCAACCTGCTGCCGTCCATCGTTTCCGGCTCGGCCATCGTCGCGGTGGTCATGCAGTTGCCGACCCTCGGCCCGATCCTGCTGCAGGCGTTGCAGAGCCAGGATCAGTACCTTGCCGGATCGATCCTGATGTTCCTGGCGTTCCTGACCGTCGTCGGCATGCTGATCTCAGATCTGCTGCTGGCTGCGCTTGATCCCCGAATTCGGCTTGGCGGAGGTGTCGCGAAATGAGTGTCACCGATCAGGACGAGAAGCAGCAGCTGGATCACTGGGTCGATGACCGTCCCTTCGATCCCCAGTCACGCGAGACCCTGACGCCGGAGCAGGAGAAATTCTATCTGGCGTCCCAGTGGCAACTGATGTGGTGGAAGTTCAAGCGCCACAAGGTCGCCGTTGTCGCCGGGGTGATCCTCGCCATCTTCTACCTCTCGGTGGTGATCAGCGAGATGGTCGCCCCCTATGACCTGCATACCCGCGACGCCAAGCATATCCTGGCCCCGCCGCAGTCCATCAACCTGTTCCACGAGGGCGAGTTCGTCGGCCCCTTCGTTTATGGCTACACGCTGACCAAGGATCAGGTCATGCGGCAGCGCATCTATACGGAGGACCCGACACAGGTGCAGCCGCTGCGGTTCTTCTGCTTCGGCGACGAGTATGAATATCTCGGCCTGATAGAGGGCAGTTTCCATTTCGTCTGCCCGGCTGAGGGGGGAACGTTCTTCCTGTTCGGGACGGACAGGCTGGGGCGCGACATCTTCAGTCGCATTGTCTATGGCGCGCGCATTTCGCTGACCGTCGGCCTGATCGGCATCACGCTGTCGTTCATCATGGGACTCGTGATGGGTGGACTGGCCGGTTACTACGGCGGCTGGGTCGACAACATCATCATGCGCATCATCGAGATGATCCGCAGCTTCCCGGAACTGCCCCTCTGGATGGCCCTTTCCGCGGCCCTGCCCGCCAACTGGTCGCCCTTGCTGATCTACTTCGGTATCACCGTCATACTGGCCCTGTTCGACTGGCCGTCGCTGGCACGCGCCGTGCGCTCCAAACTGCTGGCGCTGCGGGAAGAGGACTTCACTGTTGCCGCGCAGCTGATGGGGGCGAGTCCGACGCGCATCATCGGCCGCCACCTGCTGCCGAGCTTCATGAGCCATCTGATCGCCTCCGCGTCCCTCTCGATCCCGGCCATGATCCTGGGCGAGACGGCCCTTTCGTTCCTCGGAATCGGCTTGAGACCGCCGATAACGTCCTGGGGCGTGTTGCTGAACGAGGCGCAGAACCTGAATGCCGTCGTGCTGACACCCTGGCTGCTCTGGCCCATGGTGCCGGTCATCATCGTGGTGCTGGCATTCAACTTCCTGGGTGATGGATTGCGTGACGCGGCAGATCCCTACAAGTAGACAACGCGAAACAGGACCGCTTGGCTGATGTGCGGCATAGCGGGCTGGATCACTGCGACAGACGGCGGCCCGCGCGAAAGCGTGTTGCACACCATGACCGACCGGATTGCCCATCGTGGTCCGGATGGTGAGGGACACCTGTTCTGTCCCACCCGCGACCGGCGGCATCAGGCCGGCCTCGGCCACCGGCGCCGGGCGACCATCGATCTGACCACCGGCGACCAGCCGATGCACTACACCGCGCCGGATGGCCGTCGCCTCTCCATGGTCTTCAATGGTGAGGTCTACAACTACGTCACCCTGCGGGAGGAACTGAAGGCCGTCGGCTACCGGTTCCAGACCACATCAGACTCAGAGGTCGTGCTGGCCGCCCACGCCCATTGGGGACCTGATGCGGTCAGCCATCTTCGCGGCATGTTCGCCCATATGGTCTGGGAGCATGAGGCGGAGCGGCTGACGGTTGCCCGTGACCGCTTTGGCAAGAAGCCGGTCTTCATGCTGCGGCAGGGCGAAAGCACCTTCTTCGCCTCCGAGATCAAGGCGCTGCTGGCGGTTCCCGGATACACCCCGAAGCTGAATACAGGTGTCATCCCGTCCTATCTGAACTACCGCTATGTGCCGGGACCGGACACCTTCTTCGATGGCATCGAGAAGCTTCCTCCCGCCTCCGTTGCCGTCTGGCAGGATGGATCGCTGAAGGTCAGTCGGTACTGGTCACCGCCTGATGGCTCGGCCCAGACACCGCTGGAGGCGGAAGATCCGGTCAGCGCCTTCATGGACGTGTTGCAGGAATCCGTCAGTCTGCGCATGGCCTCGGATGTGCCTTTCGGTGCCTTTCTGTCCGGTGGCATAGACTCCTCCGCGATCGTCGCGCTGATGGCGGAACAGAGTGACCTGCCTGTCCGCACCTTCTCGGTCGGTTTCAGGGAAGGCGCATACAGCGAACTGCGCTATGCCCGCGACATCGCCGAACAGTTCTCAACCAGCCATCACGAGCTGGAGGTCTCCGCCGATACCCTGATGGACCACCTGCCGAACCTCATCGGCTACCGCGATGCGCCCGTGGCTGAACCGTCCGACATCCCGATCTACCTGCTGTCGGTGGAAGCGTCCCGGACCGTGAAGATGGTGCTGACCGGTGAAGGCTCCGACGAGATCATCGCCGGCTATCCGAAACATCGCTTCGAACGCTATGCCAGTCGCTATCACGCGCTGATGCCCGGCGTATTGCACCGGTCCCTGATGCGGCCGCTGGTGAGCGCCCTGCCCTATTCCTTCCGCCGGGTGAAGACCCTGTTCGACAGTCTGGACCAGCGCGCCATCGAGGACCGTTTTCCGCGCTGGTTCGGTGCATTGCGGCCGGACGCCACCGCGCGTCTGCTGGCGGGTCCGGCCGCATATGACCTGACCCCCAGGGCTGCCGACAGTTTCCCGTTCGAAACGGCACCAGGCACCAGCGCCCTTCGCCGCCTGCAGTACTTCGACCAGACATCGTGGCTGCCCGACAACCTGCTGGAACGGGGCGACCGCATGACCATGGCCGGCTCCATCGAGGGGCGAATGCCCTTCATGGATCATGAACTGGCCAGCCTGGTCGCCCGCCTGCCAGACGATTGCCGCATCCGGGGTGGGGAGGACAAGTGGCTGCTGCGTCAGGGCATGAAGCGCATTCTGCCCACGGAGATCCTGGAGCGCCCGAAGGTCGGCTTTCGCGTCCCCGTGAACGACTGGTTCCAGACCTCCATGCGGGATTGGGTTCACGATCATCTGACCGGCAAGGATTCGCTCAGTCGTGATCTCTATGACCGTGGCGAGCTGGAACGCATGTTGGGGGAGCACAACAGGGGCCGCCAGAACCACGAGAAACTGATCTGGACCCTGGTTTCGCTGGAGCTCTTCCTGCGCCGGTTCGGCCTGACGGTCTGACACACAGAATCAGCTTTACCCCACTTGCCCGTCAGGGCGACACTCACGGCATCATGCGCTTCCCTCCCGTCCTGTTTCTCGTGCTCGCGGTTCTGTTGAGCGCGCCTGTTCTCTTCAGCCGACCGGCGGAAGCCCAACTGGACCGGCGGATCGATCTGGCCCTGGTTCTGGCGGTGGATACCTCCACCAGTGTCGACAATGCCGAGTTCAGACTGCAGATGCTCGGGCTGGCCAATGCGTTTCGCCATGAGTCCGTGCGTCAGGCCATGCGCAGTGGCGCACCGCTCGGGATGGCGGTCACACTGATGCAGTGGTCCGGCCACGGGGAGCAGGCACAGGTCATCCCCTGGACCTTGCTGCGCCGGGATCAGGACATAGAGGCGCTGGCCCAAAGGATCGCGGACACGAAACGGCTGGTCAAAGGGGGACGGACGGCGCTGGGCGAGGCGGTGATCGAAGCCCTGAAGCTGTTTGACAGCCTCGATTTCGACGTGCGCAGACGGGTGATCGATGTATCGGGCGACGGCGGCAGCAATGACGGCATCCTGCCACGGGAAGCGCGGGAGATCGCGCGTGCCGCCTATGTCACGGTGAATGGCGTGGCCATCCTGAACGAGGAACCGCGGCTGGATGTCTACTACCGGTCAGACCTGATCGTTGGACCGGGGTCGTTCCTGATCACCGCCACCAACTATGTTGACTTCGCCCGCGCCATCCGCCTGAAACTGGTACGGGAGATCATCGGCAACCCGATGGCCATGCTGGAAGCCGACACCGACAGGGAGCGTGTATTGCAATGACGAAGATGCTCGATGGAATCGGTGCCGGCACCACCCGGCGCGAAGACAGCCGCTTTGTCCGGGGGGCGGGCCGCTACACCGATGACCTGGCGACGGCGGACGATCTGTTCGGCCTGTTCGTGCGCGCTGAAGTGGCCCACGGACGTATCCTGTCCGCCGCGCTGGATGAGGCGCGCGCTGTGCCCGGGGTCGTTGCCATCCTGACCGGGGAGGATGCGGCGGCGGACGGGCTCGGCACCCTGACGACCACGGCACCGGTGACCAACCGCGACGGCACCAGCATGGTGGAGGCCCATCGTCCGATCCTGCCGCAGACCCATGTGCATCACGTCGGCCAGCCGCTGGCGCTGATCGTGGCGGAAAGCATGGCGGCGGCGCGCGATGCCGCTGATCTGGTCTGGTTCGATATCGAGGATCTGGGCGCGGTCATCGAGGCAGGAACGGAGTCGCCTGTCCTGCACGACGTGGCCCCGGACAACATGATCTTCGACTGGGGTACCGGCGACGCGGATGCCACTGCCGCGGCCATTGCTGCCGCGCCGCATACGGTCTCCCTCCGGTTGCGGACACAGCGCATCTGTGGCGCGGCGCTGGAGGGGCGCGTCGTCGTGGCACGACCGGACCCCGCGAACGACCGGATCGAACTGACCAGTGCCAGTCAGGGCGTGCATCTGCTGCACTTCCAGATCTGCCGCAATGCCCTGCACTGGCCGAAGGAAAAGCTGCGTGTCGTCACCCACGACGTCGGCGGCGGCTTTGGCCCCAAGTTCTTCGCCTATCCCGAACAGGCAGCAATTGTCTGGGCGGCGTCGAAGCTGCAGCGGCCCGTGCGCTGGACCTCCTCCCGCACCGAGAGTTTCGTGTCGGAAACCCATGCGCGACCGCAGGTGACCCATGCCACGCTGGGGTTCGATGATGACGGCCGGTTCCTGGCGCTGCAGGTCGATGCGCTGGCCGACCTGGGTGCCTTCCTGTCCACCTTCGGTCCGGGCAATCCGACCGACAGCATGGCCAAGGTCGCAAGCGGCATGTACGCCCTGCCGCACATCGCCATCCGGTCCCGCGCCTGGTACACCAGCACCGTCCCGATCGACGCCTACCGCGGTGCGGGCAAACCGCCGATGGTGGTGACGCTGGAACGGCTGGTGGACAAGGCTGGTCTGGCGCTGGGACTGCCGCCAGAGGAGATCCGGCGGCGCAACCTGGTGCAACCGGACGCCATGCCGTGGCAGACGCCGCTGGGCATGACCTATGACGGCGGCGACTATCCGGCAATCCTGGATGCGGCTCTGGAACGGCTCGACTGGCAGGGTTTCGAAGGACGACGGGCGGACAGTGCCGCGCGGGGCCTGCTGCGCGGGCGTGGCATCGCCTGCAACATGCATCCGGTTGGCGGCGCCACCAGCGAGACCAGCACGGTCACCGTGAATGCAGCAACAGGTCGGATCGAGGCATGGACAGGGACCCAGTCCACCGGTCAGGGACATGAGACCATCTTCGCGCAGATACTGGCCGACCGGCTTGGCATTGCGGCAAGCGTGATCGATGTCCGGCAGGGGGACACGGACCGGCTGGTGCGGGGTGGCGGCACCGGTGGCTCATCCTCGACCATCATCTCCGGCGCGACCCTGACGCGGACGGCGGATGAAGTGATCCGCATCGGTCGCCAGCGTGCCGCAGACCGACTGGAAACGGCCGTCGAGGATATCGAGTTCCTGGAGGGAACCTTTCGTGTCACCGGCACCGACCGGCAGGTCAGCCTGTTCGACCTGGCAGACGAGGAACCGCTGGCGGCAACGCAGGAATTTGCCGATTCCGTTGCGGCCTTTCCCCACGGCGTCGTCATTGCGGAAGTGGATATCGATCCCGAGACAGGGCAGGTCCGCCTAGACCGGCTGGGAGCCGTCGACGACGCAGGCACGATCATCAACCCCGTCCTGCTTGCCGGTCAGTCGCAGGGTGCGCTGGCGCAGGGTGTGGGCGCGATCCTGCTTGAGCACGCGGTCTACGACCCGGACAGCGGCCAGCTGTTGAGCGGTTCGCTGATGGATTACTGCATGCCCCGCGCGGATGACCTGCCCGAACTGCACGTGAATTTCCATGAAACCAGATCCGCGACGAACATTCTCGGCGCGCGCGGGATCGGGGAGATGGGGGCGAATGGCGCGCCCGCAGCGATCACCAATGCGGTGCATGACGTGCTGCAGCGTCAGGGTATCATGACCGACCTGGATCCGCCCTTTACGCCTGCACAGGTATGGCGGGCGCTGCGGTCACGCTGAGACACATGCCACCCGACCGTCAGAACGGCACCGTCTGATGCCCGATTTCACGGCGCTGCTGAAGCTCTATGCCCGCCACCGGCTGAATGTGCTGAAACATCAGGATCCGGTCGAGGCACAGACCCGGCAATTGCTGGTCCTGCTGCGAAAGGCACGAAACACAAGGTTCGGGCGCGACCATGATTTCGACCGCATCAGGACCGTCGCCGATTTTCAGGAACGGGTACCTGTCCGCGCTTATGAGGATTTCTGGAGGGACTACTGGTCGGCAGCCTTTCCCGATCTGTCGGGCCAGACGTGGCCGGGCCGTGCGCCCTGGCTTGCCGTCAGCTCCGGCACGACGTCGGGCACCACGAAGTATCTGCCGGTGACACCCGCGATGATGCGGGCCAACAAGCGGGCCGCCGTCGACGTTGCGGTTCACCACCTGGCCAACCGGCCGGACAGCCGGCCCTTGAGCGGCAAGACCTTCATGCTGGGTGGATCCACAGCCCTGGTCGATCAGGGACAGGGTGTCCTGAGTGGCGATCTCTCCGGCATCGCGGTCAAGGGGCAGTCAGCCTGGATGCGGGCCTTTTCCTTCCCGCCGCCCGATCTGGCCCTGCTGGATGACTGGGAAGCGAAACTGGAACGCCTGACCCACCTGTCATTGCAGGAACGGATCAGCATGATCACGGGCACGCCGGGCTGGATGCTGATCCTCTTCGAACGCCTGCACGGGCTGACCGGCGGCAAGGCCCCCTTCCCCGATCTGGAACTGGTCGTTCATGGCGGCGTCGCCTGGGACCTCTACAGGGAACGCTTCCGCCCGTTTCTGGCACAGACCCGTGCCGAAACGCGGGAGGTCTATCCGGCCAGTGAAGGGTTCATCGCGGTCGCTGACCGGGGCGACGGTGAAGGGCTGCGGCTGATCCTGGACAACGGCATCTTCTTCGAATTCATCCCACTGTCCGAATTGGGGGCGCAGAACCCGGTCCGCCACTGGATCGGCAATCTGGAAACAGGCACCGACTACGCCATCGTGCTCTCGTCGAATTCCGGCATGTTCGCCTATCTGATCGGCGATACGGTGCGTTTCGTGGATCATGCGCCGCCGCGTCTGCTGATCACCGGACGCACGTCCTACATGCTTTCAGCCTTCGGTGAGCATCTGATCGGCAGCGAACTGGACACCGCGATCAATCGTGCGGCGGACACGGTCGGACTGACGGTCAGGGAGTATACCGTTGGCGCACTGCTGCCAGAGAGCCAGGGCGGCGTCGGACACCATCTCTATCTGGTCGAAGCCACCGCGCAACCCGATGCCACGCGCATGGCCCGGTTTGCGGCCACGGTCGACCGCACCCTGCAGGCCATGAACGAGGACTATCAGGCGCACCGCATCAACGACGCCGGCATGAACCCGCCCGCGTTCAGGTTCCTGCCATCAGGCACCTTCGATCGCTGGATGGCATCAAACGGAAAGATGGGTGGCCAGCACAAGGTACCGCGCGTCATCAGCGACCAGAAGCGGTTCACCAAGGTGCTGGCCGAGTTCGAGGCCCTGTCGGCGCAGGACTGACAGATTCCGTCGTCAGTCGGCGCCCGCCCCCCGTCTGGGCTCCATCTCGAAGGCGTCCAGGTCCGCTTCCCGTGTCATGCCGAACAGATCCACATTGCGGAACGGGAAGTTCACCGTCACCCGACCAAGCCGGTTGCGGTAATAGGTCTGCATTCCGGGATGGGTCCAGACCATGTTCTCGTGCGCTGCCTCCACCTTCGCGTTGTAGGCATCGTGGACATCCTTGCGCACCGAGACCGCACCAATGTCCTGATCGACCATCCTGGCCATCAGATCCATGATGTAGTTGATCTGCATCTCGATCACGAACAGCAGGCTGCCCCCATGGCCCGGCTGGGTATTGGGGCCGTAGAGGATGAAGTAGTTGGGGAAGTCAGGCACCGCCGCCCCCAGGAAGGCCCGCGCGTCATCGTCGTCCCAGACATCACGCAGACTGCGCCCCCCACGACCGCGTGCCTCGTAGGTATTGATGAACCGAAGCACATCAAAGCCCGTGGCAATAATCAGCACATCGGCCTCACGGCGTTCGCCATCATCCGTCACCAGCGCGTCCGGTGTGATCTCGGTGATGCGCTCCGTCACCAGTTCGACCTTCGGATTGCGCAGCATCCGGTACCAGCCGTTGTCCATCAGCATACGCTTGCCGAATGGCGGATAGGACGGAACGACCTTCTCGAACAGGTCCTGACGATCCCCCAGTTCCTCCCGGATATGACGGGTGAAGAATTTCCTGTGACCTTCGTTGATCGCGTTCAGTGAATGCTCCGCGTCCGGCCAGTCGGGGTCCTTCTGCAACGCAGGATGAACCCGGTCATTGAAGGTCCAGCCGAGCCTGACCCGATACCAGGCCTGATAGAGCGGAACTTCGCGGATCAGGAACCGCATCGGCTCCGGCACCGGCTTGCGGAAATGCGGGAATGGTGCGGCCCAGTGGAGGGACCGCTGATAGATCTTCAGTTCGCCGACCTGGTTCTGGATCTCCGGGCAGATCTGCATGGCGCTGGCACCATTGCCTATAATCGCCACGCGCTTGTCCGTCAGGTCCAGACCTTCGGGCCAGCGGGAGGTGTGGAAGCTTTCACCCGCAAAACTGTCGATGCCCGGAATCTCCGGGAATACCGCCGGGTTGAAGATGCCGGAGGCACTGACCACGACGTTGGCGTGCTCCACGTGCTCCTGACCGTCGGCATCGCGGGTCGTCACGCGCCAGAGCTGGCTGTCTTCCTGCCATTCGGTCGATACCACCTCGGTCTGGAACCGGATATGCGGCGTCAGTTCGAAGTGATCCGCGACATGTTCCATGTAGCTCTTCAACTCGTCACGCAGCGCGAAATACATCGGCCAGTCCCACATGACGAAGGAGAAGGAATAGAGGTGGTTCGGCGTATCGACGCCTGCGCCGGGATAGCGGTTCTCCAGCCAGACACCACCGACACTGCTGTTGCGTTCCAGGATCTCGAACGGGATACTGGCAGCCTTCAGATGTACCGCCATGCACATGCCTGACGCACCGGCTCCGATGACAATGGCGCGGAAACCCTCCGGCACCCTGATCGGCTTGCGCTCGACAGGGCGCTGCCCCAGTTGCGCCCTGGTCATGTCACCATATTCCTGCGGCACCGGTTCGCCCATGGAGATGCCGAGCATCCGCACCAGCAGATCCGAATCGGGGTCCGGGATCGCCACAGGCTTTCCGCCCCTACAGTCAAGGATCGCGGTCAGCGCCGCATCGCGGATTTCCTGCTGCACATCTTCCGGCAGGCCACCGCTGTCATTGTCATCCAGCCCCTGGCCACGGCTCGGATGATACTTCGGCTCCAGCCATCCCAGGTCGCCGGTCATCTGGACCAGCACCATCAGCAAGGTTGGAATATTGGCGACGGCAACGGCGTCTGTCAGCAGACGCCTGTCCTCCGCAGTCACGGTTGCATCCTTCGTCATGGTCATGTCCTCCCCAGAACAGAGTGACGCCCGGCGTTCACCCTGTACAGGTCACCGGACGCAGATCAGGCAATCATGAAATCATTCAGGTCCGGCTCTGCCATGTCGCTGCGGAAGTGCTGGAAGTCCCAGGGGTAGAGCGCCGGATTGCCGTTCTTGTCCAGATACCAGCTGTTGCAGCCGGTCACCCAGACCGTTCCTGTCATCGCCGCCTTGATCTCGTCATTGAAACGCTGGGTCGCTTCGGGCTTCGGTTCCACCTCTGCCCCTTCACGCGCCTGAAGCTGCCGGACGAGTTGCATGATGTAGTCGAGTTGCACTTCCGCCACCTGGATGAGCGAGAAGTTCCCGATCGGGCTGTTCGGCCCGGCCACCATGAAGAAATTCGGGAAGCCCGGCACGGCAACGGAACGATAGGCCTCATTCGCCTCCGCCCAGGCCTCGTCGATCGTCAGGCCATCGCGGCCCGTCACATTCATCGGACGCATGAAGTCGTGGGCGTGATAGCCGGTGGCCAGCACCAGCACATCCAGTTCGTGCAGACGGCCATCCACGGTGCGGACGCCACCGGCCTCCACCCGTTCGATGCCATCGGTGACCAGTTCCGCGTTCGGCTGCTGGATCGCGGGATAGAACTGGTCGGTCATGATCAGGCGCTTGCAGGCGACCTTGTAGTCCGGGGTCAGCCTGGCGCGCAGGTCCGGGTCGCTGACGTTCTCCATCAGGTTGTTGACGCAGTTCTCCTCCACCTTCGCCATCTCCTCGCGGTCACCGATGACTGCGCGGGCAAAGGTATCCACGAAACGCTCCGACAGATGGTTGTACAGGCCGTCCATCTCCTCCGGGTTCTCGCGATAGCGCTGTTTCAGCGGCTCGGGGATCTCCGGATTCGGCAGGGGCACAACCCACTGCGCGGTACGCTGGAACAGGCTCAGATGTCCGACCTCGCCCACGATTGCGGAGGTCACCTGCATGGCGGTGGAGCCGGTGCCGATGATGCCGACCCGCTTCCCCTTCAGGTCAACATCATGGTTCCAGCGCGCCGTGTGGAAACTGTCGCCCGCGAAGGTGTCCAGTCCTTCGATGTCGGGATACTTCGGATGGTGCAGCACGCCGGTACAGCAGATCACGGCGTCGAAGGTCTCGACGTCACCGCCAATGGTCTCCAGTTCCCAGCACCCGTCACCGAATGTACTGCGCACGATCTCCGCGTTTGTCCGAATCAACCCGTCGATCTCATGCCGTTCGGCCACGCCCTCGAAATAGCGTCGGATCTCCGGGCCAGGCGAGAAGCGGCGGCTCCAGTCGGGATTGGGTTCGAAGGTATAGCGATACAGATGAGAGGGCACATCACAGGTCAGGCCCGGATAGGTATTGTCGCGCCAGGTGCCCCCCAGCCGATCCGCCTTCTCGAAGATGGTGATATTGCGGACACCGGTCTCCCGCAGTCTGATCGCGGCAAGGATGCCGGACATGCCGGCACCAATGATCGCAACCCTGAGACTGCGGGAACCGATCTCCACGGCCTGTTCCGTCGAACCTCTGACCGTTTCGTCCATCGCAGCTCTCCTCCCCAGATAGCGCGGCGTGAACCGCGCGTAAAATTGCCCTACCGGGCGGTATTGTCCAATTCGTTTGTCGTGCGCAACAATTCACAAAATGAATGACTGACCCACGCAACATTCAGATGGCGTCAGCCGACCCGACTGGGGCATTGTCGCGCGCCGCACCTGCAGGAGCCAGACATGACTGCCCAATTGTTCGCCATCATCGCGCCGGTCTTCATCATCGCCGGCTTCGGTTTTGGCTGGCGGCGTCTGCGTCTGCCGTTCGACACCGCGACCGTCACCGCCATTGCAACCAATCTCGGCACCCCTGCCCTGATCCTCGCGACACTGGCAAAGCTGGAGGTATCGGCGGAGGCATTCGCGGAGATGCTGTTCGCCACTGCACTGACCCTGGTGGGGTTCGCTGTCCTAGGCGGTCTCGCCCTGAAGCTGGCACGGCTGCCGCTGCGTGCATGGGGCTGCCACTCTGCCTGTTTGCGTTCGGGCAGGAAGGTCTCTCGCTCGCCATTGCCGTTTTCGCAGTCATCGCCGGATACCATTTCAGTTTCGGCATTGCAGTGGTTTCCGGCCAGTTCGGCCTGCGCCAGCTTGCCCGGACACCGGTCATCCACGCGACCATCCTGGGGCTGACGATGGTCGCCACAGGAACCGAACTGCCTGGCTGGATCGACAACACACTGAAGCTGCTGGGCGGCATCGCCATCCCGATGATGCTGCTGGCACTTGGCGTTTCGCTGTCCGGCCTGCGCCTGGCCAGCCTGGGTCAGGCCGGGATTGTCGCGGCGATCCGGCTTGTCGTCGGACTGGCCGTTGGACTGGGCGTCGCCCGGCTGCTGGGGCTCGACGACACGGCCACGGGGGTCCTGATCATCCAGAGCGCCATGCCTGTCGCCGTCTTCAACTACCTGTTCGCCAGCCTGTACGACCAGCGCCCGGAGGCCGTGGCCGGTTCGGTTCTGGTGTCCACCGCCGTCTCGTTCCTGACCCTGCCGTTCCTGCTGCTGCTGGCGCTCGGGCAGATCTGAAACGCAAGATGCCGGGCCGATCTGCACCGGCCCGGCATCAATGCGTGAAAGGCGTCGGCCCGGGGGCCGACACCGATCATCCTAGTGCTTGAAGCGACGGATCTCGCCGGACTTCAGACGCTCCATGTACGAACCCAGTTCCTTCCGCACGATCGGCATCAGGAAATAGAGCCCGGTGATGTTCACCACCGCCATCGCGAAGATCGCTGCATCGGAGAAGTCGATGACCGGACCCAGGCTCGCCGCTGCGCCTATGACGATGAAGACGCAGAAGATCACCTTGAAGATGACCTCCGTCGTCTTCCCCTCACCGAACAGGTACGTCCATGCCTTCAGGCCGTAGTAGGACCAGGAGATCATGGTCGAGAAGGCGAACAGGATCACTGCGATTGCAAGGATATAGGGGAACCAGCTGAACCCTTGCGCGAACGCGGCGGAGGTCAGTGACACGCCCGAGACATCGCCGACCGTCTTGATCGTTGAGCCATCGAGCACGAAGTTGCCCGTCGCCGGATCCATGATCAGCAAGCCGGAGATCGTGATCACCAGCGCGGTCATCGTGCAGATGACAACGGTGTCGATCAGCGGCTCCAGCAGGGACACCAGCCCCTCGGTGATCGGTTCCTTGGTCTTCACCGCCGAATGGGCGATGGCTGCGGAACCGACACCGGCCTCGTTCGAGAACGCGGCCCGCTTGAAGCCCTGGATCAGGGCACCGACGATACCACCCGCGACACCCAGACCGGTGAAGGCCCCTTCGAAGATCTGGCCGAATGCCCAGCCGATCTTGTCGAAGTTCATGATCAGGATCACCAGCGCCGTGACGACATAGAGGATACCCATGAAGGGCACGACCTTCTCCGTCACGTTGGCGATCGACTTGATGCCACCGACGATGACTGCGAACACGATCACCGCAAAGATGATGCCTGTGATCCAGCCCGGGAAGTCACCGACGATCCCGGCAATCTGGGCATGAGCCTGGTTGGCCTGGAACATGTTGCCGCCACCAAGTGCGCCGAGGATGCAGAAGACCGAGAACAGGAATGCCAGCACCTTGCCGCCCGGCAGTCCGCGCTCCCTGAAGCCCTTGGAGAGGTAGTACATCGGGCCGCCCGAGACGGACCCGTCCGCATACTCGTTGCGGTATTTTACACCCAGCGTGCATTCGGTGAACTTCGATGCCATGCCCAGAAGGCCGGCAAGGATCATCCAGAAGGTGGCACCCGGGCCACCGATACCGACGGCAACCGCAACACCGGCGATATTGCCGAGACCGACGGTGCCCGACAGTGCTGTGGCCAGAGCCTGGAAGTGACTGACTTCACCCGCATCCTCGGGGTCGGAATAGTCGCCCTTCACCAGTTGGATCGAATGGCGAAAGCCCCTGATCTGGATGAAACCGAAATACAGCGTGAAGACACTCGCCGCGATCACCAGCCACATGACGATCCAGGGGAAGCTGGTTCCGGGGATCGGGGCGAAGATGAAGTTGACGAAGGGACCGGTGGCGGCGGCAAATGCCTCGTTCACCGCCTGGTCGATGGACCCGCCTTCCTGCGCAAAGGCAGGCACGGCAGTGAACGGCAGCAAGGCCAGGCCGTTGAGAATGCTCTTTTTCATGATTGCTCCCTCATCCGACAATCGTGACAGGAACTTCGGAGGTCATGGCGAGATGGGCTGTCGAGGTGCCGAACACCCTGCTCGCCAATCCGCGGTCACCGGAACGGGCAACAACGATCTGACTGGCCCCCTCTGACACCGCCGTCGAATTCAGCAGATCAGCCACATGGCCATGCTTGACCATTCCACGCGCGGCAAACCCCTCTGCCTTCAGCGCATTGATGGCCGGATTGATCACACGGTCCTTTGCCGCGGCAATCTCCGCCTCGCGCCGCTTGTGGCGCTCCGCGTTCTCCTCTGCCGTCTGGAATGAATATGGCGACCACTCGATGACGAAGAGGGCGATGAGTTCGCAGTCTCCGATCAGGGAAGCGAGCTGCTTGGCGAACGCGACTGCGCGGTCCCCCGCCTCGCTGCCATCAAGCCCGATGAGAATCTTGGCTGTCATTGAATACCCCCTGCCAGGTTTCGTGTTTCGGTCCGACGCAAGCAATCGCCGAACAAGCGGCGTTAACCGTGGCACAGAGAAACAGCCGGGTCACCCAATCCTTTCATTAAAATGAAGTATTTAGAGCAATTTCCTGAAGTATATGTTCAGTTCAGGGCGTACGGTATTCTGCGACCCCATCGCAGGCTGAAAAACACCCTGCATGCCGGTCACCGGTTCATTGCCCAAATGCCTGCGCAAAGACTGAAGCCGATTGATGCTTCATGCAAGCGGAGGCTGCGGGTCATCACCGCGCGAAGCGGGCCTCGATCATCGCGAACAACGCCCGCATTCCCATGGCCTCTCCGCCGCGCGGACGGCCCGGACGGTTGCGGCTGTTCCAGGCCATGATGTCCAGATGCAGCCAGCGATCCGGTTCGGCGACGAACTCCTTCAGAAACAGCGCCGCCGTGCTTGCCCCGGCAAACCGTCCGGAACCGGCATTGTTGATATCGGCAAACGGTGTATCCAGCAGATGTCGATACCCCTCATGCAGCGGCAGACGCCAGACGGCATCATCGGCGGAACGTGCCGCCACCTCCAGTTCCGCCGCGAGGGCGTCATCGCGGGCGAAGAAGGCCACGATCTCCGTACCGACCGCCACCCGCGCCGCGCCTGTCAGGGTCGCGAAATCAACCAGCAGATCCGGCTTGTCCTCTCCCGCGAGGGTCAGCGCATCACCCAGCACCAGCCGCCCCTCCGCGTCCGTATTGCCGATCTCCACGGTGATGCCCTGTCGCGTCTGCAGGATGTCCCCCGGGCGGTAGGCATTGCCGGCAACAGCGTTCTCCACCGCCGGAATCAGCACCCGGAGGCGCACCGGCAGCGCCTGAGCGAGAATCATATGCGCCAGACCCAGAACGGTCGCCGCCCCCCCCATGTCCTTGCGCATAAGTTCCATGCCTGATGCCGGTTTCAGGTCCAGCCCGCCCGTGTCGAAGCACACCCCCTTCCCCACCAGCGTGACCTTCGGAAGCGCCGCGTCACCGAAGGTCAGGTCGATCAGACGCGGGGCATCAGCCGCCGCGCGCCCCACCGCATGGATCATCGGAAAGTTCCGGGTCAGAAGCTCATCACCAACAACGGATTCCGCATGGCCGCCGAACTTCTCGGCCAGCCCCCGCGCGGATTGCTCCAGCGCACTCGGCCCCATGTCCTGCGCAGGTGTGTTGATCAGGGTGCGGGTCAGGAAGATCGCCTCAGCCATCGCGGTGACGCGCTCCCGATCGACCTCCAGCGGCCAGACAAGCTGGGCCCTGGGCTTGTCGGATGGCTTCAGGTACCGGTCGAAACGATAGGTGCCGAGGGCCCAGCCCAGCACCAGGTCCTGCGCAAGCGTCACGTGGTCGCCACATTCGAGTGCCGACAGATCCAGCATGAAGCGGTCCGCGGGCAAGCGGCCCTGCAGGCCTGCCACGCTCCACATGTCCGGCCTGTCACCCACCACCGCCAACACGGCGCTCGGCGTACCATCGCCCCCCGGCAGCATCAGGGCGGAACCGGCCTTCATGTTCTCCAGCCGCCCGGTGAGCCAGTTGCGCCAGTTCAGCGGTTGCGCCTCCAGCCAGTCCGTCAGCTTTCCGGCGGATACCAGATGAATGGGCAGCGCGCCTGCGCTTTCCCCGATCAGGTCGAACATGTTGCCCCTCCAGTCATGATGGGGTGGGACTTTGGAGTCTCCCCGATCAGGCTGCAAGGGCCATCAGTCGGTTGCGACCGTTCCCGTGTCCGAAGCAGCAGCGGCAGCATCCGGTTTGACAGGAGCGGTCTCCGCCGCCTTGTCCGAAGATGTGTCACTGCCCTCTGCCGCGTCTGAAACCGGTTCCGGTGTAACGGTCGGAGGTTCGATCAGACCGGCTTCCTCATAGTATCGCCTGGCCCCCGAGTGCAGCGGCACGGTGAGACCGTCCAGCGCAGTCTGCAACCGGATCTGGCGCCCCTTGACGTGACCGGAGTTCAGCAGCTCGCGATTGCTCTCGGCCCAGAATGCCCGGGTGATCCGATAAATCAGATCCTCGTCAGCATCCTCCATCACGATCCACTGCGCGCCGACCAGCAGTGTCGGTATGGTCCCTACACCGTGATAGACCCCCAGCGGCACGGCACCGGGTGTGTAGAAGCGGTTGGTCAGGACAAGCTGATTTGCCGCCACCCCGGAAATGGGGGCAATGGTGAAGTTACCAGTCTCCGCGAGTTCGGTAACGGCAACGGACGGGTAGCCGACAACAAAGAATGCGGCATCGACTTCCCCTTCCAGCAGCGCCGTGATCGCGGCCTCCGGCCCCAGTTCCACGCTGTCGAAGTCCTTCGGCTCGATACCAAAGGCATTGAGGATCAGCAGCGTGTTGATCCTTGTCCCCGAACCGGGCCGGTCGATCGCCACCCGCTTCCCGCGCAGGTCGGAGACGGAAAGAATGCCGAGATCGCGCCGGACCACCAGATGCACGTGTTCCGGATACAGATTGGCAATCGCACGCAGTTGCGGATAGGCCTTCTTGCCCGTGAAGACATGGTCGCCGCGATAGGCCCAGGCGGCGATATCCGCCTGCGAGAGCGCAGAATCGAAGCGGCCCGACACCAGCCCCTCGATATTGTCGAACGATCCCCGGCTGGTCACCGCCGTGGCGATCAGATTGTCGACGCCACAGGCACCACCTTCGTCGCAGGGCGCACTGCCGGGCGGTCGTGAAATGGCGGACGCGATGAGGGCACCGATGGGATAGTAGGTCCCGGCGGTTGATCCCGTGCCGATGCGGAAAAGCCGCACATCCTCGGCGAACGCAACCGGAGCGGCGATGAGCATGAAGCTCATGAGAATTGCCGCCTTCGCGGTTGTGACCGGCCTTGCCCACATTCTTCCCTTATACGCCGATCCGGTCACGCGACAAGGGGAGGACGGTGATGAAGGGGAGCGGACGCGTGTGAGACAGCGATTGTGCAGATGAAGACAAGCCGGAGAACCGCGCAAGCCGACATTGCGGAATTCGTGCGGCGGCGCCACGCGATACTTTCACCGGAATGCCCGTTCGAGTTCGACAGCCTGGCCGATCCCGTCGCCACCCGCTGACAAATCGTCGAGACCCTGAAACGCCTGCCAGCCCCCGCGCCGCGACAACATCGGAAACATCCGGTGGACGCGATGTAGCCACCCCCCCTATCGTGGTTGCTGGTCAAGCAGCATTCGGGCCGGAGCAGAGATGATCGTCGGACAACAGACCGCGTTGTTCCTGGACTATGACGGAACCCTGGTCGACCTGGCCGCAACGCCGGAGGCTGCCCGCCCGCCGCACGGTCTCGTGCCCCTGCTCAAGGGCCTGGAGACGGCTCTTGGCGGCGCTGTTGCCATTCTGAGCGGGCGCACCATTACCGACATCGACCAGATGCTGGCCCCCATGAAGGCAACCGTTGGCGGCGTTCACGGTGCGGAAATGCGTGTCGGGGATGGCGCACCGGAACGTCTGGAGACGTCCGAGGAAATGACACACATACGCCGTCTCTGCGCCTCATTGGGCCGCAGCACGCCCGGTTTGCGTGTCGAGGACAAGGGCCAGGCCATTGCCGTTCACTACCGCGCGGTGCCGGAGGCCGAACAACAGGTCGGCAAGGCCCTGCAGGCGGCGCTGGCCACGAGCCGCGATCTGGAACTGATCCAGGGCAAGATGGTCTATGAGGTTCGCCGCCCCGGAATGCACAAGGGTGCGGTGCTGCAGCGTCTGATGCAGCGTCCCCCCTTCCGGGATCGCATCCCGCTGATGATCGGTGACGACCGGACCGACGAGGATGCCTTTGCCATGGCCCTGCACCTCGGCGGTTCAGCCATCAAGGTCGGCGAAGGGACAACCATTGCCCGCTCTCGCCTCCCGGATCCGCTTGCCGTGCGCCAAGCGCTCGAAAGGGCTGTTGAATCGATGAAGGATAACCAATGACAAGCCAGACTGCTGCGCCAATGCAGCCTTCGCTGAACCTCGGCGTCGTCGGAAACTCTGCCTTCAATGCGCTGATCGATGACAGGGGTGCGGTCGTCTGGTGCTGCCTGCCGCGCTATGACAGCGAACCGCTGTTTCACGCCCTGCTGAGCGATGGCAAGGACAGGCCCGATGGCAGCTTCATGATCGATGTCGAGGACTTCGACCATGCCGAACAGGCCTACGACCCCAATACGGCGATCCTGAGAACGCGCCTTTTCGATCGCAATGGCCGGGGGGTCGAGATCACCGACTTCGCACCGCGCTTCTCGGCACGGGGCCGCATGTTCCGCCCCCTCACCATGGTTCGGCGGTTGCGGCCGGTCAACGGCTCCCCCCGCATCCGTATCCGGCTGCGGCCCACGCATGGCTGGGGCACCAAGGTGCCGACGATCACCCATGGCAGCAATCACATCCGCTATGTCGCCGACCATTACACCCTGCGTTTCACCACAAATGCACCCATCGACTATGTGCTGAAGGAAACCGCGTTCCTGCTCGACCAGCCTCTGGACATGATCCTGGGGCCGGACGAGACCCTGACATCGGGTGTCGCCGAGACAGCCGCCGAGTTCGAGGAGAAGACCGCAGACTACTGGCGGCACTGGACCCGCCGCCTCGCCCTGCCGCTGGAGTGGCAGGAGGCCGTGATCAGGTCCGCGATCACCCTGAAGCTCTGCGTGTTCGAGGAGACAGGGGCCATTGTCGCCGCGCTGACGACCAGCATCCCGGAATCTGCCGGTTCGGGACGCAACTGGGACTATCGTTTCTGCTGGCTGCGCGATGCCTTCTTTGTTGTCCGGGCGCTGAACACGCTGGCCGAGGTCGGCACCATGGAGGACTATCTGCGCTGGCTGCGCAACGTCGTGGTCGATGCCGATGGCGGGCACATGCAGCCCGTCTACGGCATCGGGCTGGAGGCCCAGATCAGCGAGCGGATCATCGAGGACATTCCCGGCTATCGCGGCATGGGTCCGGTACGCGTCGGCAACCAGGCACATGAGCATTTCCAGTACGACGTCTTCGGCAATGTCGTACTGGGTGCGGCCCAGGCCTTCTTCGACAAGCGGCTGCTCCGCCCTGCCGACATCGACGATTTCGAACGGCTGGAGAAGGTCGGCGAGCAGGCCTACCATTTCCACGACAAGCCCGATGCCGGCATGTGGGAACTGCGGACACGGGCGCGGGTCCATACCTCCTCGGCGCTGATGTGCTGGGCGGCCTGTGACCGTCTGGCCAAGATCGCGACCGAGATCGGACGGCCGGACCGCACGCGATACTGGGCAGACCGCGCCACGATCATCCGGGACCGCATCCTGACCGAGTCGTGGAGCGAGGAACGCCAGGCCTTCGCGGAGAGCTTCGGCGGTCGCGACCTGGACGCCTCCGTCCTGCTGATGGCGGAGGTCGGGCTGATCGATCCGAAGGACCCGCGCTTCGTCTCCACGGTCGAGCGATTGGAGGAGGCCCTGACTGATGGGCCGCACATGCGCCGCTATGAAGCCGCGGACGATTTCGGTGCGCCGGAAGTATCGTTCAACATCTGTGCCTTCTGGCGCATCGAGGCCCTGGCCCGGATCGGGCAGATCGACAAGGCGCGCGAAACCTTCGAGGCGATGCTGGCCCTGCGCAATCCGCTTGGCCTGCTGTCGGAAGACACGCATCCGGAGACCGGCGAACTCTGGGGCAACTTCCCCCAGACCTATTCGATGGTGGGGATCATCAATTGCGCCCGATTGTTGAGCAAGGGATGGGAGACCCGGATATGAGTCGCCTCATCGTCGTGTCGAACCGCGTGCAGGACCCTGCCGCCGGTGCCAGTGCCGGCGGCCTTGCCGTGGCGCTGGGTGAGGCGCTGGAGGCGAATGGCGGAGTCTGGGTTGGCTGGGACGGACGGATCGAACAGGACCCGCTTCAGCCCGTCAGCTGGAACGAACATACATCCGGCAACCTGACCCTGCTGACCACATCCCTGACGCCGGAGGAGCACGAGGGGTATTACCTCGGCTTCGCCAACCGTGTGCTCTGGCCCGCGTTTCACTACCGTCTCGACCTTGTGGACTACACCACTGCCAATTCACGGGTATATGGTGCCGTGAACCGCCGCCTCGCCATGAAGATCGCCGCAATCCTGCGCCCGGACGACCGCATCTGGATACATGACTACCATCTGATTCCGCTGGCCGCAGAGTTGCGGGCGACCGGGTGTGGCAATCCCATCGGCTATTTCCAGCACATCCCCTTGCCGCCCCCCAGCATCCTGGCCGCGGTACCGGAGTTCAACTGGCTGGTCCGGGCCCTGTTCGCCTACGATGTGGTCGGCTTCCAGACCGAGACCGACCGCATGCATCTGGTGCAGCAGGTGCAGCAACTGGAGAGCGACACGGAAGTCGACGGCGAATATGTGACTGCCTTCGGACGCTCCACCCGGGTCAAGTCCTACCCCATCGGAATCGATGCCGAACGGTTTGCCGAGATGGCGCGCACCCCCAATGCGGCGGAGATCATCAGTCGAATCCGACAGCGCAACCTGAACCGCTCTCAGGTCATCGGCGTCGACCGGATGGACTATTCGAAGGGCTTGCCGGAACGCCTGGAATCGGTGCGGCGCCTGTTCGAACTCTACCCGGAGAACCGCGGTGCCATGACCTTCATGCAGATCGCGCCGACATCGCGCGGCGCGGTCGATGCCTATGTGGACCTGCACGAACGGCTGGACTCCCTCAGCGGTGAGATCAACAGCAAGTTCAGTGATTTCGACTGGACGCCGATCCGCTACATCAACCGCCAGTTCCCGCGCGAGACCCTGGCTGCCCTCTACCGCGCCAGTCGCGCCGCACTGATCACCCCGCTGCGCGACGGCATGAACCTGGTGGCGCATGAGTATGTGGCCGCGCAGGATCCGGACGATCCCGGCATGCCCGTCCTGTCGCGGTTTGCCGGCGCGGCGGAGTACATGGACGAGGCGCTGCTGATCAATCCCTACAATGCCGACGAGACCGCGACTGCTCTGCAGACCGCCCTGCAGATGCCGCTGAAGGAACGACAGCGCCGCCACAAGGCGCTGATGAAGGTGGTGCGGGACCTGGATGTTTCACGTTGGAGCAGCCGCTTCATCAGCGACCTTGGCCAGTTGCTGCGTGCGGTACCCGGTTGAACGGAAGGCAGGTCCGATGCGACTGATCGCGGATATCGGTGGAACCCACGCCCGCTTTGGCCTTGCAGACACGCAGGGCATGATTTCCGGGATCCGGAAGTGGAAGACCGCTGACCATGGCAACTTCCAGGACGTGGCCCGCGCCTATCTCTCCGACACTGGCATCCGGGAAGTCGCATCGGTTGCGGTCGCCATTGCCGGACCGGTGCGCGAGGGTGCGGGGCGACTGGTCAATGGTTCCTGGCACGTCGATACGCAGATGTTGCGTGGCCTGACGGATGGCGGGGCAGTCCGGTTGCTGAACGACCTGCAGGCCGCGGCGCTGGGCATCCGCCACTGCGTTCCCGCCGCATTGGATGCTGACAGGTTGCCGGACCACGAACGGCCCGTGCTGACGATAGGTGTCGGGACAGGCATTGGCGGCTGCCTGCTGGTCCCGGCCCAGCCCGGCGGGCAGTTGGCGGTGCCAACGGAGATCGGCCATGGGCTGATCGCCACCGGGGGGCTTCTGGAAACCGATGTGCCGTTCAGTGCGGAGGCGCTGCTTTCCGGCACCGGGCTGCCGCAGCTCTGCCGGATTGCCGGTTTCCGGACAGGTACGGGGACAACGCCCGAAATCGTGGATTTCCTGAGCCAGGCGACACCACCGGCGCTGCGGTTGGGTCAACTCTACGCCCATCTGTTCGCGCGCTTCGCGGCAACGTCTGCGCTGACGACGGGCGCAACGGGGGGCGTGGTCATCGTGGGTGGATTGGCGAAGCGACTGTTCCCGCTGTTGCCGACGGCAACGCTGGTGTCAGCCTTTCATCTGCCCGGCCCCATGCAGGACTGGCTGAAGCACGTCAGCATCAGCCAGATCACCGACGACGAGGTGGCGCTGAAGGGACTTGCCGGAATGCCAATCTGACATTCCGGCAATCTCAGGCAGATCAGCCTTCGGTCTTGCCGAAGACGGAATCAACCGTGGGCTCGTCCTCTTCGTCGCTCTCTTCCTTCGGCTTGCCGATCCCGAGCGCGGCGGAGGCAATTGCGGCCTCAGCGGACAGACGCCCCGCCGCTGAGGGTGCCGCATGTTCCACATGGGTTTCCGGAATCAGGTCCGGCTTCTCGGCGACCATCTTGCGGCGGCGGTCAGCAGCCTCCGACACCAGCGCGGCGAGTTCGGTCTGGGTACAGATACCCAGGCTCACCGGATCCGTCGGCTTGATGTTGGTCATGTTCCAGTGGGTGCGTTCACGGATCTTGTTGATCGTGTCCTTCGTGGTGCCCAGCAGGCGACGGATCTGCGCGTCCGTCAGTTCCGGGTGGTGGCGCAGGATCCAGGCGATGGCCGCCGGACGGTCCTGACGCTTGGACACTGGCGTGTAGCGCGCACCCTTCTTCTGCCGCTGGATCGGGATCGCGGATTCCCGCAACACCAGATTGGCATTGGTGTCCTTCTCGCAACGCTCGATCTCGGCGCGGGTCAACTGGCTGTTGGCCACCGGGTCGAGACCGACGATGTTCTGGTCAACCTCACCATCCGCCATGCCCTGAATGGCAAGCGGATGCAGGCCGCAGAACTCCGCGATCTGGCGAAATGAAAGCATCGTGTTGTCGATCAGCCATACGGCGGTGGCCTTCGGCATCAGAGGTAATGCCACTGTTTTCTCCCGTTCAGACTGTCAGGGGTACCGCGCCTGCATCGCATGTCCGTTTGCGTGCACATCAGCGGTCATAAAGCTCATGCGCACGAATTAGACGTTTTGCGCGCCGGATTCAAGCGGGGCGCATCACCCGACCGTCAGCATGATCTTGCCGACATGGTTGCTGGCCTCCATCAGGGCGTGGGCTTCGGACGCCTTTTCCAGCGGCAGGACGGTGTCGATGACCGGCAGGGCGCGCCCGTCAGCCAGCATCGGCAGCACGTGATCCTCCAGCGCGCGGGCAATCAGTGCCTTGTCCGCCACGGGGCGCGGTCGCAGGGTGGAGCCGGAGATATGCAACCGCTTCTGCATCACCTGCAGCAGGTTCAGTTCCACCTTCGGCCCTTGCTGGACCGCGATCTGCACCAGCCGCCCCTCTACTGCGAGCGACTTCACATTGCGCGCGAAGTAGTCGGCACCGCCGACCATGTCCAGAACCAGGTTGACCCCCTGCCCGTCGGTCAGTTCGGCAATGACTTCCGCGAAGTCCTCCTCGCGATAGTTGATCGCACGCTCCGCCCCCAGATCGACACAGGCGGCACATTTCTCCGCTGATCCGGCAGTCACGAAGATGCGCGCGCCAAAGGCCTTGGCAAGCTGGATCGCGGTGGTGCCGATGCCGCTCGAACCGCCGTGGATCAGGACACTTTCCCCGCCCTGCAGCTTCCCGCGCTCGAACATGTTGGTCCAGACCGTGAAATAGGTCTCCGGCACCGCTGCCGCATGGACCATGTCCAGGCTGGCCGGCACGTTCAGGCACTGCCCCTCCGGTGCCACGCAATATTCGGCATAGCCACCGCCGGCGACCAGCGCCATGACGCGATCACCCACGTTGAACTGATGCACGCCAGCGCCTTTCGCGGCCACGGTCCCCGCGACCTCCAGCCCCGGATAGTCGGGCGCACCGGGGGGCGGAGGATAGCCACCGGTCCGCTGCATCACGTCCGGGCGGTTCACGCCTGCTGCCGCCACCTTGATGAGCACCTCGTCGTGCCCTGGCGCGGGTACGGGCCGCTGCATCGGTTTCAGCACCTCCGGCGCGCCAAATCCATCCAGGCCGATCACCGTCATTTCGCTCGGCAGTGTCTCGCTCATGTGCTGTTCCCTCACCCTTGTGCCAGGAAGGCGCCCGGTCGATTCACACCAGCGCCCCTTTGTCGATCACCATGCACCTGATCTATGCTGGCTGCCCCTGAGTGGCAAGCGGAGGCAACAATGGAAGACGAGGAACGCGCACGGGAGAAATATTTCCAGTCCCGCGATCTGGACGATGTCTCGATTGACGAACTGGAGGAACGCATCACCCAACTGGAGGCGGAGATCACCACCCTGCGTGCCGCCATCGAGAAGAAGCACGGCGTGCGCAGTGCCGCTGATGCCGTGTTCAGCCGGTAGGTCGGGCAGCATCCTTTTCTTCGGCTGCTTAGGACTCGGTTAACTTCTGGCCGGTATTCTTGGAAATGTGAGCAGGAGAAGTTCTCCCCTCAACCTCCCTGTCTAGAATGGTCGCCTCCGATTCCCCCTCCCCGGGGGCGACCTTCTCTTGCGGTCAGGCGACCCTGATTGCTGCGCCGCAGCATCGATTTTGTGTTTCAGTACTAATGCACTTGCTTGACTCCTTCCCCCAACATTGGCCTAATCCCGCTCGCGGAGCCGAGTTGACAGGGACTGGCGCGTAATAACAGGGCGATCAACGCCTTGAGGGGAAAACTAAGTTTCTCGAAAAAGCCGCGACCGGCAACGGGCGCGGTTTTTTCTTTGCGCCGGTCATGCGAAGCCCCAAGACTGAGCACCTGAAGATCAGCGCCGACGCGGCCTGAAGCCTTGCAGGACCCGGATTGCGCAGCCGTCGCCAGACAGCGCTGCTGGAGGAGGAGAGCCACCGTGAAACCCAAATATCCGAAGTTCGATACGCTTGGCCTTCATGCCGGACAGCATCCGGATCCGGTGACCGGCGCGCGCGCCGTGCCGATTCACATGACCACATCCTACGTCTTCCAGGACACCGACCACGCGGCGGCCCTGTTCAACATGGAGACGCCGGGCCACATCTACTCGCGAATCTCCAACCCCACCGTCGCGGTGCTGGAGGAACGGCTGGCCGCGCTGGAAGGTGGCGTGGGCGCCGTCTGCACGGCCTCCGGTCAGGCAGCACTGCATGTGGGAATCGCCACCCTGATGGGACAGGGCGGACATATCGTCAGTTCCGCCTCCGTCTACGGCGGCAGCCACAACATGTTCCATCACACCCTGCCGCGATTCGGCATCACCACGACCTTCGTCGACCCGCGCGACACTGAAGGCTTCGCGAAGGCGATCCGGCCGGAGACGCGTCTGGTGTTTGGCGAGACGCTGGGCAATCCGGGTCTGGAGATCATGGACATGCCAGCCGTGGCGAAGATCGCGCACGACAACGGCATTCCGCTGATGATCGACAATACCTTCGCCACCCCGTACCTGTTCCGCCCCATCGAGCATGGCGCGGATATCGTCATGCATTCGGCGACCAAGTTCCTGGGTGGCCATGGTGTGGCCATCGGCGGCGCGCTGATCGACGGCGGCACCTTCGACTGGGCCGCATCGGGCAATTTCCCGACACTGACCGAACCCTACGACGGCTACCACGGGCTGAATTTCTGGGAGGAATACGGGCCGGCCGCCTTCGCCATGCGCGCACGCGGCGAGGGTGTGCGCGATTTCGGCGCCTGCCTCAGCCCGCAGAATGCCTTCTACCTGTTGCAGGGTGTCGAGACACTGCACGTGCGTATGCCGCGTCATGTGGAGAATGCGCGGAAGGTGGCGTCGTTCCTGGACGCCAATGATGCGGTAAGCTGGGTCTCCTATCCGGAACTGCCGAGCCATCCGGACCACGAACGGGCGAAGCAGCTTCTGCCCAAGGGTGCGGGCGCCATCTTCAGCTTCGGTGTTCAGGGCGGTCGGGAGGCCGGTCGGGCCTTCATCGAGGCACTGAACATCTTCTCCCATCTCGCCAATGTCGGGGATGCCAAGTCGCTGGTCATCCACCCGGCCTCCACGACGCATCAGCAGATGGATGCGGCAGCACTGAAGGCCGCCGGAATCGGGGAAGACATGATCCGCCTGTCGGTTGGCATGGAAGACGCCGACGACCTGATCGATGACCTGAAACAGGCCCTGCGCGCCGCGCAGCGTGCCGTTCCCATGGCGGCGGAGTAAGCGATCATGATGTTTCAAGTCGATGGTCACGATGTCTACGCCCATACCGGTGGCAAGGAATTCGACCCCGCTGGCAATGTGGTCGTCATGATCCACGGGGCCGCGATGAGCCATCTCGCCTGGTCCCTGCAGACGCGATACCTGGCGCATCACGGGCTGAGTGTCCTGTCGCTCGACCTGCCTGGCTGCGGCAAGTCCGGGGGTGAGCTGCCTGAATCGATCCATGCCGCATCCCATTGGCTGATCACCGTTCTGGATTCGCTGGGGGTGGAGAAGGCGGCACTGGTCGGCCATTCCATGGGCGCGCTGATCGCGCTGGAGACTGCGGGTCACAATCCCGACCGGGTGAGCAGGCTGGTGCTGATGGGTGTCGGCTATCCGATGGCGGTCAACGATGCCTTCCTGGATGCCGCTGACAGCAACCTGCCCCTGGCCATCGGCCTGATGAACGACTGGGCCCATGCCAGACGCGCGCACATTGGTGGCTTCCAGGTTCCGGGATTGTGGATGGTCGGTGCCGACACACGGGTGGTGCAGCAGGCGGCGCATGGTGTGATGCATCGCCACCTGGCGATCTGCAATGCCTACGACGGTGGTGAGGCTGCTGCGGCTGCGGTGACCTGCCCGACCCATCTGATCCTTGGGGCCGGTGACAACATGACCCCCGCCAAGGTCGGTCGCAAGCTCGCGGGCCTGATCAAGGGGGCGGAGGCGACAGTCATTCCCGATTGCGGCCACATGATGATGACCGAGCAGCCGACAGCCGTGATGCGGGCACTGAAGCCTGCGCTCGGCATCTGACGAACCGGCGCCTTTCAACGCGATGATGCGGGGATCTGCTAGACCCACATCCGGCGGTGCTTCCGTTTGGGATCCCGTCGGCGTGCTGCTGTTCTGTTTCATCCTGGGCATGGTTGCCCGGGGGATGTTCGACAGCTTTGTCGTCATGCTGCGCCCACTGGACCAGAGCCACGACTGGGACCGCGACCAACTGACCGCGATCTACGCCATCGCGATGACCTGCTGGGGGATCGGCGCGCCACTTGCGGGCTGGATCTTCGACCGTCACGGGCCGCGAACCGTCTATCTCTGCGGCACCGCGATGATGGTCGGTGGCATGTTGCTGGCCAGCACCGACGCGGGTCTGTGGAGCTTCTATCTCGGTCATGGTGTGGCGGTCGGCACCGCCGGGGCAATGCTGGGCAACGTGACCCACGCCGCGCTGGTGAGCCGCTGGTTCGACCGCCGCCGCGCCGCCGCGCTGGGGCTGGTGCATTCGTCGATGGGCATCGGCGTCCTGGTCTTCTCCCCGGTGTCCCAGCTTTTGATCGACGAACTCGGCTGGCAGCTTACCTATCGCTGGCTGGCCGTGATCGGTCTTGCCGTCGTGTTGCCGGTCGTCCTTTTCGCGCCCTGGAAGCGATTCCTGGCGGGCAGCCCGGAAATCGCGAACCGCAGCGTGACCCGCGCGGCCGAACCTGGCGCGCGGCAGCAGGTGACCTCACTCAAGGCTGCCATGGGAACCTGGTATTTCTGGGGGCTGGCCTGGATCTATGCGACTACGGGTGCCGGGGTCTATGTCGCGGTGACACAGCAGGTCGACTACTTCCAGACAGTCGGTATCCCGCCGCTGGATTCGGCCAGCCTGTATGGCATCACCGGCGCCCTGGCGCCTGTCGGCATGATCGGTTTCGGCTTTCTGGGGGACCGGTTCGGCGTGTTGCCTGCCGCCACGCTTTCCTACGCCCTGACCCTGGTGGCCTACGCCGGTTTTCTGTCACTTGCCAGCGACCTGAACGCCATCGTGCTCTATGGCTCCATCATATGCCTCGGCCTGACACTCGGCAGTCGGGGACCCATGATCTCCTCCATCGCATCGCGGCTGTTTCAGGGTCCTGCCTTCGGACGCATCTATGGGTTCATGCTGGCGGCAGGTGGCGCCGGCGGAGGTCTCGGCGCCTGGGTCGGCGGCTTCATTCAGGAAGCGAGTGACAGCTATGCGGCGCTGTATTACTCGGGTGCGGCAATCCTGATCGTCGGGGGTGTACCGTTCATCTTCCTTGCGCGCCTGATCACACGCTAGACTGTTCGACCAATTGATCGCGGCACCAGCCCACTCCCTGACCCGGACACCCATGGGATCATCCTGAATGGGTGGCCGGGTCGGGGAGTGGGCTGGTGCGATTCCATCATTCGATTGAATGATCTAGACTGACAGGCTGTTGCGCAAACACAGGGTTCTGGGGAGGACACGATGGATTTCAGGATGACCGAAGAGCAGGAAGCGATCCGCGATGCGGTACGCAAGGCCTGCGAACCTTTCGATGATGCCTATTGGCTTGATCGCGACGAGACCGGCAAGTTCCCCTATGAGTTCCACAAGGCCATGGCTGACGGCGGCTGGCTCGGCATCGCCATGCCGGAGGAATATGGCGGATCGGGTCTCGGCGTGAAGGAAGCCGCGATCATGATGAACACCATCGCGCAGACACCGGGCGCACAGAGCGCGGCCTCTGCGGTGCATATCAACATCTTCGGCCCCCACCCGATCGTGGTCATGGGTACTGAGGAGCAGAAGCAGCGGCACCTGCCACCGCTGATCCGGGGTGAACAGATCACCTGCTTCGGCGTCACCGAGCCGGATGCCGGTCTCGATACCACCAGCATCAAGACAAGGGCGGAACGCACGGACAAGGGTTACGTCGTCCATGGCCGGAAGATGTGGACCTCCACCGCGCAGGAAGCCCACAAGATCCTGCTGCTCGCCCGGACCACGGCGAAGGAGGACTGTGCCAAGTCCACAGATGGCATCAGCCTGTTCTACACCGACTTCAACCGTGACTACATCGAGGCGCGGGTGATCCCGAAGATGGGCCGCAAGTCCGTGGATTCGAACGCGGTCTTCATCGACGGACTGCCGATCCCGAAGGAAGACCTGATCGGGGAGGAAGGCAAGGGGTTCTATTACCTGCTGCACAGCCTCAACCCGGAACGCATCCTCGTCGGCATCGAAGGCATCGGCATCGGTCAGCAGGCGCTGGCGCGCGCGGTGGAATACGCCCGGGAGCGCGTGGTCTTCGGTCGCCCCATCGGCATGAACCAGTCGATCCAGCATCCGCTGGCGGTCAACTGGGCCGAACTGGAGGCCGCCTACATGATGTGCATGAAGGCCGCCGACCTCTATGACCGTGGCCTGCCCTGCGGTGCGGAGGCGAATGCGGCGAAGTATCTGGGTGCGGAAGCCGGCTTCAAGGCTGCGACGCAGGCAGTGCTGACCCATGGCGGCATGGGCTATGCCAAGGAATACCATGTGGAGCGGCTGATGCGCGAAGTCATGATCTCCCGCATCGCACCGGTGTCGATGCAGATGATCCTGAACTTCATCGCGGAGAGGAAACTGGGCCTGCCGCGCAGCTATTGAGCGCGAGCGACCTGTCTGCTGTTCATCAGAGGAGCCGCCTGCCTCACAACCTGTAGAATCCAGGCAATCCGTCCTGAGGCTTGCGTCCAGATATTGCCCCCGGATCACGTCCGGCGATCACCTGACGGATGTCGTTCACCACCGCGCGGTTCTTTATGTAATGGCGGTGGCGCTGCCTGTCGGGGGCAAGATCGAATTCGGTCGCCTCGCAGTCCAGGGCACTGATACGGCATCCGGGCGCCGTCATTGGAGTGGAGGTAACAGGTCCCTTCTGCCCCAATCGGTCGTCGTGCACACTGTCACTCAAGCGGACCAGCTTGTCCGTCCGGTCGTAGTAAACGACGACATCGTCAGCCAGTCGGGTCAGGGGACGAAGTTTCTGATCCAGTTTCAGAGCATCATTGTCCTCATCGGCATGCACCAGTATGGCTGAGTCGAACAGCCTTACCGGACGCATGACCGCGCTGGAGGAGATAGCCTGTACTGCGGATCGCAGGGCAAAGTTTCCAAGGCTGTGGACCACCAGATGGATCTTCTTTCCGCATCTGTCGTCAGCGCGCGTTTTGGCCACAAAATCGATCAGACGCGCATAAGCCCGCGCGATGGCAGGACCGCTGACGCTCGCATCATAGCGATCCTGAAAATAGTCGAGCGGGTTCGACCGACCGTTGGGCGGATAGCTGAACACGAAGGGAATCATGGGTTTGCGCGGCGAAATGCGGCCCACACCTGCGTCGTCCGGCAACGGCTCCATCGGATCGGAATACAGTTCAGCACAGCGCGCGCCCACTTCGACCGACGATTCGAACGAATGGGCGGCACCATGAATGACGATCAGAAGATCGCCGGTCGCATCATCCCTCGTCACCTCCATGAGTTCCGCGAAGAGGGCTTCGGAACCCCGCATCGCAAACTCTCTCTGGTCCGTCCCAGGCTTCGTCCTTTCCGGTGCGACATGCAACGATGCGGACTTTGCAACCCAACTGTCGGTTCCAGGGGCAACGGTGATGTGCCCCACCCGGTATTCGAGTGGATGTGTACTCGGATCATTGCCGAACTGCGGGCGACCACCTCTCTTCAACAGCCCCCGGTTGGTCGCAAAATAGACTTTCATCATCAACCCCCATCGCAAAACGAACCGTGATGACCAAAATACCATTAATTGAAATATGACTTAGTATTATTGCTTACATAAGTTGTGTCTTCCGCGAGTCACTTTGCGGGCATACCCCAAGCACACCGCGCCCGCAGCGGCATGCTTTTCTGCTACCAATGCCCAATCGCTATCGGGTGAGGCCAAAGGGAATGGCAGAGAAATGTACTCCGACCTCTTCATCGTCATCACGCAGATCTTCGCTGCACCGGACTGGTTCCTGCCAACGGTTGCCGTGGCTTACCTGATCGGGTCGATCCCCTTCGGCCTGGTG
This sequence comes from Minwuia sp., assembly GCA_029213165.1. Taxonomy (GTDB): domain Bacteria; phylum Pseudomonadota; class Alphaproteobacteria; order Minwuiales; family Minwuiaceae; genus Minwuia. The sequence continues at coordinate 131,790 of JARGNO010000002.1, forward strand.
CTGACACGGGTCGCCGGGCTGGGCGACGTACGCAAGATCGGGTCGGGCAACATCGGCACGACCAATGTGCTGCGGACGGGGCGCAAGGACCTGGCGGCGGCAACCCTGGTGCTGGATGCGGGCAAGGGTGCGGTCGCGGTTCTGCTGGCGGACTATTTCCTGGGTGTGAACGGCGCGGTCCTGGCGGCAATCGCCGCCTTCCTGGGTCACCTGTTCCCCATCTTCCTGGGGTTCAGGGGCGGCAAGGGCGTGGCGACATTCCTCGGAATCGCACTGGCCATGCATCCGCTGGTCGGGGCCGCTGCCTGTGCGACATGGGTCCTGGTTGCCGTCGTCTTCCGCTACTCGTCACTGGCGGCACTTGTCAGCGCCGCCCTGACGCCTGTCTATGCGCTGCTCTGGTACGACCACCTGCGCATGGAACTGGCGATCCTGCTGGCGGCCTTCATCTTCATGAAGCATCGCGCGAACATCGTCCGGCTGCTGAGTGGTGAGGAGCCGAAGATCGGCAGCAAGTGACAGGGTCTCAGGGCAGGCCTGCGCCCGGCACCTCGACCTCCATGACCTCGATCATGCCGAGTCCCTTGCCGCTGATTTCCGGACCGCTGTCCTGATTGGTGATCACGAACAGGTGCCGCATCTGCGGACCACCCAACATGCAGGCATAGGCACCCCGGTCCTTCAGCGGAACTTCCTCCACGATACGTCCGCCGTCGAAGACACGCACAACACGTCGGCCACGCGGATCGGCCACCCAGATCGCACCTTCTGCATCCAGGCAGATACCGTCCGGAAACACCCCCGGCGTATCGGCAAACATGCGCCTGTTCGACAGACTGCCGTCCGCGGCGCGGTCAAAGGCCGTCAGCCGGTTGCCGAATGTCTCCCCGACGACCAGCGTGTTGCCATCCGGCGTGATCACCGTGCCGTTCGGAAAGAACAGGTCCGTCGCAGCCTCATGTATCGAACCATCGGGATCGATGCGCCACATGCTGGTGGTGGACGGTTCCTCACCCTTGTGCCTCTCGAAGCCGAAATTGCCGACATAGGCCCGCCCTTCAGCATCGACCACCATGTCATTGCAGGGCGCTGAAACCACGCCAGAGAGGTCACCAACCGTGGTCAGCGAACCATCGTCCTCCAGCCGCAGCAACAGGCGGTCGAGCATCGAGACGATCAGCAACCGACCCTGCGGATCGAATCCCAGACCTGACGGCTGATTCGGAACCTCGACAATATCCCGGATATTGCCCTGAAGATCGACCGTACGAACCCTGTGTGCATAGAAATCGGAGTACCAGAGCCGACCGTCGCGCCAGCGCGGACCCTCCCCGAACTGGAGACCACTCACCAGCACCTTCAATTCACGTCTGGCAGTCATGTCGCTTCCCTCCCCCAAGGTTCCGCCAATGTCGATGGCCGTCGTCAGCCGGTGCGCAGCCCCGCGCGGGGATCATGGTCTTCCCCCTGCTGCCAGCCACGCACGAACGCCTCCAGAGCCGCATCCGGGACCTCGGGCAGTACCACTTTCAGTTTCACGTACTGATCACCCGCGGTGCTGTCCTTCGGGTTGCGGATGCCACGTCCCTTGAGACGCAGGACCCGACCCGCATTGGATCCCTTCGGGATGCTGATGGTCACGTCGCCATGGATCGTCGGGGCGGTGATCTTTGCACCCAGCACGGCCTCACGAAGTGAAATCGGCAGTTCCAGATTGATATCCCGGCCTTCCCGCGAGAACAGCGGATGCGGGCGCACCGAAACCTCGATCATCGCGTCACCGGCGGTACCCCCCTGGGGCTGGTCGCCCTGCCCTTTCAGGCGAATCTGCTGACCGTCTTCCAGTCCCTCCGGAATGCGCACATCCAGTGTCTTGCCACCTGGCAAGGTCAGGCGACGGTTGCCGCCACGTGCGGCTTCCAGAAAATCGACTGTCAGGCTGTACTTGCGATCACGCCCGCGCACCGGCCCACCACGCCCGCCGCGAAAGCCGCCGAAGATGTCGCCGACAATATCCTCGAATCCGCGCTGGCCACCAAATCCGCCCCGGGTGAACTCGTCGGCGCCACCCGCGTTGGCATAGTGAAACCCCTGCGGTGCCTTCTCCGCGCCATCTGCACCGATCTCACCACGGTCAAACCGGGCGCGCTGCGTCGCATCGCCAAGCAGGTTGTATGCTGCGGAGACTTCCTTGAAACGCTCGGCGGCTGCGTTGTCGCCTGGATGACGATCAGGATGCAGTTCCTTCGCAAGTCCGCGATAGGCCCGCTTGATGTCCTCCTGCGACGCAGCCCGCGTCACGCCCAGAATGGAATATGGGTCTTTCATGCTCGTCATGCTGGTCGAAATGGTCCTGTCAGACCATGCGGAATCGTCATGGCCTTTGCAGACTATCATGTAGTGGCGTCAACGTTTCATTGCCAGATGCCGCCGGCACAGAAGTTTCCGCCCGAGAATGGGCATGACTGCATGAAAAGGTCAGCCTGACGGTGAAAGAATGGCGTTCAGGCTGTCGATCAGGCCACCGTCGCCCACTCTCGGAACCTTCCGGGCTTCATCGGTCGCCGACAATGCGCCATCTTCGGCAAGGTCCGACACGGCATCATCGGCATCTTCCGAAGCCACCTGTCCCGGTGCCAGTTGCCGCAGCCGTTCCCGCGCTGGCGCGTGCCCGCCGGCAGCCGCGCGCTGGAACCAGCGCCGCGCCAGTTCCGGATCCTTCTTCACGCCATATCCGGCTTCGATCAGGATTGCGAAATTATGCTGTGCCTCCGGCAGGCCAGCCTCCGCCGCGCGCTGGAAATACGACACTGCCCGTTCCGGGTCGCGTGGCACGCCGACACCCCGCAGGTACAGTTCGCCAAGATTGGCGGAGGCGCGGGGGAACCCCTGGTCCGATGACCGCCGGAACCATTCCGCTGCCGCCGCCTCGTTCTTCGGCACACCCTGACCGTTCAGATAGAGCAGGCCAAGGTTGCGCTGGGCTGCGGCATCACCGCTGGCGGCATCCTCCCGCCAGATATCCGCCGCTGCGGCGAAGTCACCGCGACTGTAGGCGGCGACGCCTTCCAGAAAAGCGGCATGTGCCGGGGCGACGCAAAGCGTGACACCAGCAAACAACAGGGCTGCGGCAACTGACTCGTGAAGCTGTCTCATGCCCGGAATCTATCCGATTGCGTGCCCCCGCCCAAGCCCGCTGACATGGCGTTCAACATGCACACGTCAGATTGCCAGATCACCGGTCATCACGCGGACAACCTTGCCGCCAACCCGAGGCGCCGCGTCGGCCGCATCACAACTGACGAAGATCTTTCCTGCCCGCCCCATCTCAACGCCCTGCTCCGCCACGTAACTGAATGGCGCGTCACCGAGGATACCGTCACGGGCGATCAACGCGGCCAGGCAACCATTGGCGGAACCCGTGACAGGATCTTCCGGCACACCCTCCGCGGGGGCAAAGCCGCGCAGTTTCACATCCACACCAGCCTGCGTCGCACCAACTGACCAGGCTGCCAGCCCCGTGATTCCCGTCTCCTGCGACAGGGCACTGATGGCGGTCATGTCGGGTTCGAGCGCGGCCACGACCTCCGGCGAGCGGCAGCGGGCAAACATCCACCAGATGCCGGTACTGGATGCATCCAGAGCCGGGTCCAGCAGGTCACCGGGATCACAGCCGAGCATTGCCGCCACGTCCGCCTTGCCTGTATCGAAGGCCCGGAAAGCCGGTCGCATCTGGGTCATCGTGAAGACCTGTGTTCCGTCCTGCGGGCTGATCTCCACCGGAATGATGCCTGCACCGCATTCCTGTCGCAGCACTGTTGGCATTGGTCCGAAGCCCGCATCGCGCATGCTGCTCCAGACGCTGAAGGCGGCAGATATGGTCGGATGCCCGGCGAAGGGCAATTCACTGCGTGGGGTGAAGATGCGCGCGCGATAGTCCGCATCTGCCGTTGTCGGCGGACACAGGAATACGGTCTCGGACAGGTTCATCTCCTGCGCGATCTGCTGCATCTGCGCATCGGACAGATCGCCACCGTCAAAGAAGACAGCACACGGATTGCCGCGGTACGGCACATCGGTGAATGCATCCACCTGCCACATCCTGAGTACCCGGGTCATCTCTACCTCCGCCATTTCATGCAACGGGGCGCAGGATAGGGCAGCAGGGGTCCATGACACGCGAGAAATGCTCAGCCACGCGCAAGACGGGCTCAGCAACAGGGCAATTCGGCCTACTTGGGTTCGTCGACCGGCGCAGAGAGCTTGGCGATCTCGCGTTCCACGATTCGCTGGACCACGGTCGGCAGGTTCTGGTCCAGCCACTGCTTCAGCATGGGTCGGAGCAGTTCCTTCGTGATGTCTTCCAGCGTGCGGTGCGTCGGCACGGCAATGTCGCGCTGGGCCGAGAGAGCACTTGCAAGCCCGGCGAAGGACGCTGCCGATGCTGCGGCAACATTGTCGGCCAGAAGTGCAGAGGTATTCGCATGGCTCGGACTCACCGGTTCCGGCTCATCCTGCAACATCAATTCGTCGTCCAGATCCTCGACCGTGCCGTCGTCCCGCAGTACCTGGGTCAGTTCGAATACATCCGCTGTCGGGCGTTCCGGTTCCGGTTCCGGTTCGGGCTCCGGCTCCGGTTCCCGCACGGGCTCGGGTTCCGGCTCGGGTTCAGGCTCCGGTTCCGGCTCGTCTTCCACGGCCAGGATATCATCCAGCGTCGGCTCCGAAGCTTCCGCAGCCTCGCCTTCGCTGGCCTCGGCACCGTCAGGCACTTCATCATCTTCCGAAATGATGCGTCTGATGGAGGCGAGGATCTCCTCCATTGTCGGTTCGCTTTGTGCCGTGGCGTCGCTCATGACTGTTCCGTTCCCCGCTTTCTGCGGCTCCTAGCTGGTTGAGGCCGCACACGACCTACTCCAGAACCGGAATTTAGAGGGATGACGCTAAGACTTGGTTAACAGACCGGCAATACCCGGAATGGCCGCAGCGAAAATCAGATTACTTCAGTCCCGGCGCATCAAATCCGAACCAGCGATCCCTCACCGCCCGATAGTTGACGGACGGATTGTAGACATCAACGTCGAGACTGAGCGATTGGGCATCCAGCTGGCCAACCGCATCCAGCAGCTGGAACGCGGCCACATACTCGTCCCGCTCCGCCTGAACCAGCGCGACCTGGGAATCGAGCAATTCCTGCTCCGCATCCAGCACGTCCAGCGTTGTCCGCGACCCCACCTGCGCCTCCTGGATCACGCCTTCCAGTGCGATCTCATTGGCATGAACTTCTTCGCGGCCAGCCTGTATGCGGGCCTGCGCGGTGGTCAGTGCTTCCCAGGCCTGCGTCACACCCTGTTCGACAATGCGGCGGGTTTCCTCCACCTCCAGGCGGCGCTGGCTTTCGACCTGGCGCTGCTGGCGCACGGCGCTGTATGTCGCGCCGGTCTGATACAAGGGCACGGTCGCGACGATCTGGAATGTCACCTGGCTGGTGACATTGCCACTCTGGTTGTTGTCGCGGGCATGGGCACCCGTGGTCTCGAAATCGAGACTGGGATTCAATTGGCCTTCGGCAGTCTCGATGTCAAAGCGCGCCGAACGCGCCACCTCGTTCGAGGCCAGCAGATCAGGATTGTTGGCGAACGCCGTGGTCAGCGCCGCAGCCTCATCAGCAGGCAGCGCAGGCAACGGCGGCGGCGGTTCGAGCTGTCCGGGCTGATTGCCGACAATGCGTGCGTAATTGGCCTGGGCAGCGATCAGGTTGCCTTCCGACTGCGCCCGGTCAGCGGCGGCACGGGCAAGACGTGCCTGCGCCTGCGCCACATCCGTGCGGGTGATCTCACCGACGCTGAAGCGGTCCTGCGCGGCCTCAAGCTGGCGGCGCAGACGTTCCTCGTTGTTCAGGTTCAGGCGGACGACGGCCTGATTCTGCAGCACGTCCAGAAATGCGGTGACCACATCCAGCAGTACATCCTGCTCCGTCCCGCGCAGGTTCTGGCGACCGGCCCGGACCAGCGCCTCCGCCGAACCGATCTGCGCATCAACGCGCCCCCCCTGATAGATCGGCTGCGTCACCTGGACATTGGCATTGATGGGGACCGTGCCGTCCGAACGGTTGATACCGGCAATGTCCTGATCGGTGAACTGAACCCCAAGGTCACTGGTGGCGACGACGGTCGGGTGCCAGCCAGCCACCGCCTGGGAAACATTCTCGTCATTCGCGCGCAGGTTCGCCCGTTCCGCCCGCAGTGTCGGATTGGTCGTATAGGCGGCATTCAGGGCATCGCGCAGGGTTTCCGCCTGGGCCGGAACCGCAAACAGCACGGCCATGGCCGCCAGTCCTGAAGCCAGTGACGCAAACGCCGAACCGGTCAGTAGCGCGCGACCGAACTGTCGATTTCCTGCGACCATAGGTCGATGCCTCCATGTAGGTTCGTCACGTTGTCATAACCCTGCTGCCGAAACCACGACACAGCTTGCATACTGCGCATGCCGTGGTGGCAGTTGAAGATCACCGGTCGGTCCGCAGGTACCTCGTCTCGCCGCTGGGGCAGATCACGCAGTGGGATATGGTGGGCGTCCGCGATCCTGCAAACGTCCCATTCCCATTTTTCGCGTACATCGACAATCAGGGCATTGGATTCCAGCACCAGCGCACGGGCATCCGACGGGGTGACTTCCAGCGGCAGGGCCCCCTCAGAACTCAAAACACGAAAGCCTTGCGCGCTTCGAACCCCGGCAGCACCGGCGTCGCGGCATCAAACAGCGCCCGATGGCCCACGACCCCGTTCTCCCGACGATAGAGTGTGACCACGCCAACCCCGTCGCCGCGAACGATGGCCAGCAACTGCCCACCATCCGCGATCTGGTCGATCAGCGCCTGGGGCACGCTGGAAACGGCACCTTCCACCAGGATCAGGTCATAGGGCCCCTGGTCCGCCAGACCCTTGGCCAGTTCCCCCTCCACAACCGCCGCATTGGCGATCTGCTGGTCAGCCAGAAGGTCCGTGGCCCGGGCCGCCAGGTCAGGATCGGATTCCAGCGCAACCACGGTCCCTGCCAGTGTTGCCATGACAGCGCTGGCGTATCCGGTGGCGCAACCAACGTGCAGAACCGTGTCGGTCGGCCCGATACCGGCGACCTGCAGCATGCGGGCCAGCACCATCGGTTCCATCACATAGCGGCCGTTTCCGAGATGAATGTCCTCATCGACATAGGCGACACCTGCCAGCGACTTCGGCAGGAATTTCTCGCGCGGCAGGGTGAGCATCGCATCGGCAATGCGGTCATCGGTCAGCCGGTTCGGTCGCAACTGGCAATCCACCATGGCCTTGCGTGCAGCCTGGAAGTCCATTTTCACCGTCTCTCCCGCAACGTTGAGTGCACCTTGAGCCCTCCGCTTATAGTTCCCGCACCTGCGCCACGCAATGCGGCGGATCGGCGTTTGGCCATGCCGCTTGACCGCGGGGGCGTGCCCCGCATATACACCGATGCCCTGTCGGCTTCGGCGCGGTGGCGGAGTGGTTACGCAGCGGACTGCAAATCCGTGTACGCCGGTTCGATTCCGGCCCGCGCCTCCAGCCGAACCGGCAGGCCTTCATCTTCCACTGCAATCGCCGCCACATCCCCGTCAGGGCGCGACACCTGACCTGTCGGATCGTGCGAACAGCCCCCACATGCGACCACCCTGCCTGCTGGCGCGGAAGAGCACCAGAGCCGTGAGCAGCAACCACAGTGCCTCCCCCACCGGACTGGCCTGCCAGATGCCGGGCTCCCCACGCAGTATCGGCAACGCCAGCGTCAGGGGAATACCGAAAAGGTAGGTTCGCGACAGGCCGAGCAAGGCGGCACGTCCGGCATCCCCGATGGCCTGGAAATGACTGGCGATCATCATGAGGGGGCCAGCGGCGCAATAGAACAGCACGATGACCGGCAGGATACGCGCCACCTCCGCGACAACGCGCTGGTCATCCACGAACACCCCGCCAATCGGCTCCGCAAACACCATCAGGAGCGCCTGAAGGAAACCACAGTACACAAGTGCCACAACCATCCCGATACGCAGGCTGCTGTTGGCGCGATCGACCAATCCGGCGCCGTGATTGTTGCCGGTGACTGTCTGCATCGCGTGTGACAGCCCAAGCAACGGCAGATAGGCAAAGGTCATGACCCGCGTGATGATTCCATAGGCCGAGACGGTGTCTCCGTAGTTCACGCTGTTGATGACCTGAAGCATCAGCATCACTGCGGCGGAACTCAGCGCCAGCCCGATGAAACCCAGGCTCTGTGGTGCGCCAAGCGCCATGATGCGCCCCCAGCGCGCGCCAAGGGCCTTGCCGGAGAGGGCAGCGGGGCGAAGTTCGGTCTCGCCCCTCAGCCGGAACGCCAGGATGATGGCGAAAGCCAGGGCCTGGGCGAAGGCCGTTCCGAGGGCGGAACCGGCAACGCCCTGGTCGAATTGCGCGATCAGGATGTAGTTGAAACCAATATTGGCGAGCGACACCAGCAGGCTCATCGCGGCCATGAAGCCGACCCTGCCTTCATTCCGAAGGGCATCGGAATTCACGGAAAGCACGAAGATCAGGGGCGACGCCAGAACCGTGATCCGCAGGTACGTCAGACCCAGTTCCGCCAGGGTCGCATCGCCGCCCGACGCGAGACGGGTGACCATCGGCCCGAACAGGAGGAAGAGCACCACAAGAACCGCGCTGACCGCGAGCGCCAGCCCGTGTGCGCCTGCAAAGACCTGCCGCGCCTCCACGAACTGCTTTCCACCAAGGTGCCGTGCGAGAATGCTGGACATCCCGCTGGAGACGAGTGTGGCGAGCGCCACGACCAGCATGTAGAGCGGAAACATCAGGGTCACCGCCGCCAGGGCTTCCGGTCCCACGAAGTGACCCAGAAACAGGGCATCGACGACCGCCAGCAGTCCGTTCATGCCCATCACCATGATGATGGGCAAGGCTGTCCGGATGTAGATGGCGCCGAGGGAGCCGACAAGAAATGCATTTGTTCGGGAATCGGTCATGCCCGATGCCTCCTCATTCATGTTTCGCACAAGGAGAATGGGGACCCGCATTACCATCCGCACGACGCATGTGAAGGATGACAGGAAACACGACCGGCAACTCTTCACCGGGACACGAATGTCAGCGGGCGGCAGGCGGTTGCGACCTGCGGGTTCCCTATCCGCAGCCACCGGAAGTGTCAAATGCGTTGATGGTGTGGCCGCAAAATGCGCGGGGCGGCGTGACGGTTTCGCCTCTATGCTTCACCGCATGAGCCAGCAAGCAAACGACATTTCCGACAGGACACGCTGGGGCGTTGCCTGGGTCGCCATCGGGGCCGGCATTGTCTGTGGCATGCAGGTGGGCAAGGCCCCCCCGATGATCAGCGGGATACGGGATACGCTGGGCATCGACCTGGTCGGTGCCGGGTTCTACATGTCGATCATCAACGGTCTGGCTGTCGCCATCGGCATCATTGCCGGTGTCTTCGCCGATCAGGTCGGACGTCGGCGCGCGGTGACCCTCGGACTGGTCGCGATCATCGCGGGCAACCTGACAGGTGCCCTGGCGGACAGCGCGTCCGTCATGTACGCGTCACGGATCCTGGAGGCTGTCGGCTTTGTCGGCATCGTGACAGCCGTGCCCGGCATGCTGTCCGAACTGGTGACGCAGAAGGACCAGCGGATCGCCCTGAGTGCCTGGAGCATCTACATGCCCGCCGGTTTCTGCGCGATGATGGCTGCTGCCCCCCTGCTGGCGAGCCAGGATGACTGGCGGCTGATCTGGTGGCTGAACGGTGCGCTCGTCGCCCTGTTCCTGATGCTCTTCCTTTCGGCCACGCGCGGTATTGGCGGACGTCCTCGACAGGCGCGGTCCCTGAGCGGCCTGCGCGCTGTCGCCAGCCGTCCAGGACCGTGGCTGCTCGGCCTGATCTTCATGAGCTACACAACGCAGTGGTTCGGGGTGCTGACCTGGATGCCCACGATCATGGAACAGGCCGGACTGTCGACGGCTGACGCCGGTCTTGGCGTCGCGCTGGTGGTGGGGGCCAACATGGCGGGCTGTCTCGGTTCTGGGCCGCTGCTGAACCTCGGGCTGGCACGCTGGAAGATCGTCGTTGCCTGCTCCCTTGCGCTTTCGGCTCTGGCGTTCGGGATCTACGACTCATCCCTTTCGCCCACAATCCGCCTGCTCCTTGCAGCTCTGTTTTCGGCCGTCGGTGGCCTGATCCCGGGTGCCGTGCTGGCTGGCGCACCGATGCACAGCCCGGGTGCCGGCAACATCGGCACCACCAACGGGGTCATCGTGCAATGCACCAACCTCGGTTCCCTGCTCGGCCCGCCTGCCGTCGCATGGCTGGCGGTTCAGGCAGACGGAGATTTCGGTGCAGCACGCTGGCTGGTTCTGGCGGCTGGACTGACCGGCATCCTGCTGGCCCTCACCTTGCGCACCGTGGAGCAGCGCATGCAGGCAGGGGCGGCGGCGTCATGAGGAACTCATGCGGATGTGCCCTGGCTCTCGCCTTGGCGATCATGCTGCTGGCGCTGCCTGCGCACCGCGCCAGGGCACAGGCATCGGTCGACCTGGCGCTTGTGCTCGCAGTCGATGCCTCGACCTCAGTCAATCGGGAGGAATTTGGCCTGCAACTGGACGGCATCGCGACCGCGCTCCGCCATCCCAGGGTCATTCAGGCGATCCGCAATGGCGCAGTCGGGGCAATCGCCATCGCCCTGGTGGAGTGGTCCAGCCCGCACCAGACCTGGCTGGCCATCCCCTGGACCCGGATCTCGGATGCTGCATCCGCCGAGCGGATGGCAGACATGATCAGCCAGACGCCGCGTCTGTTCGCCGACGGCGGTACTGCCATCGGCGCAGCAATCCGCTTCAGCGCCCTGCAGTTCCGGCACCTGCCCTTTCCGGCAGGGCGGCGCGTCATCGACATTTCAGGTGATGGCAGCAACACCCATCTGCCTGATGTCTCGGCCGAGCGCGACGTAGCTGTGGCGGCGGGCATAACGATCAACGGTCTGCCAATTCTCAGTCGTGAAGAGGGTATTGAGAATTATTATCAGAGACGTGTAATCGGCGGCAACAGTGCTTTCGTCGAGGTGGCCGTGGACTACGCTTCCTTCCCATCCGCCATGCTGCGAAAACTGTTGCGGGAAATCAGAAGCGATTCACTTGTGTCTGTGTTAGAGCCTGATTAACTTTTCTGTGCGAAAGACAGTTATGGCTCGATTCTGGTTGTTCATGACACTGGTCGGCACCGTCGTCCCTTACGCGTTTTTCGTGCCGTGGGCGATCGAGCACGATTTCAACATACCGCTGCTGTTCGTGCAGAACTCCATGACGCTGGCGGATCGCTTCTTCACAGCGGATCTGGTGATTACCGGCGTCTGCTTCCTGATCTACATGCTGGTGCGGGAACGGCGCAGGCACGTGCCGTACTACGGCCTGGCCATCGTAGGGTTGCTGCTGGTCGGCATCTCCTGCGGACTGCCGCTCTATTACTATCTTGAGGAGCGGCAGCGCCTGAAAGACGCGGCCTGATGCGCAACGGCACGATCCTGCGGGTGGTGCGCCCGACGGATGACCTTGCGCCCATCCGGCGCTTCTATGTCGATGCGCTCCAGTTGCCGGTCATCTACAGCTTTGAAGATCACGATGGTTTCGACGGACTGATTGTCGGTGTACCGGGTGCGGACCATCATTTCGCTTTCACCCGCAAACACGGCTACGCGGCCGGACGGGCGGCAACGCCGGAGAACCTGCTGGTCTTCTATCTGGAGGACGATGCCGAGTGGGATGCGGCGGTTGCCCGGATGCGGTCGCATGGGTTCGATCCGGTGCCGCCGCACAATCCGTACTGGCGCGCGAACGGCGCCACCTTCGAAGACCCGGACGGTTACCGCGTCGTGTTGCAGAACAGCGCGCCCTGACAGATCTCCTGACGGACGCGACCATCAATCGATGGCGCGCACGATCTCCTCGCAGCACCCCTTGGCGTCCGCAAACAGCATCATGGTGTTGTCGGCGTAGAACAGCTCGTTGTCGATACCGGCGTAGCCAGGGCTGAGAGAGCGCTTCACGAACAGCACCGTCTTGGCCTTGTCCACATCCAGGATGGGCATGCCGTAGATCGAACTCTGCGGATCATCGCGGGCCGCTGGATTGGTCACATCGTTAGCACCGATGACAAAGGCCACATCAGCCGTCTGGAAGGACGAATTCACCTCCTCCAGCTCGAAGACCTCGTCATAGGGGACGTTGGCTTCAGCCAGCAGCACGTTCATGTGCCCCGGCATGCGTCCGGCGACAGGATGAATGGCGTAGACCACCTCCACCCCCTCTTCCTTCAGCTTGTCGGCCATCTCGCGCAGCGCATGCTGTGCCTGAGCCACGGCCATGCCGTAGCCCGGCACGATCACGACCTTGCCGGCATTCTTCATGATGAAGGCGGCATCGTCAGCCGATCCGGCCTTGACAGGCTTGTCACTGCGGGTCGCGGCAGACGCGGCGGAATCACCACCGAAGCCGCCAAGGATGACGTTGAAGAACGACCGGTTCATACCCTTGCACATGATGTAGCTGAGGATCGCGCCGGAAGAGCCGACCAGCGCACCGACAATGATCAGCGCCGTGTTCTCCAGCGTGAAGCCGATCCCCGCCGCCGCCCAGCCGGAATAGCTGTTCAGCATCGACACGACGACCGGCATGTCCGCGCCACCGATGGGAATGATCAGCAGGAAGCCGATCACCAGCGCCAGGATGGTCATGACCCAGAACCACGTCGGATCCACATCAATGGTGAACAGGACAATGGCGACGACGATCACCAGCCCGATCAGGGCATTCAGCGGGTGCTGGCCGGGAAATGTGATCGGGTTGCCGGTCATCAGCTCCTGCAGCTTGGCAAATGCGATGATGGAACCGGAGAAGGTGATGGCACCGATGACCACGCCCAGCGCCATCTCGATGCGGCTGCCGATCTTCAGTTCGCCGGCAGCGTTCAGGATGCCGTACGGCTCCGGATTGTAGAACGCAGCGGCGGCCACCAGCACGGCAGCGAGACCCACCAGGCTGTGGAACGCGGCCACAAGCTGCGGCATGGCCGTCATCGGGATGCGGCGCGCGATGACGGTGCCGATGGTGCCACCGATGATCAGCGCCACGATGATCCAGACATAGTTGGTCACGGCAGGGCTGACGATGGTGGTCAGCACGGCAATGGCCATGCCGATCATGCCGAGCACATTGCCCCGACGGCTGGAGACAGGTGACGACAGCCCCCTCAACGCCATGATGAAGAGGATGCCTGAAACCAGATAGGCGATTGCGGTCAGGTTGGCCGACATGCCCGGTTGCTCCTACTTCTTCTTCTTTTTGTACATGCCCAGCATCCGCTGGGTGACGACGAAGCCGCCGAAGATATTCACCGACGCCAGGATGACCGCGAAGAAGCCCATGACCTTGGCGAAGGTCGATCCGTCGCCACCCACATCCGGCCCGACGGCCAGCAGGGCACCGACGACAATCACCGAACTGATCGCATTGGTGACGGACATCAGCGGCGTGTGCAGCGCAGGTGTGACCGACCACACAACGTAGTAGCCGACGAAGATGGCCAGCACGAAGATCGCCAGCCGGAATACAAACGGATCAACGGCTTCCATGATCAGCCCTCACCCTTGAGTTGCGCATGCACGACCTGGCCATCACGCGTCAGCAGCGTGTCGGTGACGGTTTCATCATCCCAGTCGATCTTCAGGTCGCCGGTTTCCTTGTCGATATGCGGTGACAGGAAATTCCACAGGTTCTTGGCAAACAGCAGTGACGCGTCGGCGGCGATCCGGCTCGCCGTGTTCAGATGGGCAACGATGGTCACGCCATGCTCGACCGTGACCTCGCCCGGCGTCGTCAGTTCACAGTTGCCGCCCATCTCCGCCGCCAGATCGACGATGACCGAACCGGGGCGCATGGACTTCACATGTTCCGCGGTGATCAGGATGGGGGCCTTGCGCCCGGGTATCAGCGCAGTGGTGATGGCAATATCGGTCTTCTTCAGCGCCTCGGCGATCATCTCGGCCTGCTTGGCCTTGTAGGCGTCGGACATTTCCTTCGCATACCCGCCCTCGCCGTCGCCCGATTCCTCGATATCAGGAGCCACGAACTTGCCGCCCAGGCTCATCACCTGTTCCCGCGTAGCGGGGCGCACATCGGTGGCGGAGACCACGGCGCCAAGCCGCTTGGCCGTCGCGATCGCCTGCAATCCGGCAACACCGGCACCGAAGACGAAGACACGTGCAGGGGCAACGGTGCCCGCCGCCGTCATCATCATCGGCATGGCGCGGGGAAAATGCTCGTTCGCGTCCAGGACTGCCTTGTAGCCAGCCAGATTGGATTGCGATGACAGGATATCCATGGACTGCGCACGGGAGATACGGGGCATCAGTTCCATGGCGAAAGCCACAATTCCCTTCGCGGCATAGTCGCTGACCTGCGCGGCGTTCTGCAGTGCCTCCATCCCAGCGACCAGGATCGCCCCGGATTTCAGCATTGCCGCCTCATCCGGCCCGCCTTCGGCCTCCGTCAGCGGTCGGCGCACCTTCAGCACCAGATCGGCGTCACCAACGGTCGCCGCTGCATCAGGCGCGATTTCAGCACCCGCCGCCCTGAACAGGTCATCTGTCAGGCCACAGGACTCACCCGCACCCGACTCGACGACAACCGTGGCACCAAGGCCGGTGAACTTCTTCGCCGTCTCAGGTGAAACGGCAACGCGCCGCTCCAGCGGGCGACGCTCCTTCGGGATACCGATTTTCATGCTGTTCGACGCCCTGTCCGTCTGTGGCAGTGTCCGTCCCGGCCATCATGACCGGACCATCGTCGTCCCGGGCCCGGCAATCACCGAGCACGCATTCGCGATCAGACCAGGAAGATGGCCATTCCGGCCAGCAGGATGACGCAGCCAATGATCGTCACCTTGGTCAGCGTGACAAATGCGCCATACATGCCCTTGTGCTGGCTGATATCCATGGAACCCGGTTCGTGCATCGCCTGCCCCCTTGAAACAGTCACTTTCGCCCGAGTGTGCCGCTATCGGCATCGGAGCGATTCAACATCCTGCGTCTCCAGACGCGGCCCGCAACATAGAGAAGTCGCGGGACGGCGGCAATCACCCCACTGCGGCAAAATCAGCGCACCTTGCGACACAACGGATACCGCGGAATGGCTACCTATTTGCTGGTCGCCCGGAACACGCCGTCCCAGTCGGCGGGCGGCGGATTGACCCGGTACTCCTCCAGGCGCTCCTGATAGAGGTCCCAGAGCACGTCCATGTCGGGACGCATCTCCCGGCATTTCTCCATATGCGCCCAGCTTTCCTCGAACTTCATGCCCTTGTAGGTGGCAAGCATGGCCTCCGTCTCTGCCCGCAGCGCCTTGTACTCCGGCTTCGCGGCTTCTTCCGGGCCACCCATCATGGTGAAGATGCGGACGGCCTCGTCCTTGCCCTTCACCGCGATCAGGTCGAGTTCCAGGATCGCGTAGTCAGGCACTGCCTCCGCGGTGATCTCGCCAATGATGTTGGTGACGCCATAGGACTTCGACTGGCCCTCCAGCCGCGCGCCCAGGTTCACGGCATCACCCAGCACCGAATAGTCGAAACGCTGCTGCGAGCCCATGTTGCCGACCACGCATTCGCCCGTGTTCAGGCCGATACCGATACGGATCGGGATGAAGGGACGCCCCTCCTCCTCCGCCTCGATCTTCAGCTGCTCGTTCACCTTCACCAGGTCGTCCTGCATCATCAGGGCTGATTCGCAGGCGTGGCGCGGATGCTCTTCATCGCTCAACGGCGCGTTCCAGAACGCCATGATGCAATCGCCCATGTACTTGTCGATGGTGCCGTGGTTGGCCATGATGATGTCGGTCATGGGCGTCAGGAACTTGTTGATCAGCTTGGTCAGGCCCTGCGGATCGCCCTTGAAACTCTCAGAAATCGGCGTGAAGCCACGGATGTCGCAGAACAGGAACGTCATGTTCTTGGTCTCGCCACCCAGCACCAGCCGGTCCGGATCATCGGCCAGCTGCTCCACCAGCGCAGGCGACAGGTACTGTGCGAACGCACCGCGCACCTGCTTCTTCTGCGCCTGTTCCCGCGCGAATTTCTGATAGACCAGCAGCACGAACAGGATGAACAGCGCCACCACCGGCGACAGCCCGTCGACCAGGATGGACTCATAGGCGAACAGGTACCAGCTTCCCCCCAGCAGCAGCAGGCTGAACGGCACGAAGAAGGCAATGGTCGTGACGGCAGACAGATAGGGCACCAGAGAGATCAGGATGATGCCCGCCACCAGGATGATCGCCAGTTCGATCGCGCTGGAGACAGACGGCCGGATCAGATGCGCCTCGTTCTCGATCATGTCGATGATGTTGGAATGGACCTCGACCCCCGGGATCGCGCTGTCCAGCGGCGTTGCCCGAATATCCTTCAGCCCTTCAGCAGAGGTGCCGACCAGCACGTACTTGCCCTTGATCTTGCCGAACAGCTCCTGAATCTTCTCCTGATTGGCCGGGTCGATCTGCACGATGTCGGAGGCCGAGACATAGATGTCCGGATTGTGGGCCTGGAACCGCGGCCAGATGATTCCGTTCTCGTTCGTCGGAATCACCAGTTTCTTGTCTTCCCGCAGGTTCGAGCGCATGCGGATCGACGCGATACCGGAGTTCTGGTTGGCCTTCGAGATGATGATGCCCTTTGAACCGTGGACGAGGCGGATCACCTCGATCCCCAGGCTGACATAGACCTCCTGGTTCTTGGGATCATTTGGCGGCCCGACCCTGGTGAGTGACGGAACCCGGCGGACAACGCCATCCGAACTGGGATCGGTATTGAAAATGCCGAAACCGGGTGCCGCGCCCTGCAGGGTGGGATTGTTCTCGATCAGTTCGGGATACAGCGGCAACCAGGTCTTGCCTGGCCCGTTTTCCTCCAGAATACGCGCCCCCTTGGGCAGTTTCCTGTCCTTGCCCTCGGTCTTCACGAAAGTCGTCGTGCCGCCCAGCACGGTGACGCTCTGGCGCAGGACGCCGGCAAGTTGCTCATCCGTATTGGGCAACTGCTTCAGCGCCGCCGCAATCTCCGGCGGCAATTGCGCATTCTGTTCACTGTAGACGGTCGGCGAGAGCCGATCCGCCTCCGGGAAGGTGACGTCGAACGCGATGCCCTTGGCGCCAAGCTGGCTGAGGACCTGGATCATCACCGCGATCTGATAGCGTGACCAGGGCCACTGGCCGACCTGCGCGAGGCTCTTCTCGTCGATGTCGACAATGGCGGTATGCCGCGCGGGCGGAACGTATTCGTCGAAGCGCTGGAACTGGTCAAACCAGACATTCTCACGCACGAAGCGGGAGATGTTGGGGTCTTCGACCCTTACCCAGATCAATCCGGCCAGAATCACAAATGCGATCCAGCGCTGTCCGAAGAATCTTCCCAGTCTTCTCATCATGTCCCACCGCCCCCCTGTCAGGCGAATGGTCTCTGGCGATTGACTTCAGGCGAAAGTCACGATGCCTGACGGTCCTCGCCGGTCTTATTCGATGTTCACCCTGTGCGAGAATGATTCCCCGTCCGAAATGACGATCTGGTTAAAGCCGAGCATCTTCGCCAGATCGAAGAAGGTGAACAGATCCTCCACTTTCAGTTCCCTGAACAGCGGCGTCCCGCGCGCCGTCGCGGTCAGTTGTGCCAGCAATGCGCGCGCCTGATATATGGTTCTGAAACCTGCGTCGCCGGTCGCGACGATGATCATCTTTTCCGCCTCCGCCCCCTTGGCGTAGATGACGAATGGCGGCCAGTACTGGCGGGCAAGCTGCTCTGCCGTCAGTCCGGTGATGAAGCCGAGCCGCTGGCCGCGATCCGCGTTCGCAACCTGCTCGGCGCGTCCGACATATCGCTCCGACGTTACCGGGCCGGGATAATAATACCCCTCGTGCCGGTCATCGGACGCATTGGCTGCCCCTGCCACAAGCAGTGGCAGCAGGATCAGGATCGGAAACAGGATTCTTCGGGCGACTCTCATGCGCTGATGATCACCTGCCCTCGCACCATGTGCAAGCGGTCGTGGCCATGACCGCTGTCTCGGGCACAGTTACCGGCAAAGTCACGGGCATCATCATTGGCACCGTCACTGGCACGTCGCCGAACGCTCGCTATACTCCCGCGACCCGGCGCGCAGGCGTCGGGTTCGGGGTTTGAGGGGACACCGCATGTCAATCGAACGTATCGCGTTCACGTCAGCACGCACTCCAGGAGCGGAGTCAGCCATAGAGGCCCTGACCAAGCGCTATGGCAACACGCCGGTGGATGAGGCAGAAGTGGTCGTCGCGCTGGGGGGTGATGGCTTCATGCTGCAGGCGATGCACAACTTCATGCATCGCGACATCCCGATATACGGCATGAACCGGGGGACCATCGGGTTCCTGATGAACCAGTATTCGGAAGACGACCTGCTGGAGCGCCTCGACGGGGCAACGATGGCCCAGATCCACCCCCTTCGCATGGTCGCGATCCCGGAATCCGGCGGGCGGCAGGAAACGCTCGCCATCAACGAGGTGTCGCTGCTGCGCCAGACCCGGCAAGCGGCGAAGATCCGCATCGAGATCGATGGCCGCGTCAGGATGGAGGAACTGATCTGCGACGGCGTCCTGCTGTCCACACCAGCCGGCAGCACGGCCTACAACCTGTCGGCCCATGGCCCGATCCTGCCGCTGACCGCCGGTGTTCTGGCCATGACCCCGATCAGCGCCTTCCGGCCACGCCGCTGGCGCGGGGCGCTGTTGCCGCGGGGCGCACAGGTGACGTTTCACGTGCGGGAGGAGTACAAGCGTCCCGTCAGCGCCGTGGCCGACACCTTCGAGGTTCGCAACGTCAGCGAAGTGCAGGTAAGCGAGGCGCTGGATGTGACCATGCGGTTGCTGTTCGATCCCGAACACAGCCTGGAGGAGCGCATCCTGAACGAGCAGTTTGTTCCCTGACGCCAATGGCTCCGCCGGACCGTATCGCGCACGCCCTGAGATATCCGTTCGATCCGCCCCACAGGGCCTATCGGTTTCGCAGCGGCGGGCTGCATCCGCCCGAGCCCTTCGATCCGACCGGCCTGCATGCTGTCGTCGCCTCCGGCTCCAACGGATCGCCAGACCGGCTGCAACAGAAATTCGGGGACGCGGCGGAGGTCCCGGTGACCTATGGCATCATCGATGACCTGGTGCCTGTCTTCGCTGCACGGGTGACAGGTTACGGATCGGTTCCTGCGACCCTTGCAGTGGTCGCGGGCGCCCGGGCGGGGGTCCATGTGACGTGGCTGACAGATGCGCAGCTGGAAATCATGCACCAGACGGAGTCGGTCGGCACCGGCTATGCCTATTGCGCCCTGGAAGGGTTCGGTTTCACGCCCCGGGGTGCACATCCCCAGGGCCCGCTGCACGCCTATATCAGCCTGCACGGCGCACTGGCACCGGCGGGTCGGCTGCTGCCCATGACCTCAGTGTCCCAGACGGAGGCGCAACAGCACGTCATGAACAGCTTCGGCTTTGCCGGAACACTGTCGGAGTTCGTCAGCATGAACCTTGATGATCCCGATCATCGGCTCCGCGCCAATGACGCGGCCAGCAGGGTTGGTCAGGCAATCGATGATCCGCGCCTGATACGGATTGCGTGATCCCCTTGATCCGGTTCATGAAACCGTCTGTGTGCAAATAATACCGCATATGGATGCCATTGTTTGCAAAGCAGTTTTTTCTCTTGACGCGCACAAATGCGCTCACTAGAAGCGCCTCTTCCGAGACACGTTTCATCAGGGGCCGGTCCGACCGGTGCACCTGCGAGAGGCAAGCAATCATGAAAACCTTTTCCGCCACACCGGCAGATATCGAGAAGAAGTGGATTCTGATCGACGCCGAGGGTGTGGTTCTTGGCCGTCTGGCGGCCTTTGTCGCCAACCGGCTGCGTGGCAAGCACAAGCCCGGCTTCACCCCGCACATGGATGATGGCGACTATGTCATCATCATCAATGCCGACAAGATCGCCATGACCGGCTACAAGAAGCAGGACAAGATCTACTACTGGCACACCGGTTATCCAGGCGGCATCAAGCAGCGGACCGCACGCGAGATCCTGGAAGGCAAGTTTCCGGAACGCGTGGTGCAGAAGGCAATCGAGCGGATGATCCCGAAGGGCCCGCTGGGTCGCCAGCAGTTCAAGAACCTGCGCGTCTATGCCGGTGCCGAGCATCCCCATGCCGGCGCCCAGCCTGAGGTCATCGACCTCAAGGTGCTCAACAGCAAGAATACGAGGTAGTTCGCGTCATGTCTGAAGAACAGAACACAGTCGGCGACCTTTCCGATCTCGGCGATGCCATGGGTGTCGTTCCGGAGGAGGTGCAGGCCCCTGTCGAGCCGCAGATCGACGCGCTTGGCCGTTCCTACGCAACCGGCAAGCGGAAGAACGCCATTGCCCGTGTCTGGATCAAGCCGGGTTCCGGTCGCTTCTCCGTCAATGGTCGCGAACTCGACGTCTATTTCGCACGTCCGGTGCTGCGCCAGATCGTGGCCCAGCCGTTCCATGTCGCCAATCGCGACAACCAGTTCGACGTCTTCGCGACGGTTACCGGCGGTGGCCTTTCCGGCCAGGCTGGCGCCGTGCGTCACGGCATCTCGAAGGCCCTCACCTACTATGAGCCCGGCCTGCGCCCGGTGCTGAAGAAGGGTGGTTTCCTGACCCGTGACAGCCGCGTGGTGGAACGCAAGAAGTACGGCAAGGCCAAGGCCCGCCGCAGCTTCCAGTTCTCCAAGCGCTGATCGGCGGGCGGCACTTCGCCGCCACTGGAGTTCGAGACGACAAGAGGCGCTGCCCAGGGGGCGGCGCCTTTTTTCTTGCCGGTCGTACTGCCGGGCGGGGGCGCGGGCCGGTGCGATTCCATCATTTGATGGATCGATCTAGCTGTCTTCGTAAATGGACTGTCGCAGCTTGTCGGCGATGAACTGCTCTGCCGTCTCCATATCGGACGTGGAAAGAAGCTCACCCCTGAGCCCGGCAACACCGATGTTCACGTTCGCGATGTCGACAATCTGCCGATAGCCCCTGTCGACGGTGACAGTAGCGCCATAGAAACACGCGATTCCGGCTTCGACGAGCTTCTTGTCCAGCCGCTTGATATCGGCATAGGTCAGATTGTTCTCGAAGCCGCCCCGGTTATCCAGGACACAGAAGTAACGTGATGAAGGATTTACAGCCAGGGTCGCGTCATAGAGCGGCAGACGCCGCGCAAGATCTATGGGACCGGTTACCCTGATCCGATGAACAACCTCCGGCCCCACGGGGACCGAGACGAATTCATAGCTTGGAATGATCTGCGCCTTGCCGGCGACCACCGCATTGAAGTCAGACATACACAGGCTCTTCACCCATTCGATCAGAAACGAACGCCCAAGAACATTTTTGAGAGTGGGGCGCAACAAGCAAACATCCCGACTGGCGATCAATTCCAGGCGATCAGCTGTTCCGGCTCAGGGACAAAGGCGTGCCCTGTCCAACTGGCATCGGATGAAGGTTTCCGCCTCATCAGGATCACTGGTGGAGAGCAGTTCACCTTGCAGGGTCGACATCTTGATGACGATGTTCGCCAGTTCGACGATCTTGGGATACTCCTGATCATCGGTGATCGTCACACCGTAAAGATGCGATATCCCGGCTTCCTGCATCAAGCGACTCAGGATCTGCATTTCTTCAAAGGCAAAGCTGTTCTCGAATCCTGCTCTGTTATCGAGAATGCAGAAATAGTTTGATGAGGCATTGGCAGCCAGTGTGGCTTCATAGAGCGGAATTCGCCGCTTCAGGTTGATTGGGCCGGTGACCGTGATCCGATGCAGAACTTCCAACCCCCGCCGCTCTGTTCTGAAGCGATAGCTCTTCAGTTCGCCGGTGGCGACAATCTCCCGCATTTCGTTCTGTTGCATGCCGCCCCCCTTCGCATGGCATCGCTCCCGTCGATACATGCCCCAGCAATAAGTGGGCCGAATTTGTGAATGGAGGGGGGGGCTGTCGTCAGATACTCCCATCCTTCGCCTGATCCACCATCTCGGCGAGCAGATGTTCTGCCTCTGCCAGGCTGGATGCGAGGCGCACGTCGGCGACCAATCCCTGCGACGGCATGACCTGTCGCAACAGTTCCAGCAACTTCGGGTAGCCAGCGTCCCGGGTCACGGTCACGCCATGGACGGTCCGCACGCCCGCTTCAAGCAGCATCTGGTCAAGAAACCGGATGTCGGAAATGTTGAAATCATTCTCGAAGCCACCGCTGTTGTCGAGAATGCAGAAATAGTCGCTGGTCGGGTTTGCAGATAGTGTCGCGCGATAGACATCTATCCGCCGCGCCAGGTTGAGTGGACCGGTGGCCGTCATGATGTGCACCACTTCCCCACGATGGCGACAGGACACGAAGTCGTAGCTCGGCAGTGAGCCTGACGCCACTATGTCTCCTCTTTCCAACCGACGCACTGTCATTCCTGTCCTTGGGTTCCGGCATTAAGACAGCAGACACCTTCGAGTATTCATGATAGCGGAGAAAGTGTTGCGATCCGGTTTCCGTATTCTTCGACGACGCCCGTTTCAGACAATGCCCGCCTGCGCATCCATTGCCGACACAAGCGCCAGCTTCTCGCGAATGAATGCCTCCGCCGCGTCCGCGTCACCGGTGGTCACAACTGTCCCACCCAGCTCGAGAATCTGCAGGACAGCAGTCACGATCTGCACCAGGTTCGGATACCCTGGGTCGCTGGTGATCGTGACACCGTAGAATGCCTTGAGTCCCTCCCCCGACAACCAGTCGGCAAGCATCTGGATATCGTCATAGGCAAATTCATTCTCGTGCTCCGCACTGTTGTCGAGGATGCAGAAATAGCGGAACGAGGTATTGGCCTTCAGCGTCTCCTCATACATCCGGATGCGTCGACGCAGATTGAATGGACCGGTGACCGTCACCCGATGCACCACCTCAGCACCATGGCGGGTGGTCATAAAATCGAAGCCTGGATGGGAACCCGAGGCGACAATTTCTCGATTCTCAGTGTGCTGCATGATCCATCAGGACAATTCCGGCACCACCTCTGCGCCTGGCCATGATTGGCCTGACGGCCTGCTGCCCGCTCTGGTCAACAGGATGCCCCACCATTGTCGCGACGACAACAGCTTGCCGGAGCAACCAGTGCAATGCATGGCGGGGATGAATTGACCTGCCGCCGGGCATGTGATCATTTTAATGCATATGCATCAATTTTGGGGGAGGACGACATGCAGGATGACGCCGACGCGAAGAGCAAGAATATCCTGACCGGGGCAGTTGGGGTCCATGAACTGAATCACCGGGTGCTGGTACTGCCTGCTCAGGGCAACGCACTGGCCGTCCGGATGGCGGACGGGATCGTGTTGGT
>JARGNO010000118.1 GCA_029213165.1 Minwuia sp.
TCCGTCCTTCACGTTGGGATTGAAGGCCACGTCGGTCTGAACCGCCGCATTGTAGGCCGCGACCTCCGCCAGGAAACCTTCCGGATCAACGCCCTCCATCTGTGCCACCAGTGCCTCCAGCGTGTCGGCCTTCGCCTTCGTTACCTGGCGGATGTGGTATTCGCCACGCAGCAGGTGCGCCACCTTGGCGTCAAAAACCTGCCAGGCGAACTGCCCCGGCTGTGCCAGCACTTCCCGGCCATAGCGGGCATAGGTGTAGTTGCGGAAATCCGCGCCTTCATCGACGAAACGGCGACCCTGGGCATTGACCATGATGCCGAAGGGATAGGAATGCTTCTGGAACTGGTCACCGACGTCCAGATCGCCGAACTCCGGCGCATTGCGCTCCCAGCCCACGGCATGACAGCCGGACCAGTTGCCATAGGGGGCCGCACCGATATCCAGCGCCATGCGGATGCCATCACCGGTGTTGAAGCGGCTGCCGCGCACCTTGGCCAGTTCCCAGCCTGGGCCGAGGTAGCGTGTGCGCCATTCGGGATTGGCCTCGAAACCGCCCGCCGCAACGACGACGCTGCGGGCCGGCATGTCCTCCGGCGCGCCGCCCTGCCGGCGCACGCGGACGCCGGTGACCGCGACACCGTCAAACATCAGTTCCGTCGCCCGGGTCTCATAGTGGACCTCGATACCCTGCGCCTCGGCGATGGCGGTCAGGGAATCGACCAGACCCGGACCACCGCCCCAGGCTTCGACGGTCAGACCGCCCCAGAACTTGAACCGGCCATCCACCTTGAACGCCTGGCGCCCGTAGATCGGCACGAAGCGGACGCCTTTCTCCCGCATCCAGACCATCGTGTCCCGCGAACGGCGCACCAGCATCTCGCAGAGCTGCGGATCGGTGCGGTACTGGGTGACGCGGAACATGTCGTCGAAGAACTGGTCTTCGGAGTAGGTGCCGAAGTCGGTGGTTGCTATCTCCTCCTCCGACAGGTCGGGCATGACCGCCTGCAAATCGTTCAGCCCGTCATAGGCGAAGCGGATCGCGCCGGCGGTGAAACGGCTGTTGCCTCCTGATTCCGCCTGTGGTGCGCGTTCCAGCACGGCAATGCGCTTCGCCCCGTTCTCCGCCGCAGCCAAGGCCGCACAGAACGCGGCATTGCCCGCGCCCACGACAATCACGTCATGCATCAATTCAGTCCCCAACCGCTCAGAAATTTCGTGTCTACCGCGCGAGATAACGCGAAACCGCGTCCTCATTCCAGTCGATACCGGCGCCGGGCCGGTCCGGCGGCAGTGCATAGCCGTCCACGACCTCCAGCGGTTCGCGGATCACGGGAGCGGCCCAGTCAACGAATTCCAGCCAGTGTGCGGTCGGGCTGGTGGCCAGCATGTGGACACTGAACTCCGGGAACAGGTGGCTGGAAATCGGTACTTCGGCGGCGGCGCAGAGTTCCGCCGCCCGCAACCAGTTGGTCACGCCACCGATCTTCGCCACGTCCGGCATCAGCAGATCGCCTGCGCCTTCCCTGATCAGGCGACCGATATCCATCGGGCTGCGCGCGTTCTCACCCAACTGGATCGGTGTGCTGGACCATTGGCGCAGGTCGGCGTAACCGCCCACATCTTCCGCCGTCAGCGGTTCCTCGATCCATTCCAGCCCCATGTCGTCGATGGCCGCGAAACGCATCTTTGCCTGCGGACGGCTGAGCGACTGATTGTAGTCGCACATGACCGGCATCCCCTCCGGCACCGCCTCCATAACCGCCGCGACGGTCACGACATCCGTCTCGATATCCTCGTAGCCCAGGCGGACCTTCACCGCGCCGAAACCCTCCGCCAGTTCCGCGGCTTCCGGCCCGGCCTTCTCCGGCCCGATCAGACCAAGTCCGTTGGAATTGTAGGCGGCGACAGGCTGTGACGCACCGCCCAACACCCGGTAGAGCGGTTCCTCCAGCCAGCGTGCATGGGCATCCCAGACAGCCATGTCGATCCCCGCGACAACCCAGCCGAGCAGACCATCGACCCCTGCCAGACGAAGGCGACGACACATGGTCTGGTGCACCGTGCGCGGGCGCAGATCGACACCGGTCAGGTCGTTGCCAAGCTGCTGCACCATGGACACAAGGCCCGCCGACAGCATGGTCGATACGGCGAAGATGTAGCTCCTGCCGACAACGCCCTTGTCCGTCTCAAGATCGATGAGCACAAGCGGTGCCGTAGTGACCGAGCCGCCGCCTGTCACAAGCGGGCGATTCATGGGGACATTGACCGCGCGGGCGCGGATGCTTTCGATGCGCATGGTTTTCACTCCTCCACCATGCGATCAGACTACGCCGCTTTCCCACGCAATACGAGGTTCGCCGATGCAGCCACTGAAACCCCGCCGCGAAGACTTCGAGGCCGTGACGCGGGACTTTCTCTCCCGAATGCCCGCGTCCGCGACACTGGGCCTGGTACTGCGCGCCTTTGGTCCGGGTACCAGCGAGATCGAGATGCCGGTGACGGCAGCGCTCACTTTCGACGGAACGCATGTACAGGGCGGTCTGGTCGGCGCGCTGCTGGATATTGCCGGGGGTGCCGCCGCCCTGACCCTGACGCCGAAAGGACACGCAATCCGGACAATGGGGTTCGAGACGCATCACCTCGGCCCCGCAGCCGGTGACATGCTTGTCGCTCGGGGAACGGTCATCAAGCCAGGCCGCAATCAGGCCCTGAGCAGGG
>JARGNO010000119.1 GCA_029213165.1 Minwuia sp.
TCGGGCCGTACCAAGGACCGCAACATGGGGTTCCTTGCGGAGGAACTGACGGCCCGCGGTGTCCGGCTGATGGAGGTCCGCGTGGTGGCGGACATCCAGAAGGAGATCGTCGACGCAGTGAACGGTCTGCGCGCCCGGTATGACTATGTCTTTACCACCGGCGGCATCGGCCCGACCCATGACGACATCACCGCCGATGCCATCGCCGTGGCCTTCGGGGTGGAGATTTCAGAGAACGCGGAAGCGGTGGCGATGATGGAACGCCGCTACAAGACCGGCGAGTTCACCGAGGCACGGCGGCGCATGACCCGCATCCCGCACGGCGGTGTGCTGGTGCGCAATCCGATCAGCACGGCGCCTGGTTTCCGGGTGGAGAATGTCTATACCTTCGCCGGTATTCCCGCGATCATGCAGGCGATGTTCAAGGAGATCGCGCATGAGCTGGCGGGTGGTGATCCGGTCCTGTCCCGCACCGTGACCTCCATGTTGCCCGAAGGGGTGATCGCCACACCGCTGGAAAAGGTGGAGAAGGACCATCCGGGCCTTGAGGCGGGATCCTATCCCTTCGTGCGCGACGGGCGTTTCGGATCCTCGCTGGTCCTGCGTTCCACGGACGCGGAACTGCTTGACCGGGCCAAGGAACAGCTGAAGGCCGCGATCATCGAACTTGGCGGCACGCCGGTGGAGGAGTGAGCGTGGCCGAACGGCAGCGGATCAGCCCCTTCACCAAGTTCCTGATCGAGGTCGGGCCGCTTGGCGTTTTCTTCTTCGCCAACAGCCGCTTCGACATCTTCACCGCGACAGCAGCCTTCATGGTTGCCGTGACAGTGTCGCTGGCGGCAAATTACACGCTGGAACGGCGGTTGCCTGCCATGCCGCTGGTCACAGGCGTATTCGTGCTGGTGATGGGCGGTCTGACGCTCTACCTGCAGGATGACCTGTTCATCAAGATCAAGCCGACGATCACCAATCTGCTGTTCGCCGGCATCCTCCTCGGTGGGCTGGCAGCGGGGAAGCTGTTCCTGCGCTATGTCTTCGGTGCCGCCTTCCGGCTTGAGGATGCGGGCTGGCGCATCCTGACGATCCGCTGGTCGCTGTTCTTCGTCTTCCTGGCGGTGGTGAACGAGATTGTCTGGCGCAACTTCGACACCGACACCTGGGTAAACTTCAAGGTCTTCGGGATCATGCCGATGACCTTCATCTTCGCATTGGCGCAACTGCCCCTTGTGAAGCGGTATGGCACGATCATCGGCGCGGAAGATGAAACCCGTGACAGCGACCGCCCGGCCTGAGGTCCCCTATTTTCCGCCTGCGGGTGGCCGGTTCCGCATGGTGCTGGGCCTGAAGGTGCTGGCGGAAGCCGACTGGATCGAGATCGATGCCGCCTTTGCCGATGACCTGGCCGAAAAGCAACGCCTGATCGATGCGGACCGCAATGCCGTGTTTCAGGCCCTGCCGGACAGTGTCCCTGCGCAACAGGAGTTCCTGGATCATCTGATCGGCCATCTCTGCCGCCATCATGCGCCGATCTTCCGGCGGCGGGGTGGCGGGGTCGAGGTGGTGCCGACCGGGTGTCATGTCATGCCGGACGCGGCTGCGCCACTGCTGGCGGCCGCCGCGCTGGTGCAGGAAGACGTGCTGCTGCTGCAACCCGGACCCGACGGCGCCTTCCGGCTGGTTGCCGGAATGCTGGCCTTCCCCACCCGCTGGTCACTGGCGGAGAAGATGGGTCGACCGCTGGCCGCGATCCATGCGCCCGTGCCGGGATATGGGGATCATCTGGAACGACCGATGGACCGGCTTTTCGCGGGCCTCAGACCGGGTCGACTGCTCTGGCGCAGCAACTGGTCCCTGCTTGATGACCCGGCCCTGCATCAGCCGGGCGGCCATGGCTCCGGCACCGCAGGCAAGGCGCTGGATGCGGAGACGGTGGGCCGCGGGCTCTGGTTCCGGGTGGAGCGCCAGACGCTCTGCCTGCTACCCGATACGGGGACGGCGGTCTTTACGGTGCGCATTCATCAGGCCCGGCTGCAGGACCGGGTGCGCACGGGCGCGGAAGCCCGCGACATGCGCGACGCGATCCTGGCGATGCCGGAAGAGATGCGACGCTACAAGTCGATGCCGGGGTTCCTGGCGGCATTGCTGCAATGGCTGGAAGAACGCGCCGAGAAGGTGCAATGAATCCATTCGACCGGTTTCACGGACTGTGGTATTGGTAGAGACGCGACCAACGCGCTCTGTTTCGACGTTGTCGTTTTGATGACAACTGTTCAGGCCGCGCCGCAAGCGTCTGTGGTTTCGTCATGCTTGCCATATGAAACATCAGGACATGGTTGCAGAGAATGGGGCCGCGCTTGCGGCTGCTCCGATCTTGTTGCGCCTGGGAGAATCTTGATGGCGACCGGTACGGTTAAATGGTTCAACACCACCAAGGGTTATGGCTTCATTCAGCCGGACGATGGGGGCAAGGATGTCTTTGTCCACATCACGGCAGTGGAGCGCGCAGGCCTGCGCGGCCTGAACGATGGACAGAAGATCCAGTTCGATATCATTCCTGATCGCGGCAAGAGCGCGGCGGGGAACCTCGAACTGCTCTGATCCTGCAGACGGATCGGTCGATCCATCTGAAAGCCCCGGCCTCACCGCCGGGGCTTTTTCGTTGGGGTGGCAGAATTCTCCTTCCCCCTCGACGGGGGAAGGCCGGGATGGGGGTG
>JARGNO010000120.1 GCA_029213165.1 Minwuia sp.
GGCAGCGGCGGTGTTCACAGGAGACGGCGGGCTGGCCGACCCGGCCAACCCCAGCCCGCCTGCTCAGTTGTCCCCCATCGCATCCCGGTACAGTTCGGCGAAACCGGCTTCGTCGACGGGGCGGGCGTTGGTGGCGCGGGTGGGGTCGTCCAGGGCGTGTTCGATCATGCCGGGCACCATTTCATCGGTGACTCCCATCTCGCGCAGGTTGGCGGGCATGCCGATGCGGGCGTTCAGTTCCTCGATGGCCCTGTCCAGCGGTGTGCCGTCGGGCAGGCCCATGGCCTTGCGCATCCGGTCTTCCTTGTCTCCAAGCACCGGCTGGTTGTAGCGCAGGCAGGCGGGCAGGCAGACGGCGTTCAGGGTGCCGTGGTGCAGGTTCAACTCGCGGATGCGGCCTGCCGCATGGCTCATGGCATGGACAGCGCCGAGGCCCTTGGTGAAGGCCAGCGCCCCCTCGGCGGCCGCGATCATCATCTGCTTGCGGCCTTCCCGGTCCTGGCCGTTGGCCACGACGCTTTCCAGATGGCCCTGGCCCACGGCCCGCCACAGGCCGTCGATGCCGATGGCATCGGCCGCCGGGTTCTCCGTCGGGCTCATCACCGCTTCCATCAGATGTGTCACCGCATCCATGCCCGTCGCCGCCGTCAGGCGGGGCGGCAGGCCGACCGTCAGTTCCGGGTCACACAGCGCCACCTTCGCGATCATGTTCGGGCTGGCAAAGATCAGTTTGCGTCCGTCTTCGGTGATGATCACCGCGCCGCGGCTGACCTCCGAACCGGTGCCGGAGGTCGTGGGGATCGCGATCATCGGTGCGCAGGCACCGACCTTCATCGCGCCACCGGCCATGACGTTGTAGTTGACCAGCGGCTCCGAATGCGTGGCCAGCAGGGAGACGCCCTTCGACAGGTCCATCGACGATCCGCCACCCAGCGCGATGATGCCGTCGCAGTCATTGTCACGATACATCGACAGCGCATCCTTCACCGCCGACTCGGTCGGGTTCTCCGGCGTGCCGTCATACAGGGTCACCTGGACATCATTCGGGATTCGCCCCCGGATCTGATCCGCAATCCCCAGGTCCACCAGACCCTTGTCGGTACAAATCAGCGGCCGCTTGATCCCCATGGTGGCCAGCGTCTCCGCCAGCATGTCGATGGCCCCGTGCTCGATGTGGCACTGGTTGACGAAGGTGATGATTGCCATGGAAATTCCCTCCCCTGCGATGATGCCCGAGTGTGCACCGCCAGTCAGGCCCCCCGCAACGGCAATCCTGCCATCCCGCAGCCCGCCTTGACGCCGCGACACCTGATGTCACGATACGCGCCACGCAACGCAATGATCGGGGAGGATCAGGCACCATGATGACGGGCGAGGAATACAAGGCATCACTGAACGATGGCCGGGCGACCTATTTCGAGGGGCGCCGGGTGGACGACATCATGGCCGACAAGCTGATGGCGGAATCGGCTGAGGTCATCGCGAAGGGCTATGACCTGCTTTACCAGCCGGGCGCGGATGCGAAGAGCCCGCTGATGGACATTCCGCGCTCGGCGGAGGAACTGAAGGCGCGGCTGCCGCTGTTGCGCTCCGTCGATATCGTGGCCAATACCACCAACCAGTCGATCATGACCCTGATGACCGCTGCCGGGCGCATCGGTGGCGAGCACCCGGAATATGCCGAACGCATCAAGGCCTGGGTGGACGACGCGCAGGCCCGCGACATCCGCATCACCGAATGCATCACCGACGGCAAGGGCGACCGGTCCCTCAGCCCCGGCAAGCAGCCCGATCCGGATGCCTATACCCGTGTGGTGGAGCGGCGCAGTGACGGTGTTGTCATCCGCGGGGCCAAGCTGCACATCACCGGCGCATCGCTGGGGCACGAGACCATGGTGATCCCGACAAAGGCGATGAAGCCGGGCGAGGAAGACTACGCCATCGCCTGCGCCGTTCCGGTCAATGCGCCGGGCGTGAAGATCGTCAACACGTCCTACGCGCCCCGGCATGAGGACGACCGGGTATTCCCCGTCAGCCGCCAGAACCACATGCCGGAAGGTTTCGTCATCTTCGACGATGTCTTCGTGCCGACGGAGCGGATCTTCCTGAACGGTGAAGTGAAGCACGCCGGGCAGTTCGCCCATTCGCTGGGCCTTTGGGAGCGGCTGGGCGGCCTGACCTTCATGTCCGATGAAGCCGACGAACTGGTCGGTTTCGCCCAGCTGATTGCGGAGGCCAACGGGCTGGAGAAGGTGGCGCATGTGCGCGAGAAGATCTCGGAGATGATCATCCACGCCACACTGATCCGCGCCTCGCTGGAGGCCGCGATTGCCAATTGCACCATCGGGGAGAACGGGGCTGCGTTCCCGTCGGAACTGTTCACCAATGCCGGCAAGTATCAGGCAGCGACCCAGTACAACCTGATGTGCCGTCACCTGCACGATATCTCCGGCGGCTCGGTACTGACCGCGCCGGGCATCTCGGACCTGGAGAACAACGAGGTCGGGCCGCTGATCCGCAAGTACATGTCGGCCAGTCCCAACGTCGATGGCGAGACCCGCATCAAGCTGTTCCACGCCATCCGCGACCTGACCGCCGACGCCATGGGCGGCTGGCGCTATGTCACCAATATCCAGGCCGGTGGCGGTCTCTACGCCCAGCGCATCGTGACGCGGAAGCACTACGACATGGA
>JARGNO010000052.1:0-880 GCA_029213165.1 Minwuia sp.
AGACGAATTTCTGGTCGGCATGTCCGGCCATCACCATCGACCGGCCCGTCAGGAACGGCTCTCCCTCCGTCGTTGCGCGCCAGAGCACACAGCCATTCCAGATCGGATCGCCCTCGTCGGGATAGAACTGCGCGCGCACGGCCGAATGGATGCCGTCGGCGCCGATCAGGACATCGCCGGTCACCGGGGTCGCGGCGCTGCCGTCACTGCGGTGGACAAATTGTGCCGTGACACCGCCCGCGTCCTGGTCCAAGCCCGTGAATGCATGATCGGTGCGGATTGCATTCGCGCCCAGCCGGTCATGTACTGCCTGCAGCAGGATCATCTGCAGATCGCCCCTGGCCACCGAATACTGTGGCCAGTTGTAACCCGCATCCAGTCCGCGCGGTTCCTGCCAGATGCGCTGGCCATGCCGGTTCGCGTAGATCAGTTCGGCGGTCGGAATTGCCACTTTCGCCAGTTCGTCACCCAGCCCCAGCTCAATCAGTTCACGCACCGCGTGGGGCAGCAGATTTATCCCGACGCCGAGGGCACGCAGTTCCGCCGCAGCCTCGAAGATCGCGCATTCGATCCCGGCCTTTTGCAGGCTGAGCGCCGTTGTCAGGCCACAGATGCCGCCGCCGACGATGATCACCTTCATCCCGCGTCCCCCGAATTGCCTCTTCCCGCCTGCAAGATCAGTCGGCACCGTAGACCGCATCGGCACGCAGCCACCCGGCACGGCCATCGACGCTGATCCTGCACCAGGATGACCGGCAGGCCTCCACCGTCACGATCACGCGCCGTTCAAGATACATCAGCACCGGCGCCGCTTCATCCGATCCGTCGCGCAATGCCACCAGATCACCCCGGACCATGGCCGTGCGCCGGCCCGAGGGCC
>JARGNO010000052.1:891-5454 GCA_029213165.1 Minwuia sp.
ATCACGGATCTAGCGCCAGTTCACGTGCTCCCCCACGATCTGGACCGGCAGGTTGCTGCGCCGGTAGATCCAGCGCACAGGATATTTCTGCCCCGGCCCGGCGCGCAGGTTGGCTTCCTCCGCCTTGATGGAGACGAATCTCGGCAGGGGCAGCCCCGTCACGCTGCCTTCGGTCGCGGCAGGGCCTTCCACGGCCTCTACCATCGGCGCATTGAGACAGAGCACAAGGACAAGGCAGATCAGTCTTGGCAGAAGCATGACCGGGACCATCGACAGGCAGGCAGGGCGGCGAATCATCTGGCTGATACTGGCAGCCCGTTCACTCTCCGTCGCGCACCCGCTTCGCGACACGACGCAGCAGGCGTCCGGCCACTTCGGCATTGGAGGCCTGTTCCCCGGCACGTTCGCGCGCGGCGTTGATGTCGGCGCGCAGCAGTTCGCGTTGCCGCAGGGTTTCTTCCCCCGCCTTGCGTGCGGCGGTCTTCGCCCGCGGCAGCACTTCCTGCTGCGCGACATTGACAGCGCGGGCACGCAGCTCGGGATTGCTGGCGATACGCCGCGCCGCTTCCATCAGGATAGTTCGCACGATCGGCATTGTGACCTTCCT
This sequence comes from Minwuia sp., assembly GCA_029213165.1. Taxonomy (GTDB): domain Bacteria; phylum Pseudomonadota; class Alphaproteobacteria; order Minwuiales; family Minwuiaceae; genus Minwuia. The sequence continues at coordinate 1,499 of JARGNO010000052.1, forward strand.
GCAATACGATCAGCCCGTGAATCATCATATGGTAACGGATTGCATCTTAGGAAGATTGCACCGCAACGGTCCACATGCCAGAGAGTCCGGAGCAATGGCGGTTCAAACCGGCGGGACCATCGCCATATGATCCTGATGCCCGGTGCGGGAGAAGAATGAGAATGAACGCCAGTCGCCCAGGGGGAATCGTCTGTTGCTGATGTATGGAATGGTAGCGCTCGGCCTCGTCCTGCTTCTGGTCGGTGGCGAGGCCCTGGTGCGCGCCGCCGTCGCACTTGCCGACCGTCTGGGCGTCTCCAGGCTGGTGATCGGCCTGACAGTCGTTGCCTTTGGAACATCCGCCCCCGAACTTCTGGTCTGCGTTCAGGCCGCGCTGGAGAACGCACCGGGTATCGCCATCGGCAACGTCGTCGGATCGAACATCGCGAACGTGTTGCTGGTTGTTGGCCTGCCCGCCCTGATTGCCCCGTTCCTCTGCGAACCCGCGGTGATGAAGCGGGAAGGCCTGGCCATGGTGGCGGCATCGGCACTGGTCATTGTCATTGCCTGGTTCGATGGCATCCGGTTCTGGCCCGGCGTGCTGCTGCTGGTCCTGCTGATCGGCTTTCTGTTCAATGCATACCGACAGGCCCGCCGGGACGGCAACGAGAGCCTTTCGGAAGAGGTCGAGGAGCTTGGTGAAGGCGTGCCGGGCAATCCCGTGATCATCATCTCGCTGATGGTCATCGGTGTCGCCGGTCTGGTTGCCGGTTCGCACCTGCTGGTGGAGGGCGCGCGGGACATTGCCCGCGCCGCCGGGGTTTCGGAGGAAGTCATCGGTGTGACACTGGTGGCACTGGGCACATCCTTGCCCGAGCTGGCAACGACAACAGTTGCAGCATTCCGCCGTCACGGCGACGTCGCCATCGGCAATGTGCTTGGCTCAAACCTCTTCAACATTCTCGGCATCCTGGGCATTACCGCCATGGTCAGTCACATTCCGGTGCCGCCACAGATGCTCGACTTCGACCTCTGGGTGATGCTGGGCGCGGCTTTGGTGCTGTTCCCGTTCGCTTTCGCCCGCATTCCGGTCGGGCGGGTCGCGGGGGTCTTCTTCCTGCTGGCCTACGCGGGTTACGTGCTGGCGCAGTTCCATGGAGTCTCCGGCATGCCGATCGACAAGCTCGCCGGGCTCTGAGCATGAGCGGCAATGCACCCTCGACTGCTGGTGCTTCCGTCGCCCTGATCACGGGCGGGGCCGTCCGCATAGGGCGGGCGATTGCCTTGCAGCTCGCCGCCAGCGGTACGGATGTTGCCATCCACTACCGGAACTCGGCCGAAAAAGCCGAGCAGACCGCGACGGAGATCCGCGCCCATGGCGTGCGCGCCGTGACCGTGGACGCCGACCTGTCGGACAGTGCCGCAACCGCAGGGCTTCTGCCCAGGGTCACATCGGAACTCGGTCGGCCCGTCGATCTGCTGGTGAACAATGCGTCCCTGTTCGAGAACGATTCGATACGGACCCTGACGCCGGACAGCCTGGAGGCCCATCTGTCGGTCAACCTGAAGGCACCCCTGCTGCTTGCCCGGGCCTTTGCCGATGCCCTGCCGGAGAGCCAGGGCGGCAACATCATCAACATCATCGACCAGAGAGTCTGGAAGCCAACGCCCTGGTTCACGTCCTATACCGTGTCAAAGGCCGGGCTGCTGTCGCTGACCCAGACCCTTGCCATGGCCCTGGCCCCCCGTATCCGGGTCAACGGGATCGGACCCGGACCGGTGCTGGCGAACGAGCGACAGACCGCCGAACAGTTCAGGCGGCAATGGCAGTCCACCCTGCTGCAGCGGGGCGCCGCACCGGAGGAGATCGCAGCAGCCGTGACGTTTCTGCTCAATGCGCCCTCGATGACCGGTCAGATGCTCGCGCTGGATGGCGGCCAGTTCCTGCCCTGGCCACCGCTGAGCGGTGACGTCGCCGATCTGGACGGGTGACCAACGCCACAGGAAAGTCACAGACAAATTGATCCAACCCTGTTTTGACGGGTTGACTCAGGGAATTCGATTTGCACAGGGGCACAGCCGGGATCGCACAAACCCCGGTAACACAAGGATTTTCCCTTTGCATCTCCCGAAAGTCCGAAATATTATATATAATTCAACATGTTAGCTATATTGCTCAAATTTTGGGCAGCGTAACGAAACCGTAATGATTACGGGCGACTAGACCTTCTGTCTGGAATTGCCCAACAAGGTTATCCACAGGACTCGTGGAGCGTTTTCCTGTCAACGGTCCTGACCTTTCCGACTGCCTGAAACTGAGGCGCTCATCCTTTGGGCAACGAGCGCGCTGTTGTGCAGATCAGGTCCCAGGCGGCATCGACATGGCGCTGCTCGGTCCGGGTCTGGCCAATCGAAATGCGGATGGCGTAGCGGCCGTTGACCCGGTTGGGGGTGAAATAGGCATCGCCGGAATCATTGAGCGCATGCAGCAGCCGTTCGTTCAGAATATCGCAGGCGTCATCGTCCGCACCGGCCGGCCGGAAGCGGAAATTGATCAGTGACAGCACCCGCGGTGCCATCATCTCGAAATCCGGTGCCGCGACAATTGCCTCTTCCAGCCCGGCTGCCATCGAGATGTGATTGCGCAGGATCTGCTGCAACCGCTCGACACCATAGCTGCGCAGCACGAACCAGAGCTTCAGCGCACGGAACCGGCGGCCCAGCGGCACGCCCCAGTCACGGTAGTCGATGACCTGCCGTCCCTCCCGGCTCTGCAGGAAGGCCGCATCGATGGCAAAGGTGCGGATCAGGGCTTCGGGATCACGGACATAATGCGCGGCGCAGTCAAAATTGGTCAGCAGCCACTTGTGCGGATTGAAGACCAGACTGTCGACGCGGCCCTGCCCCTCCAGCATCCAGCGATGCTCCGGCAGGATCAGGGCCGAGCCTGCCCACGCAGCGTCAACGTGGAAGAAGATGCCATGACGGGCACAGATCTCGCCGATGGCTTCCAGCGGGTCCACCGCACCCACGCCGGTGGCCCCCAGCGAGGCCACGACACAGGCAGGGCGAACCCCTGCCGCCAGGTCAGCCTGGATCGCAGCCTCCAGGGCCTCCGGTCGCATCGCGAACTGTGCGTCGGTCGCGATCTTGCGGACGTTGCGGCGGCCATAGCCCGCGATCTTCGCGCCCTTTTCCGTCGCCGTATGGGTCTGGTCGGAGCAATAGACTGCCAGCGGCGCGGCACCCGCCAGTCCGTTCTCGTTGGCGTCGCCCCCGGTCACCCGCTCTCGCGCGGTCAACAGCGCACAGAGAATGGCACCGGAGGCGGAATCCTGGATCACGCCTTGAAACCCGTCGTCCAGTCCGATCATCCGGCGCAACCAGTCCAGCACCCGGGTTTCCATTTCGGTGGCGGCGGGGGAGGTCTGCCACAACATGCACTGGGCACCGATCGTCGCTGTCAACATCTCGGCAAGGACCGAGGGCGGGCTGGAATTCGCCGGAAAATAGGCAAAGAAGCTGGGGTGCTGCCAATGGGTGATGCCGGGCATGATATCCCGGTTGAAATCCGCCATGATCTCGCTGATCGGCTCACCCCGGGCCGGTGCCGCGCGGGGCAGCGTGGCATCGACCTCACCTGGCGCGGTCTGCGCACGGACAGGCAGATCCTCCACCCGATCCATGTAGTCGGCCATCCAGTCCACCATCTGATGGGCGTGGCTGCGGAATTCATCTATATCCATGGCAATAACCGGCACCGTTCCGTGATCATCGGGGCCACAACTTGACATGCGCGCCGACGATGCGAAATAGCGTGTGCCAACCGGACGCAAGGGAGCGAGATCATGGCCGAGACGATTCACACGAAGGTTCTGATCATTGGCTCCGGCCCGGCGGGCTGCACCGCCGCGGTCTATGCGGCCCGCGCCGGGCTGGAACCGGTCATGGTCCATGGCATCCAGCCAGGCGGACAA
>JARGNO010000052.1:5473-25450 GCA_029213165.1 Minwuia sp.
CATCACGACGGATGTCGAGAACTACCCCGGCTTCGCGGAAGTCATTCAGGGGCCGTGGCTGATGCAGCAGATGGAACAGCAGGCCGCCCATGTCGGCACCCGGATAATCCATGACATCATCACCGAAGTGGATCTGAGCCGCCGCCCCTTCGTGGCCCGGGGCGACAATGGTGACACCTATGTCGGCGAAACCCTGATCATCTCCACCGGGGCCTCCGCGCGCTGGTTGGGGCTGGAAAGCGAACAGAAGTTCCAGGGTTTCGGCGTTTCCGCCTGCGCCACCTGCGATGGATTCTTCTATCGCGGCAAGGAAGTCTGCGTCATCGGCGGCGGCAACACGGCGGCTGAGGAAGCCCTGTTCCTGACCAATTTCGCCACCAGGGTCTGGCTGGTGCATCGCCGCGACCAGCTGAAGGCGGAGAAGATCCTGCAGGACCGGGTCCTGAAACACCCGAAGATCGAATGCGTCTGGGACCACGTTCTGGAGGAAGTGCTGGGCGAACAGGATCCGCCGGGTGTCAGTGCAGTACGGCTGCGCCATGTCACGACGGGGGAGCCGCGCGAAATCTCGATGCACGGCGTTTTCATCGCCATCGGCCATGATCCCAATACCGCCCTGTTCCGGGATCAGGTCGCAATGGATTCCGAGGGTTACGTCATCACAGCGCCAGATTCGACAGCAACCAGCATTGCCGGTGTCTTTGCCGCCGGCGACGTCCAGGACAAGACCTATCGCCAGGCTGTCACCGCTGCCGGCACCGGGTGCATGGCAGCGCTGGAAGCGGAGAAGTTCATCGCCGCGAACGAGGTCGCAGAGGCCGCCGAATAGCGGTGATTTCAAGTCCGAGAGCGAATCTTCCTGATTTCGCTTGTCGATTCCGTCGGGAAGGATATTTTCCCCCCCATGGATTGGGACAAGCTGCGCATATTTCACACGGTCGCCGAGGCCGGAAGTTTCACTCACGCCGGTGACCTGCTGAACCTCAGCCAGTCGGCTGTCAGTCGTCAGGTCAGTGCGCTGGAGGAAAGCCTGCGCACGACGCTGTTTCGCCGTCATGCCCGCGGGCTGATCCTGACGGAGCAGGGTGAGCTGCTGTATCAGACTGCGCGGGACGTGTTTGCCAAGCTGGCGATGGCGGAGGCGATGCTGACCGATGCCAAGGAAAAGCCGCGCGGTGAACTGAAGGTCTCGACGACCATCGGACTTGGCTCGACCTGGCTGACCCCCCGCATTCGGGAGTTCATCGAGGCCTATCCGGATATCAACGTCAACATGGTCCTGACCGACGGCGAGGTCGATCTGACCATGCGGGAGGCGGATATCGCCATCCGGCTCTGGCCGCCGACCCAGCCCGATCTGGTGCAGCGGAAACTGATGACGGTGAATTTCCACCTCTATGCGTCACCCGACTATGTGAAGCGCCGGGGCATGCCGAAGTCGCCGGAGGATCTCGACCGTCATTCGCTGATCGTCTATGGCGATGACACACCGAATCCGGTGCGCGCCAGCGAATGGCTGATGGAGCTGGGTGCAAACCCGGAGAAGCCCCGCAATCCGGTGCTGAAGGTCAACAATATCTACGGCCTGCTGCTGGCGGTGGAAAGCGGGCTCGGTATCGGTGCCCTGCCGGACTACATCGTTCAGGGCCACACCCAGCCGGTGCGCGTTCTGGATGACGTCGCCGGGCCGAAATTCGATACCTACTTCGTCTATCCGGAAGAGTTGCGGAACTCGAAACGCATCACCGTTTTCCGGGATTTCCTGATCCGGAAAGTCGCTGAGACCCGATTCTGACCAATTTGGCGGCATGGCCAATTTGCAACAACCCGCGGGTAGCAATTCTGCTTGACGGGAAACCCGCAGAAAACCTGGCTCTCCAAGCCATTCGCAAACTGCATGGCCCGCGTGCAGGCGCTGCCCTTTATTTCCGCATGTGGAAACCCTAAGTCTCCCCTTGTCGATGTTGCAGCGCAATATCACCGGGCATTCCTGGCGCCTCCCTGTTCAGCAATGTCCGACGTCTCCCAGACGTGAAGCCTCCCTGTTTGACTCGGCGGGTCGTTCGCGACCCGCCTTTTTTTTTGTCTCCGCAACATGAACAGCCGTTCAGCACCAGGTGGTGAACCCGGTGAGTTGACCGGAAACGGGAGGCTGCGCGCGCTTCATATGCTGACCCCGGCCTGCCCTCTCCCCCTCCCGGCCACCCACGGAATTTATCGCGACGGGGGGGCCGGGAGGGGGAGAGGGCAGGCCGGGGTCAGCGCAAGACCCTCTACCGCTTCAGGCCCAGCAGTTTCCGCGCGACGACCCAGCGATGCACTTCGGAAGGTCCGTCGTAGATGCGCATCAGCCGGATCTGGGCCGCCATCTGGTGCAGCGGCAGTTCACGGGTCATGCCCATGGCGCCAAAGGTCTGCATCGCATTGTCCAGCACCTCCCACGCCATCTCCGTGGCGTAGACCTTGATCATGGAGACATCGGTGCGGACATCCTGGCCCTGATCCAGCTTCCAGGCGGTCTCATAGGCCATCAGGCGGCTGGCCCGGATCTTCGCCGCAGCATCCGCAACCCACCACTGGATCGCCTGGCGATCGGCCAGGGGTGCCCCGAACGTCTGCCGCTGGGGTGCGAATTCGCAGATCATCTCCAGCGCGCGCTCCGCCATGCCGATGCACCAGGACGCCATCTCCAGCCTGCGGGTGGACAGGCGGACCTGCATCGGCGCGAACCCCTGTCCCTCCTTCCCCAGCAGATTGGCGTGCGGCACCCGGCAATCCTCCAGGGCGATCTCGTAGGTAAAGGCCCCGCCGATCATCGGGATGCGCCGCGCGATGTTGAAGCCCGGCGTGCCCCGGTCGACCAGGAAGGCGGAAATGCCTCCGCGCGCACCCTTCTCCCTGTCCGTCACCGCCATCAGGATCGTGAAGTCGGCTTCCTCCGCCCTGCTGATCCAGATCTTGGAGCCATTGATGATCCAGTCATCACCGTCGCGGTCCGCGCGGGTCCGCATCCCCGCCGGATCGGCCCCGGCGCCCGGTTCGGAAATCCCGATGGCGGATACGGTCCCGCCCTTCACATAGGGCGCGAGGTAGCGCTCACGCTGGTCCTCGTTCACCGTCGCCATCAGCATCCGCAGGTTCGGCGAATCCGGTGGCAGCATGTAGGGGGTGACGGTGCGACCAAGCTCGATATTCACGCCGATCATCGCCACTGTCGGCAGATCGACACCACCCACGTCCTCCGGCGCATCCAGCCCCCACAGGCCCAGTTCCCGCGACCTGGCATCGATGCGCGCGCGTTCCTGTGGCGTCAGCGCGATGCCTTCACCGCGGACCTCGCGCGCCAATACCTCCGGCTCCAGCGGCATCAGTTCATCCTGAACGAACCGCTGCACGAGGTCCTGCAACATCCGATGCTCTTCACTCAGTTCGAAATCCATCACGTTTCCTCCCCTGCATGATGCTGATCCTGAAGCGGTTGGCGGGGCGCAGCAAGGCTGTTGGCCAGGTCAGTGGTTGGCGCACGGGTCCGCAGCCCCCATGTCTCCGGGTCCCGGCACCCGCCATGACAGAAGGGGCGCGCGCAGCAATGGCCGATCTGGAAAAGCGACCGCTTGAATCCGTTGTCGAGATGGCAGCCAGCGAGGCCGATGGCGAGAAGGTCACGGTCGCCGAACTGCTGGAGATCTTCGAGGACCGGGGTTTCGGCCCCATCCTCATAGCCCTCGGCCTGCTCGCGGCGTCCCCGCTTGGCGCCATTCCCACGGTTCCGAGCATGCTTGGCCTGGTCGTTGTCCTGGTCTCGGGCCAATTGGTCATTGGTCGCGATCATCCCTGGCTTCCAGCCCGACTGCGCCGTCAGAGCTTTTCGGTGCGAAAGATCGAGAAAGCCGGAAAGAAGGGTCGGCGCTGGCTGCGGCGCGCCGACTGGCTGGTCCGGGCCCGCCTGACCTGGGCGACCAGCGCACTCGCCAGGCGGCTTGCCGCGCTGCTCTGCATCGGACTGGCAGGGCTGATGATACCGCTCGAACTCGTGCCCTTCGCGGTCCTGCTGCCTGCGACCACCATCCTGATCTTCGGCATGGCCCTGACCGCGCGCGACGGATTGTTCATGGTGGTCGCCATATCCATGACCGCCCTGACAGGCATCCTCGCCCACGGCTGGCTCACCGATCTGGGATAGAAGGCTGCTGCAGCCCCGGGCTTCCGAAACAGCAGGGGCTGCAGCACTGGCTTCAGAACATCATCCGGGCACCGATCACGACAAATGCCGCACCGGCATCCTCACCCGCCGCACGAACCAGATCCGCACTTCTGCCAAAGGTCCGCTCGAAATGGACGCCGACATAAGGCGAAAGCAAGCGATCAACCACGTCGTAGCTGAGCCGGGCACCGACCTCCAGCTTCGGCCCGAACGCACCCCTGTTCAGGGCACGGTCGTCAACCAGCGGCAGATCGATCTCGATGCTTGGCACGATGATGATCCTGTTGGTGATCAGACCTTCGTATTCCACCTCGAACCGGGCGGAGGGATGGTCCGAAACAAACAGGTCGGCATCGATCTCGAACCACTGGCGTGTCAGGCCATGGATGCCGATGACACCGTGTAGCCTGTCCGGTCCGCTGGCGCTGTCGAGACGCACACCGGCCACGCCATCGAAGAAATCGGATACCGGCGTGGACAGGCGAAGCTGGTTCTCCAGTGTCTCGAAGGACTCTTCCCTGATGCCATACTCACCCTCGCTGCGCAGAACCACCCGGAGGTCATCGTTGCCATAGAGCGCATCCAGGTCCCAGGCGGCAACGTCAGTGTCACCTCCGAACCGGTATTCCGCCTGCTCGGCCTGGATGCCCCAGACCATCGGTTCCGACAGCGCGGGTGTGCCGAGCAACAGGGCCGGGAGAAGGATCGCGACGCGCGAAAGGATATGCTTCATCGCCTCAGCCTCCCGATTTCATGCCGGATGCGGCAGACGCCGTGTCGGGACCACCCTCCACCACCACCTTCCGGAACATGCCGGAATCGGCGTGATAGGAAAGGTGGCAATGGAACGCCCACTGGCCCGGCGCATCGACCTCCGTCTCCATGTAGACCGTTGTCGCCGGTGCAACGCTGATGACATGTTTCACCGGATTCCACTTGCCACTGCCATTGTCCAGGATCGACCACATGCCATGCAGGTGCATCGGGTGGGTCATCATCGTGGTGTTGACGAACTTGAAACGCACCCTCTCGCCATAGGTCAGCCGGATGGGCTCCGCATCGGCATATTTCACGCCGTTGATCGACCAGATGTAGCGCTCCATGTTGCCCGTCAGTTCAAGCTCGATTTCCCGGGTCGCAGCGCGGTGTTCGTAGAGTGGCTTCTGCGCCTTCAGGTCGGCATAGGACAGGAACTTGCCCCCATTCGCCGCCGCGGGCCGCAAGCCGCTGCCTGGCGCGTAGAACGGGTCCGATGGCTCCGGGCTACCAGACGCCATCATGCCGTGTCCCATGGCTGCGTGGTCCATCTTGCCACTGGGGGCCGGGCCGTGGCCCATGGCAGCATGATCAACCTCGCCTTTCGGGGCTGAACCATGCCCCATCGCGGCGTGGTCAATTTCCCTCTTCGGGGCCGAACCGTGGCCCATCGCAGCATGATCAACCTCACCTTTCGGGGCCGAACCGTGGCCCATCGCGGCGTGGTCAGTTTCCTTCTTCGGGGCCGAACCGTGGCCCATCGCGGCATGATCGACTTCGCCTTGCGGGGCTGAACCATGCCCCATCGCGGCGTGATCCATGGAACCATGATCCATTCCACCATGCCCGGCCATGTCACCCATGGTGAGCAGGGGCGGCTTGCGCAGCGAGGGAACTGCTGCGGCCATGCCTGCCTGCGGGGCCAGGGTGCCGCGCGCATAGGCCGTCCGCCCCATGGATTCACCGAAGATCGTGTAGGGACGGTTTTCCACGGGCTGCACGATCACGTCGTAAGTTTCCGCAACCGCGATCCGGAATTCGTCAACCGGCACCGGCTGCACATTGCTGCCGTCCGCCTGGACCACCGTCAGCTTCAGACCCGGAATCCGGATGTCGAAATAGGTCATTGCGGAGGAGTTGATGAAGCGGAGCCGCACCCTTTCTCCCGGCTTGAACAGTCCTGTCCAGTTCTGTTCCGGACCCTTGCCGTTGATCAGCGGGGTGAAGCCCTGCAGATCCTCGACATCCGTCGGCATCATGCGCATGTCGCCCCATTCACCACGGTCCCTGAGCGCGGCGCTGACGCCTTTCTCCCCCGCATCATCGAAGAAGTCGAGCAGGGTGCGTTGCCGGCGGTTGTAGTAGTCGGGCATCATCTTCAGATTGCGCATGATCCTGTCACCGGAATGCGGATGCGCGTCCGCAAGTTGAACCACGTACTCGCGGTCATACCGGAAGGGCTCCCTGTCCTTCGGCTCGATCACGATGGCCCCGTAGGCGCCATCCGGTTCCTGGAATCCGGAATGGCTGTGGAACCAGTAGGTCCCGCTCTGGGTAATGGGGAAGCGATAGGTGAAGGTCTCCCCTGGCGCGATGCCGGGATAGCTGATCTTCGGCACACCGTCCTGCTGGTAAGGCAGGATCAGCCCGTGCCAGTGGACGGATGTGTCCTGGTCCAGGTTGTTGGTCACGTTGATGGTGACCTCTTCGCCTTCCCGGAAGCGCAGCACCGGCCCGGGGCTGGCCCCGTTGAAGCCTATGCCGGAACGACTGAACTCACCGGTATCGATCTCGACCGGGTCAACGGTCAGGTTGTATTCGCCGGCCATGGCACCGCCCATGAGGGCCAGTGCCAGACCGGTTCCGAGCATAGCTGCCCGGAACAGGTTTGTTTCTGACATTTCGTATTTCCTGATTTCTGGATCGTGGCCCGGGGATCAGTGCGACAGGTGGATGCGACCAACCATGCCGGACTGGTAATGTCCCGGCACGTTGCAGGCGAACTCCAGCGTGGCATGATCGGGAAAGCGCCAGATGATCTCGCCGCTCTGGCCGGGTTCCAGCAGCACGCTGTTCGGATCATCGTGTTTCATGCCGTGTCCGCCATGATCCATCTTCGCGTGGTTGATCCGGTCCGGCTCCAGCACACCACTCTCCATCATGCCCATCATTTCTTCCTGATGCGCCGCATGCATGGTGGCCGTGCCGATGTTGAACTCATGCACGAACTCACCCCGGTTGATGATGGTGAAACGAACCGTTTCGCCTTCCCGGACCTTCAGTGACTCCGGTTCGTAGAGGTTGTCACGCATGGTGATGCCGATGGTCCGGCTGACATCGGCGGCCTCGCCGGGTTGCCCGATGTCCGGCCCCTTGCCGTGACCGTGTGTGTGATCACCGGCAGCAAGCGCAAGTGACGGAACAGAGGCAATGGCGAAGGCGAGCGCGCAGGCGCGAAGTCGTGTCTGTGTCGACATGGAATGTCTCCTGAAAAGCAGAATTGCGGCCCCTGGATGCCGGGACCGGTGGAATTCAGTTCAGGAGACAGCTCGTGGAGGTGGAGGCTGATGCCCCATCGCACTGGAATTCAGCTGAGGCAGGTGTGAAGCGTCATGGCTGCCTGATACACGACTGCCATCGACAACGGCACTGGCGGCAATTCCGGGCGTGCATATGCCATGGTCACAGCCCCCGTCACCAACGCACATGTCGCAAGCCATGCCGCTGTCCGACATCTGCCCGGATGCGGTATCCAACTGGCTGTCCACCATCCCGGCATGCTCGGCGTGAGCCGCAGGCGCCGCCGGAGCTGCACTGCTCTGGTCCGCCAGTCCACACATGGCGGAAACGCCGAACCCGGTGCTGAACAGCATCGCGAGCACGGTCAGGGCCGTGAGTGTCAGACGGAATGACCTGATGCGAACCATGCCGAAGACCATCGAACCGCACTCCGCCAGTGTCAAGGGAGCAATGATCGCTGCCGATCAATCCCGCGTCATGGTCCGTCGGCTGCCGGGTGCAGGGGGCTGTTCCGGTGCGCCGGCGAAGCACTGGGCGATGGACATCCAGTCGGTGGCGTTCGGTCCGGTGACCCGCAGCCCCGTGTCGGCGATGTTGCGGACCTGCGTCACGACCTGGCAGAAATCCTCCGCCGGGCCTTCGATCAGTTCTGCTTCCGACGGGTCATTCCATGTCCAGACCGCGCCGGACGGTGCGGTCAGGCGGACGTGCGGTGCTGGGCTGGGTGCATCCTGGCCGCGGACCTTGTAGGTCCAGCCGTGGGTGTTCACCCCCAGCACGGCAATCGACTTGATGCGGTCTTCGTTCTGCCGCACCACCCCCAGCATGTCATAGACTTCCTGCCCGTGTGCCCAGGTTTCCATCAGACGCGCGGAGATGGAGGACCGCACACTCATTGACGGTCCGGCCCAGGGCACCCGCGCCGACGGGTCAGCGGCGGCAAAGCGGTCGGCCATGCCCTGATAATAGTCGCGCCAGGCGGTCGCCAGTGCCTGACCACCGATGCCGTCGCGCCAGTCCCGCTCCATATCGCCAACGCTGCCCCCGGCATCGCGGCGCGTGATCACATCCTGCATGAAGGTCTGGAAGCCTGCGGCATCGGTCAGCGACAGGTCCGCGGCCCAGTTCCACATGTGCAGATGCCCCAGCACACGGTTGATGGTCCAGTCCTTGAACGCTGTCGGTTCGTCGAACGCACTGTCGGGCAACCCGCTGACCAGTTGATACAGCGCGTCACTCTCCGCGCGAAAATCCTCGGCCTGTTCCAGCATTTCGATCCTCCCCGATCAGGACTGCATAGCGATATACAGCATGCCGGGATCAGCCATTTGTGCAAGCCGCCACAGCGCAGTCGCGTTTCCAAACGCACCGATTTCACGCCAGATCCCGCGAATCAGGGTGAATCAGAGCTTTCCGGCACCCGGATTAACCTGCCCTTAAGGCACGCTGTGTCAGCCTTCGCCAATCGCTATGCAAAGGGCCGGGTGCCGACCATGAGAGCGCAGAAACTGAACAGGGCCTTCAACGGCTTCATCGACAGCTGGATTCCCTCCAGACTGATCAATGATCGCAACTCGGCACAACGTGTCCGGATGTTCGTGATCAGTCATACGCTGGGCCCGTTTCTGGGTCAGACAATCACGCTGGCGTTGCTGCTGCTGGATCCGGAACCGACACCGCATGTCTATGTCCTTGCCGGTTCCATCACGCTGTTCTGCATCTTTCCGCCGGCACTGAAGCTCACCAGCCGCTATTTCGACGCCCATCTCTGCTACAGCGTTCTGGCCCTGCTATCGGTCATGAACCTGATCTTCGCGGTGCTCTGGGGCTCGTATCACTACGCAGGTATCAGTTCGCCGTTCCTGGTCTGGTTGCTGGTGGTGCCGCTGCTGGCCTTCTTCTACCTGGGCTCCAACCCGGTGGCTCGGAACTTCGTGTTCGGCATGACCGGTTCCGGACTTGTGGTCTTCTACCTGCTCTACCAGTTCGGCGGCGGGTTCCCGGAGCATGTGGAAAGCAGTGCGCTGGTGCCCATCGGCATCATCTCCATCATCTGCGCCATGGCCTATGTCACCATGATGGCGGTCTATTACGCCAGCGTCGTCGATTCCCAGTCGGAGTTGCTGGCCGAGATCGAGCGCCACCAGTCAACCACCACCCAGTTGCTTGATGCCAAGGAAGAGGCTGAGCGCGCCAATGGCGCCAAGTCGGATTTCCTTGCCAAGATGAGCCATGAGCTGCGGACGCCGCTGAACGCCGTCATCGGGTACAGCGAGATGTTGCTGGAAGATGCGGAGATCGACGGGCGCGGCGAGGATTCGGCTGACCTGAAGAAGATCAACTCCGCCGGCAAGCATCTCCTGGCGCTGGTCAGTGAAGTGCTGGACCTGTCGAAGATCGAAGCCGGCAAGATGGAGCTGTATACGGAGGAAGTCGACCTCGACAGCTTCGTCAGCGAAGTCGCCTCCACCTGTCGCCAGATCATCGCCAAGAACGCCAACGAACTGGTGATCCGCCGCTCGAGCGATCTTGGACGGCTGGAATGCGATGCCACGAAGCTGCGTCAGGCGCTGCTGAACCTGTTGAGCAACGCCGCGAAGTTCACCGAGAATGGCAGGGTCATCCTTTCCGCACGACGCGAACGGATCGACAATCGCGACTGGGTGAAGATCGAGGTGCAGGATACCGGTATCGGCATCGCACCGGACCAGATCAGCAACCTGTTCCACAATTTCTCACAGGCTACGCCGTCAATCTCGTCGAAGTTCGGCGGCACCGGCCTCGGCCTTTCGCTCAGCCAGAAGCTCTGTCGCTTCATGGGGGGCGATATCACTGTCGAGAGCACGATAGGTGTCGGCACGACCTTCACCATCATCCTGCCCGCCACGACGCGAGCCCTCGCATCCGTGTCCTCGCCGAGCCAGGAAACCGTATCGCAGGTCCCGGCGGACACTTCCGCCAGGATCACGCCGCTGGAACCGGCCGCGCGCAATGGCCAGGACGGGCCGATGCAGACCATACTGGTGATCGACCCGGACCCTTCAGCGCTGGAAATCATGGAGCGTTCGCTGCAGAAGGAAAGCTATCGCGTCGTGACGACCGAACGTGCGAAGGACGGGCTGCAGATTGCCCACACCCTGAAACCCGACGCGATCATTCTGGACGTTGCCGTCGGCGACATGGACGGCTGGGAGGCACTTGATGCGTTGAGTTCCCACGACGATACAGCCGGTATTCCAGTCATCGTGCAGTCGATCATCGACGATCCGCGCAAGGGCTATCAGCTTGGCGCCTCCGCATTCCTGGTGAAGCCCGTTGACCGCGAACCGCTGCTCGAAACCATCAGCCAGGTCTGTGACGAAGCCGGATTCCCCGGCAACGAAGTCCTGGTGATCGACGATGACGGAACTGCTTCACGTTCGACGGTCGCGGCAGCACGGGAAGCCGGCTGGCACGTCACCATGGTCCCTGACTTCGGCATCGGCCTGACCCGTGCGCACCAGGTCCAGCCTGATCTTGTGATCGTCGACAGCGACAGCATCAGCGCAGGCCTCGTAGCCTTCGTCGACGGACTGAAGGATCTGGAAGGCATATCCATCCTTGTCCTGGTCGGAAGCGAGGCCGCACCGACGAGCACGCTGGCCATTCCGGGGACCGCAAAGACCATCTTCAATGCCACTGACCGCGATGATGTGCGTGCCAGTGCGCTCGCAATGCTGACCCGCAACGAAGACCTGCACGCGGGACCGTACAAAAAGGAGGCCGCCCATGGCTGAGATACTTCTCGTCGAGGACAACGAAATGAACCGCGACATGCTGGGCCGCCGCCTGGAGCGTCGGGGGTATTCGGTGATCTTCGCGATTGACGGCCCCGGCGGGGTCGCAGCAGCGAAGGATAAGCGTCCTGACCTGATCCTGATGGACATCGCGCTTGGCCAGATGGACGGCTGGGAGGCAACCCGGCTGATCAAGACGGATCCGGACACCATGTCGATTCCGGTCATCGCCCTGACCGCCCACGCGCTTTCCAGTGACCGGGAGCGAAGTGCGCAGGTCGGTTGCATCGACTTCGATACCAAGCCGATCGACATGCCACGGCTGCTGCGCAAGATCGAAGCCTGTCTGGAAGGCCGCGCCATCTCGGCGGCCTGACGCGGGAGCCTTCCGGGCCTTGTGCTCTGGCAATTGGCCTCCGGACATGATTGCATCGCGGCTTCGGGAAACTGTTCCAGAGGGCCGCGCGCATGAAGACCGCTGACAGCCGCGACGATGTCCGGCACATGCGCCATGCGCTGCGGCTGGCAAGGCGTGGTCTCGGTCGCACCGCCCCGAACCCCGCCGTTGGTTGTGTCATCGTTCGCGATGGCCTGACCGTCGGTCGGGGATGGACAGCCCCGGGGGGTCGGCCACATGCCGAAACCATGGCGCTGAACGAAGCTGGTTCCGGTGCGGAGGATGCCACCGCCTTTGTGACGCTGGAGCCCTGCAGTCACCACGGACAGACCCCGCCCTGCGCCCGAAGCCTGATCGATGCCGGCATCACCCGTGTCGTCATCGCCATGACCGATCCCGACAGCCGCGTCGATGGACGCGGCATTGCCATGCTGCGCAGCGCCGGCATTCAGGTCCGGACCGACGTCTGCGAGAAGGATGCAGGCGATCTGCAGCTTGGCTTCGTGCTCAACCGGACTGCGGGCCGCCCCCTGGTCAGTCTGAAGGTCGCCAGCAGTCTTGACGGGCGCATCGCAACCGCCGCCGGTGAGAGCAAATGGATCACGGGGCCGGAAGCGCGCGCCAGCGGTCACATGCTGCGCGCGACGCATGACGCCATCCTGATCGGTGCCGGGACAGCCGTCGCGGATGACCCGGAACTGACCTGCCGCCTGCCCGGCATGGCAGACCGGTCGCCGGTCCGGATCGTGCTGGACCGCCACCTGCGCCTGTCGCTCAGCGGCAGGCTCGCCCGCACCGCGGCCCGGGTTCCCCTGATCATCTATGCCGATCCGGCCGTGGATCCGGAGCGCAAGGCAGCGCTGGCCGAAGCCGGTGCAGACATTCGCCATGTCACGGCCGATTCACACGGCCGCCCCGATGCGAAGGCCGTGCTGCAGGATCTGGCGGCCGATGGTGTCACCCGCCTGCTGCTGGAAGGCGGCGGCGGCATTGCAGCGTCCTTTCTCGGCGCCGGGCTGGTGGACCGGATATTCTGGTATCGGGCCGGGCTGGCCATCGGGGGTGACGGACGACCGGCGCTGGCACCGCTGCAACTGGACCGGCTGGCCGATGCGCCACGCTTTCAGCGCATGGCGGCAATACCCCTTGGCGATGATCTGCTGGAAACGTGGCGCAGGCAGGCGTAAAACCCCACCAGCTTCATCCGGGCGCCCGGCGCCCCCGACACGACGAACGACAATCCAGGCTTGGGAAGAGATCGCATGTTCACCGGCATCGTCACCGACATCGGCCGCATCCGCGCCATCGAACCCCGGGGCGACATGCGCCTTGTCATCGATACCGCCTTCGACATGGCCACCGTGGACATGGGTGCATCCATCGCCTGTCACGGTATCTGTCTGACCGTTGTCGACAAGGGACCAGGCTGGTTCGCGGTGGATGTCAGCCAGGAGACCCTGGACCGCACGGCGCTGGGGCAGCTTGAGGCCGGATCGCCGCTGAATCTGGAGCGGTCCCTGCGCGTCGGTGACGAACTGGGCGGCCATATCGTGACCGGGCATGTGGACGGCGTTGCGATGATCGAGGTGCTGGAGACCGTGGGTGACAGCCGTCGCTTCGTCTTCCGCGCCCCGGACCAGCTCGCCCGCTTCGTCGCGGAGAAGGGTTCCGTCGCGCTGAACGGTGCCTCGCTGACCGTGAATTCGGTCGAGGGCGCGACGTTCGAGATCAACATCATCCCGCACACCCAGTCGCGCACCACGTTCGGCGATGCGAAGGTCGGTGACAGGGTCAATATGGAAATCGACGTGCTGGCGCGGTATGTGGCCCGTCTGCAGGACACGGTCGCGAGCTGACGGCCACTCAATTCTCACGTTTCAGGATCAACGCATGTCATCGGAATATACCCGCTACCTTTCCTCCATCGAGGATGTCGTCGAGGATGCACGCAACGGCAAGATGGTCATTCTGGTCGATGACGAGGACCGGGAGAACGAGGGCGATCTCTACATCCCCGCGCAGTTCGCGACGCCGGAGGCTGTCAACTTCATGGCCAGGTACGGGCGTGGGCTGATCTGCCTGTCGATGACACAGGACCGGGTGGACGAGCTTGGCCTGTCGCTGATGTCGCAGAACAACAAGGCCCGGCACCAGACCGCCTTCACCGTGTCGATCGAGGCCAAGGACGGCATCTCCACCGGTATCTCCGCCCATGACCGTGCGCTGACGATCCAGGTCGCCATCGATCCGACCCGCACGGCCGACGACATCGTGACGCCGGGGCATGTCTTCCCCCTGGTGGCAAAGGATGGCGGTGTGCTGCGCCGCGCCGGGCATACGGAGGCTGCGGTCGACATTGCACGGATGGCCGGACTGCACCGTGCCGGTGTGATCTGCGAGATCATGAATGACGACGGGACGATGGCGCGCATGCCGGACCTGATCAAGTTCGCGCAGTTCCACAACATGAAGATCGCCACCATTGCCGATCTGATCGCCTATCGCCGCCGCTCCGACAAGCTGGTCAAGCGCAGCTACGAGACCACGCTGACCAGCGACTTTGGCGGTGAGTTCAAGCTGGTGGTCTTCGATTCCGAGGTCGCCTACGCCGAACCGCTGGCGCTGGTGAAGGGCGACATTTCCGGCGACGAGCCGCCGCTGGTGCGGATGCATGCCTATGACCCGCGCAACGACCTGTTCGGCGAGTCCGGCGGCAAGGCGAAGCAGCTTGAACAGGCCATGCGCATCATCGGCAAGGAAGGCCGGGGCGTGCTGGTGTTCCTGCGCGAAACCCGGGAACTGCGCATGTCCGAATTCCTGCAGTTGCAGGAGGAAGGCAACGTGGCGCAACTGCGCGAACTGCGCGACTACGGCATCGGCGCGCAGATCCTGACCGATCTCGGCATCTCCCGCATGGTGCTGCTGACCAACTCACCGAAGAACGTTGTCGGGCTGGAGGGCTATGATCTCGAGATCGTCGGCACCCGCCCCCTGAAGGAAGGTTGATCATGGCCGGACCGCATCTGCTGATCGTCGAATCCCCCTACTACGAACACATTGCCAACGGGCTGGCACAGGGCGCCATCGCGGCCATCGAGAAGGCTGGCGGCACTTATGACCGCCTGTCCGTCCCCGGCGCGCTGGAGGTTCCCGGTGCCATTGCCATGGCCGAGGCTGCGGTGGATCGCGGTGACCGTACCTACGACGGCTATGTCGCGCTGGGCTGTGTCATCCGGGGCGAGACCCTGCATTACGAGATCGTGTCCAACGAGTCCGCGCGCGGCCTGATGGACCTGACCATCTATGACGGTGTCGCTGTCGGCAATGGCATCATCACCGTGGAGAACGAGGCCCAGGCACTGGCCCGTTCCGATCCGGCGCAGAAGGACAAGGGCGGCGATGCGGCGCGGGCGGCCCTGCGCATGGTGGAGATCCGGCGCGAGCTCGAAACCGAATCATGAGCAATCCCCGCGGTGGCAGGACGGGCGGCAGGACCAGTGCCGAGGACCGGCGGAAACGCAGCACGGCACGCATGCATGCGGTCCAGGCCGTCTATCAGCTGGAACTGAACGAGGGACGCGTTGCCGATGTGGTGGCGGAATATCTCGACCATCGCCTGGGCCAGGACATCGACGGGGAGGAACTGCTGCCCGCCGACCGGGACTTCTTCCAGGATCTGGTGCTGGGGACGGCTGATCGCAGGCTGGAGCTGGATTCAATCGTCGAACGCTCCCTCAGCCTCGATTACACCATGGACCGGCTGGAGACGCTGCTGCGTGCGCTGCTGCGGGTCGCTGCCTACGAGATGCTGGCGCGTGTCGACGTGCCGGCCAAGGTGGTGATCAACGAATACGTCGATCTGGGTGTCGCCTTCTTCGCCGGGGGCGAGACCGGACTGGTGAACGGCGTGCTGGACCGCATGGCACGCGAAATCCGCCCGGGAGAGATCGGGGATCGGGCGAGGCGCTAGCGATTGGACTCATCTTTGGTCCCCGACCTGCCCTCTCCCCCTCCCGACCACCCATTCAGGATAGTCCCGTGGCTGGTCGGGAGGGGGAGAGGGCAGGCCGGGGTCGGCAAACGGCTCAGGAGACTCCACATTGACCATCGAAGGCGGAGAGTTCGGGCTGATCGCGGACCTGCTGGCACCGCTGGCCGCGGAGGGCGCTTTCGGTCTGACGGATGATGCCGCCCTGCTGCCGGAACCGCCCGCCGGAGACGGTTGGGTGGTGACCAAGGACGCCATGGTCGGCGGTGTCCACTTCCTGCCCGATGATCCACCGGACCTGATCGCACGCAAGCTGCTGCGGGTGAACCTGTCCGACCTCGCCGCCATGGGCGCCGTCCCGCGCGGCTATCTGCTGGCCACCGCCTGGACGCGCGAGACCACGCGCGACTGGATTGCCCGCTTCGTTGCCGGACTGGCGGAGGATCAGGCGGCATTCGGGGTCGCGCTTTACGGCGGCGACACGGTATCCACGCCCGGGCCGCTGACCCTGTCCCTCACGGCCTTCGGGACCGCACCGCGCCAGTCCCTGCTGCGCCGCAATGGCGCAAAGGCCGGGGACGATGTGATGGTCTCCGGCACCCTGGGCGATTCAGCCCTCGGTTTGCAGGTGCTGCAAGGCACGCTCGAGACCACGCCGGAACATGCCGCATTCCTCAGCCAGCGCTATCGACTGCCGGAACCAAGAACCGCGCTGGGTCCTGCGCTGGTCGGTCTGGCCAGCGCCGCACAGGACATTTCCGACGGGCTGCTGGCCGACCTCGGCCACATTGCCGAGCACTCGGGGGTTGGGGTGGAGGTGCATCTGGAACTCCTGCCCCTCTCTGTCGCGGCTCGCGAAGCCCTGGTCGAACGCCCCGACCTGGCGCAACGGCCCATGAACGGCGGCGACGACTACGAACTGGTCTTCACCGCCCCACCGGGCCTTCGCGCGCAGCTCATGGCCTGCGCCACGGCAACCGGCACCCCCATCACCCGCATCGGTCGCGTCATCGAAGGGGACGGCGTCACCCCCTTCGCCGCAGGTCGCCCCTTGCCTGTGAAGGGAAGGGGCTGGCAGCATTTCTGAGCCCTGCTGCGCCCACCTTAAACGTTTGGAGAGGTTTCCTCCCTACCCTCCGTTTTCGTCATTTCATGGTGGATGCGGAGAGCTGGTCCAATGAAGAAGATCGTCATCATCGGTGCTGCGGTCCTGCTGCTTGGCGGCGGCGGCGCGGGTGCGTTCATGATGATGGGCGGCGATGAGAAGGCCGCACATGGCGAGGTCGCGATGCCGGAGATCGTTCTGAGCAAGGATCCGGTCTACCTGCGCCTTGACGGACTTACCGCCCCGATCATGAAGGGCAGCCACGTCCGCCATTACATCTTCCTGAACGTCAGCGTGGAAATGATCGACGATTCCGCACGCAGTGACGCCAGCCCGCTGAAACCGCGCCTGCATGATGCCTTCCTGCGCGAATTCTACAGCAAGACCATTGCACGTGGTGACGGCACCATTGATTTCGCCAATGTCTCCAAGCGCCTGACGAAGCAGGCCAAGAAGGTGCTGGGCGATGATCAGGTTGTTGATGTGCTGATCACCCGGGCGATGCGCGGCGCGGGTTGAGGGTTGCGTTCCGGCGATCAGTAGACCGCCGCATACCGCGCGCACATCTCCTCCGGCGACAGGCCCTGAACCACGGCAAGCTCGCCACGCTTGTGTGACAGGTAGACGTCACGAAACTCCGCGCCGAACCACTCACCGATGACCCCTGCATCGGCGAAGGCCTGCAGCGCCGCATCCAGCGTGGTCGGCAGCCGTTCGATGCCCATCGCGGCAAGTTCCTCTGCCGCCAGCGCGCTCAGGTCCGCCTCTGTGACCCTTGGCGCACCTAGTCCCCGGACGATGCCTTCCGTTCCCGCGTGAATGATCGCCGCCAGTTGCAGGTAGGGGCTGGCTGCGGCATCACAGGCCCGGACCTCCAGATTGAACTGCCGCGCGATGGCCAGCGGATCGAGCGACGTCACCGGGCAGATCCGCACCGACGCCTCCCTGTCCCGCAGACCCAGATTGTTGAATGCGGCACTCCAGCGATGGGGTGTCAGGCGCAGGTATGAAATCGCGCTTGGTGCCAGCATGGCCAGAATATCGGGCAGGAACGTCGTGATCCCTGCCGCGAAGGAGGCAGCGACGGCGGACAGCCCGGTTTCGCTGTCCGGATCGTGGGTCACCGGCTGACCGTCGGCATCGTTCAGGCTGATGTGAACGTGGACCCCGTTGCCGACACCCGCCGGGTCACGGATGGGCGTGAAACTGGCGCGCTGGCCCTGCTCCCGCGCTGCCACGCGCACCAGTTCCCGCAGGATCACCGCCCGGTCAGCAGCGGCGAGGCCGTCTGCCGGTTTCATCGTCACCTCGAACTGGTCGGCACCAAACTCCTTCATGAAGGTATCCGGTCGCAGGCCGTTGCGCGTCATCAGCCGGAAGATGCGCCGTCCCATCTCCGCGCCGGATCGCGCCCCGGCCAGCGAATAGGCACTGCCGCTGTCGCCCGCCAGGCCGCCGGAGACCTGGAACTCATGCTCGAACGCCACGGTCGTGGACAATTGCGCCACATCCTGCAGCCGCTGCAGGGCTGTCTTCAGGATCGACCGGGTACAGCAGGACCATGGTTCCCCCTCCAGCGTGCGGATATCCCCCAGCATCACATGTTCCACCGGATCGCCAGTGGGATCGTGGATCACCCAGGCGGCCGCCGGATCGGGAACCAGCGCCAGATCGCCCAGCGCACCGAAGGGACTGTCGGCAATCACGTCGAAACAGGTGATCTGCACGTTCGTCGGTGTCCAGCCCACACCGCGCTGCAGGCGCAGCGGCAGGTCACTCTCCGGGAAGCCCTTGCCCCGGACCTGTCCGGCGATATCCGCACAGCAGGCCATGATGATCTGTTCACTGTTCGTCATACCCACCCACTCCAGCGCCTGCACCCGGTTGCGGGAAATCATCCGGGGGGCGCATAGTCCTGTCAAATCCGGCGGATTGTTCACTTGTGGCCAGTTCCATCCCTCTCCCCCTCCCGGCCTCCCCATGAGGCTACTCCCGTGGTTGACCGGACGGGGGAGAGGGATGGAACAGGCAGCCGGATAAGCCAGAGGAAGACCGATGCTGACTGCCGACGATCCGGCACCCGTCCTGTTCGAACGTTCACCCGGCGCGGGCGGCGTCCTGCTGACCTGTGAACATGGCGGGCGGGCGATCCCCCGGGCACTGGGCGACCTGGGCGTGGCGGCGGCAGACATGCAGCGCCATATCGCCTGGGACATAGGCGCGCTGGCCCTGTCGCAGGCCCTTCTGCAACGTGTTTCAGCCCGCCTCGTCAGCCAGCACTTCAGTCGCCTGGTCATCGATTGCAACCGGGGTCCCGCCTCCCCCGACCTGATCCCCGCCATCAGCGATGAAACGCATGTTCCGGGCAACCGCAACCTGTCGCAGTCCGAAATTCAGGCCCGGACATCGGCCATCCATACGCCGTTTCACGATTGCATCGCGGCGGAGATCGTGCGTGACCGGCCACGCCTGCTGGTCTCCATCCACAGCTTCACCCCGGTGATGGGGCAGGATCGACGGCGGATGCATGCCGGGTTCCTGGCCAACCGGATGCCGGAAGTGGCGGCGCGTTTCATGACCGCAATCGGCGCGGCGGCACCGGAACTGGTGCTGTCCTTGAACGAACCCTACACGGTCGATGACATATCGGATTACACCGTGCCGGTGCACGGGGAAGGCAATCGCCTGCCGCATGTGCTGGTGGAGGTCCGGAACGATCAGTTGCAGGACCCGGCGGGCATCAGCCGCTGGGCTGACCTGCTGGCCATCGCGATCAGGGATGTGGAGGCAGGAGAACCATGACTCACGACCACCCGACAAGCCGTGACCTGCCGCTGGTACCGGCGCAATCGGCATTGCTGTTCATCGACGTGCAGAACTTCAGCGCCGATCCGAAGGGCGGCGAATACGAAGACATGGACCCGACGCATTTCGAGGAGAGATATGGCTGGTTCTTCCGTCACTTCGCGGCAGGGACCCTGCCCAACATGCAGCGGCTGCAGGGGGCCTTCCGACGCCAGGGGATCGAGGTCATGTACACGGTGATCGAGAGCCTGACCCGCGACGGGCGCGACCGCAGCCTGGATTACAAGATCACCGGTTTCAACGTCGCCCGGGGGTCGCGCGACGGGCAGGTGATCGATGCTCTGGCACCGGGGGGGGACGAGATCGTCATCCCCATGACCTCGTCGAGTGTCTTCATCTCCACCCCCATCGACTCTGTGCTGCGCA
>JARGNO010000053.1 GCA_029213165.1 Minwuia sp.
GCAAGATCCGCATCCCGATCAACGAAAGCTCCGACGACAAGTCGCAGATCCAGGAGTATCTGGAGGCCTATCATGGTGAGGGCATCCAGCACATCGCCTTCGGGACAGATGACATCTACGCGACGGTGGAGCACATGCGGTCGCTGGGCGTGCCGTTTCAGGAGACCCCGCTGACATACTACGAAGGGGTCGAGGGCCGGGTGCCGGGCCATGGCGAGGATCTGGTGCGGATGCAGGCCAACAACATCCTGATCGACGGCGGTGAAGGGCAGGGCGGCGGCCTGCTGTTGCAGATCTTCACCCAGACAGTGATCGGACCGATCTTCTTCGAGATCATCCAGCGCAAGGGCAACGAGGGCTTCGGCGAGGGCAACTTCAAGGCCTTGTTCGAATCCATCGAACTCGATCAAATCAAGCGCGGGTACATCAAGGATGGAGCGACCTCGTGAAACTTGCCTCTCTGAACGAAGGGCGCGACGGTCGCCTGGTCGTCGTCAGCCGTGATCTGACCCGTGCCGCACCTGTGGCGGACATTGCCCCCACCATGCAGGCCGCGCTGGACAACTGGGACCACGCGGCACCGCTGCTGTCGGCCACATATCATTCGCTGAACGTCGGCGGCGCGCGGGACGCATTCGATCTCGACCCGGCAATGCTCGCCTCTCCACTGCCGCGGGCCTACCAGTGGGCGGACGGATCGGCCTATGTCAATCATGTCGAACTGGTCCGCAAGGCGAGGGGCGCGGTTCTGCCGGAGAGTTTCTGGACCGACCCGCTGATGTATCAGGGCGGCTCCGACACCTACCTCGGCCCCCGGGAGGATATCCCGGTCGCTTCCGAGGACTATGGCATCGACTTCGAGGCCGAGGTTGCCGTGATCACCGGCGACGTGCCGATGGGCGTGACGAGCGATCAGGCGGGGGGGCATATCCGTCTTCTGATGCTGGTCAACGACGTGTCGCTGCGCGGCCTGATCCCCGGTGAACTGGCGAAGGGCTTCGGTTTCTTCCAGGGCAAGCCGTCCACTGCATTCGGCCCCGTCGCGGTGACGCCGGACGAGCTGGGGGATGCCTGGGATGGCGCGAAGCTGCATCTGCCGCTGCTCTCTACCCTGAACGGCGACCTGTTCGGCAAGCCGGAGGCGGGCCAGGACATGACCTTCAGCTTCCCGCAGCTCATTGCCCATGCGGCGAAGACCCGGAAGCTTTCGGCTGGCACCATTGTCGGCTCCGGCACCGTGTCGAACCTGGATCCGGATGGCGGCCCGGGTCGCCCGGTGGCGCAGGGCGGCCTGGGCTATTCATGCATTGCCGAGATCCGGATGATCGAGACCATCCGGGATGGCAAGCCGGCCACGTCCTTCATGCGTTTCGGTGACCGTATCCGCATCGAGATGAATGACAGTGAGGGCCAGTCGGTCTTCGGTGCCATCGACCAGAAGGTCGTGCAGGCCTGAAGCGGCGCGCATCGGCGGGCAAATCCAACTGTCCCCTGCCCCCGACTTCCCCTGCGAGAGGGGAAGGAAGCAGGTCATGCCCTATCCCAGCAGCACGTTGTGGCTGCCACGGGGCAGGCGCAGCACCATCCCGTTCAGTTTCTCCGTCAGCAGCACCTGGCAGCCGAGCCGCGATGTCTCCTGCAGGTCGTAGGCAAGGTCGAGCATGTCTTCCTCTTCCTCCCGGGGTTCGGGCAGGCGGTCGAACCATGGGTCCTGCACGATGACGTGACAGGTCGAACAGGCCATGCAGCCTTCACACGCCCCCTCGATCGGCACATCGAAGCGGTGTGCCACGTCCAGCAGGGATTCACCGGGCTCACCCGTCGCCTCGATATGCTTTCCATCCGCGTCCACGAAGGTCACCCGGACGGCAATCTTGTTGCTCATGCTTTCTGCCTAGCCTTTCTGATGGCCCCATTGAGTATGTCAATGGTGCGGTCGATCTGGTCCTGATCATTGGTTCGTGCCACGCCAATACGCAGTGAACTGCGTATTGCGGGTTCGCTGAGGCCGATGGCCTGCAGCACATGTGACGGGTCGGACGATTCCGAGGAACAGGCCGAACCGGTCGAGATGGCGATCTCCGGCGCGGCGCGGATGATGTCGTCGGCGTCTGCGCCTTCCACCCGGAAATTCAGGTTGCCCGGCAGGCGCATCAGTTGCGCACCGTTGATGTGCAATCCGTCGACCTGCGCCGACAGGCCGAGCCAGAGCCGGTCGCGCAGGCCACGGACCGTGACCATGTCGTCAGCCAGACGGTCTTGAGCCAGGCGACAGGCCGCCCCGAATCCCACCGCGAGCGGTGTCGGTACCGTTCCGGATCGCAGGCCGTCCTGCTGCCCGCCGCCCGCCATCATGGGGCGGATGGCCTGACGCGCGGCCCCGGACAGGACGAGTGCGCCAATTCCCTTCGGTCCATGCAGCTTGTGTGCGGTGATGCTCATCAGATCGACACCCAGCCGACTGATGTCGATGCGGATGCGACCCAGCGCCTGCGCCGCATCACAATGCATCAGGGCACCATGCGCATGGGCAGCGCGCGCAATGTCCGCCACCGGCTGGATGGTGCCGATCTCGTTGTTCGCCAGCATGACGGAAACCAGGCCCACGTCACCGTCGGCCATTTCGGCGGCAACCGTTTCGGGATCAATGCCGCCGCCCGGTTCGACCGCCATGATGGTGACCGGCCAACCCTCCTGCGCCATCCGCCGCGCGGTCTCCAGCACGCAGGGATGCTCAACGTTGGTCGTCAGTATCCGGCGACGTTCGGGTGGTAGGTTGGCGGCGATGCCGGTCAGGGCCCAGTTGTTCGCCTCCGTCGCGCCGCTGGTGAAGATCACCTGATCCGGTGATCCACCGAGCAGTTCCGAGACCTCCATCCGGGCCAGATCAACGGCGGCCTCCGCAGCCCAGCCGTGTTCGTGGTGGCGCGAATGCGGGTTGCCCGGCCGTTCGGTGAACCACGGCAGCATCTCCGCCAGGACATCGGGGTCAACGGGCGTGGTGGCATGATGATCCAGATAGATGGTCTCGCTCACGCGGCGCGTTTCCTGTTCCAGAGATCGCTCCAGGCGGCCAGCAGGGCGGCGATATCGCCGACCGTCGAATTCCAGCCCGTCGAGATGCGGATGGCCTCGGTCGCGACCGCCTTGCTGCGCCCCATCGCGGTCAGCACGTGGGACGGCGTTACCTTGCCCGAGCTGCAGGCCGATCCGGCACTGACCGCAATCCCGGCCAGATCAAGCGCCATGACCTGGGTTTCGGCGGCGACACTCGGCATCCGGACACAGGTCGTGTTGGGCAGCCGTGGCGCACCGGCGCCCATGATCTCCACGCCCGGGCAGGCGCTGCGCAATCCGGTTTCCAGGGTTTGCTGCAACTGTTTCATCTGTCCGATGCCGGTTTCGAGCCCCGCCAGCGCCGCCTCGGCCGCCGCACCGAAACCGGCGATCCCGATCAGGTTCTCGGTGCCTGCCCGTCGCCAGCTCTCCTGACCGCCGCCGACAATCATCGGCGGCACCTGCAGGCCGGGCCGGATGATCAGGGCACCGACACCGGCTGGTCCGCCGATCTTGTGCGCGGACAGGCTGACCATGTCCGCGACAGCAACAAGGTCGGTCAGCGGCATCCTGCCTGCCGCCTGAATGGCATCGACATGCAGCAGCGCGCCCGCCGCGCGACAGATCGCGGCGATCTCCGCAATCGGCTGCACCACGCCGGTCTCGTTGTTGGCAGCCATCACCGAAACCAATGCTGCCGTTTCATCATCGGACGCCAGCAGCGCGCGCAGCCTGTCCGGATCGACACGCCCGCTTTCGTCAACGGAAACAATCCCGCCATTCAGCCGCTCTGCGGCGCGCAGGGTTGCGTCATGTTCCACCGCCGACACCAGGATCCGGCGTCCGGGCCAGACGGACAGCGCCCAGTTGTTCGCCTCCGTCCCGCCGCCCGTGATACAGACATCCGCGGCACGACACCCGGCCAGTGCCGCGACCTGGCGGCGGGCGGTATCAAGTCGCGCGCGGGCGGCACGGCCTTCCCGGTGCACGCTTGACGGATTGCCGCCATCGTCCATCACGGCCTGCATTGCTGCCCTGGCTTCAGGACGCAGCGGTGCCGTCGCGTTGAAATCCAGGTAATGTCGCGGTTTCAGCATGGTGCCAGATCAGCACCGGCGCGCGGTGCCGTCAATCTTCACCACAGGATATGACGCGCACCAGAGGCTCCGCGTCCTTCGCCTGCTGCGCCTCCAGCTCGTCCACCCGCGCGCGCAGGGCTTCCATCTCCGCGAGCATCGCCGCCATCCGCTGGGCCATGGGGTTGGTGGTGCTGTCCGTCGGCATGCCGTAGGCAGCGAAGGTCGGCAGGTGATCGTCCGGGTTTTCCACCAGTCGTGGCTTCGACTTGTTCACCACTTCCGCCGGAATGCCGACCACGGTCGCGCCCGGCGGGACTTCCTTCACCGCCACGGCATTGGCCCCGACACGTGCGCCCTTGCGCACGATGATGGGACCCAGCACCTGCGCGCCGGAGCCGACAATGACATCATCCTCCAGCGTCGGATGCCGCTTCTGGCCAACCTGTGCCGCTGAGTTCACCGACGGGGCGACGCCGCCAAGCGTCACGTCATGATACAGGGTGACATTGTTGCCGATCTCCGCCGTTTCCCCGATCACGACGCCCATGCCGTGATCCACGAAGAAGCCGGAGCCGATGGTGGCACCCGGATGGATCTCGATACCGGTCAGGAACCGCCCGATCTGGGAAAGCCAGCGGCCCGCCAGATGCAGCCTGCGCAGCCACAGCCAGTGCGCGGCGCGATAGATCAGGACGGCGTGAAAGCTGGGGTAACAGAGCGCGACCTCTAGCATCGACTTGGCTGCGGGATCCCGCGCCATGATGGCCTTGATGTCAGATCGCAGAGACTGCCACATGGCGTCACTCCCCGGTGCATTGTTCCGGATGCGGAACAGCACCCGGTATCAGCTATATATTCTACGCATTTTGTTCGTCAAACCACCATCCGCTCACGGACCGGTGTCCGGAAAACTGGAATAGCTGCGACAATGAGCGTATATGAGGCGCCGCCCCGCGGATTCCTGCGCTGTGCCGCACAGCATTGCAGGCGATGCCCCCAACGTTGTCTGAGGATCATTCAGTCCCCATGCCTGAAGTCATTTTCAATGGACCGGAAGGTCGTCTCGAAGGTCGCTACCATCATGTCGAGGATGAGACGGCACCGATTGCCCTGGTGCTGCATCCGCATCCGCTCTACGGCGGCAACATGAACAACCGTCTCGTCTACAACATGTTCCAGCTTTTCAAGGCGCGCGGTTTCTCGGTCCTGCGGTTCAATTTCCGGGGTGTCGGTCGCAGTCAGGGCGAGCATGATCAGGGCATTGGCGAGCTTTCCGACGCGGCCTCCGCCCTCGACTGGATGCAGCAGATCAAGCCGGACGCGCGCGCCTGCTGGATCGCCGGCTATTCCTTCGGGGCCTGGATCGGCATGCAGTTGCTGATGCGCCGGCCGGAAGTGGAAGGTTTCATTTCCGTCTCCCCGCCCGCCAACATGTTCGACTTCACCTTCCTCGCCCCGTGCCCGTCATCGGGCATCATCGTGCAGGGCACGGAAGATGATCTGGTGCCGGAGCCGGATGTGCAGAAGCTGGTGGATCGCCTGAAGACGCAGAAGGGGATCATCATCGACTACGAGAAGATCGATGGCGCC
Organism: Minwuia sp.; assembly: GCA_029213165.1. GTDB lineage: Bacteria > Pseudomonadota > Alphaproteobacteria > Minwuiales > Minwuiaceae > Minwuia. The sequence continues at coordinate 5,727 of JARGNO010000053.1, forward strand.
AACCACTTCTATGAGCAGGAGATGGAAGAGGTCGATCAACTGGTCGGCAGCTACGTCGATCGCCGCCGCGCCGCGATCGAGGGGCTCTGAGCCACACGCCTCCCGACCTATTCCGCTGCTGATCTCTGTCCCGGCCAGACCACTTCTCCGCCGGGCATGGGATGCGGCACGCCTGTCGTGCCGGGCAGACTGAGCGGCAGGTCGCGCCACGCCCTGACGGCCAGGAAGGCAAAGGCCTGCGCCTCCACCGCATCGCCGTCATGGGCGATGGCCTCCACCGGCTCGACCGGCACACCCAGCGTTTCCGCCAGCCGTTGCATCAGCACCGGATTGTGACGCCCGCCGCCGGCCACGAGCCAGCGCAGCGGCGGATGCGGCAGGTGAGGCACGGCGCGGGCAACAGATTGCACCGTGAACTCGGCCAGGGTCGCCGCACCATCTTCGGTGGACAGCGTTTCGGGCCAGCGCCCGGGCTGGAAGGCTTCCCGGTCCAGCGACTTCGGTGGCAAGCGGTCGAAATAGACATTGTCCATCAGGTCATTCAGCCAGTCCGCATCAACCTGACCCGCAGCCGCAGCCTTACCGTCGGTATCAAGGCCGGTTCCGGTACGCCGTTGCATCCAGTCGTCGATCAGGGCGTTGCCCGGACCGGTATCGAAGGCCAGCATTTCGTCAGCGCCTTCCCCGATCCATGTGACATTGCCCACCCCGCCCAGGTTCAGCACCGCCAGCGGCCTTGGCAGGCCCTTGGTCATTGCCGCGTGGAACAGGGGGGCGAAAGGCGCGCCCTGTCCACCCGCCGCGACATCCGCCTTGCGGAAGCCGGTCACGACCGGCACGCCATAGCGGTTGGCAAGCGCCAGGGCGTCTCCGATCTGTACGGTGACCCGCCGCGCGGGATCATGAAAGGTGGTCTGGCCGTGAAAACCGATCACCTGTGGTCGGGCCGAGGGATTGTCCGCCAGAAAACTGTCGATGGCCCGGATGTGCGCCGCGGTCACCGCCGCCCTTGCCGTTTCCGATGCGACCGGCTGGCCGAAGTCGGCGCGGATTGCGGCCTGCTCCTCCGGCAGGTAGCCGTATCCGGAACGGGGTCCCAGATCGGCAATGGTCTCCCCGTCGCTGGTCAGCAGCGCCACGTCGATCCCATCGACGGAGGTTCCGCTCATCAGTCCAAGCACGGTCATCGGTGCATCGCTTCCGGTCATCGGGGGAGTGTGCTACAGCCGCCACCAAAGGCCAAGGCAGCTTCGCCCCGGCAGGACGATCCAATACCCGAAGGCAACACGATGACCAGTCCCGATACCACCGTCCGTTCCGACTTCCTGAATGCCATGCACAGCCGTGGCTACGTGCATCAGTGCACCGACACCGAAGGTCTCGATGCCGCGCTGATCGACGGGGTCGTGCCGGCCTATATCGGATTCGACTGCACGGCGGACAGCCTGCATGTGGGCAGCCTGGTCCAGATCATGATGCTGCGCTGGCTGCAGAAGACCGGTCACAAGCCGATCGTGCTGCTGGGCGGCGGCACGACGCGGATCGGCGATCCGTCAGGACGCGACGCCGCACGGCAGTTGCTGACCGATGACGATATCGCCCGCAACATGGCCGGCATTCGCCAGGTGTTCGAGAAGTTCCTGACCTTCGGTGATGGTCCGACCGATGCAATCATGGTGAACAATGCCGACTGGCTGGATGGCCTGGCCTACATTCCCTTCCTGCGGGACGTGGGACGCCATTTCTCCGTCAACCGGATGCTGAGCTTTGATTCAGTGAAGTTGCGTCTGGACCGGGAACAGTCCCTGACATTCCTGGAATTCAACTACATGATCCTGCAGGGCTACGACTACCTGGAACTGTCGCGGCGTGTCGGCTGCCTGTTGCAGATGGGTGGATCGGACCAGTGGGGCAACATCGTCAACGGCGTCGAACTGACCCGCCGCATCGACCAGCGCGAGATCTATGGCCTGACATCCCCGCTGATCACCCTGGCCAACGGTCAGAAGATGGGCAAGACAGCACAGGGTGCCGTCTGGCTGAACGCGGATCGCCTCAGCGCCTACGACTATTGGCAGTTCTGGCGCAACACGGCAGACGCGGATGTCATCCGCTTCCTGAAGCTGTTCACCGAACTGCCGCTTGAAGAGATCGAGGCGCTGTCGCGGCTGGAAGGGCAGGAACTGAACGAGGCCAAGAAACGCCTCGCCGATGCCGCCACCACGATGGTACACGGTGCCGCCGCCGCCGATGCCGCTGCCGAGACCGCCCGCAAGGCGTTCGAGGAGGGTGACAGTGCAGAAGGTCTGCCGACGCTGGATGTATCCGCCGCCACGGTCGCGGAGGGGGCCGCCCTGATCGACCTGATGATCGGGGCCGGGATGGCGAAGTCACGCGGCGAGGCGCGAAAGCTGATCCGGGGTGGTGGTGTCCGACTGGCGGACGAGAAGGTTGGCGATGAAGGGCAGATCCTTCATGCGGATGCCTTCGCCTCCGGCAGCGTGAAGCTTTCTGTCGGCAAGAAGCGGCATGTGCTTGTGCGCATCGCGGGCTGAAACGGGCATTCCCGTGCCCTGTCGCGGAATTCGGCCCGATCTCGACCCCCCGCTGCCCGGACTCAATTGCCGGATTCGGAAAATTTTACCCGATTGCTCAGGCAAGTGGCCCTGAACCCGGCATTTGCTGCCGGGTCCGATTCAGGCCGTGACAGGCGAAATGAGTGAAAAAATATATGAAAAACAATAGCTAACGCGCATTTGGCACAGTTGGCACATAGGTTGAAATCAGTTCGGTACACGGCGCCAAGGCGCTCAACAGGTGTACCGGGGGACCAGAGAAGAAGGTTCCCACGAACAGGAGAAGACCTAATGACACTTTCGGTGAACACCAATGTCAGCGCGATGGTGGCCCTTCAGCAGCTCAACGCAACCAATCGCGATATGGCGGAGGTGCAGACTCGTATCAATACCGGCCTGAAGGTTGCCGGTCCGAAGGACAATGGCGCGGTCTACGCCATCGCCCAGAACATGCGCGGCGAGATCGCCGGCTTCGAAGCGGTGAAGACCGCCCTGGACAACGCGGTGAGCGTGGTTGACGTGGGACTGGCCGCCGGACAGTCGATTTCCGACCTGCTGATCGAGATGAAGGAGAAGGCGGTTGCCGCCCTGGACTCCAGCCTCGAGACTTCGGCCCGCAACGCGCTGCAGAATGATTTCGCTGCCCTGCGTGACCAGATTTCGACCATTGCCGGCAATGCCGAGTTCAATGGCTTCAACATGCTGGATGGCTCCAGCAGCTCAATCGCCGTGCTGGCGAACCCGGATGGCGACACCATCACGGTGACGGCGCAGAACATGACCACCGGTACTGCCGGTCTGGCCCTGTCGGCCCTGTCCCTGGCGACGGCAACGAACGCGGCGGCGGCGCGGTCCGCGGTTGACTCCGCAATCGAGACGGCCAACCAGCAGCTTGCGCAGCTTGGTACCCGCGCCAAGTCCATCGAGATCCATCAGGGCTTCGTGGACAAGCTGATCGACAGCCTGACGTCTGGTGTCGGCAACCTGGTTGACGCCGACCTGGCGAAGGAAAGTGCCCGGTTGCAGGCCCTGCAGATCAAGCAGCAGCTTGGCACCCAGGCGCTGTCGATTGCCAATCAGGCACCGCAGAGCATCCTCGGCCTCTTCGGCTAAGCCTCAGCTTCTGCAGACTGAAACGGACAGGGCCTCGGCATTCGCCGGGGCCCTTTCGATTCAGGTGGAAATTGCCTCGGCGGCCTGGCGCAGGGCTTCTGCAGTTGCCGCGTCGGCAGGCAGGAAGGCCTCGATGGCGATTTCCGACAGGGTGACATCGACGGGTGTGCCGAACATCGTTGTCGTGCTGAACAGGGACAGGGTCCGGCCGTCCGCGCTGCGCACCAGCATCGGCACGACATAGTCGATCATGTCGGTCGGGAAGGACGCCGTTTCGTCGTCGGTGTCTTCCGGCATGGGGTAGGCTGACAGTTCGTCGTGCAATTGTTCCAGTTCGGTGTCGCCGCTGGTGTCGATCTGCTGGCGCAAGCGGTGCAGGATGTGTCCGCGCCACTGGCCCATATTGGCGATTCGCGGTGCCAGACCCTCCGGATGCAGGCTGAGGCGCAGCACGTTGCAGGGCGGTTCAAGCAGATGTGCGGCGACGCCCTGCAGCATCACCTGCACCATGCGGTTGGCCCGGACCAGGTTCCAGTGCCGGTCCACGGCCAGCGCGGGATAGGGATGATAGCCCTCCAGCACCAGTTCAACCGCCTTTCGCGCCGGTTCCAGTGATGGGTCATCCAGCGGGCGCTCCGGATAGACCGGCGCGAAGCCGCCCGCCGTCAGCATCACGTTCCGCTGACGCAGCGGCACGTCGAGATAGTCACTCAACCGCAGCACCATCTCGCGGCTGGGCCGCGCGCGCCCTGTCTCCATGAAACTCAGGTGCCGCGTCGAGATACCCGCGTCGCAGGCGAGATCGAGTTGGCTGAGGCGTCGCCGCTGCCGCCACGCGCGCAGCTGCTGGCCGAATTCCGAAACATGCTTGTTCATGCTGCCGAGAATAGAGCCGACGCCGCGTCGTACCAATGACCTGACAGGTAATTGAGAGCATACCGCCCTCCTCGTCATCTTGTGCGGCATGGAGGCCGGTGACCGGTCTTCCGGGCCGGAATGGCCCGATGGTTCATCAATGAACGGGAGCTTTCGATGACACCGAAACAGAATGACTTCCTGCGCCGGGCCTTGCAGATCGACTTCGGCATTTCCCTTGTCTGCACATTCGCCCTGATTGCCGGATCCGTGCCGCTGGCCCAGCTCGCCGGGCTGCCCCAACTGCTGGTGCTCGGGACAGGGCTGGTCTTCGTGCCCTTCCTGATCCTGCTGGGCTGGGTGCTGCGGCGTCCCACCCCGCCGCGCTCCGGCGTCAGGATGGTCATCGGCCTGAATGTCGCCTGGGCGCTGGGGACCATTCTCTTCCTGGCCAGCGGGATCGTCTCTCCGAACGTCTTCGGCTATGTGCTGATCGCGGGCATCGGCGTCGCCGTCGCGGTCTTCGCCGAGATGGAAATCATCGGTCTGCGCCGGGTCATGGTGGCAGGCTGAAGCTGCGGGGCGCGGGACGGTGTTCCTTTCCGCGTCCCGGTTCAGCGACCGCGGTAGGTCTCGACGTTCTGGTCCGGCAGCCAGACTCCGGCGGGTGGTTCGCCGGTCTGGTAGAAGACGTCGATGGGTATGCCGCCGCGCGGGTACCAGTAGCCGCCGATGCGCAGCCAGACAGGTGCGATGCAGTCCACGATGCGGCGCGCGATCAGGATCGTGCAATCCTCGTGAAACGCCCCGTGATTGCGGAAGGCGCCGAGGAAGAGCTTCAGGCTCTTGCTCTCCAGGATCTCGCGGTCCGGTACGTAGTCGATGACCAGCCGGGCAAAGTCCGGCTGACCGGTAACCGGACAGATGGAGGTGAATTCCGGTGCGGTGAAACGCACCAGATAGGGGTGGCCCAGGTGCGGATTGGGCACGGCATCCAGCACCGCCGTGTCCGGATCCTCGGGCAAGGCGCTCTGCTGGCCCAGATGTTTCAGATCATCCTGCATGGTCATGTCACGCCCCTGTTGCGCATCCGGTTCCGTCCTGCCGGGAGCTGTGGCAATGTCCGCCCCCATGATTCCGCGACTTGTTCTTTTCGACTGCGACGGCACGCTGGTGGACAGCCAGGCTGGCATTGTCACGTCCATGCAGACCGCATTCCTCAGCTTCGGCTTGATTGCACCACCGCCGGAGGGGGTCAAGCGCGTCGTGGGACTGAGCCTGGATGTCGCGGTGCGGCAGCTGGCACCTGAACTGGGCCAGTCGGACGCGATGCAGGTGGCCGCACTGTACAAGGAAACCTTCCGCAGTCTGCGGCTTTCCGGTGAGTTGCAGGAACCATTGTATGAGGGGATCAGGGCCGCAGTGCTGGAACTGGACCGGCCGGATACCATTCTGGGTATTGCGACCGGCAAGAGCCGCAGGGGCCTGTTTGCGGTGCTGGAGCGGCATGGGATGCAGACGCGGTTCCAGACCCTGCAGACCGCCGATGATGTCGCGGCGGGCAAGCCTGCGCCCGACATGTGTCTGAAGGCCTGTGCTGAAACCGGTATTGAACCGGCGGCGACCGTGGTGATCGGGGACACGACCTTTGACATGCAGATGGCCCGTCGTGCCGGTGCCACGCCGGTGGGCGTCGCCTGGGGCTATCACGGGGTGGATGAGTTGCAGGACGCCGGCGCCGCCGAAATTGTCACGCATCCAGAACAGATTGCGGGTGCTGTCCGACGCGCCCTGCCGGAAGAGGATGCGGCATGAAACGGTTCTACAAGGTTGCCGGGACCGAGGTCGCGGAAGGTGGCCATGCCGTGCTGCTGGACGGTCGCCTGATCCGCACACCGGCGCGCAAGCCCCTGGTCGTGCCGAGCCTGACCCTGGCGAAGGCGATCGCGGCGGAATGGGATGCGCAGGGGGAGGAGATCGACCGCCGCGCCATGCCGCTGATGCGCATGGCCGGAACTGCCATCGACGATCTTGCCGGGATGCGTGACCAGACCGCGGATGCTGTTGCCCGCTATGCCGAGACCGACATGGTCTGCTTCTGGGCCGGGGAACCGCAGAAGCTGGTGGAGCGGCAGCAGGCGACGTGGCGGCCGTTGCTTGACTGGCTGGAAATCACCTTTGGCACGCCACTTTCCGTGACATCGGACATTCACGCGCAGCAGCAGCCCGGCGACAGCCTGCGGACCCTGCGCGCGCAGGTGCACGGGCTGGACAATTTCCGGCTGGTGCCGCTTTCGGTTGCGACAGGCACGGCGGGGTCGCTGATCATCGGTCTTGCGCTGGTCATGGGGCGGATCAGCGCCGAGCAGGCTTTCGAGGCCGCGCAGCTTGACGAAACCTTCCAGATCGAGGAATGGGGCGAGGATGATGAGGCGACGCGCCGTCGCGCCGGGGTTCGCGCCGAATTTGCCGCGGTGGAGCGGTTCTGCAAGGCCCTGGCTGACGCAGGACTGACCGGCACCGGAGCCGCTGGCGCTTCGTGACCAATTACCTATGATCTGAAACATCAGATTCGCGAGACAGGACAACAGGCGGGGAGCATTCGATGCAGGACATCGTTCAGATGCTGGAGGAGAAGCGGGCCAAGGCGCGCGCGGGCGGTGGTGAGCGCCGGGTACAGGCGCAACATGCGCGTGGCAAGCTTTCCGCGCGGGAACGGATCGAGCTGCTGCTCGACGAAGGCTCGTTCGAGGAATGGGACATGTTCGTCGAACATCGCTGCACCGATTTCGGCATGAGCGAGAACAAGATCCCCGGTGATGGCGTCATCACCGGCTATGGCACGGTGAACGGCCGGCTGGTCTTTGTCTATTCGCAGGACTTCACGGTCTTCGGCGGCGCGCTGTCGGAAATGCACGCCCGCAAGATCTGCAAGATCATGGACAAGGCGCTTCAGGTCGGCGCGCCGGTCATCGGCATGTGCGACTCCGGCGGTGCCCGCATCCAGGAAGGCATCGACAGTCTGGCGGGCTATGCCGATGTGTTTCAGCGCAATGTGCTGGCCTCCGGCGTGGTGCCGCAGATTTCCATGATCATGGGGCCCTGCGCGGGTGGTGCTGTCTACAGCCCGGCGATGACCGACTTCATCTTCATGGTGAAGGACACATCCTACATGTTCGTGACAGGCCCGGATGTCGTGAAGACCGTGACGGCGGAGACCGTGACGGCGGAGCAACTGGGCGGTGCGATCACCCATACCACCAAGTCCTCCGTCGCCGATCTGGCCCTGGACAATGACATGCATGCCATCGCCCAGACACGGCGGTTCATTGATTTCCTTCCCGCCTCCAACCGTGAGGATGCGCCCGTCTGGCCGACCTACGACGACCCGGAACGGCAGGAAGCCTCGCTGGACACCCTGGTTCCGGCGAACCCCAACAAGCCCTACGACATGATGGAACTGGTGGAGAAGATCGTCGATGAAGGCGATTTCTTCGAGATCCAGCCCGGTTTCGCCAAGAACATCATCGTCGGCTTCGGTCGCATGGAGGGCCAGACAGTCGGCATCGTGGCCAACCAGCCGATGGCGCTGGCCGGGTGCCTGGACATCGATTCCTCCAAGAAGGCCGCGCGGTTCGTGCGCTTCTGCGACTGCTTCAACATTCCGCTGGTGACGCTGGTCGATGTCCCCGGCTTCCTGCCCGGCACGTCACAGGAATACGGCGGCCTGATCAAGCATGGCGCGAAGCTGCTCTATGCCTATGCCGAGGCGACGGTGCCGAAGGTCACGGTGATCACCCGCAAGGCCTATGGCGGTGCCTATGACGTGATGAGTTCAAAGCATCTGCGCGGCGACGTGAACATGGCCTGGCCGAACGCGGAAATCGCGGTGATGGGGGCCAAGGGGGCGGTGGAGATCATCTTCCGCGCCGACATCGGCGACGACGCGAAGATCGAGGCGCGGACGGAAGAATACCGCAAGACCTTCGCCAATCCGTTCATCGCGGGCGCCCGGGGCTTCATCGACGACATCATCATGCCGCACAACACGCGCTTCCGGATCATCAAGTCCCTCAGGATGCTGAAGACCAAGAAGCTCGAGAACCCCTGGAAGAAGCACGACAATATTCCGTTGTAAGGGGAACAGGCAGGCTGGGGCTGGTCGGGGCGGCCAGCCTGCCGTCTCTCAGCAGGAACTCTGGTCCTCTGACAGCGTCGGTTCGGAAAGGCCGTCAATCCCCGCGCGGTCGGGCCACGCCGCCGCCGATCGCGGTGACTCCCGCCGCGATGTCCGCGACCACGACTGCTCCCGCACCAACCACGGCATCGTCACCGACCACGGCACCGGGCCGCGCCACCGCACCTGCGCCGAACAGCACGTGTGCGCCGATCTTCACGCTGCCAGCCAGATGCGCCCCGACCGCGATGTGGCTGCCGTCGCCGATCTGACAGTCGTGGCTGACCGTCGCGCCGGTGTTGATGATCACGTGACGGCCCAGTCGGACTCCGGTTTGCAGCACCGTTCCAGCGAAGATCATGCAGCCTTCTCCGATGACCGCCGTCGGGGATACCCAGGAAAACGGATGCACCAGGGTCGTGAAGGCGCATCCGGTCAGGTCTGCCGCGAGTCTGGACCGCACTTCATTGTCGCCCACGGCAATCAGCCACTCCGCGTCGTCTGACCGGTGCTCAGCGGGGGCGCCTGACAGGACAGGCACGCCCAGCACGGACTTGCCCCACATCTGCGGATCCTGGTCCAGCAGGCCTGCAACCTGCCGGTCCGCCGCCCGCGCCGCCTCTATGCATTCGCGGGCATGTCCGCCTGTCCCGACGATCAGCAGGGGCGCGGCGGTCATCGTGGTCTCAATCGCTTTCCAGGGTCAGGCGCAAGCCGTCCCTGAACGCCATCTCCGCCGGAACATCGAAGGCGGCGGTGGCGCGGGCCGGATCGCCGATGGAGGTCCGGATATCACCGGTGCGGGCCTCCGCGTGGGTGATGTCGGCCTCCGCGTCGCAGATCTCCGCCACCATGTGGGCCAGTTCCAGCACCGACGTCGACTTGCCGGTGCAGACATTGTAGACCGCGCCTGCGCCACCGCCCGCATCCATGGCCGCGACCAGATGCCGGACCACATCGCCGACGAAGACGAAATCACGCACCTGCCCGCCATCACCGAAGATGGTGATCCCCTGACCGGCCTTGATCCGGTCGGTGAAGATCGCGATGACGCCGGAATAGGGCGATTTGGGATCCTGGCGTGGTCCGAAGACGTTGAAGAACCGGAATCCGGTGTTCGGCACGCCATGAACGCCATGCGCGACACGGCCATGCAACTCGCACCCCAGCTTGTCCGCGCCATAGGCCGAAAGGGGCCTGGTGATCGCATCCTCGTTCAGCGGCACATTGGCGTTGTCGCCATAGACTGCGGCGGACGAGGCATAGATCACCGGGATGGCCTTGCCGTCCTTTGCCGCGCGGGCCGCATCGAAGATCGTGATGGTGCCGGTCAGGTTGGTCCGGTGACTGGAGACCCATTCCTCGGTACAGCGCTGAACGGACGCGACGGCGGCAAGGTGGAAGCAGCCGTCCTTGCCCGAAAGCTGCCGGGTCATCAGTGCCGCGTCGGAGATGTCTCCGACCACGATCTCCGCGCCTTCGGGCACGTTCTCGCGCTTGCCGGTCGAGAGGTCATCGACGATCGTGACCTGGTCTCCGCGCTTCATCAGGAATTCGGTCAGATGCGAGCCTATGAAGCCGCACCCCCCGGTCACGAGCCAGTGTGCCATCGAATCAAGTCTCCCGGTTTGTCGTGGGGGTCAGAGCCCCAGCGTGCTCCGCACGGCCTCGATGAACTGATCGACCTGAATGGGCTTCGCCAGGTAGGCATCGGCGCCGGTTTCCAGCACCTTGCTCTCGTCACCGGCCGTGGCCATGGTTGTCACGACGATGATAGGCACGTCCTTCAGGGCCGGATCGGCCTTCATCTGGCGCACCAGATCCAGTCCGGACACACCCGGCAGCATGACGTCCATGATGATCAGGTCGGGTGTTTCCTCTGCCGCCAGTTCCAGGGCTTCCTGCCCGTCGTCTGCGGTCACGACATCGCAATCGAGCTGTTGCAGGGCGGAAGCATAGACTTCCTGCACCAGCATATTGTCCTCAACGACCAGAATACGCTTTTCCATCGGCTCCCCAGTTTCCCAAATTGCAGCCGCCGCTCAACCCAGTCCCGGGTATGCAGCGCGGACTGCGGCAGCCGTTTCCGGTGCCATGTTCACCAACTCCTGTGCAAGAGTCAGGCCTTCCTGTTCGTTGCCCTGCTTCACGGTGATCTCGCAGGCACTTGCCTTGTCCTTCATGGCCCCGAGCCCGACAGATCCGGCGCTGGAGGTCAGGTCATGGGCTTGCTGGCGCACCCCCTCCATGTCCCCTGAATCGATGGCTGTCTGCAGGATTGCCACCTTCTCCTGCATCTGCACGAGGAATTTTCCGAGGAGCATTTCCACCAGCTGGTCCCCCAGACTGGATTTCAGGGCCTCGAAAGCCGTTGCATCAAAGTGATCTGACATGGCCGTCACATCTCCACATCCCAGAGCCGCCAATCACCGTGACGCTACCCGAACGCCATGCAGAATGCGAGACCTGCAATCCGCACGGCGGTGTCGCTACTCCTGCGCACTTGATCCAACCGGCGGGTACACCTAGTTTCGCGCAACATGTGCAGGGAAACTGACTGAGGCGAGAAGGGGATGGCAATGCGTTTCGAAGGCACCAGCAATTATGTGGCGACCGAGGATCTGATGGTTGCGGTGAATGCCGCAGCCACCCTTGAACGGCCTCTGCTGATCAAGGGCGAACCAGGGACCGGCAAGACGGTGCTGGCGCACGAAGTGGCAAAGGCGTTCGACGCCAACCTGATTGAGTGGCACATCAAGTCCACGACCAAGGCGCAACAGGGCCTGTACGAATATGACGCGGTTTCGCGCCTGCGTGATTCGCAGTTGGGTGATGAGCGGGTGAAGGATATCCGCAACTACATCAAGCGTGGCAAGCTCTGGGACGCTTTCACCGCGGCGGAGCGCCCGGTGTTGCTGATCGACGAAATCGACAAGGCCGATATCGAGTTCCCGAACGATCTGCTGCTGGAACTCGACCGCATGCAGTTCTTTGTCTACGAGACCGGTGAGACTATCGTCGCGAAGCAGCGGCCGCTGATGATCATCACCTCCAACAACGAGAAGGAACTGCCGGACGCTTTCCTGCGCCGCTGCTTCTTCCATTACATCCGCTTCCCGGACACGGAGACGATGCAGGAAATCATCGAGGTGCATTATCCGAACATCCAGTCCGAACTGGTGTCGGAAGCGCTGAAGATCTTCTACGATATCCGCGAAGTGCCGGGCCTGAAGAAGAAGCCGTCGACATCGGAGCTACTGGACTGGCTGAAGCTGCTGATGGCGGAAGACCTTTCGGCGGAGACGCTGCGCAGCCGCGATCCGAAGAAGCTGATTCCGCCGCTGCATGGTGCGCTGCTGAAGAACGAGCAGGATGTGCACCTGTTCGAACGGCTGGCATTCCTTGCCCGTCGGGAGCAGAACAAGAACTGAGATCACACCGTCACGTTGCGCGATGAACGGCCCGATCAGGAGGTAACTGCATGTTCGTGAATTTCTTTCTGGAACTGCGCGAGAACAAGGTGCCCGCGACACTGCGCGAGTACCTGACCCTGATCGAAGCCGTCCAGCGCGGAGTGGCTGGCTACAGTGTCGAGGATTTCTACTACCTGTCCCGGGCCACGCTGGTGAAGGACGAGAAGAATCTCGACAAGTTCGACCAGATCTTCGGCAAGTGTTTCAACGGTCTCGATTTCGTGTCCGACCAGGTGGAGCACGAAATTCCCGAGGAATGGCTGAAGAAGCTGGCCGAGAAGGTGCTGACCGAGGAGGAAATGGCGGAGATCGAGTCCCTCGGCGGGTTCGAGGAACTGATGGAGACACTGAAGAAGCGCCTGGAGGAGCAGAAGAAGCGCCACCAGGGCGGCAACAAGTGGATCGGTACCGCCGGGACCTCGCCTTTCGGGGCGCATGGCTACAACCCGGAAGGCGTCCGCATCGGCCAGAAGGAAAGCCGCCACCGGCGCGCGGTCAAGGTCTGGGACAAGCGCGACTTCAAGAACCTGGACGACAATGTCGAGCTCGGCACCCGCAACATCAAGGTTGCCCTGCGCCGCCTGCGCCGCTTTGCGCGGGAAGGGGCGGACATGGAGCTCGACCTGCCCGACACCATCAAGTCGACGGCAGAGAACGCGGGTTTTCTCGACCTGAAGATGGTCCCGGAACGGCGCAATACCATCAAGGTGTTGCTGATGCTGGATATCGGCGGGTCGATGGACGACCACATCCGCACCTGCGAGGAGCTGTTCTCGGCCGCGAAGACCGAGTTCAAGCACATGGAGCACTACTACTTCCACAATTGCCTCTACGAGAAGCTGTGGAAGGACAACAAGCGCCGCCATTCGGAGTTCGTCGATGCCTGGCAGGTGCTGCATACCTATCCGGCGGACTACAAGGTCGTCTTCGTTGGCGACGCGACCATGAGCCCCTACGAGATCGTCTATCCCGGCGGATCCGTGGAGCACTGGAACGAGGAATCCGGCGAGGTCTGGATGAAGCGCTTCCTGGATATCTACCAGCGGGCGATCTGGCTGAATCCGGTGCCGGAGAAATACTGGGACTACACCCCCTCGATCAAGCTGATCCAGGAACTGATGGGCAACCGCATGTTCCCGCTGACCCTTGAAGGTCTCGAAAAGGGCATGAAGGAACTGTCGAAGTAGGTTATCCCGGGCGGTGCGGCGCGGCCGGAGCTGGATGAATGTGGATGTGCTTGTGATCAGGTGACGGGGTGAGCGCTCACCCCGCCCTCAGCACAATCAATCTTGTCGACAGTCTGCCCGATCTTGTCGTTGCAATGGTCAAAGCTGAAAGCCAAGATGTCTTGTTCATGAGCCCAGCCCACGTGACTCTCTCGCGCCTCGCGAAACTGCGTATTTACGGCGCGTCTCTCCGCCCGGATTGGGAGCCGGAGACGAAGTTCATCATTTTTGGGGCGGGACGCAGCGGTTCGACCCTTCTGGGCGAGATGCTCAACACCAACCCCGATGTGGTCTGTGTCGGCGAAATGCTGGCGAGCAGGAAACCTGCCCCCGAGACTTACCTGAGATCGCTCGCACGATTTGAGGCTCACAGGAACCAGGTGAAGACATTTGGACTGAAAATTCTCGAATACCAGCTTTGGCAGAATGGCATCAAAGGCCATGCGGTGCCGATATTCCTGCAAAAACTGGTTTCCGAGAATTGGAGAATTATTCACATTTCAAGAAAGAACGCAGCGCGTCAGGCGCTATCGGCGGAAATGGCACGCAGTCGCGGCCGTTATCATTTTCGCGGTGACGAAGAAAGATCTGTTGTCGAAATTGATATTCCAAATTTTCTTCGGGAAATGTCTGATTTTGCACAAGCACGCTGCGATCAAATTCAAATTCTTGCCGATATTCCACATATTTCTGTTGAATATGAGGAGGATCTGAAGAATGCAATTTCGCATGAGATTGTATTGTCAAAATTGGCTGAATATTTGAATGTTGAGAACATATTTGATTATTCATCATCTTTGAAAGTGGCGACAGGTCGTGATGTTTCGAAAGTAATTTCCAACTACTCAGAATTACAGCAGGTTGTTGCCGATTCTCCATTCGGGACACTGGAGGATTGATCAAGGTATTGAAGTGTATCTTGTGGCTTGCGCGAGATTTTTCTGCGTAGTCGGTATTGCCCGCCTGGACTGGCGCTTCATGCTCGGGTTTATCTGACTTGCGATGTGTGTGAAACCGACCTGTGTATCGTCTGGAACTGGATGAATGAAGAAATTCCTTGTCAATTCTGCTGTGATGCTGGTGTCGATGCTGGTTGGCCTGCTGCTGGTCGAAGGACTGGTTCGACTGACTGCTGAACCATGGCTGGAGCAGCGGATGGCAGAACTGAACCCGGACAGCGAGAAGGGAAGTTTCGGAACCGATACCAGCTGGCCGATCGAGGCCATCGATGGCCAGATTCTCAAGTTCAGGGCAAGCAGTGAGTTCTCTGTCAGCCATCTTGAATACAACATGACAGCTCACATCGACGAATTGTCGGCGCGGGTGACCCTGCCCGCCCCCCGTGCGGGTGCCCGTGCCGTACCGGCGTTGGGTGATTCATTTGTTTTCGGAATCGGAGTCTCGGACGAGCATACGATCACGTCACGGCTTTCGGCACGTTATCCCGACTGGCGCTTCCTCAATCTCGGGTTCCCGGGTACGGCGATGAACGACCAGCTGGTTTTCCTTCGCCACCGGCATCAGGAAATCGGCAGTCCTGACCGCTATCTTTTCTTCATCTATACGGGGAACGACTTGCTGGACCTGTTCAGGGGCGTGCCGGGGGAGGCTCCGCCCGAACGCAAGGTGAAGCTGGTGGCACAGACGAAGGAAGCCGGATCGACGCGCCAGTTCATGTCCCGGGTCAATGCGTTTGTCTATCATGATCCCGTGCTGAAACGCTCCTACACCATCCAGCTCGTACGTCGCTATGTGCTGAACACGCTCAATGCTCGTGTGCAGGAAGAGGGCAGTGCACCGATCATGCATCCGACGATCCTGTTCTTCGACACCAACCAGGTCGCGATGCAACAGCAGGCCGGCGAACTGATGGTGGATCAGTTCCGGCGACTTGAGGCCCTTCAGCAAAGCCTCGGCTTCTCATCTCTGGTCATCGTGATTCCGAGCGCGCTGCAGCTTGATGCGGAGCGTCGGGCCGGCATGATCGAACGCTACGCCCTGCGGACGCAGGATGTGGATTTCAGGTCGCCGAACCGGATCATTGAAACTGCGGCACAGGGGCGAGACTTCCGCTATTTCGACACACTCGACTGCATGTCCGCAAAGGGTGATCCGAAGGAACTGTACTATCTGCAGGATGATCATCTGCGCGACGCAGGTGTCCGGGCGCTGACGGCGTGCATTGATCCGGTGGTCAGCGAATTCCTGGGCTCCGGCCAGGACTGACGGGACAGAGGGTTCGTCCTACCGGAACGCCTTCCGTGCCGCCGCCGTCACCACGCCCCAGGCGGCGTTGATGGACAGGCCGGTGACCAGACCCATGACCGGGTCGCCGGAGGGCTCGATGCCCTTCATCGGGAAGACCACGGCGACGGCGATCAGGGTGGGGGCCACGGCACCGAAGATGGCGGCCAGGATCCAGTATTTCAGCCCGCGCCCGAACCAGGGCGCGATCAGGCCCAGCACGATGCCCCAGACGCCGCCCCAGAACGTGATGGAGACAAGCTGCGGCACGCCCAGCGGACCGACGGGTTGCATGGGGAACGGTGCGAAAGGGGCGATTCCTTCATTGTGCAGCAGCATCAGAACGATCTGGTGACCGGCCAGCACGCCGATACAGCCCGCGATGAACCACAGCAGCAGGGCGCGGGGAGAGCGCATGATCAGCCCTTCTCCCCTGCCGGATACCAGTTGGGTTCGCGCTTCTCCAGAAAGCTGGCCAGCCCCTCGTCGGCTTCAGGCGTCAGGCGCTTGGCGGCGTGGGGGCGAACCATTTCCTCCATCTCCAGGGCGGAGAAATACAGTTCGGAATACTTCAGGATCGATTCCTTGGACTGCGCCAGCGCCTCCGGCGGGCAATGCAGCAGGGCGTCGATGATCGGTGCGGCAGTCGAATCCAGGTCGGCGGCATCGCAGACCTCATCCACCAGTCCGATCTCCATCGCGCGCACGCCGCTGAAGCGCTCGCAGGTCAGCGAATAGCGCCGCGTGCGTCCCGGCCCCATGCGGGAGATCAGCTGCGGGAAGATCGGCGCGGCCATCAGGCCCCAGCGGGCCTCCGTGATCGAGAAGATGGCGTCCCGCGCGGCGATGATGATGTCGCAGGCTGCGGCCACACCCGCCCCGCCACCGAAGCAGCCGCCGTGGATCAGGGCGATGGTCGGCTTCGGGAATGTGGTCAGGCCCTGTACCGCGTGGGTGGTGTTGCGCGACACCTCGGCATTGGCGTTCCAGTCCTTCACCCGCACCTCGCGGATCCAGGAAAGGTCGGCGCCGGCCTGAAAGTGCTTGCCGCGGCCGCGGATGACCACCAGCCGACAGGCGTCGTCCGCCGCCAGCCGACCGAAGGTCTCCAGCAGGGCGCTGATCATCTCGCCATTGTAGGCATTGTTGCGCTCCGGCCGGTTCAGCCAGACGGTCGCCACCCCGCGCCCGTCGATCTCTGTCTCGACGACACTCATGCTTCGCTCCCCCCTTCCGCATCAGCCTTGCCGATCCAGTCCGGGAACGTCCCGCTCGCCGGATCAAAGATCGCATTCATCCGCCGCAACCGCTCTATGGGCGCCAGCGTCGCGGCAATCAGCGGATCATCCGGCATTGCGGTGGCCAGTTTCGAACCACCGATATCTCCGGCCAGCGCCCCCAGCGCCCGGTCGATCTCCGCCTCGCTCAGTGTCCCCTTGGCCCGCAGGCTGCCGATCAGGGCCGCAACGGCCAGCAACAGCCCGGCCGTCTGGGCATCTGAAACATCTGCATCACTGGTCATGGTGGTTGGTCCCATTTTGGTGGCGAGTGGGTATGGTTAGGTTTCCTGACAAGGATGCATCGAAACAGTCTTTATATGGATATGGCCGAATATTCGACAGTCAAGAAGTGCAAACCATCGCACGTTCGACGCGAAAAATTTCTGGATCATTCCTGGAAAGTGAGTTTGGATGAAGGGCTTTGTGAATCAACCAAGGTGACCATAGGTGGTACAATTTAGTTGTTACGCCTGTTTGCGATGAAAATTTGAATGAAGGTCAGTTTATGATTTTTCCGGTGAAGCAGTCGAGTTATATTAATAGTATTGATATGTTCCGGCAGCGAAATGGCGTAAATAATAGTTTTAGACTAATATTGTACTATTTATTTGCTGTACAGTTATTGTCATTTGCTGTATTTTGTGATGTTGTATTAGCGGGAAATTTAGAAGATATGAGAATTTCTGCTGAAATTTCACGAAAGGATACCGTTTTTCGCGATGATTCGAACCATATACGTACGGGAAATGTGACAAATATAGTCATTGACGGTAATATTTCAGATAAAATCAGTGTGGAAAATGATATTAATGTGATTGCCGGGTCTATTGGAAAAATTAATTCTGGAAAAATTTCCGGCAACGTAAAAATTGGTGGGGTTTTTATTCAAGGTGCAGCGTCAAATAGCTGTTCCAGAACTTCTATTGGAAATTATGTGGGAAATTATGAGGGCAATTGTGGGGATTCAGTGGTTATTGGTTCGGTGGGGAGAGTGTTGCCATCTGATGGTAACGAGCTCAGTGTTGGATTGACGAAGAAACAATGTCAAAACCTTATTAATAATTTTGAAAATATGAAAAATGAGTCAGCGGAAAAATTTAGAGATCTCTATGAAAGCTGTATCGGCATAAGAGATGATAATAAATAGAGAAATAGATGCAAGTTTCATAGTTAATACCCTAATTCTGTTGGGTGGCGTCATATATGGGATTTGGATATTTTTTGATCGCCCCAAAATTGAGGTAATGCCGCCTAGGATAGTAATATTTCACTCAACACAAATAGCGAATGGAACAAAGGTAATGGCGGTATCAGTTGATATTTCAATGGCAAATCTTGCGCGGCCTGGGGTAAATGCTGTGTTTCATGATAATAATTTAAGATTTGTTCATTCTGATGGTGAGTTTTCATTGATTTGGTCTGCGATTCACGACGTATACGTTAGGGAGTCTGGGCAGAATCTGGTTCTTGATACTATTTCTCAGCCAACATTTTTTCAAATACTGGGTGGGGGTATTGTTTCGCACCGAATGGATTTCGTTGACACTTTTTGTTTGAATCAATCGAGCTCATGTGAGCAGGAGGGTAGAGATTTTGCAGGAGTTTTAGAAATAGTTGATAAAGATAGAGAAGTAAATATAGAAATAGACTTGGATTTTTTGAATGTGGCAACAAAAAATATCAATTGCAGAATAAATTTTTCTGATCTCGACATGCTATTGCTCGTCGTCAACGATTGGGTTGCAAAGAAATGCAAATTTTAAATTGCGAAAATAACTAATTAATTTTTATCTTGGGCTTTTTTATTGTGATAGAATTTGTTTTGAGTAAGGCATATTATAAATGGTGATCCCGACAGGAATGCACCAATCGTTATTCTATAAGGAGTTAGATGAAAGTGGGACAGTGAAAATTGCGTTGTTTCACCATGGTTTTCTGATCAAAGTGTCCCAATTTTTTTTGCAACGCCGCCTGACCCCCTGACCCGGCTGCGGGCGGGTGATGGCAACCGGATCGGAAAATCGGGCGTGTCTGTCAACCGGTACCGGTCGATGATCGGCGGCGATTCCATTCCAGTATCGCCGCATTGCTCAACGGCTGGTCGGTGTCGGCCATCTCGCGTCGGAACTGTTCGTCATCGATCGTGGCGACGCCGGGAGTATCGGGGCGGCGCAGGGTGCGCAGCTCCCGGATGTTTTCCGTTGCCGCCTTGACCCTGGCGATCCCGACGGCCGTGTCCTGTGCCGTCGAACGTGCC
>JARGNO010000054.1 GCA_029213165.1 Minwuia sp.
GAGGTCAACCGCGCCCCTGCCCCGGGCCAGGCCGACACCGCCCTGATCTCGAATTGTTTCCGGACAAGCACCCAGGCCGATGTCGACAAGCTGAAGAAGGCACTGACCGACAGGGTCGCGCTGGCCGCCTTCGCCCTGGCGGCGAAAAACTAGTCCGGCGCGGATCGCATGGCATTCATCCGACATATCGGACTTCTTGCCGGACTGGCCGCACTTCTGGCCGTGCCGGTCAGCGAGGCTGCACAGTTCCGTCAGGCGCGCCCTATCGCCCGCCCCGCGCCGGTGCCGGATGGATTCCAGCCTGCGATGCAACCCATCCGGATTCCGCAGCCGATGGTCGAGCGGGCGGTGCGTGAAGTCTTTGCCAACTGGAACAGCCCGGGCTTTGACAGATATCTCTCGCCCAGCCTGTTTGATCGTGACCGTCTGATCGACAATATCGCCGAATTCGCCCCACCCGACGCGGAACTGCGTCTTCTGGGCCTGCAGTCGGTGCGCCAGTTGGGCCAGGTGGAACAACGCCAGCCGGATGGTTCCCGACTGATCATCGCCAAGATCTCCGCCACTGCCCTGACCGCTGTCGAGTTCGAGGATTCCGCGACCGGCTTCCAGCGGCTGGAAGGGCTTCAGGAGTATCTGTTCAGCATGACGGTGCGTGCGCGATGAGGCACCTGCTCCACGGGACGGCGCTGATACTCGCCCTGCTGCCGGCGGGAACGACCGCCTGGGCACAGGCCTCTGTCGGTGACGCGGCACCGGACTGGAACGTCTTTGGCACAGCCAGCACCCGCGGCGAACTCTATGGCAGTACCGGCAATGCCGCGGCCAGCCCCTTCCCCGATACGGGCCTGTTCGGTGCGGTGGACCTGACCGCCAACTTCGACCGCCGCCTGTCGGACGTGGAAACGATCGAGGGCGATATCGGACTGCTGCTGAACCAGAGTGACTACCGCTCCGACAACAAGGGCATGGTGCTGGAGCGGTTTCGGCTGGAGTGGGAGAAGGGTGACACCCGTGCGCCGTTCCGCGCCACCGCCGGTGACTTCTTTGCCTTCTTCAGCCCACGCACGGTCCAGCGTTCGGTCAAGGGTCTGCAACTGGAGTTCCAGCCGACCATCGGGGGCAGCGATGCCTTCCATTCGGTCCTGCTCTTTGCCGGGCTGGACAGCGCCACCTATCGGGGCATCGACAGCGATGCCGATGTCCATGCCGGTCTTTCATGGTTCCTCGGCCAGGGCGATGTCTCGCTCGCCGCCAGCAGCGCGCTGAACTGGGACGAAGGCGTCGGACAGGACGACGTGTTCAACAGCACCAGCAGCCTGGCCTTCGAGACCCCGGTCAACCTCTGGAACCTCGGTCTGACCCTGGAAGGCGAAGTGGCCGGCTTCGTTGGCCAGAACGGCCAGAACGCTGACGAACAGAGCGATCTTGGCCTGTTCCTCAACGCCAGTGGTCGGTCGGAAAGACTGCCCCTGACATGGTCGCTGCTCTACGAACGCTATGGGGAGGACTTCAATCCCGGTGGTGCATCAATCCAGTCGGACCGCTCCACGGTCGAGGCACGCACCACATGGCGATTCCCGGAGGGTATCCGCGCCAGCGCCAGGTTGCAGCGCTTTGACGACAATCTGGAGTCTGGCAACAGGACGACCAGCCATGTTGCCGGTCTGGGACTCTCCGGCGCCTTCTGGCCTGCCCAGAATGTGGTGGGTTCTCTCGACAGCTTCATCCGGATGGCAGAGGACGAGAACCAGACCACCGACCAGATCGCCTACAGCACCCGGATGGACCTGACCCGCCCCTTCGGCGGCGGCTGGACCGGGCGCCTGGGCACGTCGGTGAACCTGATCAACGACAGCGTGAACAATGAACTGCGAGAGACCTACAACCTGACCCTGGGCGCCAGTCGCGGTTTCGAGGTCCGGGGCATCCGGTTCTTCGCCAGCCCGTCCGTCTTCACCACGCGGACATCCGGCGGCACCATTGATTCATGGAATGTCGGCCCGCGCCTGAACCTGAGCGCCAGCAAGGGCGAGCACAGCGCCAATCTCAGCTATTCCCTCGCGGCCAATCTCGACGCCGTGAACAACGACCTGATCAGCCAGAACGCCAGTGCCTCCTGGCGCTGGTCGCGCGGCTCCCACGCGTTCAACGTCTCGGCAGATCACATCGGTCGCCACCCCATCGGGACGGAGGACACGAACTCCTTCCGGCTGGGTGTCTTCTACACCTACAGCTTCAACCGCCCCGCCCGCGGCGCAATCGTGGCGCGGCCAGGCGGCTCCAGCCCGGCGGAGACCGGCGACGGCAGCCCGGTCACACAGCTTGATCCAGTGTCGTTCGGACCTGACCTGACCATGGCCGAGGCCCTGGCACGGACGGAAGCCCTGGGGATGGGCGCGGGCATCAGCTTCGGCACCGCACGGGTCTTTGAAACGGTGTTCCTGCGGGATTTCGACGAACGCCAGCGCTTCGTGCTGGTGGCCAATGGCGCACAGCTTGACCGCAGCGCCGTCATCATCGACTTCAATGACACGGGACGTCCCGACCGGATCGAACGTACGTTCGACCGAGTCCGCACGGCCCTGACACGGCGTTATGGCCCGCCGGTCGCCAGCTTCGCCGAGGGCAGTTTCAGCAATACGCTCGCGGCTGACCTGGCGGCAGGCGAGTTCGTCCGCATCGATGAATGGCAGACACCGGAAGGGCGGCTCCGCTTCGGCATCCCGCGGCGCCTGGACAATCAGGTCCGGATGGAAATCCACCACGCCCGCCGCTTCCCCCCCACCGACGACCCGCAATGGAGCCTAGAGGCGGTCCAGTAGTGGGCTACCGACCGTGCGACGGTACCCGAGCACCGTGTCCGGCCGTTGGCAACGGTCGCGCGCAGTGCTTTGAATATGATCCGGAATCCTGGTGCCGCCGGAGTGATTCGAACACTCGACCTCTCCCTTACCAAGGGAGTGCTCTACCCCTGAGCTACGGCGGCATGGCAGGCCGCGCGTCATAGCCCGCGACTGGCGCGGGGTCAACCGTTTGTGCGAGCTTCCGCACCCTGAATTCAATATGATACAAATTTCTTTATCAGACAGCAGATTTGTGTATCATATTGGAAGAACAGGCTGGGCAAGGCCTGAACCCGGAGACGGAGGGTGCGTGACATGGCAGGGGTCGAGAAACCGGAACTGGTGACGGCTGCGGATGAGGCCGCGCTGGAAGTCGCCTTTCAGGCGCGGGTGGATGCGGAAACGCGGATCGAGCCGCGCGACTGGATGCCGGAGAAGTACCGGAAATTCATGGTCCGCCAGATCTCCCAGCACGCACATTCCGAATATGTCGGAATGCTGCCGGAGGGAAACTGGATCACGCGTGCACCGACGCTGCGCCGCAAGGCCGCCCTGCTGGCCAAGATCCAGGATGAGGCCGGACATGCCGCCTATCTGTACAGCGCGGCGGAGACACTCGGCACCAGCCGCGACCAGATGCTGGAGGACCTGCATTCGGGCAAGGCCAAGTATTCTTCCATCTTCAACTACCCGACGCTGACCTGGGCCGACATCGGCACCATCGGCTGGCTGGTGGACGGGGCCGCCATCGTCAATCAGGTGGCGCTCTGCCGCACGTCCTATGGCCCCTACGCCCGGGCCATGGTGCGGATCTGCAAGGAAGAGAGCTTTCACCAGCGCCAGGGGTTCGAGATCATCACCACGCTGGCGCATGGCGCGCCGGAGCAGAAGGCGATGGCGCAGGACGCGCTGAACCGCTGGTGGTGGCCCGCGCTGATGATGTTCGGCCCGCATGACGCTGACTCGCCGAATTCCGAAATCGCGTTCAAGTGGAAGGTGAAGCGCCAGTCCAACGACGACCTGCGCCAGCGCTTCGTCGACATGACCGTGCCGCAGGCCGACTATCTGGGGCTGACCGTGCCCGACCCTGACCTGAAGTGGAACGGGGAAACCGGGCAGTACGATTTCGGCGCCATCGACTGGGAAGAGTTCTGGCGCGTGGTGAAGGGCGATGGCCTGTGCAACCGCGACCGTCTGGATGCCCGCCGCTCGGCGCATGAAGATGGCGCCTGGGTACGGGAAGCCGCACTGGCCCACGCCGCGAAGAAGCGCGCCACGAAGTCTGCCGCCTGAGAAGAAGGTTGAAGCTGTCGACCGTTCCGCCCCTCTCCCCCTCCCGACCACCCACTGGAGTATCCTGAATGGGTGGTCGGGAGGGGTGGAACGGTCCAAACGAAGGGACTACACCGACATGACGACACGCAAGGAATGGCCGCTGTGGGAAGTCTTCATCCGCAGCCGTGACGGCCTGCACCACAAGCACGCCGGCAGCCTGCACGCCCCGGACGCCGAACTGGCGATCCAGAATGCCCGCGACCTCTATACCCGCCGCTCCGAAGGCGTATCGATCTGGGTGGTGCCGTCTGCGCAGATCACGGCCTCCGAACCCGCCGACAAGGACAGCCTGTTCGACCCGGCGGCCAGCAAGGTCTATCGCCACCCGACCTTCTATACGATCCCCGAGGAAGTGACGAATATCTGACGCTTCGGAGACTGTCTGATGGCCTGTTCCATCCCTCTCCCCCTCCCGGCCACCCACGCAAGTGTCCTGCAATGGGTGGCCGGGAGGGGGAGAGGGATGGAACAGGCAGCTAGCAACAAGGCCACGCCGATGAACGCATCTGCTGATCACAACGACGCCCTGTTCCGCTATCTGCTGCGGCTGGGCGATACCAGCCACATCCTCTGCCACCGGCTGGGGGAATGGTGCGGCCACGGGCCGATCATGGAGGAGGACATTGCGCTGACCAATGTCGCGCTGGACCTGATCGGGCAGGCACGTCTGTTCTACCAGTATGCGGCAGAGGTGGAGGGCAAGGGCAGGACAGAGGACGACCTGGCGTTCCTGCGGCCGGAGCGGGACTTCAACAACCTGCTGCTGGTGGAACAGCCGAACGGCGACTATGCGAAGACCATGGCGCGGCAGTTCCTGTTCGACGCATGGAACCTGCTGCTGTTCCGCGCGCTGGAGCAGTCGACGGACGCGCGCATCGCGGAGATCGCGGCCAAGGCGGTGAAGGAAATCACCTATCACCGGCGCCACTCGTCCGGCTGGGTCATCCGCATGGGGGACGGCACGGAGGAAAGCCGGACCCGCATCGTCGCCGCCTTCGAGCAACTGATGGGTTTCACCGCCGAGTTCTTCCACATGGATGACGTGGACCGGCAGATGGCGGAGGCCGGTATCGGCCCCGACCTGGAGACCCTGCGCGCGCCCTGGATGGCCGATGTGGAGGCGGTGCTGGCGGAGGCCACGCTGGACTGGCCCAGCGCAACCTGGTCCGTGCTGGGCGGACGGCACGAGGGTCGCCACACGGAACATCTGGGTTATCTGCTGGCGGAAATGCAGTCGATGCAACGTCAGTATCCGGGCCTGAACTGGTAAGCCACGCCCATGTCCCCCCGCACGCCTGTCCCACGCCCGAAGCCCAGTGGTGCCGCCCTGCCTGACGAGATATTCGCGGGCTTCGCCGGTGCGCCGATGCAGGCCCGGAATGTACCTGGGCCACTGACGGAGGAACGGGCGCGGGCGGTGCTGGCAACTGTTCCCGATCCCGAGATCCCGAGCGTCATGCTGCCTGATCTGGGCGTTATCCGCGGCGTCGAGGTGGCAGGCGACGCGGTGACCGTGCGCATGTCGCCGACCTACACAGGCTGCCCCGCCACCGACCTGATGCAGATGATGATCCGGGAGCAGTTGGGCGCAGCAGGCTTCGCCCGCGTGAAGGTGGATCTGGTACTCAGCCCGCCCTGGTCATCCGACGACATCACGGCGGAGGGACGGCGGAAGATGGCGGCGGCGGGGATCGCGCCCCCGGCGCACCGGGCCACCGACAAGCGGCACCTGACCGGCACCGCACCGGACGTTTCCTGCCCCCACTGCGGCTCGGCCGACACGGTGATGACCAGTGCTTTCGGCGCAACCGCCTGCAAGGCGCTCTGGCGCTGCAACGCCTGCCAGGAACCCTTTGACTATTTCAAGTGCATCTGACGGAGACCCGGAATGGCACCGAAATTCCACACCCTGAATGTCGCCGAGGTCCGCCGCGAGACGGATGACGCGGTCTCCATCGCCTTTCAGGTGCCGGATGACCTGCGTGAGGACTATCGCTTCGTCCCCGGCCAGTACCTGACGCTGCGTGCGACGGTGGACGGGCGCGACATTCGCCGGTCCTATTCCATCTGCTCCGGCCCGGCGGACAATGACCTGCGTGTGGCAATCCGCAAGGTGGAGGGCGGACTGTTCTCCAGCTTCGCCAATGACGGCATCACGGCGGGCGACAGCGTTCAGGTGATGACGCCGGACGGGCGTTTCACCTTCGATGCCGACCCCGACCGTGCGGGCAGCTATGCCGCCTTCGCCGCCGGATCGGGCATCACGCCGATCCTGTCCATCGTCAAGGCGGTGCTGACCGGCGAGCCAAAGTCGGAAATGACCCTGGTCTATGGCAACCGCACGACCCAGTCGGTGATCTTCCGGGAGGAACTGGAGGATCTGAAGAACCGCTTTCCGACCCGCCTGACCCTGATGCATGTGCTGTCGCGTGAGACCATGGACGTGCCGTTGCTGTCCGGCAGGATCGACGCGGAGAAGGCGGAGGCCTTGCTTGGCGGATTGATCGATGTGGCGGCGACGGACGCCTGGTGGCTCTGCGGGCCGGAGGAGATGATCAGCAATGTCTCCACCGCGCTGAAGGCACATGGCGTGTCGCCGGACCGCATCCGCTTCGAACTCTTCACCCCCGCCAGTGACGGCAACCCGAAGCCGAAACGGGTGGCGAAGCCGGGCGAGGAACTGCCCGTCCGTCACATCGGCGTCGTCATCGACGGCCACCGGATCAACTTCGACATGGTGGATGACGGCACTGCGATCCTTGATGCGGCGCTGGAGAACCGCGCCGACCTGCCGTTTGCCTGCAAGGGCGGCATGTGCTGCACCTGCCGCTGCAAGCTGGTGGAGGGCAAGGTCGACATGGACAAGACCTATGCCCTGGACGATGACGAGATCGAAGCCGGTTTCGTGCTGTCCTGCCAGGCCACCCCCGTCACCGATACTGTCGTGCTGGACTTCGATCAACGCTGAGCGGGAAGTAATGGAACCTTGGTTTCAATTGCAACACCCTGAATGCAGCCCGCCGCCTGCCACCGCGTAGCCAACAATCCGGGCTCGGCCACGGGATTGGCTGAACAGGTTCTCGGCATCTCGGTCGCCAGCAATTCACCTGCGATCAGGAAGACAACAATCCCGATATGAATAATAAAAAATTCTACATTGTTCGCTAAATGCAAAATATACATGATATATTAAATGAAAATCGAGATACTTTTTTATATTTTTCATCAAATAAAGCACGTTTTCAACGATTTTCATGCCTGATTACAGACAAAATGGCCTTAGAATCAACACGATTGAGGTAAATAATGATCTCTCCATTCAGGCAGGCCTGTCCGACATCGGCGGTCGCGCCAGGCCCGATCCCAGTCCGATTTGTCCTTTCCAGCCTGGGCAGGTGACGACCTTCAACCCGACGGACACCAACAGCGAGGCATAGATGAACGAACAAGCGGATATTCGACAGGATGCAAGGCCCTTCCAGACACCCGTACTGCACATGGGTCTCACCCAGGTGGTCACGTCGTTCGGCGGCTTCTTCGCAAGCTGCGCGGCCATGTACATCCTCAGCGGCGTCTCCTACTGGCTCGCACTGGCCATTGCCCCTCTCGCCGCCGGTTTCCTGGTCCGCGTCTTCATCATCCAGCATGACTGCGGGCACGCATCGTTCTTCCGCGGACGCAGTGCGAACAACATCCTCGGGTTCGCCTGCAGCCTGCTGACACTGACTCCCTATGCGTCGTGGCGTCGACAGCATGCCGGACACCATGGCATCTGGAACGACCTCGACCGCCGCCTGAGTGGCGCCGACATCTATTCATCCTGTCTGACACTGGCCGAGTACCAGGCGCTTAACCCCTTGCGGCGCTGGTGGTTCCGCACGACCCGCCACCCGTTCATGTTCAATTTCCTGATCCCGCCGTTTGTCTTCCTTGGTCTGTTCCGGGTTCCTTTCGACACACCGACAACGTGGCGGCGTGAACGCCGCGCGGTCCATGTCACCAACGTGGCCCTGCTCGTGATGTTCGGGGGGCTGGGACTGCTGCTCGGCTTCGGTGAGGTCGCGATGGTGCAACTGCCGATCACGGTGCTGGCATCGATTATCGGCGTCTGGCTGTTCTCGGTACAGCATCGCGGCGAAACCACCACCTGGGCCCGTCACGCCGAATGGAATCCGGTCTCGGCGGCATTGCAGGGTTCGACTTATCTGCGCCTGCCGGCGATCCTGCAATGGTTCACCGGCAATATCGGATACCACCACATCCATCACCTGAACCCGCGTGTTCCCAACTACCGACTTCAGGAATGCCACGAGGCGCTGCCCGCGCTCCGCGCGCTTCCGACGCTGTCCTTCTGGAAGGGGTTGCGCGCGATGCGCTTCATCCTGTGGGACGAGGATCGCGGCCGGATGGTGACGTTTCGTCAGGCCAGGGCGCGGGTCACCGGATCATGAATCCGGTTAAATGGCCGGTTGCCCTATTTCGGCAATGAGCGAATCCGGAGATCCCGCGCATCCATGGCAGAACAGGTCGACAGGTCGATTCCACTCCAACCCGAATTGATCTATGACCGCGCCTATGGCTGAGACACCACAATCACCGGCGCGGGGACAGGGTGGCCTGCTGAGGGCCGCCATGACCGTTGGCGGCTTTACCCTGATCAGCCGTCTGACCGGTTTCACCCGCGATATCCTGATTGCCGCCCTGCTCGGCGCGGGGCCGGTGGGCGATGCGTTCTTTGTCGCCTTCAAGCTGCCGAACTTCTTCCGTCGCCTGTTCGCGGAGGGCGCTTTCAATGCCGCCTTCGTGCCCCGTTTCTCCGCCCACCTGAAACAGGAAGGCCGGGACGCCGCACATGGCTTCGCGGAGGAGACGCTGTCGGTGCTGCTGGCGG
This sequence comes from Minwuia sp., assembly GCA_029213165.1. Lineage (GTDB taxonomy): Bacteria > Pseudomonadota > Alphaproteobacteria > Minwuiales > Minwuiaceae > Minwuia. The sequence goes on from JARGNO010000054.1 coordinate 9,073, forward strand.
TGCTGCTGTTGTTCGTGGCGCTGGCCCAAGTCGCGATGCCGGTGCTGATGCTGGGGCTGGCGCCGGGGTTCCGCGACGATCCGGCGACCTTTGACCTGGCTGTCGAACTGACGCGCATCACCTTTCCCTACCTGCTGTTCATCAGCCTGGTGTCGCTGATGGCAGGCGTGCTCAACGGGGTCGGCCGCTTTGCCGCCGCCGCCGCAACGCCCATCCTGCTGAATCTCTGCCGTATCGGGGCACTGCTGGCTCTGGTCGGTGAGGTGCCGACCGCCGGGCACGCGCTGGCCATCGGCGTCTTCGTGGCCGGTGTGGTGCAGTTTGTCTGGCTGCTGTTCGCCCTGCGCCGCGCCGGACTGCCGCTGTACCTGCCGCGCCCGCGCCTGACTCCCGCCGTGAAGCGTGTGCTGGTGATCATGGGTCCGGCGGCCCTTGGCGCGGGCGTGGTGCAGGTCAATCTGGTGGTGGACATCATCCTCGCCTCCTTCCTGCAGGAAGGCGCGATTTCCTACCTGTTCTATGCCGACCGGATCAGCCAGTTGCCCATCGGCGTTGTCGGGGTCGCGGTGGGGACGGCGCTGCTGCCGCTGCTGTCGCGACAGGCAGCAGCAGGGGAGGACGCGGCGGCACGGCAGAGCCTCAACCGCGCCCTGGAATTGGGACTGCTGCTTTCCCTGCCCGCCATGGCTGCCTGTCTGGCCATTCCGGGGGAGCTGGTGGCCGGACTGTTCGAACGCGGCGCCTTCACCGCCGCCGACACGGACGCGACGGCCATGACACTAGCGGCCTATGCGGTGGGCCTGCCCGCCTATGTCATGGTGAAGGTACTCGGCCCCGCCTTCTTTGCGCGGTCCGACACAATGACGCCACTGAAGGTCGCCATTGTCGCGGTCATGGTGAACCTCGCCCTCAATCTCGCCCTCATGGGACCGCTGCAACAGGTGGGACTGGCGCTGGCGACCGCGATCTCGTCGTGGCTGAATGCCGGACTGTCGATCTGGCTGCTGCATCGCCGGGGCTGGCTGAAGGCCGATGCCCGGCTGCGGTCCGCCACCTTGAAGGCCGTGCTGGCCAGCGCCGTCATGGCCGGTGTGCTGATCGCGGCCGCGCTTGCGCTGACGCCCCTCGCCGGTCAGGGTGAACTGATGCGCGCGACCGGGCTTGGGGTGCTGGTCATCCTGGGACTGCTCACCTATGCCATCCTTGCCCAGATCACGGGGCTGGCCCGTCTGCGGGACCTGCGCACCCTGATGCGCGGGCGGGGAACAGGCGCATGATGGACTGGCGACGGTTGCTGTCGGCGCGCAGGCTGGTGGATGTGGCACCGGAGCCCTATGACGTCGCCCGCAGCCCTTTCCAGAAGGATTTCGACCGGATTGTCTTCTGCTCCGCCTTTCGTCGTCTGCAGGACAAGACCCAGGTTCATCCCCTGTCCGACAATGACTACGTCCGCACCCGGCTAACCCATTCGCTGGAAGTCGCCTCGGTCGGGCGCTCCCTTGGTGCCGGCATCGGCCAGGTCATCGCCGGACGCAGGCGGTTGCCTGCGGAGCTTGGGGCAGCCGAGTTCGGCCATATCGTCTCCGCCGCCTGTCTGGCGCATGACATCGGCAATCCGCCGTTCGGCCACCGGGGCGAAGCACTGATCCAGCACTGGTTCCGTGACGCACCGCGCGGCAGGGCGATGCTGCATGGCCTCACCCCGGCCCAGCAGCAGGACCTGCTGCAGTTCGAAGGCAATGCCCAGGGGTTCCGCATCCTGACACGCCTGCAGAACTGGCGTGACAAGGGCGGCCTGCGCCTGACGGCGGCAACCCTGGCAACCTTCAGCAAGTATCCGCGGCTGGTCGATGGTGACAGCGCACACGATGGCCATGATGCGGGCGCGCAGAAATTCGGTGTCATGCAGTCGGAGGCGGATATCTTCCGGGATGTTGCACGCGAGACCGGTCTGCAGCCCGATGGCAACGGGCGCTGGCTGCGCCATCCACTGGCGTTCCTGGTCGAGGCTGCCGACGACATCTGCTACACGATCATCGACCTGGAGGATGGCTTCAAGCTCGGCAAGATTCCGTTCGAGGAGGCCGAGGCCCTGTTGCTGGCCGTGGGGGGCGCACACCGGCGCTATCAGGAGATCGGCGAGCAGGCGCGGCGCATCGCCTACCTGCGGGCCAAGGCCATCGGCGAGTTGATCGGACAGGTGGTCGAGGTTTTCCTGCAGGTGGAACCACGGATGCTGGATGGCCGGTATCGGGCCTCTTTGCTGGAGCGGGTGCCGGGAACCGGTGCGCTTGCCCACATCACGGACGTTACGGCGCGCAAGGTCTTCGTCTCCGATGGCGACTATGAACGTGACCTGGGCGCGGACCGGGTGATACAGGCACTGATGGATCGAACGGCATCGGCGACGGATCAGGGCATGACAGCCTATGATCGGGCATTGGCGGTCACTGACCGGGTTTCGGGCATGACCGACAGCTATGCGATGCAGCAGTTCGCGGGTGACAGCCTGCCCCGCACCAGATCCGGCGGCATCGGCGGCTTCACGAATGGGGGATACTGAGAAATGACGGCACCACAGATTGACTGCTTCGGCGCCCTGGCGTCGCCCTGGACCTTCATGGGGCATGATCGGATGCGCGCCATGGCGGGCAAGGCCGGGGCAAACGTCCGTTTCTGTCCGGTCGACCTCCTGACGGTGTTCGGGGAGACCGGGGGCCTGCCGCTGGGCAAGCGCCCCCCGGCACGCCGCGCCTACCGGATGCAGGAACTGAAGCGCTGGCGGGCGCGGCTGGATCTGCCGCTGGTTCTGGAACCGGCGCACTTTCCCGTTGATGAGACAGAGGCGGCACTGCTGACCATCACTGCGCGTTTGGACGGTGCGGACTCGCTGGATCTCGCCGGGCGTTTCATGCGGGCGGTCTGGGTGGAGGAGCGCAATATCGCCGACGCCGCGACCATTGACGAAATCGTGACCGAAGCCGGACTGGACCCGTCACGACTTCGTGACAAGATGACGACCGGCGAGGCACAGGCCGTACGTGCGCAGGAGACGGCGGAGGCCATCGAACGCGGTGTCTTCGGGGCACCGACCTACTTTTTCGAAGACCAGATGCTGTGGGGCCAGGATCGGTTGGAATTTCTGGAACGTATGCTGGCTGGAAAATGACGACAGACGAGTCCCTACCCCTTCTCGACGCCGCCGCCTTGCAGGCTCTGGCACAGGATACCGGCGACGAGATCGTCGGTGTGCTGGTTGACGAGTTTCTGGCCGAGGCCGCACGCCGGGTCCAGGAAGTGTCGGACGCGGCCGCGACGGATGATTTCTCCCGCCTCGGGTTCGAGGGTCATGCGCTGAAGAGCACATGCTCGACTTTCGGCGCGGCCCGTCTCGGTGCCAGGGCAGCGGTGATCGAACGGTCGGTGAAGGACGGCGACCATCCCCTCGCCGTCGCAAGCTCAAAGGGAATACTGGCCGAGTTCGAGGCAACCGCCGAAGCCTTCAGGTCACGCTTCCCGACAGGCGATGCGAACTGAGGGATTTCGGCCCGCTGCCCGAATGTTCGCGATACACCGAAAATCAACGTCTGCGCGGCGATGATCACGCAAGTTTGGTCTTGCGGGAGGAGGTGCCCATGCGAACAATCAGGTCCATGAGGTACTCACACCGCTTCCCGCACCGTCCCCTTTCCATGCCGTTCGCGCTCGGACTTCTCGCGAGCATCATCGGCTGGCAGCCCGGATCTGCCGATGCCACCGAACTGGCGTCCAAGGATGTGGAGGCTGTTGTCTCCCCTGTCACCCCCGCGGCACGCGCTTCCGGCAAGGGCTTCGGTGCCTTCCTGGCCGCGCGGCAGGCCCGCAAGGATGGCGATATCGCCGCCGCCGCGAAATACTTCAACGAAGCGCTGGATGCGGACCCTGACAATCTCTGGCTGCTGCGGCGGGCCTTCCTGCTGACTGTTTCCGAAGGCGATGTGGAGGCGGCGCTGCCGCTGGCCGAACGCATTCTGGAAGGCGACAAGGCGGCACCGGTCGCCAATCTGACTGTCGCGGTCCACGAGTTGAAGATGGGGCAGTTCGGCAAGGGCGAATCCCGGATTTCCAAGGCCAACAAGCGCCGTGGCTCGATGCGGCTGGTCGGCCCCCTGTTGCGGGCATGGGCTTCATTCGGCAACGGGGATGGTGCCGACGCGGCACAACGGCTGAAACCACTGGAACGGACGGAGGCCTTCGTTCCCTTCGCCGCCTACCACCGCACCCTGATCCTGGCTGCTGCCGGTGACCTTGATGGCGCGCTGGCGGCCTTCGCCACCTATGAGGAAAGCAGCCGCCCCGACCTCCGGTCGATGCTGGTCAAGGCTTCCATCATCGGGCGACGTGATGGCGCGGAGGCCGGACACCGTGAACTGGAGAGCCTGCTCAACCGCTTCGGCGAGGACCATGTGCTGGTCGCCTATCTCAGTGGTGAGCGTGAACTTGCGGAAGCCTTTCCGATCCGCGACGCCAGCGACGGGATCGCGGAAGCCCTTTATGGCGCGGCTTCGGCCCTTGTGCGCGACAATGTCAGTGATGTGGCAATGATCTACCTGCGCCTGTCGCTGCATGTCCGCGCCGATCTGGATGTTGCGCAGGCCCTGCTGGGCGATATTCGCGAGACCAATGACCGCTGGCTCGACGCCATTGCAGCCTACGAGCGGGTGGCGCAGGAATCACCCTACAAGTGGGGTGCGCGACTGCGTACGGCGTGGATGCTGGACAAGCTCGACCGCACCGACCAGGCCATCGAGCTGCTGCAGCGCATGGCGTCGGAACGTGCGGAGGAAACGGTCGCACTGATCACGCTGGCGGACCTGCTGCGCACCCATTCCAGGTTCGAGGAAGCGGCGACGGTCTACAGCCAGGCACTGGAACGGGTCGATGACCTGCAGCCGCGGCACTGGGCAGTGCTTTACGCCCGGGGCATTGCACTGGAACGTTCCGGGCGCTGGACAGATGCGGAGCGTGACCTGCTGCAGGCGCTGGAGCTGCGTCCCCGCCATCCCTACATCATGAACTACCTGGCCTATTCCTGGGCCGACAAGGGCATGCGACTGGATGAAGCTGTCGAGATGCTGCGCAGCGCCGTGGCGCTGAAGCCACAGGATGGCTACATCGTGGACAGTCTCGGCTGGGTGCTGTTCCGCAAGGGTGACCACGAGGAAGCGGTGGAGAAACTGGAGCGCGCCGTCGAACTGCGCCCCGAAGACCCGACGATCAACGAGCATCTGGGCGACGCCTACTGGCATGTCGGACGACGGCTGGAAAGCTGCTTCCAGTGGCGGCGCGTGCTGGTGCTGGATCCGGAGGAGGAACAGGCCGAGTCCGTGGTCCGGAAACTGAATGAAGGTCTGGCCAAGGACGCTGGCCCGTTCCGGGGCTGCACCTGAAACCGGCACCGAGTCCGCATCGCCGCGACGGGACCCCCATGACCATCGTCCGCGACGCTCCGGCGAAGTTGAATCTGTTCCTGCATGTCGTGGGTCGGCGCGCCGATGGCCTGCACCTGCTGCAAAGTCTTGTCGCCTTCACCGACATTGGCGACCGGATCACGGCGGAGATCTTTGATGGTGCCGGATTCCAGTTCCAGTCCACCGGCCCGTTCGCCACTGCGCTGGACGGGGAATCGACGGCCAATCTGGTGGTACGCGCGGCAACAGGTCTCGCGGCGCTGGCGGGCAGGTCGCTTGATGGACTGCGCCTGACCCTGGAAAAGAACCTGCCCGTGGCGTCCGGCATAGGTGGTGGTTCAGCGGATGCCGCCGCCACCCTGCATGCCCTGATGGCGCTCTGGTCGTTCCGGCCGGACGGTCAGGCCCTTAACCGACTGGCGCTGGAACTGGGTGCCGATGTCCCGGTCTGTCTGGCCGCACAGCCGAGCCTGATGGAAGGTATCGGCGAGCACCTGACGCCGACAACCCTGCCGGCGGGCCTGGGTGTCCTGCTGGTCAACCCGGTCGTGGAAGTTCCGACACCATCTGTCTTTCGGCAGTTCGCACGGGAGAGCACGTTCTCCGCATCGCTGCCCCAACCCGCAATTCCCGCAGGTGACAGATCGGCATGGCTCGACAGCCTCACCGCCTGTCGCAATGACCTGCAACAGCCAGCCATCGCCCTCTGTCCGGTGATCGAAGATGTACTGAACGTGATCGGGGCCTGTGCGGGTGTCAGGCTGCATCGCATGTCCGGATCGGGTGCCACCTGCATTGGCCTGTTCGACACGCCTACGGAGGCACAGGCTGCACGGCAGACGGTCGGTGACGTGTATCCGGACTGGTGGTGCGCGGCAGGTGCGTTGCACCACCAGTGACCAGAAGCCGCCGGGTCCCGTCAGCGGACCGGCGGGAAGGAATCAGATGTTCTGGTCAATCCAGGACTGAAGCTGGGACTTCGGCAGCACACCAACCGTGGTTGCAACGACCTCACCGCCCTTGAACAGCATCAGGGTCGGAATGCCGCGCACGCCATAGCGGGTCGGCGTGTTCGGGTTTTCGTCGATGTTCAGCTTGGCGACGGTCAGCTTGCCATCCATCTCCGCGGAAATCGCGTCCAGCGACGGGGCAATCTGGCGGCACGGGCCACACCATTCGGCCCAGTAATCAACCAGCACCGGCTTGTCGGAGGAAAGGACATCGGTCTGGAAATTGTCGTCAGTGATCTTGACGGTGCTCATCGGTCTTCTCCGCAATGTTGGGATGCCTGCGCGGCAATGCTTCAGCGTTGGACATGAAACTAGGTAGGGGTCGGGGGAGCGTCAAGCGGTCCGCTGCAATGCCCTATCCATCAGGTCGTCGGGCAGGGTCATGGCACGCGCCTCGTCGGTCCATACGAGAATCGCGGAAACCGGGCGATCCGGATGCAACTGTTGCAGCACTGCACGATACAGCCCCATCTGCCGCAGATAGGCGGGCGAGACATCTGCGACGTTCTGCGGCGGCGGGCGATTGGTCTTGTAGTCCGCGACGATGATCCGCGACCCGTCAATCAGCAGCCTGTCGACCTGGCCGGTCACCACGACACCATCGACGACGCCGGTGATCGCGGCCTCCGCCCGGCTGCCCGGCCCGAACAGCGGGGTCAGTTCGTCCGCTGTCATCACCGATTGCGCCTCGGCCACCATCGCCGTCACTGTTGCGGCATCAAGCTCCGGTGCGCGCCGTTGCAACAGGGCATGTCCACGCTGTTCCCGCCCATCTTCCGGCAAGCTCGGCATGACCTGCAGCAGGTAATGGATCAGCACACCGCGACGCAGTGCGCCGGAGCCGGTCACCGGTCCTGCCAGGGGGCTGCGCACCGCAGGCTCCTCCCCTTCCGGACGGGAGGGACTGAGCGGCCGGGGCGGTGTCGGTTCCTCCGGCATGGGCCGCAGGGCCCAGTCCGGCAGGATCGTATCCGTTGCTGGACCGCCGAGAGCCTGCGCCAGGTCCCCGGCGGGCTGTCCGAGCACCAGGCCAGCCTCCGATTCAACGGCACCCGCTTCCCGCAGACCATCCTCGATCATGCGATACCAGCAGTCGTCCTTCGGCTCCTTCTCGCGGGCTGTCTTGCAGCCGCAGACATACAGCCTGTCCTCAGCCCGGGTCATGGCGACATAGAGCAGCCGACGGTACTCCCAGTTCTGATCCTGCATCACCTGATCGCGATGTTCCTGCAGAGCGATGGGATTCTCGGCGAGGGTGCCGGTGACCAGCGGCAACCGTGGCTCCTCGCCGGACAGGAACGCCAGCCGGTCACGCGGCGCCAGGGGAACGCTGACCGTATCAGGCAGAAAGACGACAGGTGCCTCCAGCCCCTTTGCGCCATGCACGGTCATGATGCGCACCGCGTCATGGCGGTGGTCCATGTCACGCTTGATCTCCACACCCTGCTGCCGCAGCCGGTGCAGGAAGCCCTGCATCGAAGCCGGTCCATGCCGTTCGTCCGCCAGCGCGGCCTCCAGGAATTCATCGATCGGATCGATCTGGTCCGGGCCCAGCCGGGCGATCAGACGCCGCCTGGCCCCGCGCGGCCCCAGCAGGTTGGAATAGAATTCGAAAGGCGGCTGCACATCCACCAGGCCCAGAAGTTCCTGCAATTCGGACAGCGCCGCCTGCCAGTGCGGCTGCTCCCCGGCGCGATCCCGCAGGGCCTGCCAGAGAGTTCCCTGCCGCCCGAAAGCCAGTGGAAACAGGTCCCTGTCATCGTCGAAGCCGAAGAGCGGCGATTTCAGAACGGTTGCCAGCGCCAGATCATCCTCCGGCAGCAACAGGAAGTCGCCAAGCACCATCAGGTCCATGATCGCCACCTGTTCGGTGAGGCGCATCCGGTCGGAACCCGCAACGGGCACACCAACGGCCTTCAGGGCGCGGGATATCTCCACCACCAGCGCATCGCGCTTGCGCACCAGAACCATGACGTCCCCGGCACGGATCGCCCGTGCGGGGCGATTGCCGCCATCGGCATCGCCGATGACTTCCCGGTCACTGATCATGGAGGCGATGCGTGTGGCAATGGCCTGCGCCAGACGGCGGCGCGGACTGTCCACCGTCTCCTGGTTCAGGGGCGCATCCCAGCGGTTCTTCTCGGGCCGCTCGACTGGTTCGACCAGCGGCCAGAGTTCCACCAGCCCCGGCGTCCCGGCACGGAATGCATGGTGACTGGGGGCGCTGTTGTCGGCGGTGACACCGCGCGCGCGCTCCCCGGAAAGCACATGATCAACGGCAGAAAGGATCGCGGTGGTGGAGCGGAAGGAAAGCTGCAGGTCGATGGCGGCGAAGGCTTCGTTCACCCCCATCACACGTTCCGCAAACCATTCCCGGTTCCGCTGGAAGCCTGCCGGGTCGGCACCCTGGAAGCTGTAGATCGACTGTTTCTCGTCGCCGACGGCGAACACCGTACGGACCGCGGCGCGCGCGCCCTCCCCGACAAAGAACTCCTCGCTCAGCTCCCGCGCGATGTCCCATTGTGCAGGGGAAGTGTCCTGAGCTTCATCAATCAGGATGTGATCGATGCCCTGATCCAGCTTGTAGTGGACCCAGCCCCGGTCACGGCGCAGCAGTTCGCGCAGCCGCAGGATCAGATCATCATGATCCAGCATCCCGCGCCGGTCCTTTGCCCGCGCGTAGCCATCCAGCAGCACGCCAGCCAGGGTCAGGAAATCAGCGGTCCTGTCTGCCAGCCGGGCCGCACGAAGCCGGTCATGGGTGACGCAGATCCGATCCTGCTCATCCTGCATGATATCCAGTACGCCGGGATCCGCCTTCTCCGCACCCTTGGTGACGATACGCTTCGCGGGCTCACCCTTCTGCGTCAGGAACATGGTGCAGTAATCGTCAAACATCTGAACCCGGCCGGCATCATCGGCACCCAGCCATCCGGACAGCCGATCAGCGTTGCGGCCGGCAGTGGCTGTCTTGTCCTGCTGGAACGCTGCCAGCGACCGCCGCAACCCAAGTTCATCGAAGACACCGAAGCGGCAGGCGGTCTGCACTACGTCATCCGCCGTCTCGCCCGCCGCAAGCCCAAGGCGGCGGCGCAATGCATCGGCAGTTCCCTGCGGCCCACCCAGTTCCTGCAGCACTGTACCCAGCGCATCACGTCGCCAGAGCGCGCTGTTCAGCAGCGTCTCGAATTCCGTGTCCGGCAACCAGTCCACCAGCCGGTCGACCGCCCCTGCCATTTCGGCATCATCATGACGCCCGGCCAGCAGATCCTCCTTCAGCGCCGCCTTGACCTCATTGGCCTGGACATCGTCCATCACCCGGAACTCCGGCGAAATGCCTGCTTCCAGCGGGAACCGCCCAAGTACCGAACTGGCGAAGGCATGGATCGTCTGGATCTTCAGCCCGCCCGGCGTTTCCAGCGCCCGCGCGAACAGGCGGCGCGCGATGCCGAGATCGATCTCGTCACCGGCGGGCAGGCCCACGAGGTCGCGGAGCGCGCCCCGCAGTTCAGCATTGCCCAGCGTGGCCCATTCCCCCAGCCGGGTGAACAGCCGGTTCTCCATTTCCGCAGCCGCGGCCTTGGTGAAGGTCAGGCTGAGAATCCGGCTGGGTTCCGTGCCAGCCAGCATCAGCCGTACAACCCGATCCGTCAGCACCCGTGTCTTGCCTGATCCGGCATTGGCGCTGACCCAGGCAGAGGTCAGTGGATGCGCCGCATGTCGTTGCCGGTCCATGGTTGCGGGCAGGTCGACCGGCGGGTTCTGCCAGGGGACAAGGTCGGTCATGCCTCCCCCTCCCCGCCGTCGCGGGTCGACCATTCAGGCACCCTTGCCAGATGGTCGTAATCGCCCGGATAGCCCAGGAACTGCACTCTCGGACGCGACAGGTAGGGCGTTTCAGGGTCGCGGTATTCCGCGATGAGCTGCGCCAACCCGGCTTCGGTGTCTTCCAGCAGCTCACCCAGCGGTGCCTTCACCGGCGTCCACTGACCACCGTCACGCCCCCCGTGCACGCGTACATGCACCAGATCGGTCAGGGTTGCCTTGCCGACATCCGTGAAACCGCCATCGCGCAGGATCAGTCCCTGCAGCGGCATCTGCACAGCAAACCCCGCCTTGATCTGTGGCAGGGTCGGTGGCGTACCGGTCTTGTAATCGATGATACGGGCACTGCCGTCCGACATGACGTCGATGCGGTCAGCCTTGGCCGTCAGCGCAAACCCGGTCAGACCTGCCAGGCCGGGGTGTACCCCCTTGATCTCCGCGAATCGCCGGACGACCGGCGCGGCATCGCCTGCTTCCTGTGCGAGCAGCCAGCGCGCCGCCTTCTCGAACCGTCGCCACCAGAGCGCATGGATCGCCGGGCGATGGGCCAGCCGGGCAAAGTGCGCCTGCCCGATCGCGCGCAAACGTGGCCAGTCCGCCGCGCGCCAGGTTCCCGGCTTCTCACGCGCCAATTGTTCGAACGCGGCGTGGATCATGTCGCCCTTCAGCCGTGGCCCCGGTTCCTCGTCCAGCGGGTCAAGGGCGCGGAGCTTCAGAATGCGGCTGGCGTAGATGTCATAGGGGTCGCGGATCAGCCGCTCGACAGCCGTCACCGGCAGTTCGACCGGTCGGGCGGCGACGGGCGGGCGCGGCGATGGCGGCACGGCAGGGGGCTGTTCCGGTGCCCGGTCAATTGCCTCCGCCCAGATCTTCGGCACGGGGTCGGGGGTCAGTTCCAGCCCCGCGCCGCGCACGACGCTGCGCAGCCGCAGCAGCCAGCGTGACGGAACCGTCGGGGTTCCCTCGGCCTTCAGCGACCGGGTCAGAACCACGGTTCCGGACGCCGCAAGCTGGGCAAAGTCATGTGCCTGCAACCCGATACGCCGCTCCGGCGATGGCAATCCGAACTCGGCGCGCATGCCCCGGCTCATCCAGGGATCAACATCAGCGGCGGTGGGCCATGTGCCTTCGTTCAGTCCCCCCAGGATGACCAGATCGGCGGTCTGCAGCCGTGCCTCCAGCGGTCCCAGGATACGGATGCGCGGATGGGTGCCAAAGCGCGGACGCACGGTCGAGCCACCGATCAGCCGGTCGAGCATATCCGGCCAGTCGGACAGGCCGACCGGGTCAGCATCGCCCGAGACGTCCAGAAGCTCGGCGAACAGGTCTGCCGCCCGCTCCCCGGCCTCCCCGTGCCAGAGACGTTCCGCGCCTGTCTCCGCATCCGTGGCGGCAATGAACTCGGCCAGCTCGAGAAAGCCGCGCAGCAGGGGTTCCAGCGCCAGCGGTCCGCTTGCGAGCAAGTCACGCAGGGGTCGGGAAACATCTGCAAGTGCAGCCAGCCACGCCGGTGTATCGCCCTTTCGCGTGTCATCGGCCACGACCTGCAGGAAGCCCTCCAGGTCCGCATGAAGACGTATGCCACGCATGGCGCGCCGTTCGAAGCGGCGTACCGCACGCCTGAGATCAGCCGTGGGCATCCCCATGCCTGCAAGCGGATGCTTCAGCAGCGCGAGCAGGGTGACAGGCCCGAAACCATCCGCCAGTGCCGCGGCCAGCAGACCCAGGAAGCGGCCCGGCGGGGTCAGGCGCAAGGGGGTGCCGCCACTGTCGTCAACCGTGACACCAAAGCGTGCGAGTTCTGCCGCCACACGGCGCCCCAGCGCCCGATCCGGTGTGACAAGTGCGGCCGTGCGGCCCGGTTCCTCCATCGCCCGGCGCAGCAGCAGGGCAATGCCCAATGCCTCCTGCCCCGGATTCTCGGCCTCGACCAGTGACAGCCCCGCCAGCGCTTCCTGCGTTATCCCGCTCAGGTCCTGCCAGCGATCCGTCGTGCTGGCGGGACGCAGGGCCTCGTGCAACAGATGCGCCCGTGCCGGTGACACGGCATCAGCGGGCGACCAGACGGCGACGTCGGACGGGTTGACGTGCAACTGACGCAGCAACAGCCGCATGCCGTGCTGCGGATGGGCAGGCTCCTCCAGGATCTCCGAATGCTCACGGGCGTCGACATTCGCATCAAAGCCGGGCAGCACGATCTGGCCCCCGGGCAACCCGGCGACCGCCTGCATCAGGTCGGCGGTTCCGGGCACACTGCCGGTGGAGCCCGCGATGATGACCGGGTGATCGGTACCGGTCTGCCGCCAGCGCGCGGCGAGCCGCTGCATCAGCAGGTCGCGGCGGATCGAGGGATCGATCAGGTCCAGGTCAGCGAGAATGTCCGGCCAGGCCGCGGTAATGATCGTCAGGAACCTGAGGGTCTCTTCCCAATGGGCCTGATAGGCATCCGGGACCAGGTCCTTCAGATTCGCGAAGTTCAGCCGCTCCGTCGCGCTTTCGTCCAGCAGTCGGGCAAGGGCATCGGCGAGCGCCAGTGCGCCCGCCGGTCCGGCGGTCGCGATCGGACCTGCCGCAACCAGACGGGCGAGAATCAGCCTGCGCCGGGTCTCCGGCACCGGGGCGGAGAGGTCTTCCTCGTCCAGCGGGTCCAGCAGGCTGACCGGCGGCTCGTCTTCCGACAGGTCACCCAGTGGCCGCATGACCGGCAACAGCAGCGCTTGCCCGTCGCTGACCCGCAGGAAAGCCTCCATCAGGCTTCGGACGGCACGGCGGGTGGGGAGCAGGATCAGGGCATCCGGCAGGCGCCCGTCACCGGCCGGTCCATGACGCTGCAGCAGCACCCGCGCCAGACAATCGACGAAGGGCACACCCGCAGGAATGGTCGCAACGCTGTGCCTGCCCGAACCGTCTGTGGCAGGCACATCCATGCTCAGTCTCCCCTGTCGCCGGAACGTCGGAGTTCACGTTCCGCCATCGCCAGCCCGGCCGGTGTCCCGACCTCCAGCCAGTCACCGTCATGGCGGGTGCCGAACAGCCGCCCCGCCTGCTGCGCCAGATCATAGATCCGGTTCAGCGAAAAGGGTTCGATTGTCATTCCGTCGAATACCTCCGGTCGCAGGATCTGCACACCGGAGAACAGGAACGGCGCGACCTTCGGGGCCTTGCGTCTGGTCAGCCGCCCTGCCGGGTCCATGTGGAAATCACCCTGCCCGCGATACCCCAGGGCGCGGATCGTCGGCTGCATCATCAGCAGCGCATCCATCCGGTCCGGGTCGAAATGCCGACCCATCATGGCAAGTGTATCGGTCAGCCCGTCGCGCCAGATCATGTCGGAATTGACCACCAGAAACGGGTCCGCCCCCAGATCCGGCAAGGCCTTCAGCACGCCACCACCGGTTTCCAGCAACTCTTCCTCATGCGACAGCACGATGTTGGGGGAACCGCGTCGCGTCAGGTGCTCCGCCAGCATCTCGGCGCGATAGTGCAGGTTCACGACAACGTCGGTCACCCCCACCGCCTCCAGCCGGTCCAGCGTGCGGTCAATCAGACTGCGACCGGCCACATTCACCAGCGGTTTCGGGCGCGACAGGGTATGGGGACGAAGCCGTTTCCCCAGTCCCGCCGCCAGAACCATGGCCGTGCGGGGCAGTCCCGGCCGCTCGGTCTCCGTCATCAGTCTCTCCGCTCCAACTCGTCCGCCTGCCGGTCCTGCGGTGCATGTTGCGCCACCCAGGCCCGGACCGGCGCCAGCGCCTCATGCGCGAGATCGCGCCGCACCAGTCGCCAGGTGCGCGCCAGCCAGCCTGTATAGGACGGCTTGCCATCACGTCGCCACAGCCGGGTGAAGACGCCCAGGATCCGCATGTTCCGCTGCGCCCCCAGCACCGCCAGACTGGCGCGAAACGCCTGACTGTCGAGGCCCGTGACTTCCAGATAATGCGCCAGCATCGACGATGCCAGTGCCGGTTCGATGTCGCGACGCACATCCGACAGCAGCGACGCCACATCATAGGCCGGGTCACCACCAACAGCGTCCTGGAAATCCAGCAGACCGACCCGGGAATTCCCTGAGCGTTCAGGCAGCCAGATCAGGTTGTCCACGTGATAGTCGCGCAGCACCAGTGTCTCACACGACAGGCTGCAGGCCTGAAGCACCCGCTCCCAGGCGGCGAGGAAACTCTCGGTCTCCTTTTCGGATGCCGGTCGGCCATGCAGTTCAGGGAACCGCCAGTCGAGGAACAGCGCCACCTCCGACAGCAACACGTCACGGTCATGGCGTGGCAGGTCGGATGGTGCCTGCTGACCATGCAGCGCGGCCAGCACCTCGATGGCCGCCGTATAGAGACATGGTGCCATCGACCGGTCACCGGCGATCAGATGACTGAACAGGTCATCACCCAGATCTTCCAGCAGGAGAAACCCGGCCTTCGCGTCCTCTGCCACCACCTCCGGGGCCGACAACCCCCAGTCCCGCAACAGCTCTGCGATGCGGACGAAGGGGCGCACGTCCTCGTTCGCGGGCGGGGCGTCCATCAGGACAAGGACACGACCGTCCAGGCCATGCACACGGTGATAACTGCGGAAGGAGGCATCAGCGGCCAGAGGGCGCACCTCCGCCCCGGACAGACCCGCCCCCAGCAGCAACCCCTGCAATGCGACCTGCCGTTCAGACTCCAAGAAACCGCTCCACGATGGTTGCGGATCCGCTGATCCGGGCGAGGCGGCGGTCGGCGTCGGCAGTGAGTTCGATCCGGAGGGCTTCCGGTGGCGTCAGATCGCCCAGCCGGTCGGGCCATTCCACGATCACGGCCCCGTCGTCGAGCGCATCGAGGAATCCAAGGTCCATGACATCCGCGGCATTCTCCAGCCGATAGAGATCGAAATGGGTGATCAGCAGGTCACGGAACTCGTAGGGAATGACAAGGTTGAACGTCGGACTGGGCACATCGATCTGCCGACCGGCCTGCGCCCTGATGACGGCCCGCGCCAGCTCGGTCTTGCCCGCACCGAGATCGCCGGAAAGCAGCAGCGCATCGCCTGTCCGCATTGGACCTGCAAGACGCCGGCCCAGCGCCTGGGTGTCCTGCATGCCGTCCAGTCGAATGTCGTGCGTGGTCATTCAGCCTCAGGTTTCAGACTTTCCGGTCTGACCGGAGATTGGCACGACAGTTCCCGACCCGACAGGCGTCGGAGTATCCTCGAAACCCTCGTCGAACTCTGCATCAAGTGCAATGAAACGGCAGGAAACCCGGGTGCCCACGCCGCTTTCCGACCGCAGGGTCACGGAGCCGCCCATCAGTTCCATCAGACTGCGCACCAGCGCCAGCCCCAGCCCGGCGCCACGACGGGTGTGCCGGTCACTGGTCCGGAAGGTCTCGAAGACACGCTCCTGTTCCTCCTCCGGAATGCCGATGCCATTGTCCTCGACCGCCAGTTCGACCGTGTCCTCGACACTGCTCGCGGAGATCACGACCTCACCACCCGGCGGCGTGAATTTCACCGCATTGCTGATCAGGTTGCCCAGG
>JARGNO010000055.1 GCA_029213165.1 Minwuia sp.
CCATCAGCTACACGATCGACGACGGCAATGGCGGCACCGACACGGCGGAGGTCGCTGTCACCGTCAATGCCGTGAACGACGGGCCGTTCGCCCGCGACGACCTGTTCTTCTTCTCGGCAGGCGAAGTCAGGACCATCGACCTGCTTGGCAACGATCTGGACATTGACGGAGACCAGCTGTCAGTCATTTCGGTCGATGGCCAGCCAGTCGGCGCACCGATCACGATCGACTTCGACGGCGTCGGCACGGGCATTCTTTCCTTTGCTGCGGATGGGCACGGCAACCCCACACTTGATGTGACGAGCGGCTTCGAAGGCCTTGGGGCGCCCGATTTCATCTTGACTGAGGTCTCCTACACCATTTCCGACGGCAACGGCGGCACCAGCACTGCGCTGATGACGCTGCAGCTCAGCGGCGTAAACGATGCACCGGTCATTGATCCGGACGCATCCGATCTGGCTGCCGTTCTGGTCGAGGACAGTCAGGCTGTACTGAGTACTTTGGGCAGCCTGTCGTTCAGCGACCTCGACGAGTCCGAACTCCATACAGCTTCTGTCCGATTCGACGGTTTCCAGGGGGACCAGGGCGGCATCACGGAAAGCGATGCGCTGGACTTCCTTTTCGCAACGGCCCAGGAGTCCGAAATCAACTGGAACTTCTCAGCGGCGAATTCCGCCTTCGATCACCTGGGCAACGGCGAGTCCCTCGACCTGGTCTATGAACTCTCTGTCACCGATATCGGTGGCGAGAAGGCAAGTGAGTTCGTCACCATCACGGTGCAGGGCACGAACGATCTGCCGGTTGCGACCAGTGAAACAGCCGAAGCCGACGAGGACATCACTGTCAGCATCAATGTCCTGGCGAACGACACGGATGTGGATGGCGATCCACTCTCGGTTTCGGCGGCGAGCGCCGTCAACGGGACCGTTGTCATCGGGGCCGATGGCTCGCTGACCTACACAGGCAACGCCGACTTCAGCGGCAGTGACACCATCAGCTACACGATCGATGACGGAAATGGTGGTACCGATACGGCGGAGGTCGCGGTGACCGTGAACGCTGTCAATGATGCCCCGGTCGCGCTCGACGACACACTTCGGGCTTTCGAGGACATTACTGCCACCATCAATGTGCTGGACAACGACACCGATCCGGAGGGCGATGGCCTGACCGTGACCGAGGCCACGGCAGAGAATGGCACGGTGATCATCAATGCCAACGGGACCCTGACCTACCTTGGCAATGCCGACTTCAATGGCGTGGACACGATTACCTACACGGTCACCGACAGTGGCGGCGCCGCCGCGACGGCCCAGGTCGCAGTCAATGTCATCGCCCGGAACGACGCGCCAGTTGCGGTTGCCGACGCGGCGGAGACCGACGAGGACACCGCTGTCACATTCGACGTGCTCGGCAACGACACGGATATCGAGGGGGACGCGCTGACGGTCGTATCGGCGACCGCCGCCAACGGCACGGTGGTGGTGCAGTCCGATGGCACCCTGACCTATCTCGGCAACACCGATTTCAACGGCACGGACACGGTCACCTATACGATACGCGACAGCAATTTCCGCGAGGCCACAGGCACGGCGGAGATCATTGTCAATGCTGTCAACGATGCGCCCCAGGTACTTGTTTCCAATGCTATCGAGCTCTCCGACGTGCGCGAGGGATCGGGTGGTTTCGTCATGCTCGGGATCGCCGACTCCGACCTGAGCGGCCGCGCGCCCCGCGGTGCCGGTGACGTGAACGGGGACGGCATCGCCGACGTGATCGTCGATGCCCGTCATGCGGATGTGAACGGCAACAACTCCGGGACGGCCTATGTCGTCTTTGGCAAGTCCGACGGAACGCCGGTCGACCTGTCGGATGTCAGTGCCGGAACCGGCGGTTTCGCCATCCAGGGCCGCCCCCAGGGCGAGTTGGCCGGATCTTCGGTTGACGGAATCGGCGATGTGAACGGTGACGGCCTGGACGACCTGCTGGTCGGCGCCTATCGCTTCAACGGCCAGACCGGGTCGGCCTACGTGGTGTTCGGCAAGGCGGACGGGACAACGGTCGAACTCTCCGATGTCTTCAACGGCAATGGCGGTTTCTTCATCCGGTCCGACCAGACGGGCCAGGGACTGGGCAACGCGATCAGTTCCGCCGGGGATGTGAACGGCGACGGCATCGACGACATGATCATCGGCGCAAGTCGCGACGATACGGGCGGATTCGATTCCGGCGCGGCCTTCGTCGTCTTCGGCAAGGCAGACACGTCCGAAGTGCGCACCAGTGAGATCCGCCACGAGATCGGCGGCGGCTTCATCATAGAGGGCGCCGGCAACCGGGACGGTGCCGGCATTTCCGTGGCTGACGCCGGCGACGTGAATGGCGATGGTCTGGCCGACCTGCTTGTCGGGGCGCCCTTCGGTGATCAGGGCAGTGCCTATGTCGTCTTCGGCAAGTCCGACAACTCCGCCATCGACCTGAACGATGTCGAGGCCGGTATCGGGGGATTCGCCATCACCGGCAGCGATCCGCTGGGCAGTATCGGCCAGTCAGTGGCCGGGACCGGTGACCTGAACGGGGATGGCCTGGACGACATCATCGTCGGCTCGCCGCTGAGTAGCAGCAACGGCACCCGTTCAGGCATCGCCCACGTCATCTATGGCAAGGCGGACGGGGACACCGTCGATCTGGACAATTTCGACGTATCCATTGACGGGTTCACCATTGTCGGTGCGACCGCGGAAGACCAGGCGGGATACTCCGTTGCGGGGGTCGGCGATTTCGACGGCGATGGCCTGGACGACGTTGCTGTCAGTTCGCCTAGTGCAGGGCTGGACGGCAATGGCATCACCTATATCGTGCTGGGAACGGAGGGCGTGCGAGGCAATGTGGACCTGGCCGACGTGGAGAACGGGAACGGCGGCGTTGCCATCGTCTCCAATGGCATCGGAAACAGTGTCAGCGCCGTCGGCGACATGAACAACGACGGGCGCGCCGACATCATCATGGGCGCCCAGTCCGAGGAGGGGAACGCAATCCGGAGCGGCGTGACCTATGTCGTGTTCGGACGGGAAGCGGCACCGGACGTGGTGGTTGACGAGGATCAGTCGGTGACCATCACCAACATCACCGTGAGCGACGTGGATGCCGTTGAAGGCACCGGCGAAGTCGTGGCCGTTCTCACGGTGGCCAATGGTGTCCTGACTGTCAGCGGCACGGCGGCGGTGGTTTCGGGCAACGGCACGTCCGAACTGACCCTGACCGGAGAGCTGACGAATGTGAACGACCTGCTCGGCACCTTGACCTACACCCCAGACCCGGAGTTCAGCGGTTCGGACAGTCTGGAAGTGCAGGTAAGCGATCTGGGCAACGCGGGTGCAGGCGGACCGCTGACCGCGTTCGAGACCGTGGACATCGACGTCAACCTGATCGTTGATGGCCTGACATTGGCACTTGATGCCGATGGTCTCGGCGGCAGCAACCTGGAAGACCGGATCACGTTGACCGGTACGGGCGATGGCTACATTCAGGGCTTCGCGGGTGACGACACTCTCTTCGGCAATGCAGGGGACAATGCGTTGTCGGGCCATGACGGAAATGACGTGATCTTCGGTGGCGCGGGTGACGACCAGATTCGCGACGTGTTCGATTACGAGGTCGATTTCCCGGAGTTCGAGCCCAGCATCGGCGACGCGAATACCTTTGTCGGTGGCGCGGGGAACGACACGCTCACCAGCGTGGATGGCGTGGACGACACCTTCGTCTTCGGTGACGGCGACGGCGCTGATCTCGTCAACGGCTTCGAGGCCGGTGCCGGATCGCTTGACCGGCTGGACCTGTCCGACTTCGGCCTGAGCGAGTTCGAGGACGTGCTGTCGGTTGCGACCGAGTCGGGTGGATCGACCACCATTGCCCTGCTGGGTGTCGAAGGCGGCGTATCGATCACACTGAACGACATCGGCATCGCGCAACTGCATCAGGACGACTTCATCTTCTGAGTCAGGGGAAGGTCACCAGGCACCGCCCGACAGCAAACCTGACCCCCCGGGAACGGAGACACGACCTTGCTTCGTCATCCGGAAGCCTCGTCTGGCCGACAAGGCTTCCGGAACCAGGTGCTACGACTGGCGGTGCGTCACCTCGGTCACGGCGACCTTCGGCCTGAAGGGCCAGTAGATCTCCGCGTTCCGGGTAAAGCCGGAAGGGCGGAAGATCAGGATCAGCAGCAGGATGACACCCAGCCCCACCTCTGCCGAACTGGCCGGCAGGCTGATGCTGGTCTCGCCGAGGCTGAAGCCCTTTTCCGCCTTGCGCAGCAGTTCGATCACGAAGGAGAGGACAATGGTGCCGACAACAGCGCCCGAAAGGCTCTGCATGCCGCCGACCACCAGCATCGACAGCGTGATGAAGGTCATCGGCAGGTAGAAGGTGTCCACCGTCAGCAGCCCCAGGAAATGACCATAGAGGCCGCCGGCCATGCCAACGAAGAAGGCGCTGATGGTGAAGGAAATCACCCGCTCCCCGGTGACGTTCACGCCTGCGGCCTTGGCCGCGACCTCATCCTCCCGGCTCGCCCTGAGCGCCAGGCCAAACTTGGAGCGGGAATAGACGAAGGCACCGATCATGGCGACGATGCAGAACCAGAATGCCACCCAGGGTGTCGTGGTCACCGGAATGCCGACCAGCGAACTCTGCCCCGCCGTCCAGGTGCTCCATTGCAGGTAGAGGGAATAGAAGCTCATGAACAGGGCGAAGGTGCCGATGGAAGCCGCAATCCCGGAAAGCCGCATCATCGCCAGCCCTGAAATGAAGGCCGCAATGGCCGCGATCAGGCCACCGATGATCGTCGCGATCAGCCAGTGGTGCGAATTGGCCAGCAGATAGGCCGGCAGGCCGGGGATGAAGATGTCCTTGGTCATCGGGTCCATGGTCTGCCAGGCCGTGGCATAGGCGCCGATCATCATGAAGCCGATGTGGCCGAAGGAGATCAGCCCGGAATTGCCGATGAAGATGTAGAGGCCGATCACGACCACCAGCCGGATCAGTCCCTCCGTCAGGGACTGGCTGACAATGCGGTCGCCCATGGACTGGATGACGGCAACCACCAGCAGCAACCCGATGGACAGGATGATCAGTGGCCAGACTTCGCGGACCATGTGGCCCAGAGGTGATTTCGGCTCCATCTCAGACACGCTCCCTGGACGCACGGGACATGACCAGACCCTGCGGCCTGACCAGAAGAATGAAGATCACGATGGCGAAGACAAACACGTCCCGGAACACCCGCATCTCCGATGGCAGGAAGGTCTGCAGCAGGATGCTGACCGCGCCGACGGCAAAGCCGCCGACCACGGCCCCGACCAGACTGCCCATCCCCCCGATCACCGTGGCGATGAAGGCGAACAGCATCAGCGAGACACCCATGCGGAAATCCAGGATGCCGGTCTGCACCACGAACAGCATGGAGACGGCGGCGGCCAGCATGCCGCTGATCGCGACAGCCAGCATGATCACGCGATTGGCCTCGATCCCCAGCATCCGGGCCATGCGGAAGTCTTCCGCCGCCGCACGCATGTGAACGCCGTATTTGGTCTTCGTCAGGAACAGAACCAGCACCACCATCAGCACCAGCGTCACGCCGATGATGATCAGCTGCAGCTTCGGCACTTCCACGCCGGGCATCAGTTCCACACCCAGACTCAGGTCCGACCAGATGCCGACCGCCTTCGGACGACCGCCATAGATCATGATCAGGATGTTCTGGATGACGAATCCGAGCGCGAACGACCCGATCATCAGGGTCGCTGGTGAGGCGTTGCGCAGGGGCCGGAAGACAAGGAACTCCGCGATCAGGGCCAGGATGACGACGACCACGACGATGCAGGGGATCAGGATCAGCGGATGGAAATCGCCGATCAGCAGTGTTGCCTGCGTCGCGGCGGACGGCACGATCAGCGCATAGGCGCCCACCGTGATGAAGTCACCATGGGCGAAGTTGATCAGTTTCAGCACCCCGAACAGCAGCCCGATGCCAAGGGCGGCCAGGGCATAGAGGCTGCCGAGGCTGAGTGCATTCATCAGAACCTGAAGTGCGAACGCCATCAGATCATCACCTCCCCTTCATGATCATCAGAGAAGCCGAAATAGGCCTTGTGGACTTCCTTGCCGTCCTGCAGGTCGGCGGCCTTGCCAGCCAGCTGGATCGAGCCGTTGCGCAATACGTAGAGTGAATCCGCAGCCTTCAGCGCGCGTTCCGAACTCTGCTCGACAATCAGCAACGTCAGTCCGCGCTTCTCGCGCAGGTCGATCAGCACCTCGTAGACCCGGTCGACGATCTTCGGCGCCAGGCCGAGCGAGGGTTCGTCGATGGTCATGAAGCGCGGGTTGGTCATCAGCGCGCGACCGATGGCCAGCATCTGCTGCTCTCCGCCGGAAAGCTTGCCTGCGGACTGCTTGCGGCGCTCCCCCAGGATCGGGAAGGTCTCGATCACCCGGTCATAGTCGCGCTTCATCTCGGCCTTGTCGCTGCGGGTGGCCGTGCCGACCTGCAGGTTCTCCTCCACCGAAAGCGACGTGAAGATGTGCCGTCCCTCCGGCACCTGGGAGATGCCCATGCGGGCCACGTCTTCCGGTCTGGTGCCATGGATGGGGGTGCCATCGAAGGTGATGCTGCCCGCGGTCGGGGTGAGCACACTGGAAATGGCCAGCAGTGTCGTCGACTTGCCCGCACCATTGGGGCCGACGATGCAGGCAATCTCACCTTCGCTGATCGAGAGACTGACGCCGCGCAGGGCAGTCAGCCGTCCGTAACGGACTTCGAGGTCCTTGACTTCAAGCATCGCCTTACCCCTTGCCCAGATAGGCTTCGATCACGGCCGGATTCTTCTGAACCTCACCCGGCGTGCCGCGCGCGATGGTCCTGCCGCTGTCCAGGACGTGGATGCGTTCGCAGACCCCCATGACAACGCGCATGTTGTGCTCGATCAGCACGATGCCGCAGCCGAATTCGTCGCGGACGCGCTGCACCAGCTTCATCAGGTCATCGCACTCAAGGTCCGACATGCCGGCGGCGGGTTCGTCGAGCAGCATGAACTTCGGCGACTGGATCAGGGCACGGGCAATGCCGACGCGCCGTTCATCGGTATAGGGCAACGCACCGGCCAGCACGTTGGCCCGGTCGGAAAGGCCGATCCAGTCCAGCAGGTTCATGGCTTCCTTGTGGGCCGCCGCGCGGCGCAGGCCCATGCCGACGCCGGCGACCTCGACGTTCTCCACCACGCTCATCTCGCGGAACAGGCGACCTGCCTGAAAGGTCCGGGAAACGCCCATGCGACGCAGCTTGTGGGCATTGACCTTGCGGACCGAGGCACCATCCAGCAGGACATCCCCGACAGTTGGTTCCTGAAACCCGGTCATTGTGTTGACCAGCGTTGTCTTGCCCGCGCCATTCGGGCCGATGAGCCCGAGGATTTCGCCTGGTGATACGGTCTCGTTCACCTGATCGATGGCCGTCAGCCCTTCGAATCTTATGGTGACGTCGCGTACTTCCAGCGTGGAACTGCTGTCTCCGCCCTGCTGCACCAATGGCCCCTCCGCGGTTGCAGAAATCTTCGGGAACGGTGTGTTTCACCGGTTCGATGCGGCGACGTTAGACGCGATGTTGCGGCGCGGCAAGACAACCACCGGCCCATGCACCCTTCAGCAGCCCCTGACGAAGCGCCGGAATCCCGCTGATTCCGCGGGCTTGCGCGCCCCTGAAACCCGCACAACCGCAGGCGCGGTACGCTATTCATCGCAGTTTTGTGCACATGGGTCCAAGCCATGCCCCCTGCCCGGTAGTTGCCAGTTTCCCGATATGTCGTAGCATGTTTCCAGCGTGACGCCGTTCTGTTGCAGCGCAACATGAACCCGGCCGATGTCAGGAGGCGGCAACGGACCGGGTTGATGCTCAACCGGGCGGCGCGCGAACATGACAGGAGGTTTTTGTCGAATGAGAAAACTAGCAACATCTGCCATCGGCGCGGTCGCGGCGTTGGGTCTCGCCGCAGGCGCGACCGTGGCGAATGCCGCCGATGACGAAGTCGTTGTCGGCTTCGCGGCATCCTATTCCGGCTGGATGCAGGCCTACAGCCAGCCATCCACCAATGCGGCGCTGATCGCCATCGACGACATCAACGCGAAAGGTGGCATCCTCGGCAAGAAGATCACCTATGTCATGGCCGACGCCAAGACCGACCGTGTCGAAGGTGCCAAGGCCGGTCAGGAAGTCCTGAACGAAGGCGCGCAGATGCTCGCCGTCGATTGTGACTATGACTTCGGTGCTCCGGCGGCGCTGGCTGCGAAGAACGCCAACAAGATCGCGATCTTCCTCTGCGCGGAAAGCGTGCTGGCCGGTATCCAGGGTGTCGGCAAGAACGCCTTCTCCTCGTCCGTTCTCGCGGGCGTGCAGGGTGCGACGATTGCCGAATGGGGTTCGCAGAACAAGGGCTGGAAGACGGCCTACATCCTGCTCGACACCACCATCGAGTACAACAAGGGCATCTGCTACGGTTTCGACTGGATGTGGCGTGAGAAGCTGGGGCTGGAAATCCTCGGTCACGACGTCTACCAGAACGGCGACGCCTCGATCGCGGCCCAGATCACCCGCATCAAGAGCCTGCCGACGCAGCCCGACATCATCATGAACTGCTCCTACATCCCGGGCGGTGCCAGTGCGCTGCGCCAGATCCGGGCAGCCGGCATCACCTCGGCCCTGGCCGGTGGCAGCTCCATGAGCGGCACCTACTGGCTCGATTCCGTGCCGAACCTGTCCGGCCATTACGTGACCGAGCAGGCGTCGATCTACGGCGATGACCCGCGTCCCGCCGTCGAGGAGTTCAACAAGAAGTACGAAGCCCGCTTCGGCGAGCGTCCGAACAGCCAGTACACCTATCCCGGTTACCTGGTGATCGAGATGTGGGCCCGTGCGGTCGAGAAGGCCGGCACCTTCGAGACGGATGCCGTGGTTGCCGCCATGGAAACCTTCCGCGAGGAGCCGTTCCTGATCGGTACGCGGACGTTCACGAACATCCTGCACCATCAGGATCGGGCACCTTACCTGATCGTGGAAACGACCAACGGCAAGCCTGCCGTGGCCGCCGACTACACCATCTCGGAACCCGTTCCGCTGGATGTGCTGTTCGGCAAGCGCTACTCCTACATCGCACGGTGATCCACCTGCTGCGATGACACGACCCGAGCCCCGTTCCGGCCACCACCGGGACGGGGCTCCCTTCTTTCAGGAGCCCTTCGATGAGACTTGCAGGCCGAATTGCGGCAGTGACCGGCGGATCCCAGGGGATCGGGGCCGAGATCGCGCTGGCAATGGCCGCCGAAGGGGCGTCCGTGGCGGTCATCAACCGCCAGAACCGTGAAACCGCCGAGGAGATCGTGGCCCGGATCAGGGCTGAAGGCGGCAAAGCGGAACCGTTTCAGGCCGACATTGGCCAGGTCGCGGAGATCGAAAGGCTGCATGCGGACATCACCGCGCGCCTCGGTCCCGTGGACATTCTAGTCAACAATGCCGGCATCTTCGAACCCCGCCCCATCGAGGAAGTGGACGAGGCCAACTGGGACAGCCAGCTCGACACCAATCTGAAGAGCGCCTTCTTCCTGACCAGGGCCGTCATCGGCCACATGAAGCAGCAGAAGTGGGGCCGCATCATCAATGTCAGCTCCATCGCCGGTATCGGCGGCTTCCCCCAGTCGGCGGCCTACTGCGCCTCCAAGGGCGGCATGAACAACCTGACCAAGTCACTCTGCCTGGAGCTCGCGCCGCACGGCATCAACGTGAATGCCATCGCGCCAGGCAATATCGTGACCCCGATGAACGCGGATCTGCGCGCCGACCCGGAATGGGCCGCGAAGATGCGTGAGCGCACCCCGTCAGGTGATGATTTCCTGCCCGCTGCCGACATGGCAGGCGCGGCAGTCTTCCTGGCCTCGGAAGAGGCCAGATCGGTTCACGGCGTGATCCTGCCCGTCGATGGTGGCTGGCGCGCCTGGTAAGGGAGTAGTGAAATGGCTGACAGTGCGGCTTCGAAACAGATTGACGGCGTCCAGCTTGCGATTCTGAACAACCGGCTGGAAGGGATCGCGCGCAAGATGGCGAATACGCTGCTGCGCACGGGCCGGTCAGGTGTGCTGAACATCGCCCGCGACTTCTCCTGCTGCATCATCACCGCCGATGACCGGCTGCTGGCCACGGCGGAGAGCCTGCCGATCCATGTGCTGAGCGGCCCCGACCTGATGGCCCGGTCGATCAAGGAATTTCATCCGAAGCTGAAGAAGGGCGACGCGTTCCTGCACAACTCGCCGTACCACGGCTGTTCCCACCCTGCGGACCACACCCTGATCGTGCCGGTCATTGACGACGACGGCGTGCATCACTTCACCGTGCTGGCGAAGGCGCACCAGGCCGACTGCGGCAACTCCCAGCCCACCACCTACATGGGCAATGCGCGGGACGTGTACGAGGAAGGCGCGCTGATCTTCCCCGGCGTGAAGGTGCAGGAGAACTACGAGAACATCAGCGACATCGTTCGCATGTGCATGCTGCGTATCCGGGTACCGGAGCAATGGTGGGGCGATTATCTGGCCATGGTCGGTGCCGCCCGGATCGGGGAGCGGGAACTGCTCTCGCTGGCCGACGAGATCGGCTGGGACACGCTGCATGACTTCACCGGCCAGTGGTTCGACTACACGGAGAACCGGATGGTCAACGCCATCGCGAAGATGCCCAGCGGCACCACGTCATGGACCAGCCGTCACGACCCCGTCCCCGGCACGCCGGAGGATGGCATCCCGATCAACGTCACGGTCAATGTGGATGCGGATGCCGGACGCATCGCCGTGGACCTGACCGACAACATGGATGCGCTGCCCTGCGGCCTGAACCTGTCGGAGGCCTGCGCCCGCACGGCAGCGATGATCGGCGTGTTCAATTCCATCGACCCGTCGGTGCCGAAGAATGACGGCGCATTCCGCCGGATCGACATTCACCTGAAGAAGAACGCGATCTGCGGCATCCCCGAGCATCCGACAAGCTGCTCCGTCGCCACCACCAATGTCGCCGACCGGGTCGCCAATTCGGTGCAGGCGGCAATTGCCGAACTGGAGGAAGGCTTTGGCATGGCCGAATCCGGCGCGATCCTGCCCGCCTCAGTCGGGGTCGTGTCAGGCTATGATCCGAAGCTGAAGGAACGCTACGTGAACCAGCTCTTCCTCGCCATGACCGGCGGCGCCGCGGCACCTGGCACCGATGCCTGGATCACGCTGGGCCATGTCGGCAATGCCGGGCTCTGCTATCAGGACAGCATCGAACTGGACGAGATGCGCCATCCGATGCTGGTGAAACAGCGGCGCTTCATCACCGACTCGGAAGGCGCGGGCAAGCAGAAGGGCGGCCCTGGCATGCTGGTCGAATACGGCCCCACCCGTGGCGACATGGAAGTGGCCTTCGTCTCCGACGGCACCCACAATCCTGCCAAGGGTGTGCGTGGCGCCGGACGCGGCGGCAGCGCCTTCCAGGGCATCCGCGCCGCCGACGGCACCGTCACCCCGACCGCGAACAGCGACGTCGTCACCTTGCATACGGGGGAAAGCATCGTCTCCCATTGCTGTGGCGGTGGCGGCTACGGCGATCCGGCGCAGCGTGACCCGGCCAGGATCGAAAAGGATGTGCGGGAGGGCTGGATCAGCCGTGACCGGGCCCGCGATACCTACCGCGTCGCACTGACCGATACGGGTGAAGTGGACATGGCCGCGACGACTGCCCTGCGCGCAGTCTGAACGACAGTTCCCATCGCTCACGTCCTGCCTCAGCGGCTGGCCTTGTGCGGCTGTCTGCGCGTGCGCGAACGGTAGATGGCCCAGCCGGACCACATCACACCGTAGAGCAGCAGCGCGGCATAGATGGCCGGCAGCGGGTCGTCGATCGTGCTGATTGATCCGGCCCATGCGGCGATGCCGGCATAGGGAAGCGTGCTGACCACGACGAGTGCCAGGAACAGGCTGAAACGCATCCGCGTGGCACCCGCCATGCAGGCTGTCACTTCCGGAAGGATCGGCGCGGCGCGCGACAACAGGATCATCGCCGGACCGTTCCGGTGAAACGCATCGGTCAGTTCCTGGCGCTTGTCGGTGTCGCTGACCAGTCGTGCGATCAGCCCCGCGCCATATCGGTGGCAGATGGCATATCCGCAGACGGCGGCAAGCATCATCCCCAGGAATGCGGCGGATACCCCGCCCGCGAAGCCCATGAAGTATCCGGCCAGTATCGTCACCGTCAGCGTCGGGACGGCCACGAACAGGTCAATGAACAACAGCGCCACCACGATGGCACCGATCCACCAGACCGAAATCCCGCTCGCCTCCGCAAGCCAGTGGCGGACATTTTCCTCCGTCAGGATACCCAGCAACCGGGCGATGACGAATGTCGAGGCGAAGATTGCCGCCAGGATCAGCATGACTCTCAGCAAGGTGCGCATGGTTCAGGCCCCCTGCATGATGCGGTGAGCAATCGACGGTGCCACCCGGTTGAGGATCCGCAGCAGTCTGACCTTTCCGACATCGGTGTCTTCGGTCCCGGCCTCGACGGCCTTCAGGATCTGCCGCGCAACATCCCGGGCGTCCAGCTTGGTGGCGGTGCGCCCATGGGTCATCGGCGTGTCAACCAGCGGCAGCAGGACCTGCTGCACACGGACATTGGTATCCGCCAGTTGGTTGCGCAGCGATTGGGTGAAGATGTTCAATCCCCCCTTCGTCGCGCAATAGACCGCCGAGTCGGTCTTGGGCACCAGGCCCAGCCCGGAATTGATGTTCATGATGAATGCCGCCTGCCGTGTCAGAAGCGCCGGAAGCAGGGTCGCACACAGCAGGCAGACAGCCGTCAGGTTGATATCCATCTCGCGCCGGATCGATGCCAGATCAAAATCGGGAGAGGCAAGGACCGGCGTGTTCTGCAGCGCGGCGCAGTTGATCAATCCATCCAGCGCTGGCCCGCCGGCGAGTCGGCGACCAACCGCCTCCACCTCTTCCGGAACCGAGAGATCGACGTGCTCCATCCCGATATCCGGGACTTCCGCCTGCAACTGCATGCTGCGCGTGGTCTCGCGGGCCAGCACGACGACCTGATTGTCGGCGGCCAGCAGAAGGGCCAGTTCCCGGCCGATGCCTGATGTTCCCCCGGTGAGTACGATGCGGCGTTTGGACAGCTTCACGGTGGCGCTCCCTGACGGACTGGGTTTCAATTCGTCCGCGAAGCTACCGGGCGTCGAGCCCCCCTCAATTGATCGAGGTTCATTTGCAGAAAATATCGGAGCTTCTGGCGAAGCACGGGGTCGGCGCCCGGTTCCCGCTGGGCCACCACGTCTTTCACCAGGGCGACAGCGACCGCCGACTGTACTTTGTCCGCGAAGGCCATCTGAAGGCCTACTACACCCGGATCGATGGCCGGGAACAGGTGAAGTCCCTGATCGGGCCAGGTTCCACGATCGGAAGCCTCGCGTCGATGGAGGACGAAGGTGCCTGCACCTTCAGCCTTGTGGCCATCAGTGAGGTATCACTCGTCAGCCTGACCTTCGATCTGCTGGTCAGCGAAGCACAGAAGGATATCGCCGTCGCGAATGAGGTCATCGACTTCCTGGTCATGTTCGCCCGACGCAAGGAACGGCGCGAACATGACCTGCTCTGCCTCTCTGCCGAGGAACGCTACCGCCAGTTCCTCGAAGAGAACCCTTCAGACACCGCAACGGTCAGCCAAGCCGACATCGCCGCCTATATCGGTGTCACGCCACAGGCCCTGAGCCGCATCAAGCGACGGATCGTCGAGTGAGCCGACGCATGTCAGGCGGGTGACGGAAAGACCTATGCCGCCAGCGAGAAGACATCCGGGCGGAACGCATCGAAGCAGCGCAAGGCCTCCTTCGGGTCGGGGCTGAGAGGCGCGATGATATGCGTGTGGATGCCCGTCGCCGCGGCCCAGCGCAGGCGTTCCCGGCATTCATCCGCCGTGCCGATGATGGCAATATCGTCGATCAGGTCATCAACCAGCGCGCCGGTGGTCTTGGCGCGGTCCTTCTCGGCCCAGCCCTCGCGGATCTGTGCGGCCTCATCCTCGTAGCCGGCCCAGGCGAGGAACTTGTTGTAGACGGGCGTTGCGTAATACGGCGCGAAGTTCTGGCGGAAACGTGCCCGCCCCTCTGCCTTGTCGTCCGTCACCAGCACCATGTGGCGGTTGACGATCTCCACATCCGCGCCGTTGCGTCCGGCACGGGCGGCACCTGCATGAACATGCTCGATCATCTTCGGCAAAGCCTTCTTCGGCCAGAGATTGAAGATGACACCGTCACCAACCTCGGCCGCCATCTCGATCATGTTCGACCGCAATGCGGCCAGATAGATCGGCACCTTCGGCTCCAGCGGTGCCTGGCGGTAGCCCTTGCTCTTCACCGTCACGCCATCGAAGTCGGACTTCTCACCCGCCAGCATGGACCGGACAAGCTGCGCCGTTTCCTTCACGCGGGTCAGCGGCTTCTCGAAGTGCTGCCCGTGCCAGCCGACCATCATGGTCTGGCTCGACGATCCCAGCCCCATCACGAAACGCCCGGGCATGGCCTGCCCGATCACGTTGGCGGTCGCGGCCAGCACAGCGGGCGTGCGGGAGAAGACCGGTGTCACCGCGATGCCGAACCGCAGCTTCTCGAAGCGCGGGCCAAGGGCAGCGACGGAGGTCAGCGCATCCGGTGCGGCACCATCGGCGAACCATGCATCGTCATAGCCATTGGCCTCCGCCCATGTCAGGCGGTCGATCGTGTCCTGCAGCCGGGGTCCGGCGGGTACGGTGACGGCGATGCGTTGTCTGGGTGCCACGTTCAGTCTCCTCTCAAAAAGGGTATCAGGCGAGCGCCACCGCCTCGATCTCGATATCGAACGGCCAGGGCCAGGAGCCCACGGTCACGAAGGTCCGGGCGGGCGGTTCGCTCGGGAAGAATTCGGCATAGACGGCATTGACCCGGTCAAACTGCCCGGCGTTCACTGCGAAGACCGTGCATTTCAGTACCTTGTCCATGGACGAACCGGCTTCCTCCAGCACCGCCCTGACGGCGTTCAGCGACGCGCGGGTCTGCGCCTCGATATCGCCCTGCACCAGTTGGCCCGTCTTCAGGTCCACCGGCGGCAAACCTGAGACAAAGACCAGCCCGGCACCCTTCGTGGCCAGCGACAGGGGCACGTTGCCCTT
Organism: Minwuia sp.; assembly: GCA_029213165.1. GTDB lineage: Bacteria > Pseudomonadota > Alphaproteobacteria > Minwuiales > Minwuiaceae > Minwuia. The sequence continues at coordinate 15,278 of JARGNO010000055.1, forward strand.
GTCGATCATCTGCTGCAACACGGGATGCCGGATGATTTCCTTCGTCATGTCGCTGCCCCTATGGCTTCACGAATGCGGTCAGGTTGAAGCGGATCTCCGTCTCCAGCCGCCGGTTCATATCCTGGCCCAGCGCCTCGACGAAATCGATCTGCAACTGCTCCCGCTGATCCAGCGTCAGACCTTCCGGAATCGTCTGGGTGCGGGTCGCGATGGCGGTGGTGAACCCGGTGCCCTTCGCGTTGCTGATGTCGCTACGCACCTCGACGCGGCCCTCCAGCCTGCTTTCCTGCTGTGTCTTCAGCAGCCCGGTCACCGACTTGTCGGTCTTCAACTCAACCTCGGTGACACTGGCATCAAGAATGCTGTAGCGCGCCACACCGTCGGCGCCCCCGGCCTTCAGCCGGTCCCGCGCCCAGTTCTGCGCCACCTGTGCCGGCGTCACCGGAATCTGACTCTCTATCGACGGCGGCTGGCCGGAGGAGACAAAGGGTTGCTGCACGTCGATGCTGGCAACATCGAAAGTGATCGCAGGCAGATGGCGGAAGGAAATCTCCGGTACCCGCGGCCCATCGGGCAGCACCGAAGGTCCGCCGCAGCCCATCAACAGCAGGGCGGGGGCGACAAGCAACAACCGGCGGCGTGTGACGTTCATGCGTTTGCATCTCCGACAAGGGCATCCAGCGGCAGCGTATAGGTTCGGCCACAGAACTGACAGTCTACCGAAACATCGCCGGTATCGACTGCCAGATCACGAACTTCATCCTCAGGAAACGATTGCACGACTTCCGTGATGCGCTCGACCGAGCAGGTACACTGGTCCCGCAGCGGAGACGCGTCATGCAGCCAGACGCCGTCCTCGTGAAACAGCCGGTACAGCAACTCTGCCGGTGACAGCGTCGGGTCCAGCAGTTCCTGCGGCTTCACGGTGGCGGCGAGGGTTTCGGCCAGCGCCCAGTCTTCCTGCGCCTTGTCCTCGTCCGGGTCCTTGGGCAGGGATTGCAGCATCAGACCGCCAACTCGCCAGTTGCCATCCGGCCCATGCCCCGCGAACAGCCGGAACAGGCTCGGCACCTGATCCGACTGGCGGAAATAGTACTCGGCTGAACTGGACAGGTTATCCCCCTCCAGCTCTACCGTACCCTGATAGCGCTGGTGATCGCCCTCGCGGTCCACCGTCAACGCCAGGATACCCTTGCCGAGCAATCCGTCCGCGCTGGTGTCACGCACCGCGTCGAAGGTATCCGACAGGCGGATGTAGCCGCGCAGGTCCCCGCCGTTGCGATAGTCCGCCACCAGGACCTTGGCCGGGCCATCCCCCTGCGCCTGCAGGGTGAAGATGCCATCGAACTTCATGGCGCTGGCCATCATCGCGGTCAGGGCCATTGCCTCCCCCAGCAGGGACGCAGCGGCGGGCGGCAGGCTGTGGCGGGACAGGACGGCATGTGCAACCGATCCCATGCGGATGATGCGGCCCCGCACCTCCCGCCCATTCAGATGAAAGGGCTGAATCAGGTCGTCCGTCGGTGCGGTCATGGCCCGCTCCATCACTTCCACCTCATCGTTCAATGACGCTGACCGCGCACTCAGCGACCGAGGCACCAGAGCAGAACACCCTTTTGTGCATGCACGCGGTTCTCGGCCTGCGAGAACACGACCGATTGCGGGCCGTCGATGACTTCGGCAGTGACCTCTTCACCCCGGTGGGCCGGCAGGCAATGCATGAAGACCGCATCCTTCCGGGCCAGACCCATCAGATCCCGGTCGACCTGATAGGGGCGCAACAGGTTGTGGCGGTCCGCCGCGTCCTCGTCACCCATCGACACCCAGGTGTCGGCAACGACGCAGTCGGCACCTTCCACCGCAGCACGCGGGTCATCGGTCAGGGCAATGTCGCCACCTTCCGCTTGGGCGCGCTTCAGCACCTGGGCGTCCGGCTCGAGTCCCTGCGGACAGGCCAGACGCAGTCGATAGCCAAAGCGGGCTGCGCCCTCGATCCAGGAATTGGCCATGTTGTTGCCGTCACCGGACCAGGCAATCGTCTGCCCGGCAATGCCGCCGCGCTTTTCCTCCAGCGTCAGCACATCAGCCATCAACTGGCACGGATGGCCGGAATCCGTCAGGCCGCTGATCACCGGCACGGAAGCCTGTTCGGCCAGTTCGTCCAGTTTTGCCTGTTCGAAAGTGCGCATCATGATGCCATCGGTATAGGCCGACAGCACCTTCGCCGTGTCGCCGATGGTCTCGCCGCGGCCAAGCTGAAGTTCCCCGGCGTTGAGGATCGTGGTCTGTCCGCCGAGCTGACGCATGGCGGCATCGAAGGACACCCGCGTCCGGGTGGAAGGCTTCTCGAAGATCAGCGCCAACAGATGCCCGTCGAGCGGACGGTCCGCGTCAACGCGGCCCTTGGGCCAGCCCGCCCGCGCATCCTTGCGCTCCCGCGCGCCCTTGATGATCCCCTGCAGCGCCGCGGCGGAAACATCCTCGATGCTCAGGAAATGCCTGATCGCGCTCATCCTGCCGCAGCCTTCGCGGCAAGCGCGGCGGCGGCGGTCTCGATCATGCCCAGCCCCTCGTCGATCTCGGCATCACCGATGATCAGTGGCGGCAGGATACGCACGACGTTCTCCCCGGCCGGAACAGTCAGCAATCCCTGATCCCGCAGCGCGGCCACGACATCGCCATTCACCATGACGCATTCCAGGCCCAGCATCAGGCCGGTCCCGCGCACGCCCTTGAAGACGCTGGGATAGCGATCACTGATCGACGCCAGCCCTTGCTTCATGCGGTTGGCAACCCGCTGCACGTTCTCCATGAAACCATCGGCCAGCACCGTATCGGCAACGGCATTGCCCGCCGCCATGGCCATCAGATTGCCGCCATAGGTGGTGCCGTGGCTGCCCGCGACCATGCCCTTCGCGGCCTCCGCCGTTGCCAGGAAGGCGCCCAGCGGGAATCCGCCGCCGATACCCTTGGCGACGCCCATGACATCAGGGACAATATCCGTCCACTGATGCGCGAACAGCTTGCCGGTACGCCCCATGCCGCACTGGACCTCGTCCATCAGCAGCAGAATACCGGCATCGTCGCAGAGTTTCCGCAATCCCTTCAGGAATGCGTGTTCCGCCATGCGGATACCACCCTCCCCCTGGATCGGTTCCACCAGAATGGCAGCCGTCTCCGGGCCGATCGCCGCCTTCGCGGCGGCAAGGTCGCCGAACGGCACCTGGTCGAAACCGTCAGTCTTCGGGCCGAACCCGGCCAGGATCTTCTCCTGCCCGCCCGCTGCCATCGTGGCGAGCGTCCGGCCATGGAAAGCGCCTTCGAACGTGATGATGCGATAACGCTCCGGCGCACCATTAGCGGAATGGTACTTCCGTGCCGTCTTGATGGTGCCTTCCATGGCTTCCGCACCGGAATTGCAGAAGAAGACCGTGTCGGCAAAACTGTTCTCGGTCAGCTTCCTCGCCAGTGCCTTCTGCTCCGGCACCTCGTAGAGGTTGGAGACGTGCCAGAGCTTCGCGGCCTGATCCTGCACGGCCTTGACCAGTGCGGGATGGCTGTGACCCAGCAGGCTGACCGCGATACCGGAACCGAAATCCAGAAAGCGTCGCCCGTCCGTCGTGTACAGATGCGCACCCTCACCACGTTCGAAGGAAACGGGGGTTCTTGCATAAGTCGGCATCACGACATCGATCATGGCGGCCTCCAATGGGCTCGATTTTCGGGAACAGGTCTCCTGTTCCGGTTGGCAGTCAGTCAATAGGAAGTCTGGATTGGTCCCCGGCGCCGGATCAAGGCTGACCCAGCGGAAAGGGGGAGTTTTTATGGGGCAGGCACCCCGCGGTCAAGCCTTGAGGTTGTACCCTCGTCGGAACAGGACCAGCACCCAGATGGCCAGAATCACGTCAATGACGGCCAGCACCGTGCCGCCCAGCACCAGCGACACGTCACCCTGCCCGGTGAGGGCATGGCGAAAACCATCAATGGCATAGAAGAACGGATTCACGAACGCTATCCCTTGCGCGAAATCGGGCAGGCGGTCGATCGAATAGAACGTGCCCGAAAGAAACGCAAGCGGCGTGATGACGAAATTGGTGATGAAGGCCATGTGATCGAACTTGTCGGCCCACAAGCCGGTCAGGATACCGATCAACCCCATCATGACGGAGGCCAGCACCACGAACAGCAGACCCCAGCCAATCGACCAGAACGGCAGATCGACGAAGGGCGTCATTGCCGCCGTGACCGCTATCGCGACAGCCAGCCCCCGCGTGACCGAGGCACCGACGAAGGCAACAAGCAGCTCCGCCGCGCTGAGTGGCGGCATCAGGATATCGACGATGTTGCCCTGTATCTTGGCGATCAGCAGCGCGGAGGACCTGTTGGCGAAAGCATTCTGGGTCACAGCCATCATGACCAGACCGGGGGCCAGAAAGACCTCGAACGCCACACCACCAACCGGCGCGCGCCCCTCCCCCAGGGCCAGGGTGAAGATCGCCAGGAACAGCAATGTCGTCACGATCGGCGCGAACACCGTCTGGCCCGCCACCTTCATGAAGCGCTGCACTTCCTTGGCGTAGAGGGTCCAGAGGCCGATCCAGTTGATCAGGCCGACATGACGGGGTTCGGGATACATTCAACGGGTCCAGACGTGATCGGGCGGGCCACCTGCATAGCGACCCGCCCCTCTGCACACAAGTTCGATGGATCAGCCGTCAGGCCGCCGCATCGCGCCTCGACCTGGCCACCAGTTCCAGGATTTCGGCGGCGGCGGCCGGGATATGCGTACCCGGGCCATAGATGCCGGAGACGCCAGCCTGCTTCAGCCAGTCATAGTCACCGGACGGAATGACACCGCCACAGATCACCAGGATGTCCTCCGCGTCCTGATCCTTCAGCGCCTGCATCAGGGCCGGGACCAGGGCCTTGTGCCCGGCGGCCAGCGAGGAGACGCCGATGACATGCACATCGTTCTCGACGGCATCGCGCGCGACTTCCTCCGGTGTCTGGAACAGGGGTCCGACGTCCACATCGAAGCCGATGTCGGCAAAGGCCGTCGCGATCACCTTGGCACCACGGTCGTGGCCATCCTGACCCATCTTGACCACCAGCATGCGGGGGCGGCGCCCCTCGGCGGTTACGAAGTCGTCGATATCCGACTGGATCTTCGCGAAACCCTCATCGCCTTCGTAGGCCTTGGCATAGACGCCACTGACGGAGCGGATCTCGGCGCGGTGGCGACCGAAGACTTCCTCCATCGCATCCGACATTTCGCCTACCGTGGCCCGGGCGCGGGCCGCATCGACACACAGCGCCAGCAGATTGCCGTCACCACGCGCACCTTCGGTCAGCGCCTTCAGCGCCGCATCGCAGGCTGCCTGATCACGGGTCTCGCGGATCTTCTTCAGCAGGTTCACCTGCCCCTCGCGGACCTTGGTCGTGTCGATGTCCAGGACTTCCGGCGCGGTATCGGTGGAAGGCTTGTACTTGTTGACGCCGACAATCACATCCTCGCCACGGTCGACGCGCGCCTGGCGACGGGTTGCCGCCTCCTCGATCATCAGCTTCGGCATCCCCTCGGCCACCGCCTTCGTCATGCCGCCCTGTTCCTCGACCTGCTGGATCAACGCCCATGCGTCCTCCGCCAGCTTCGCCGTCAGCGCCTCGACATAGTAGGAGCCGCCGAGCGGATCGATGACGTTCGGGATGCCGGTTTCCTCCTGCAGCACCAGCTGGGTGTTGCGGGCGATGCGGGCGGAGAAGTCGGTGGGCAGGGCAATCGCCTCATCCAGCGCATTGGTATGCAGGCTCTGCGTGCCGCCCAGCACCGCCGCCATGGCTTCGACCGTGGTGCGGATGACGTTGTTGTAGGGGTCCTGTTCCGTCAGGCTGACGCCGGAGGTCTGGCAATGGGTGCGCAACATGGTGGACCGCGCATCCTTCGGGTCGAACTGGCTGACGATGCGATGCCACAGCAGACGCGCCGCCCGCAGCTTCGCCACTTCCATGAAGAAGTTCATGCCGATGCAGAAGAAGAAGCTGAGTCGCGGCGCGAAGCGGTCGATGTCCAGCCCCCGGTCAACGGCGGTACGCACGTACTCCAGCCCGTCCGCCAGGGTGAAGGCCAGTTCCTGTACCTGCGTCGCCCCTGCTTCCTGCATGTGATAGCCGGAAATCGAGATCGAGTTGAACTTGGGCATGTGGTTGGCGGTGTAGTCGATGATGTCCGCGACGATCCGCATGGAGGGCTCCGGCGGATAGATGTAGGTATTGCGGACCATGAACTCCTTCAGGATGTCGTTCTGGATGGTCCCCGAAAGCTTCTCCGGGCCGACACCCTGCTCTTCCGCCGCCACGATGTAGCCTGCCAGGGTCGGCAGCACCGCACCGTTCATGGTCATGGACACGGAAACCTTGTCCAGCGGGATATCGCGGAACAGGATCTTCATGTCCTCGACGGAATCGATGGCGACGCCGGCCTTGCCCACGTCGCCCATCACGCGCGGATGGTCACTGTCATAGCCACGGTGCGTGGCGAGATCGAAGGCCACGGACAGGCCCTGCTGGCCGGCGGCAAGATTGCGGCGATAGAAGGCGTTGGACTCTTCCGCTGTCGAGAAGCCCGCATACTGGCGGATGGTCCAGGGACGGTTCGCGTACATGGTGGCGCGCACGCCCCGGACATAGGGGTCCATGCCGGGCAGGCTGCCCAGATGATCCAGCCCTGCCACGTCGTCTTCCGTGTAGAGGGGTTTCACCGGGATGCCTTCCGGTGTCTGCCATACCAGATCGTCCAGCGACTTGCCGCGCAGTTCCTTCTCCGCCGCAGCCTTCCAGTCCGCGAGGGTCTTGTCCTTGCCGTCGGTCATGTGCGCCTTCTCCTTCGTGTTCGGTCTCCCGGTTTATATCGCGCAGGTTTGGGACATGCCAGACAGAGCGATTGCCGCATGGCTGCGGTGCAAATTGTGACTCGGCAGATATGGCCACGTGCCGGGTGTACAGATTGCACCACTGTCGCGGAAACACGCGCCTTGGTTGCTCAAGCAATGAAATCAGGAACGCTTGGGGGAAACCAAACAACCGCCGTGTCAGTCCGTCGGCGAGGCACCCGATTAGCTGTGACTTTTCAGTGACCTGTGGATACCGACAACAGGCTTCATGGCGATCACGGCCCCCATCGACCGCCCGATTGGCAGTCTGGATCACTGCCTGGCACGAGTTGGCATGGGGGTTGCTTGGAAGTGAGCGAGACAAGCAAGGGTCGCCGGACGCGACCGAGGGAATGAAGGAGCTGAAACGATGTATTACCTGCTGATCGCCGCTGCCACTGGACTGGGCATCCCTGCGGACAATGCCCCGATCTCCAAGGTCGACGTATTCACCGCACCGAGTTCCGAACTGACCGCCTATGACACCCGCCGCATCCAGTACAAGGCCCGCAACTGGGAAGCCGAACTGAAGAGCGATGTCGATGTCTACTTCGGCACCTTCGACAGCATGGAAGCCTGCAAGGCCGTCCGCGCCCAGATCCGCACCGATCTGGCTGACCGTGGCCTGGAAGAGGACAAGCGCTCCGGTTGCTTCGAATCGAAGCAGATCGTCGCGAGCCGGTAAGAGACCTGAACCTGATCAATATCCACCCGGGCCACTGAATTGACCCGGACGCGCACCAAGGAGACCACACCATGTATTATCTGCTGATCGCCGCCGCTGCCGGGATGAGTGTTCCGGCTGACAACAGCCCCCTCGCCACCATTGACGTGACCAGCGCACCGGCGTCCGGGCTGACTGCCTATGACACCCGCCGCATCCAGTACAAGGCCCGCACCTGGGAAGGCGAACTGAAGAGCAATGTCGATGTCTACTTCGGCACCTTCGACAGCTTGGAAGCCTGCAAGGCCGTGCGCGCGCAGATCCGCTCCACCCTCGGCAACCAGGAAAACGCGACCCGTTCCGGCTGCTTCGAGTCACGTGACAGCGCTGGCGCAACCAACAGCTGATTTCCGACCCCACCCGTCGGACCACGACAGCAGGGCGGCCCATCCGGGTCGCCCTGTTGCGTTCAGCGCGGACCGGAGTCAGCCGGTCGCACGCATCCGTGCATCGGTCCACGCCAGTCGCAGAAGCCAGAGTGCCGCTGTCCAGACCAGCAGGGCAGTCGCCTGATGCAGCGCGCCCAGCCAGACCGGCACCACCATCACAAGGGTCGCGATACCCAGCAGAATCTGCAGGACGATGACGTGAATGACCCCCATCGAAGCAGACCGTGCCCGTCCACCGACGCCACGGCCGCGCAACATGGTCCATGCGGCAACGCCGAGCAGTGCGTAGGCAACAACCCGGTGAACGAACTGGATGCTCAGATGGTCGTCGAACAGGGCGGCCAGTCCAGAGCCCTGGGCAAACAGCCCGTCGGGCACCAGCGCACCATCCATCAGCGGCCAGGTATTGTAGATGTGGCCCGCGTTGATACCGGCAACGAAGGCGCCGACCACGATCTGCAGCAGGACCAGCGCCGCAAGGATCGCCGAGGGTGTGCGCATGGCACTCAGCGCCAGACGTTCACGCCCTTCCTCCCGCACCGACCAGGCAGTCCAGAGCAGCAGGGCATAGATCAGGAACGCGAGCGTCAGATGCGCGGCCAGCCTGTACTGGCTGACATCGGGCCGGTCGACCAGACCGCTCTGCACCATGAACCAGCCCAGCGCCCCCTGTGATCCCCCCGCCACCAGCAGGAAAAGGAACCACGGAATTTCCTTTCGCCTGATCCGCCCGGTCAGCATGAAGACCGCCATCGGCAAGAAGAAGACGAGGCCGATGATCCGGCCCAGCAGCCTGTGGCTGAATTCCCAGGCGTAGATGGTCTTGAACTCATCCAGGGTCATGCCGAGGTTGACCTTCTGGTATTCGGGGAAGGCCTTGTACTTGTCGAACTCGGCCTGCCAGGCGGCTTCGCCCAGCGGCGGCAGCCAGCCGGTGACCGGATGCCAGTCGGTCATGGAAAGACCGGACTCGGTCAGGCGCGTGATGCCGCCAACGACGACCATGACGAAGACCAGCGCGGCCACGATGAACAGCCATGTGACAACCGCGCGACGGGAGGGATCCTGGATCTGTACTGTGCTCATGGGGCGGAGATAGGACAGCCACCCGCCGGGCACGATGCGCCGATTGCCGCAGAAGCCTGGCCGCAGGTCGGGCTTGCCCCGGGGGACAGGTCATGCTGCGATTGGGGCAGTACACAACAGGTGGGGAGGCCTGACAGTCATGAAACTCGGCGCATTCTGCTACAATACCGACTATTCCATCCGGCCAGATGCCCTGGCGGTGATGATGGAGGAACGGAACTACGACTCGGTCTGGTTTCCGGAGCATACCAACATCCCGACCTCCCGCCGCTCTCCGTTCCCCGGTGGCGGCGACCCGCCGAAGCCCTATTACCGCATGATGGACCCATTCGTTTCGTTGGGGGCTGCGGCGGCGGTGACGAAGAACCTGAAACTCGGCACCGGCATTTCACTGGTCATCCAGCGCGACCCGATCACGCTGGCCAAGGAAGTCGCAACCCTGGACGTGATTTCTAATGGCCGTGTGCTGCTTGG
>JARGNO010000056.1 GCA_029213165.1 Minwuia sp.
GGCCCGGACCGCACGAACTGCGCCGTCAGCAGCAGCAATCCCTGGTCGATGACGATGCTGGTCTGCCCGGTCGCATCCACGACAGCAACAAATTCGGGAGTCGCTCCACCGTCACCAAAAAGAGGCGGGAATTCGTTCTTCGACATGATCAACTACTCCACTGGAGTCCCCGACCACTCCAGTTTTCCAAAAACTCCGGACTACTCAGTTCCCGACGCGATATTCATCCTTGCCAGCGGTGAAACCACACTGCTCGACGACCGTGGACTTCTCAACAGGCTGGGAATTCGCGACCGCCCCCCGGTCGAGCTCACCCAGCGTATTCAGAACGCGATAGGCCGCGATCTCGGAATCGAAAACCGCGTTCACGAAATTGATGCAGGCGTTGTAGAGCTGGCTTTGCGCATCCAGCACATTGATCGCGGTTTCCTTGCCTGCTTCACGCAATTCAAGCCGCGAGGCAAAGACCTCCGCCGCGATGTTCATGGCATTGCGCAGCAACTCCGCGCGTTCATCGGCGACTTCCATCTGATGCCAGGCGATCTCCATCAGCTCGATGGTCTTGCGGGTCACATTGCGCCCGTTCTGGATCGCCTCCTGATACCGCGCACCGGCAGCACCGGTATTGGCAGGCGTCAGCAAGCCGTCAAACAGGACCCAGCGTGCCTCCAGCTTCAGCGAATAGTCATGCCGCACATCCTCGACGCCCGACAGGTTGTTCTCGATATTGGCGCGTGCCACGACGTCCAGCGATGGCCAGTAGGTGGAGGCCGCGCGCTCCCGCTCATGCAGTGCGGAACTGACCTGCGCCTGCGCGATCTGGATGACAGGATTGCCCTTCTGGATCAGGGCGATGCTATCTTCCTTGGTCGCGGGCAGGCTTTCCTGCGCCGGGGTGACCGCCTGCATGTCATCAAGTACCGGCGCATGGCCGAAGACCTGGACGTAGTTGGCGACCGTGTCCTTCAGTGCGCCCTGAAAGGCCACGCTCTGTTCCCGCGCGATCTGCAGACGGCTCTTGGCCTCCAGAACGTCGACGGCGATGCCGGAACCACGCTGAACACGCTCATCCTCAAGCTGCAGCTGTTCCTGGATCGCACGCTCGTTGCCACGGTTCAGGCGGACGAGTTCCCGGTTGCGCAGGACATTCATGTATGTGGTCACCGCTTCCAGCACCACGTTCTGCGTCACTGCCGTCAGCGTTTCCTCGGCGGCGCGTGTCAGTGCACCGGCGCTGCGCACACCGGACTGGGTGCCGAAACCGTTGAAGACGTTCTGACGCACCTCAAGTGTCGCATTGGTGGCGAAGAACTGCACGTTGTCCTGCCCCGCAGCGCGTGTCGCCAGCGAATCGGTGTGTTCGTAGCCCGCACCGGCCGTGCCGGTCACCGTCGGAAGATAGCCCGCACGTTCGCGGCGCTCCCCTTCCGTACCTGCATCGACAGCACTCTGCGCCGCGCGGATCTGAGGATGGTCGCCAAGCAGACCTTCGACTTCAGATTTCAACGACTCGGCACTTGCGCCGCTCCACGGCAACATTGCCAGCGCGAGAGCAACCCCTGTCACTGCCTGCGCTATGCCGCCCCTCCTGACGATCAGCATGATCACTGTCCCATCCTGTCTGGCCGAATCCCTGCGGGTCTGCCCGAGCCAAGCCCAGACAAACATGAGCGGAACACTACTGCAGGATCGCGCGACTTCACAAGCGATGAGCGCACCGAACGGACCCCTGAGTCCCGTACTGAAGCAAATCGACCACATAGGCGGATCATAATGGACCGGCCATGCTCAGAAAATGACCACGGTCACGGCCTTGCGCGCCAAAAAGGCGAAAGAATTCAAGAGGAAATCCCGCCTGAGGTGCGGGAATTGCTGCTGCCCCGGTCGTGTTCGGGCAATCTCCGGTCGATTCGTTCACATGGACGCTCGCGTGGTGCGCCCGGAAAGAGCCGACCGGAAGTCAGGTTGCAGGCGCCCTGTCCGGACGCAATCTGTCTATTCCGAAGCGATCTGGCGCCGGGCATCTTCCAGAAGATCAGCCATGTGCTTGCGCAGGCGATGCTCCGAAATATCCAGGCCCTTCTTGTCGATATCGGCCTTCACCTTGCGATAGACATCCTCGTCGCCCGGCTCCTCGAAATCGGAGGCGATCACTTCGCGGGCATAGGCGTCAGCGTCGGAGCCTGACATGCCCATCTGTTCCGCCAGCCAGAGGCCAAGCAGCTTGTTGCGCCTGGCCGTGGCCTTGAATTCCTTTTCGCTGTCCAGTGCGAACTTGCCCTCAGCGGCCTTCTTGCGGTCGTCGAACCCAGCCATGTCTGCCCTCGTCAATAAAAGCTGCGCCGGATGGGGCGCTGCACCGGGAACAGACATAGTCCGCGATTGTGACAGGTTCAACAAGCGACACCCGGTGACAGGCCCGCGCGGCATTTCGCGCGCGTCCGGCATGTTGCGCCGATTGCGGATCACGCCTGCGTTCTGTATGGTCCCGCCGCTTCAGGGAAGCCCCATTGCCATTTCGGAAAGTGAGAATCACGATGGCCCGTCGCAGGAAGCTCTATGAGGGCAAGGCGAAGATTCTCTTCGAAGGCCCCGAACCCGGCACGATCGTGCAGTATTTCAAGGATGACGCCACCGCGTTCAATGCCCAGAAGAAGGGCGAGATCACCGGCAAGGGCGTGCTGAACAACCGGATCTCGGAGTTCCTGATGACCCGGCTGAACGAGATCGGTGTGCCGACGCATTTCATCCGCCGTCTCAACATGCGCGAGCAGCTGGTGCGTGAAGTGGAGATCGTGCCGCTGGAAGTCATCGTGCGGAACGTGGCCGCCGGTTCCTTCTCCGAACGTTTCAAGATGGAGGAAGGCACCGCCCTTCCCCGGTCCATCATCGAATTCTGCTTCAAGAACGACGAGATGGGTGATCCCTTCGTGACGGAGGAGCACATCACCGCCTTTGGCTGGGCCACGCCGCAGGAAATCGACGACATCATGGCCCAGACTATCCGGATCAACGACTTCCTGACCGGCCTGTTCCTGGGCATCGGCATCCGTCTGGTCGACTTCAAGATCGAGTTCGGGCGCATCTGGGAAGGGGAGATGATGCGGATCATCCTCGCCGACGAGATCAGCCCGGACAGTTGCCGCCTGTGGGACGCATCGACCAACGAGAAGATGGACAAGGACCGGTTCCGGCGTGATATGGGCGGGATCGAGGAAGCCTATCAGGAAGTTGCGCGCAGGCTGGGCGTGATGCCCGAGAACCAGGCGGAATTCAGCGGTCCCAAGCTCGTCCACTGACGTGTGAGGGGCCGTTGTCGGCCAACGTGAACGACAATCGCTATTGAATACAGGATGAGGGGCCGATGCAGGCACGGGTTTTTGTCACGCTGAAGAACGGGGTGCTCGACCCCCAGGGCAAGGCGATCGAACATGCCCTGCGCGGGCTCGGTCACGACGGGGTGGAGAAGGTCCGTCAGGGCAAGATGTTCGAGATCGAACTGGCCGACACCGATGCCGCCAGTGCCGAGCAGCGCCTGAAGGTGATGTGTGAACGGCTGCTGGCGAACACGGTGATCGAGAATTATCGCATCGAGATCGGCGGGGAAGGCCAGGGCACGGGCGCATCATGAAATCGGCAGTGATCGTCTTTCCGGGCAGCAACTGTGACCGGGACGCCGCCGTGGCCCTGCATCAGGCATCGGGAAAGCCGCCTGCAATGGTCTGGCACGGCAACAGCGAGCTGCCCGACCTGGACCTGGTCGTCCTGCCCGGCGGCTTCAGCTATGGCGATTACCTGCGGGTCGGTGCCATCGCGGCACTGAGCCCCATCATGGCCGCCGTGATCAGACATGCGGAGCGCGGCGGTGCCGTCTTCGCCATCTGCAATGGCTTCCAGATGGCCTGCGAGGCCGGACTGCTGCCCGGCGTGCTGATGAACAATGCCGCCGGCAAATATGTCTGCCGCCACGTCGCGATGCGCGTCGAGGATACCCTGAGCCCCTTCACCGCCGGGTACCAGTCGGACCAGCGCATTTCCATTCCCGTGGCACATCATGACGGCAACTATTTCGCCGATGAGGCAACGCTGGACCGGCTGGAGGGCGAGGGTCTGGTGGCCTTCCGCTATGACAATGACAACCCGAACGGGTCCCGCCGCGACATTGCGGGGATCCTGTCCGCGAACCGGCGCGTGCTCGGCATGATGCCGCATCCGGAGCGGGCAGCCGACCCCGATCTCGGCGGTACGGACGGCGCAGCCATGTTCCGTTCACTGGTGGAGACCCTGGCATGAGCGCCGATCCCAACAGCATCGCGATCACTCCGGAGATCGTGGCAGAGCATGGTCTGACGCCGGAAGAATATGACCGGGTGAAGAGCGCCCTTGGTCGGGAACCGAACCTGACCGAACTGGGCATTTTCTCGGTCATGTGGTCGGAACACTGTTCCTACAAGTCTTCGCGGGTCTGGCTGAAGACCCTGCCGACGGAGGCCCCCTGGGTCATCTGCGGACCAGGCGAGAATGCAGGCATCATCGACATCGGTGACGGTGACGCCGCGATCTTCAAGATGGAGAGCCACAACCACCCGTCCTTCATCGAGCCCTATCAGGGGGCCGCGACCGGGGTCGGCGGCATCATGCGCGATGTCTTCACCATGGGTGCGCGACCGGTGGCCAACATGAACGCGCTCCGCTTCGGCGCGCCGGATCACCAGAAGACACGACGACTGGTCAGCGGTGTCGTGGCCGGCATCGGTGGCTACGGCAATTGCATGGGCGTGCCGACCGTGGGTGGGGAGGTCAATTTTGACCCGGCCTACAATGGCAACATCCTGGTCAATGCCATGTGTGTCGGGCTGGCGAAGACAGACCGCATCTTCTATTCGGCCGCGGCGGGCATCGGCAATCCGGTGGTCTATGTCGGGTCCCGCACCGGTCGCGACGGTATCCATGGCGCCACCATGGCCTCTGCGGAATTCGACGACCAGTCGGAGGAGAAGCGTCCCACGGTGCAGGTCGGTGATCCGTTCACCGAGAAGCTGCTGCTGGAAGCCTGTCTGGAACTGATGGCGACCGATGCCATCGTCGCCATTCAGGACATGGGCGCGGCGGGACTGACCTGTTCGTCGGTCGAGATGGCAGACAAGGGTGGCGTGGGGCTGGAACTGGATCTGGACAAGGTTCCCCAGCGCGAGACCAACATGAGCGCCTATGAGATCATGCTGTCCGAGAGCCAGGAACGCATGCTGATGGTGCTGGAGCCGGGTCAGGAGGAAGTGGCCCGGCAGATCTTCGCCAAGTGGGATGTCGAATTCGCCATCGTCGGCCATCTGACCGATACCGGACGCTTCACCCTGAAGCAGGGCGGCGTGACCGTTGGCGACATTCCCGTGCGCCCGCTGGTCGACGACGCCCCGGCGTATGAGCGCCCGTGGGAGCGGACGGCACCGCGTGCCCCCCTCGCCGCCGCCGACGCACCGGCACCGAAGGACATGGGCGATGCACTGATGCGCCTGGTCGGAGGCTTCGACGGCTGTTCGCGGCGGTGGATCTGGGAACAGTACGATCACATGGTCATGGCCGACACCATCGCCTGGCCAGGCGGAGACGCGGCACTGGTGCGTGTGCACGGCACGAAGAAGGCGCTGGCCATCTCCACCGATGTCACGCCGCGCTATTGCTTCGCCGACCCCGTCGAGGGTGGTCGCCAGGCCGTCGCGGAATGCTGGCGCAACATCACGGCGGTCGGCGCCACCCCCATGGCCATCACTGATTGCCTCAACTTCGGCAACCCCGAACGCCCCGAGATCATGGGCCAGTTCGTCGGCTGCATCGAGGGGATGCGCGAAGCCTGCGAGACGCTGCAGTTCCCGGTCATTTCCGGCAATGTCTCGCTGTACAACGAAACCAATGGTGTCGGCATTCTGCCCACCCCCGCCATTGGCGGTGTCGGACTGCTGAAGGATGCGAGCCAGCGTGTCGGCATGGCGTTCCCGGAGGCCGGTCAGAGCATCGTGTTGCTGGGCGAGACCCGGGGCCATCTGGGCCAGAGCCTGTACCTGCGCGATATCCTGACCCGCGCCGAAGGCCCGCCCCCGGCGGTTGACCTGGCACAGGAACGGCGCAACGGCGACGTTGTCCGTGGCATGATCCGAAGCGGTCTGGCCACGTCCTGCCATGACCTGTCGGACGGTGGACTGGCTGTTGCGCTTGCCGAGATGGCAATGGCGGGCGGTCTGGGCGCGAGCATCGAACTGCCGGAATCGGATGTGGCGCCACACGCTTTCCTGTTCGGTGAAGATCAGGCACGATACCTGGTGACGACGACGAATGCTGATGTGATCCTCGCGATGGCTGAAGCCAGCGGTGTTCAGGCAACGGTACTGGGTGAAACCGGTGGTGCCGAGTTGACTGTCGGCGGTTGCCTGACCATATCCGTCGCGGCATTGCGGGATGTGCATGAACGCACGTTGCCCGAACACATGGCGGGTTCGGCATCCAACTGACCGTGCCTGCGGCAACTGAACGACGAACCGGACTGATGGAGGAATGACATGGCAATGGACCCGGGCGAGATCGAGGCCCTGATCCGCGATGCCCTGCCGGATGCGGAGGTGACGATCACCGACCTCGCCGGCGATGGCGATCACTATGCTGCCCATGTCGTCTCCAGCGTTTTCGCGGGCAAGTCGCGCGTCCAGCAGCATCAACTGGTCTACAAGGCCCTGCGCGGCCGGATGGGGGAGGAGCTTCATGCCCTTGCCCTGCAGACATCCGCACCGGCCTGAGACCTGTAACAACCATCCTACGGCACATATTTTCCGAGAAGGATCAGACACATGACTGATACGGCCACCAGGGACCGCATCGACGCGGAAGTGAAGGCAAACGAAGTCGTCCTGTTCATGAAGGGCACGCCGGTCTTTCCGCAGTGCGGTTTCTCCGCCGCGACGGTTCAGATCCTGAGCTATTTCGGGGTCAAGTTCTCCTCCGTCAACGTGCTGGAGGATGCCGAAATCCGCCAGGGCATCAAGGAATACTCCGACTGGCCGACGATTCCGCAGCTCTACGTGAAGGGTGAGTTCGTCGGCGGCTGCGATATCGTTCGCGAGATGGCCGAGTCCGGGGAACTGCCGCAGCTGTTCCGGGAAAAGGGCGTCGCCTTCACCGAAGCGGCCTGATAAACGGTCCCTGACGGGGCGGTCTGCGCAATTGCGGCCATTCGTTGCCGATCAGGCAGCCCCGAACGACAGACGCAGGGATTGAGGGGCTTCAATGAACGAACTTGGCCAGTTCTGGACCCAGGTGCGCGAAGTCTGGGACAAGGGTGCCTTCGGCATTGATGCCGACAGGATCATCATCGCCATCGTGGTGTTCATGGCCTTCGTGGTCCTGCGGGGGCTGGTCAGCGGCTTCCTGCTGAAGATGCTGGAGCGTCTGGTGGGGCGCAGCAGCAACCGCTTCGATGATGAGCTTGTTGTTGCGCTCAGTGGTCCGATCCGCTTCGTTTTCCTGGTCATAGGCCTGTTTCTGGCCAGCCGCGTTGCGCCCCTGCCGGAAGAGATCGACCTGGCAATGGCCAAGGTGGTGCGGTCGCTGATCGCCTTCACCATCTTCTGGACCTTCTATCGCTGCGTCGGACCGCTTTCCTTCGTGCTTGACCGCGCCGTCACGTCTGTCGGCGGCGAGGGCATGGCGGCCACCCTGAAGAACTTCGCCGTCCGGCTGATCCGCGTCATCATCGTGGTCCTGGGGGCTGCGGCGATCCTGCAGGAGTGGGACTTCAACATCGGTGCGGTCCTGGGTGGTCTCGGCCTGATCGGCATGGCTGTCGCCTTCGGCGCGCAGAACCTGATCTCCAACCTGTTTGGCGGTGTCGCGATCTTCGTCGACAAGATCTTTGTCGAGGGCGAATGGATCAAGACCAATGATGTCGAAGGGACGGTGGAACAGGTCGGATTCCGCACCACCAAGATCCGCCGCTTCGACAAGGCGCTGGTTACGGTTCCGAATTCCGACCTGGCCGACAATGCGGTGACGAACTTCTCCCGCATGACCAACCGACGCATCCACTGGATGGTCGGGCTGGAGTATCGCACAACGAATGAACAGTTGAAGCAGGTGGTGGATGGACTGAACGACTACATCCGCAACAACGATGCCTTCGAGACCGACCCTGCGAAGGTCTCCACGCTGATCCACGCGGACAGCTTCAACAGTTCCTCCATCGACATCATGCTCTATTGCTTCACCACCACGACGAAGTGGGCCGAGTGGATGCAGGTGAAGGAGGATCTGCTCTATCACCTGAAGACGCTGGTGGAAGATGCCGGTACGGCCTTCGCCTTTCCGTCATCTTCGGTCTATGTCGAGACAATGCCCTTCGGGAAGCCGGAGTCCGTACCGGCCCGTGGCGAAGACGGTGGGCAGCAGATGCCTTCGGCCAATCAGGGGCCGGTCGTCGAAAAGGACTGAGCCGGGTCAGGGCAAGGCGGCGAAGGCTTCGGTGAAGAAGTCCGGGCCGCCGAAATTGCCCGACTTGAGCGCCAGCGCAAGACGCGACCCGTCGCCTGATGTCTCCGTCCAGGGTACGCCCGGCGCGATCTCCGGTCCGATTCGCAGGGCCTTCACGCCAAGTGCATCAACAACAGCACCCGATGTTTCGCCGCCGGCCACCACAAGTCGGCGCACCCCCTGCTCCACCAGAGCCGTGGCAAGGCGTGCCATTGCCTGCTCCACGATCTCCCCTGCCCGGTTCCGGCCCAGCCGCTGCTGTGCGGTCGCCACCTGCCCCGGCGCGGCCGTCGCGTGGATCAGGCATGGTGCGGAGCCGTCGAGACCCGCGAGCCAGTCGAGACAGCCAGACAGATGCGCCGGGCCATCGGCGAGTGCCACCGGGTCGAGCTGGAATGCCGGGAAACCTGCAGCCCGGTATCGGGCAACCTGTCCGTTGGTGGCCTGCGAACAGCTTCCCGACAGGATCGCGCCCGGTCCCCTGACATCGGGCGGCACGACGACGCCTACCGCGCTGATCCGGCCCGTCCTGCGGAAATTCTCCGGCAGCCCCATGGCGACGCCGGATCCACCGGTGATCAGGACTGCGTCACGACAGGCTTCACCAATGGCGCGCAGGTCGACATTGGCAACCGCATCCACGATGGCGAGGCGAACGCCCATACCCGCGAGTTCATTCAGCCGATCCCTGATGGCATCGGCACCGGCGCGGACAGTGGCAAGATCAACAAGACCCACGCTGTTCATGCTCTGGCGCCCCAGCACCCGCACCAGGTCCGGATCGGTCATCGGCGTCAGCGGATGATCACGCATTCCGGACTCGGAAAGCAGCCTGTCGCCGACGAACAGATGCCCCTGAAAGATCGTGCGTGCCGCATCGGGGAAGGCCGGACAGGCAATCGCGATTGGCGCATCAAGAGCATCAAGCAAGGCATCGGCCACCGGGCCGATGTTCCCCTGGTCCGTGGAATCGAAAGTCGAGCAATATTTGAAAAGGACCTGTTCAACGCCACGATCCCGCAGCGCGGCGAGGGCCTGCAACGACATGGCAACTGCTTCGTCAGGTGGATTGGTGCGCGATTTCATCGCGACCACCACAGCCTCTGCCTCCGGCGGCGCGGCTGAAACCGACCCCGCTCCAATGACTTGCACCGTCGTCATGCCCGACTTCGACAGCATCAGGGCAAGATCCGTTGCCCCGGTCATGTCATCGGCGATTGCACCCAGCAGCATGATCCATTCCCCCGAAATGGGCTCCGCCCCCAAGCCTGCTTGTTCCGGCACACTGACACAAGAATTCAGCGATGGCTGAACGGTTCATTAAGATCACCACGTCACGATGGCCCTTCCTGTTGAAGAGTCTGACCAGAACCCATGCCAACCAGTCCATCCTGGCTGAGAGCCCCCCATCGGATATTCCATACGCGTGTGTTGCAGCACATGGCGGCGCATCCCCTGGCCAGCGCAGCCCTGTTTCTGGTGACCGGCGTGATCCTGACCGGTATCCTGACCTGGCAGGTACTCGACAACCTCAGAACCCGGACCGCGGTGGAAACCGCCCGCTCCTATGCTGCCTCCCTCGGCATAGTCCGAGAATATTACACCAATGAAGTGGTGCCGAAGGCGCGGGAAGCCGGTGCAACGGTTCGCCATGACTACCGCGATGTCCCGGGCGCCATACCCATGCCCGCAACGGTCTCGATCGAGCTTGGTCAGTTGATCGACCGTGCCGGATCACCGGCACGCATGCGGTTCTACAGCGCCTGGCCCTATCCCTATCGCGAGGACGGGGGCCCGAGGGACACATTCGAGCAACAGGCTGTCGACACGTTTCAGACGTCCGAAAGCCAACCGATCATCGAGGTGAATGGCACCCTGACCGGTGGCGCATTGCGCTATGCGGAGCCGGTCGTGATGCGCGCGGGCTGCGCCAGTTGCCACAATGATGATCCGCTTTCGCCGAAACGCGACTGGGTGGCCGGAGATGTGGGTGGTGTCCAGGCGGTCACCGTGGCCCTGCCGTCGCTGCTGCCCGGCTTCGGTTCCGGGGCCATCCGGCCGGATCTGGCCACATCCCTCACGGTGGCAGGCCTGATAGGCGGACTGATCGGCGTGACGGTCCTGCTCTTTGTCCTGCTTCGGCGCCTCAACCGGTCGCTTCAGCTGGCGGCCAGCAGGAACGCGAAACTGACTGTCGCGCGAGAGGCCGCCGAGCAGGCCAACGCTGGCAAGAACCGCATCATGTCCAATATCAGTCATGAGCTTCGGACACCGTTGAATGCCATCATCGGCTTCTCGGAGATGATCTCGCGGGAAGCGCTCGGCAGCGTCGGCAATCCCCGCTATCGCGACTATGCGACAGATATCCGCGACAGCGGCGAACGGCTGTTGAGCATCATCGAGAACATGGTCAGTTTCGCGGAAATCGATTCCGGGCAGGTTTCGCTGACTGACGCGGAAATCGAGCTTTCCGCCGAGCTGGAGCGTGTCCGGTCGATGATGGCGCCATTGTCCACCGAGCATCCGCATCCGATCTCGATCATGATTCCACCAGCATTTCCCGCATTGCGCATGGATCGCAGGGCCCTGCGCAACATCCTGGCCAATCTTCTGGCCAATGCCGTGCAGTACTCGGGCAAGGGTGCGGAAATCTGGCTGATTGCCAGCCATCACGCCGATGGTGTCACCATCGAGGTGCGTGACAACGGCGTCGGCATCCCGCCAGGGGACCTGAAACGCATCATGCAGCCGTTCGAGCGTGCCGGTGATCCATCCTTTGCCAATGTCGAGGGGATTGGTCTCGGACTGAGTATCGCGCAGGAAATGGCGGCGCTGCATGGCGCTGGCATCACTCTGGAGAGCACGCCCCAGAAGGGAACCGTGGCCAGCCTGAACGTGCCACGGACACGCGTCGTCACAGACAGGACCGCAGACAGGTCCGACAACGGCGAAACCCGCCTGGCAAGGGCATCGACGCGCGCCTGACCTCTCCAGGACCTCCGCATCACCCCAATAGATCGTTCCGCTGTCTGATTGCGGCACCGGCCGGTGCGGGCGGAATCGCACCTGCCCCTGGCCCCGCAACGAAAAACGGCGCCGCTTTCGCGACGCCGTTCCAGATTATTCCGTGGCGGCCCGCAGGCCACTGATCAGCGGGAGTAGTACTCGATGACCAGGTTGGGTTCCATCTGCACCGGGTAAGGCACATCGGCCAGCTTCGGCACGCGGATGAACTCGCCGCGCAGCTTCTCGTGATCGACGTTGATGTAGTCCGGAACCTCACGCTCGACAGAATCGACCGCTTCCAGGATCAGCCCCATCTCCCGCGACTTCTCGCGGACCTCGATCACATCGCCTTCCTTGCAGCGATAGCTCGGGATGTTCACGCGGTGACCGTTGACCTTCACGTGACCATGATTGACGAACTGACGCGCGGCAAACACCGTCGGCACCAGCTTCATCCGGTAGACCACTGCGTCCAGGCGCGACTCCAGCAGGCCGATCAGGTTCTCGGAGGTATCGCCGCGGCGACGCACTGCCTCGCCGTAGATACGACGGAACTGCTTCTCGGTGATGCTGCCGTAATAGCCCTTCAGCTTCTGCTTCGCGCGCAGGTGCAGGCCGAAGTCGGAAACCTTCTTCCGCTTGCCGGTCTGGCCATGCTGGCCCGGACCGTAGTCACGCCGGTTCACCGGGCTCTTCGGACGACCCCAGAGGTTTTCGCCCATCCGGCGATCGATCTTGTACTTCGCACTAATCCGCTTTGACATCAGCTATCCGGTGCCCGTTCTGTGTAAAATTCTGTTCCCGTATTCAAACAGGAAAACGCGGCCAAAAAGCACTTTGACCGCGGAGCCGGACGTATAGGGGCCGCCCGGTATCCTGTCAACGCCTGAATCGGTGATGCTGTCATCATGCAGACGCCCGCGCCGCTCAGGCTGTCACCGCCTCCGCCGAAGCGGGCATTTCGAGGTTCAGCGAATCCATCAGATCACGCAGTTCCTGACGCGCCGCCAGATGCGACATGGTCACATCCACCCCGGAGCCATCCGCCATCACGTCCAGCAGGGTCAGCCCGTCCAGGAACAGTTCCCTGTAGATCACGCGCTCCGTCAGGCCCGGCACGACCCGGTATCCGATGCGCTCCGCCAGCCGTTCCAGAACGTCACCCACGCGACGCTTGTTGCGGGCATCCAGATGGGAAAGGCGGTTGCGCAGCACGACCCAGTCGATCGAACCGCGGTCGCGCAGCATGCGTCGCTTCTTCTCTTCCCAAACCATCTCGGCGTAGCGGCTGGGACGGCGGATGGCAAAGCTCTCGGGTTCGACATCGGCCAGATTGTCCAGGTCTATGAAGCTGTCGTTCAGGGGCGTGATCAGCGTATCGGCGAAATTGTGGCCCAGACGGCTGAGCGGATGATCATGACCGGGACAGTCGATCACCACGAAGTCGTTGACGGGGGCCAGTTGCTCCAGCGCCCCGAAGAAGGCCTGTGCGTCCTTCTCGGCATCGCCACTCGCTGCCACGGTCAGATGTGCCGGCCACGTCAGCGCCATGCCCTTCCGGTTGGCCGTCGCCTTGCGGTTCTCCACGTAGCGGGTCAGCGTCCCCTGCCGGGCGTCCAGATCGACTGAGCCGACCCTGCAGCCCCGATGCAGCAGGGACACGATGATGTGCATCGCGGTGGTGGACTTGCCGGTACCGCCCTTCTCATTGCCGATGACGATGGCATGTGCGCTGGACGCCATGATTGCTCCGTAAGGAAGAGTGGATCGGATTGTTCGGGTTCAGATCGGTTTGCGGCTCGACAGCGCTGTCAGCAGCGTTCCGTCGTCCAGGTAATCCAGTTCGCCACCGACCGGCAGTCCGCGTGCCAGCCGCGTGATGTTGACACCGCTGTCGGTCAGCCGGTCTGTCAGATAATGCGCCGTGGTCTGGCCGTCCACAGTCGCATTGGTCGCGAGAATGATCTCCGACACATCTGCGGCCATTGCACGGGTCATCAGGGATTCCAGGTTCAGATCATCCGGTGTCACGCCGTCCAGGGCAGAAAGCACGCCCCCAAGCACGTGATATCGGCCCTGAAACGCATTGGCACGTTCCAGCGCCCAGAGATCGCCAACGCCTTCCACGACGCATATCACGCTGCGGTCCCGGCGCGGGTCGATGCAGATGGCACAAGGGTCCGACGTATCGATATTGCCGCAGGTGCCACATATCCGCACCGCCGCCGCTGTGGCCGACAGCGCCTCCGCCAGCGGCTCCATGACCGATTCCCGCTTCTGGATCATGTGCAATGCCGCGCGGCGCGCCGAACGCGGGCCCAGCCCCGGCAGCTTGGCCAGCAGACGGATCAGCCGTTCGACGTCATTGCCGACCATGGCACCCCATCCTGTCCATGGGCATCAATGCATGCGGGCATCAGAACGGCAGCTTCATGCCCGGCGGCAGTTCCAGCCCGCCTGTCAGTTCGCCCATCTTCGCCTGCGTCGCGGCATCGGCCTTGGTGCGCGCATCATTGTGCGCCGCAGTGATCAGGTCTTCCAGAACCTCCGGATCCTGTGGGTCAATCAGGGTCGGATCGATCTTGATCCCGCGCATGCGTCCCTTGGCGGTCAGGGTGACGCGCACCATGCCCGCCGCGGACTCGCCCTCGACCTCCAGCGTTTCCAGCTCCGCCTGCGCCTGCTCCATGCGTTCCTGCATGGCCTTGGCCTGCTTCATCAGATTGCCGAGATTCTTCATGGTTCCTCGCTCTCATCATCCGGTGCGACCGTAACCATCTCATCCGATTCGGGGGTCACCAGCGGCTTGATACCCAGCAAACGGGCTTCGGGGAAGACTTCCAGCACGGCACGAACCATCGGATCATCCATCTGGCGCTCTGCCGTCTCCCGTTTCGTTGCCTCATCCTGCTCGTGCAGGGTCGCGGCATTGGACTCGGGTGCAATCGAAACCGACCACTGCGGCCCGAAATGCTTGCGGATAACTCGGACCAGACGATTGGTGATATCGGGCTGGGCCTTGTCGGTCAGAGCGATTTCCAATCTGCCTGGCCGATAGCTGACCAGACGTACGTTGTGGGTCAACTGCCCGGCCAGATTGATCTCCCCCTGATCCGCGACCCAGGCCACAAGGGCCGCAAAGTCCTCCGGTGGGGCTGGCGGCACGGGTTGCTGCAGATCCGGTCCCTGGGCGGTTTCAACAAGTTGTTCCTGAGTCTCCGGCTCGACCTGCGGACGCGCCGCCGCCCCTCCGCCGCCGCGAAATGCAACCACCGAGCCTCCGCCGTCCGGTCCCGACGACGACGGCGACGGCGACGGCGACGATGTCACTGCCGACGGCGAAACCGCGCCACCCTGCGCATCGCCTGTCGGGGCACCGCCATCCTTCAGTCGCCGCAGCAGATCAGCCGGATCAGGCAGGTCCGCAGCATAGGCCAGCCGGATCAGGGTCATCTCCGCCGCAGCCATCGGCGCGGGCGCGATACGACATTCCTCGACACCTTTCAGCAGCAGCGACCAGGCCCGGCTGAGCGCGGGCATGGAGAGTGCAGCCGACAGTTCGGCCCCCTTCTCCCGCTCTGTCCCTGATCGTGCCTCCGGCGGTTCATGACCAGGTGCGAGGCGTTCCGCCGACAGCCAGTGCGTCACCTCCAGCATGTCCTGCAGCACGACCTGAGCCTCCGCCCCCGCATCATGCAGTTCGCGCAGCAGCAGCAGCGCCTCCCCCGCCTGTCCCCGCAACACGGCTTCATAGAGGTCCAGGACCCGCATCCGGTCGGCCAGGCCCAGCATGTCGCGCACCAGCGCGGTATCGGCCTTGCCGGCCCCATGGGCGATCGCCTGATCAAGCAGGGAGAGCGAGTCACGCACCGACCCCTCCGCCGCGCGGGCGATCAGTTGCAGCGCGCCCTCATCGACCTCGGCACCTTCCTTCTCCGCGATGCCGGCCAGATGCGCGATCAGCTTGTCCGCTGGCACCCGGCGCAGGTCGAAACGCTGGCAGCGGGACAGAACCGTTACCGGCACCTTGCGGATCTCCGTCGTGGCAAAGATGAAGATGACGTGCTCCGGCGGTTCCTCCAGGGTCTTCAGCAGGGCGTTGAAGGAATTCGACGAGAGCATGTGGACCTCGTCGATGATGTAGACCTTGGTACGCGCCTGGACCGGCAGGTAGGGGACGCCATCCAGCAACTCCCGCATCTGCTCCACCTTGGTGCGGGACGCGGCATCAAGTTCCTGCACGTCGATATGGCGGCCATCGACAATGGCACGACAGTCCTCGCAGGTGCCGCAAGGCGTCATCGTGGGGCCATCCGCCGTACGGCAGTTCAGGGCCTTGGCAATGATCCGGGCGGTGGTGGTCTTGCCGACACCGCGCACCCCGGTCAGCATGTAGCCATGGTGCAGCCGGTTGCGCGTAATCGCGTTGCCCAGCGTGCGGACCAGCGCCTCCTGACCGATCAGTTCGTCAAAGGTCTGGGGTCGGTATTTCCGGGCAAGGACCTGGTACGGTACAGCGTTCGTGCCGCTCATGTCCCACGCACCCCGGATTCGCTGAATTGCTGCATCACCCTTGGCGCTGTGCGCGCGATGATGCTTCAGAAGCAGGAGGCTGCCAGATGACCCGCGCCGAATTCGTTACGGCTGCTTCCTTCCGGATCTGACCGGGTTGGCGAGTGGCACGTCCACCGACAACCTCCCACGCGGTTTATGCCGTGTTTGTCCCATGGAACGCAAGAGGGTGGTAGACTTCTGGTGCAGCGGCATGGCATTGGCCATTCCGCAACAGTATCTTAACCCTGAGCAGTCAGGATCGAGGACATGAGAACGGTGTACAAGAACAGCACCCGCGCAGGGTCCCACTTCGTCCCCAAGGTGAAGGTGGATGCACTGCTGCTGATGGTGGATGGTACGGAGATCGAAGGCAGCGTCTTCATCCGCGCCACCGAGCGTGTCCTGGACCTGCTCAATGGTCCCGGCGACTTCTTTCCCGTGCTCTGCAACCGCACGGGCGAGATCACCATCGTCAACAAGCGGGCGATCAACAACCTTAAGCCGATGGACAGCAAGGACTGAACGCGAGTCCGGTCCTGCCTGTCACCGCAGCAGGCATCTTCCTGCAGGAATGGATCTGACCCGAGTGGTCAGTCGCCGCCGGATGAAGCCAGCGCGGCCGCCTTCGCCTCCGCCGCGGCGCGCTGTTCGCGATAGAGGATGAACAGGCCACTGCCCATAATCACCGCCGCGCCCGCCAGCATGCCGATGCCGGGAAACTCGCTGAAGAAGATCGCGCCGGCGACGATCGACCAGAGCAACTCCGTATAGACGAACGGGGCGATCATCGACGCCTCCGTCTGCTCGAACGCCTTGATCATCAGGAAATGCCCGGTACCGCCGATGACGCCCATGGCGGCAAACATCAGCCAGTGCAGCGGTTCCGGATTCTGCCAGATGAAGGGCAGCGGAATGGTCGCGACAACGGCACCGACGATGGCGGTGTAGAACAGCGAATTGATCGGCGGGGCCGCACCACGGATCAGGCGCGTCATCACCATGAAGGTTGCATAGCAGGTCGCCATGGCCAGAGGCAGCAGCGACCAGACGCTGAAGTTGGCCTGATCAGGCCGCAGGATCGCGATGACCCCGACAAAACCGATGGCGACGGCCAGCAGACGCCGCGGTCCCACTTTCTCCTTCAGGATCAGGAAGGACATGATGGTGACCATCAGCGGCGCGACATAACCGATCGCCGAGACCTCGGCCATCGGCATGATGCTCAGGGACGTGAAACCGAACGCCGTCGCCGCAAAGACAACCACGGAACGGGTGATCTGAAGGCCCAGACGCTGGGTCTTGAACAGGCTGCCGATGCGGCGCGGGAACATCAGGACAATCAGCAGCACATGAAAGAAGTACCGCGCCCAGATGACCTGCTCCACCGGATAGATCGCCGCCAGCGTCTTGGCCAGCGTCCCCATGCCGACAAACAGCACGAGGGCCAGGCAATACAGCCCGACGCCCCGGATCGGACCTTCGATACTCATGGAAAGGACCAGTCTCTGGAACGGACCTGCGGGAGGAATTTGTTGCACTGCATCAGACATGTTCCAAAAATGCGGCTGTCTTCGCAAATGCACAATCGCCAAGAACGCGCGAAGCCATGCACATTATGCATGACGTCGATAATAATTCAGTAACGGCAGCAGGTTGTTTTCAGGCGTCCGATCGCATCGGGCGGGGCTCGCCGAACAGGTAGCCTTGCGCAAGTGTCAGGTCATCCTCGACGAGATCCAGCACCTGTTCCTCGTTCTCCACCTTGGCTGCGATAAGGGTCATGCCGCGCGCGCGCAGCTTCTCCACCAGCAGGGGCAAGGGCCGGTCAGGGCTTCCCAGGTCCTTCATCACACCGACATCGACCTTGGCAAAGACCGCACCGGCATCGACCAGGGCAAGCAGGTCGATATCCGCATGATCGATGTTGTCGACGGAAAGGCGGAAGCCGATGCGTTTCAGGCTGTCCAGATGTTCCCGCACCTTCGGCGTTGCCTGCAGCAGGCGGTCAGCCTCGAGCTCGAACACCAACCGGCTGGCGAGATCCCTGTTCGCGACCAGGAACTCCAGGAACTGTTCGAAGAAGCTCTCGTCCTCCAGGGTCGCCATGGACAGGTTGCAGAAGAAACCGAAGCTGGAATCGTCATTGCGCCGCCGCTTCAGGGCCTGGACACAGCGGAACAGGGAGAGATTGTCGATTGTCGCGGTCAGCCCCGCCTGCTCGGCCACCGGCAGATACTGGCCCGGTGCGATGACCCGGTTGTCGCCGTCGCGAAGCCGCGTCAGACACTCGTGGAAGGCCATGCGGCGCTGTGGCAATTGCACCACCGGCTGCAGGTAAAGGTCGATGCGATTGTCCTTCAGGGCGGACAGCACCGCTTCGATCAGCGGCTGACCCTCCAGTTCGGCCGGTCCCGCGTTGCGGTGCGCACCGGCGCCATGGGTGGATGACGACCCGCCAGCGGCAATGCGCGCCAGTTGTGACCGGACAAGCCGCATCTCCGCCACCAGCTCTTCCTGATCGCGGTGCTGGCGCAGGACGTCAAGTTCAGCCGTCAGTTCGGCAATGGCCTCTGCCTGCCCTTCCCGCGCCGCGCGCTCCGCGTCAAGGCTGCGCATCAGCAACCGGCGTTCCAGCCGACGCGCCGCACCCTCGCCCGACAGGACGCCCAGCGCCAGAACCAGCATGCCGGTGAAGGCAGCGTCATACATCGACGTTTCCGGAATGAAACGGAAAGTCGCGACACCCACAGCCGCCGCGATCAGCAGGCTGGCAAGGTGAAACAGGGTTAGCGCCGTCAACGGCATGCGATCCATAACCTTCCGGAAATCGTATAGACTCGTGAACAGTGATACCGGGATGGGGTTACGTCATGGTTAACGGAATACTGTATTCGCGTCGGCAGGCAGTCGGCCTCGGGCTGGGCCTTGTGGCCGCACTGGCTGGAGCAAAGCCACTGCAGGCTGCCGGAACCAACGCGCACGATTTCAGTTTCACCTCGATCGACGGCACCCCCATGCCGCTCGACCATTACCGGGGCAAGGCGATCCTGCTGGTCAATACCGCGTCGCGATGTGGCTACACGCATCAGTATGACGGGCTGCAGGCACTTTGGGAGACCTATCGTGAGCGCGGGCTGGTGGTGCTGGGTGTGCCGTCCGACGACTTCAATCAGGAACTCGATTCGGAAGCCGCGATCAAGCGCTTCTGCGCCGTGAACTTCGCCATCGACTTCCCGATGACCGAACGCCAGATAGTCCGGGGCCGCGATGCGCACCCGCTCTACCGCTGGATCGCGGACACCCAAGGACGCAATGCCGCCCCGCGCTGGAACTTCTACAAGTACCTGATCACCCCGGACGGGCAGATCGTCGGCAACTGGCCCAGCGGTGTCGCGCCTGGTTCAAGCGAGCTGCGAAACGCGATCGAAGCCGTGCTGCCGCGAGGCTGAGGCAGTCATTCTTCGACCCCGGCCAGCCCTCAGGCAGCTTCCGGCACTTCGCCCAGCCATGCCGAGAAGGCACCCAGCGCCCGATCACTCAGCGCCTTGCGTTTCAGACGGTGCTTGTCCCGCCCCCTGAACCGTTCCTCGAGAGGCGGAAACAGGCCGAAATTCACGTTCATCGGCTGAAAGGTCTTTGCGTCCGCACCACCGGTGATATGCGAATGCAGCGCACCAAGCGCGGTCTCGACGGGCGGGGCAGCAAGGTCCTCGCCAAGTCGCTCCGCCGCCGCCAACCGACCGGCAAGCAGGCCGATAGCGGCACTTTCGACATAACCCTCGACGCCTGTGATCTGTCCGGCAAAACGCAGTCGTGGCTGCGCCTTCAGACGCAATTGACCGTCCAGCAGTCGCGGGCTGTTGAGGAAGGTATTCCGGTGCAGGCCACCCAGACGCGCGAAGGTCGCACTTTCCAGTCCCGGAATCATCCGCAGGACCTCGGTCTGCACGCCATATTTCAGCTTCGTCTGGAATCCGACCATGTTGTAGAGCGTCGCCAGCTTGTTGTCCTGGCGAAGCTGCACCACCGCATGGGGACTCTTCCCCGTGCGCGGATCGGTCAGCCCGACCGGTTTCATCGGGCCATAGCGCAAGGTATCAACCCCGCGCGAAGCCATCACTTCGATCGGCAGGCACCCTTCGAAATAGGGGGTGTTCCTTTCCCACTCCCGGAACTCCGTCTTCTCGCCGTTGATCAGGGCATCCAGGAAGGCGAGATACTGCGCCTCATCCATCGGGCAGTTGATGTAGTCGGCACCATCACCGCCGGGGCCGACCTTGTCGTAGCGGGACTGGAACCAGGCCACGTCGAAATTGATCGACTCCCGGTCGATGATCGGCGCGATGGCATCGAAGAACGCCAACTGGTCCTCACCCGTAAGATCCAGCACTGCCTGTGTCAGCGCCGGTGACGTGAGCGGTCCTGTCGCGACGATGACGGAGTCCCAGTCGGCAGGCGGCAATCCGGCGACCTCGGCGCGCGAGACCGTGATCAGCGGCTCCGCCGCGATCATCGCGCCGACGGCATCGGAGAAGGCATGGCGGTCCACGGCCAGCGCGCCGCCCGCGGGAACCTGGTTGCGGTCAGCCGCGGCCATGATCACCGAATTCGCCCGTCGCATTTCCGCATGCAGCAGGCCGACCGCATTCTGTTCGGCATCGTCGGAACGGAAGGAGTTGGAACAGACAAGCTCCGCCAGCCCCTCCGTCTGATGTGCATCGGTCATCCGCTCCGGGCGCATTTCGTGCAGCACGACAGGCACGCCTGCCCGTGCGGCCTGCCAGGCGGCTTCCGACCCGGCAAGACCGCCGCCAATGACATGAAGCGGCTTCAACTGGTTCATTTTCCGATCACCTTCCGCATCGCGTCTGCCAGGGGCCGGGCATCGTCCGGCAAGTTGCCCTGATGCTGATCCAGCGCCAGGGTGAGGTCCCTGTACCATTCACCGCGCACGGCGGCGAGGTTGTCTGCCACCGCCAGCCTGACACGCATCGCCGCAGCATCGACCAGCAGGGCCTCGTCCGACGGTGCCGCCGGAATCTCGTCCTCGTCCTCCGCCCGCTGGCGTTCGGCAAGTTCCTCCGCCAGCCGGTCCACTTCGTCTGCCGGGTCGGAGAAGAGATCACTGTCGCTGATCTCCGATGCAAGGCGCAGTCGCGCGGCCAGCCTGCGACTTGCAGCCACGATCTCGTTCAGCGCCACCTGGGCATCATTGCGTATCAGGTCCATCCGGCTTCCCTTGCGGCATTTCCTGCAGTTCCCATCGACCATGTGGGGTCAGGAACGTGAAACTCCAGCGCACGGGGCAGGATATCGAACACCGCCGGGGTCGTTTCAACCAGTTCGCCGTCCACGTTGATCTGCTGTTCCGGCGCCGCCACCACCTTCAGCCAACGCACACGGTGGGTCCGGATATCACGCTTGTGCCGGATCGCGCCGAATCTCAACAGCGGCAGAACCTTCAGCATGCCCAACGGCCCCAGTGGCCGCACGTA
Source organism: Minwuia sp. (assembly GCA_029213165.1). Lineage (GTDB taxonomy): Bacteria > Pseudomonadota > Alphaproteobacteria > Minwuiales > Minwuiaceae > Minwuia. The sequence goes on from JARGNO010000056.1 coordinate 21,570, forward strand.
GAAGACATCCAGATTGCCGTCGTCGATGGCTGCATCCTCCACGATACGCATTCCACCGCCGTAGAACACGCCATTGCCGATGGCAAACAGCGTCGTCCGGGTGGACTTCGTCTTGCCGTCCCTGTCGGTCAGGCGGATGCGGAACGGTTTCGTGTCACGTTGCGCATCCAGCCAGCTTACGGGATAGCTCAACAGCTTCAGCCGCCGCTTCCGCTCACCCGTATGATGCCGGGCGACATTGGCGCTGAAACCCATGCTGGCCACGTTGAAATAGGGACGTCCGTTCACGAGGCCCAGGTCGATGCGTGTCGTGCGCCCGCGCACGACCAGGCGCGCCGCGTCGGCCAGGTCTGCGGGAATGTCGAGCGTCCGGGCCAGGTCATTGGCGGTCCCCATCGGCAGCAGGCCAACAGGGCGCCCCGCATCCAGCAGGGCCTGCGCCGAATGCAGCATCGTGCCGTCCCCGCCGCCGATGATGATCCGCGCCGCCTCCGCGCCGCGTTCACGGATCACATCGGAGATCTGTCCGGGATCGTCGGGGCGCACGAGTTGCGGGTTCAGGCCACCATCACGCAGGACAGCCAGCGCGCGGGTGACATCGCGTCCGGCACTGCCGCCCTGTCGGTTGATGATGACCAGCGTCTCTGACTTCATGGTTCGCCCTGTATCCGGGATCGGACAGCAAACCACAAGCGTCAGGGTTCCAGTTCGGAATCCCAGTACAGGTAATCGCGCCAGCCATCATGCAGATAGTTCGGCGGGAAGGCCCGACCGATGCGGTTCAGGTCCTGCATGGTCGGCCGCACGGGCGGGCGGTGCGGGTGCATGTTCGCCCGGTCCGGCATCCTGCCCCCCTTTGCGATGTTGCATGGCGCGCAGGCGGCCACGACATTCTCCCACGTGGTCCGCCCCCCCGCGCGACGCGGAATCACATGGTCGAACGTCAGGTCTTCGGTCGCATTGCAGTACTGGCAGCGGAACCGGTCCCGCAGGAAGACATTGAAACGGGTGAACGCGGGATAGGCCGCCGGGCGCACATATTCCTTCAGCGCGATGACACTTGGCAGTTGCATGGTCAGCGAAGGGCTGGAAACCGTGCGGTCGTAGAACTGGATGATATTGACCCGCTCCAGGAACGATGCCTTGACCGCCTCCTGCCAGGGCCAGACCGAGAGCGGAAAATAGGACAGCGGCCTGAAGTCGGCGTTGAGCACCAGCGCCGGGAATTTTTCAGGTCTCAGGTACATGGCTCATCCATCCCCCTCGAACGCCTCATCCGTCTGAATCGACACGACCAGACACCGAAAGTGTTACCGGGTAGCCGACAAAGAGCAACCATGCAGACACCCATATCGGGTGGTCATGTCGATTCGATGACACAAGATGGGACCGACCGGTGCGGCGCGCGACCGGTCTGCTGATCATGCCTGCCGGTGTGAAGCCGTCTCATCGCGGCCAAGCAGTTCATCGGCCCAGCGCCGGGACCGTTTCGCCATCCGCTCGGGCTCCACCCCAAGCTGGGACATCGCCGCGGCACCATGGGCCGTTTCCCGGTAGCTCTCGACCATGCCAGCGGCATCGAAGTGAAAGATCGATGTGCCCTCCAGCACCACGCGACGTCCCGGATAGGCCGGCATGGTGGACGTGAAGCTGAAGATGTACCGCGCGTATCCGACCCGGCCATCACAGACCGGGTCGATCATCTGCCAGCGGAATGCCTTTGCATCGCCCCAGAAATGGTCATTCAGCATCTGCGCGATGGCTTCGCGACCCTGGAAGGCACCATAGAGATAGTCGTTGTAGACCCCATCCTCGGCGAACAGCGCGGCCAGTCCCGGGCCGTCATTGCTCTCCACAGCCGTGCAGAACCGCTCCAGAACCGAATTGAAATCCACCATCTTCAGTGCCTCCCCGAGGCTGCTTCCGTCAGGCCGAGATATGCGTCCGCAGCCGGTCCATCAGGTCCATGCACTGGCTGATCTGCGCCACATCGACAAATTCATTGGGCTGATGCGCCACGGCAATATCACCCGGACCACAGACGACGGTCGAGATCCCCGCGACCTGAAACACGCCGCCTTCGGTGCCGTAGGACACTGTCTCCGTGTCATTGCGCTGGGCCAGCAGCTTGATCAGTG
>JARGNO010000057.1:0-7296 GCA_029213165.1 Minwuia sp.
TGATCCGGCGGCCCAGGAGTGCCGCACGGGCGTGGGCGACTGGACACTCGGGTCGAGCCCGAGTGAGGCCTGGGGTGTGGCGGTGCGGGAACCACTGGCTGCCCCATAACAACAGACGTCACCGCCGGACTTGATCCGGCGGCCCAGGAGTGCCGCACGGGCGTGGGCGACTGGACACTCGGGTCGAGCCCGAGTGAGGCCTGGGGTGTGGCGGTGCGGGAACCACTGGCTGCCCCAAAACAACAGACGTCGCCGCCGGACTTGATCCGGCGGCCCAGGAGTGCCTCACAGACGTGGGCGACTGGACACTCGGGTCAAGCCCGAGTGAGGCGTGGGGTGTCGAGGCCGGACGGAACACTGGGGCCCCACAACAGCAGACGTCGTCGCTGGACTTGATCCGGCGGCCCAGGAGTGCCGCACAGACGTTGGAGACTGGACACTCGGGTCAAGCCCGAGTGAGGCGTGGGGTGTTAAGTGCCTTCTCTCCACGCAACTCAGCCAGCGCCCTGTCCAGTGCGTCGCCCTCCGGATCCGACAACGCGGCGTCGAGCAGGGTACGGAATGCCTTGGCGGGCGGGCGGGCGGCCATGCAGTCGGGGACAGCGTCCATCAGCAGGTGAAAGTTGCGGATGCCGCGCCGGTGGGTGTCGGAGTAGCCGCGCACCACCTTGCCCGCGATCACGACTTCCCGCGCCAGGTCATAATCGGCCTCCAGCGCATCATTGATCACGGCGAGCCAGCGATCGATACGTTCCTGCTCCTCGGCGAAGCGGAGGCTCCTCGGCCGCCAGCCCTTCAGCCGGGACAGCAGCCACATGGGCAGGAAACCCCGGATCCGGGTGGAGGAGACATGCATCCCGACGTTCAGCCGGTATCGCACACCGGCCCGGTCAGCCAGCCCGATGACCCAGCGCCCGAGGGCGGGCGGCAGCAGCGACGCCACCTCATCCACGCCGGGCTTGAGAAATTCGGTGATCGTGACCGGCTCGTCGGCGGCGGCCTTCACCTCTGCCCGGACGCGCGCGACCCGTTCCGGGCGGATCTTCAGATCGGCAACGCGGATCAGATCCTCGAACGCCATCCAGACCGCCAGCCGCCGTGTCACCTCCCGACTGACCGCATAGGATCGCGACGAGCCACCACGCGCGGCATCCGCCTTCACCATCGGCTCCAGCCGGTCGAGGTAGAAGCGCGCGTAGCCGACGCCCTGATAGTCGATCAGCCGCCGTGCGCCCTCCCGCGCCAGTTCCTGCAACATGCCCGGCAGGTTGCGGTTGATGCGGTCGGTCAGGGTGCGGTCACCCAGCCCGTCATCGTCGGAGACGTCTCTCGCGGTGGCAGATCTCACGGGGCGCTCGCCCTGCGCCATGCGGAAGCCTAGATCGAAACCGGCCAGATTGGCCTCCACGGCGATACCCCCGGCGCGGATTGCATCCTCGAATGCCTGCCTTTCCAGCGGCAGCACATTGGCCCCCGCCATGGCACCGAACAGCACGGCATTGATCACGGTTCCCGCGCGCTCCGCCTCCGCCTGCATGTCGAACAGCACCTGCTTCGCCGCCATCTGCTCCGCCGCGCGCCGCACCCGTTCCGCATCGTAGCGGCCATCCGCCATCGCGGATTTCTCGGCAATGGCATAGATACGGTGCGTCGATGCGATCAGTGTCGTGCGATCCGGCGTGACAAAGCCGTTCTCCAGCGCCCGCCCGGCCTCCAGCAGTTCGGAGGCGACCATGACGTCGACATTGCCGGGGCTGGCCGTCAGCCCCATGACCGGCTGCCTGTCGTCACCGTCGGCACGCGCCATGATCTCGATGTAATAGGTCGTGGCACCTGTGCGCTGGGCAACGCCGGGAATGGAAGTCTGCTGCACCCAATGGCCGGCACGTCCGGCTGCGTCCACCAGCCAGCCGGCGAGCACGCCACCGCCTTCGCCGCCAAGCGCAGCGATCAGGACTGTGGTCGTACGGCTTTCGCTCACGCGGCAGTCTCCGGTCGGGACGCGCCGGAGAGACGACCGATCACACGATCCCGCAGCCCTTGCCGCCAGCGGTCGAAGCGTCCGGGATTGCGGACAATGTCTGCCTTGAAGAAGGACGGGCAGAGCACTGCGGCATGACTGACCTCGCCGCACAGGCCACAGCCGACGCAGTCATTGTTCACATGCGCCACCGGATCGTCACGCAGCGGATCGCTGGTGGGTTTCACGGAGAGGGAGGGACAGCCGGACAGGCGGATACAGCTGTGGTCACCCGTACAGACATCCTCGTCAACGCCAAAGCGGGTGCGAACGACCCGGTTGCCCGCCTTCACCCTGGCGCTGATCTCGGGCTTGATGCGCCGCTGTCTGGCAAGCTGGCATTCGCCGTCGGCAATGATCACCTTCAGACCACCCCGCTTCGTCGTCATCGCGTCGCGCAGCGTGCCGATGACCCTGGAAACCGAATAGGTACGCACGTGGCGGATCCACTTGACGCCGACGCCGCGCAGCGCACGCTCGATATCCTGGCCATCGGGCTGGAAGGCACCACTGCGGATGCCGCCCCCCTTCACCGAGGACGGGATCGCCTGATGCCCGGTGGCGGATGTATAGCCGTTGTTCATGATCACCAGCACGCCGTCATCGTCATTGAAGACCGCATTGGCAACGCCGCTGGTCAGGCCATTGTGCCAGAACCCGCCATCCCCCATGACTGACACCACACGCCGTTCCATGTTCGGCCCGATCCCGGTGGAACTCGCCAGGCCGAGGCCATAACCCAGCACGGTATTGCCGATATTGAACGGTGGCAGGGTCGAGAAGGTGTGACAGCCGATATCCGCCGAAACGTGGAACTTGCCGACCTTCTGCTCCGCCAGCTTCATGGCGGAGAAGACCGGACGTTCCGGGCAACCGGTACAGAACCCCGGCGGGCGCGTCGGGATCGGCTCCCCCAGCAGGCGCACGGCCTTCGCCTTCGCATCGACAATCTGCTGATAGCGCTGCAGTACGGGGGCCAGATCGACGCCTTTCGGCACCGCGCCCTCGATGAAGCGGGCGACACCATGCAACACGGCTTCGCCCGTGTACTCCCCGGCCATCGGCAGCAAGCCCTTGCCCATGACACGGGTCTGCACATCGGACTTGCGCAGAATTGTGTTCACCGCGTCTTCCAGATAGGCGGGCTGTCCCTCCTCCACCATCAGGACCGCGCGCTTCGAGGCGCAGAAGGCCGTGACCTCGCTGGGCACCAGAGGATAGGTGACATTCAGGCAATAGATGGGGATGGCACTTTCGCCGAATGCATCAGCCAGCCCGATCTGCTGCAGCGCACGAATGACGGCATTGTACATGCCGCCCTGACAGACGATGCCGACGTCCTCCGCCGGGCCATGAAAGACCTCGTTCATGGCGTGGTCGCGAATGAAATCCACTGCGGCAGGCCAGCGCCGCTCGATCTTGTCCTTCTCCTGCACATAGGTGGAGGGCGGCAGACAGATGCGACCGTAGTCGAAGCTGGGGTCGGCAATCCGGTTCTGGCCGGAGAAGGTGCCGCGCCGATTGTCCTTCGTGGCAAAACTGCCGTGCACATGGCAGGCGCGGATGCGCAGTTCCAGCATTACCGGCGTACTCGACGCCTCTGAGAGTTCGAAACCCTGCTCCACCATCTTCACGATCGACGGCAGGTTGGGACGCGGGTCAAGCAGCCAGATCTGTGACTTCATGGCGAAGGCGTGGCTGCGTTCCTGAATGATGGAGGAACCTTCGCCATAGTCTTCCCCGATCACGATCATCGCTCCGCCGGTCACCCCGGCGGAAGCAAGGTTGGACAGGGCATCGGAGGCGACGTTGGTGCCGACGGTGGATTTCCATGTCGCCGCGCCACGAACCGGGTAGTTGACGGAGGCCCCCAGCATCGCCGCTGCACCGGCCTCCGAGGCACAGGTCTCAACGTGAACGCCAAGCTCGTTCATGATCGGTCTGGCATCGTTCAGCACATCCATCAGATGGCTGACAGGCGCGCCCTGATAGCCGCCGACGTAGGAGACACCCGACTGCAGCAGCGCCTTGGTCACGGCCAGGATGCCCTCGCCTTCGAAGGTATCGCCGTCGCCGAGCCGCAGAAGCTCGACTTCCTTCTTGAAACTGCGTTCAGCTATGACACGCCCCCGACCTGGTTCAGTGTCCGACTATAGCGCGTTGCGCTGCGGTTCAGCGACCGTTGATCAACTGGTCCAGCGGCCCGAGCTTGTTGACCGAGATCATGCTGCGCACCTTCTTGACGTAGACCTCGCCTTCCTCGGAATACTTGTCCAAGTAGGCGGCGAGTTCCCGCCCCGTGATGGGCTTGCCTGCGGCGGTGGATTTCTCACGCGCCATGCGCATGCGCGTGTAGGGACCGGCAGAGTTCAGGTTGTTCATGTAACCACGGACGGAGGCCAGCAGACTGCGATAGCTTCTGACCGAATGCGTCTTGCCTTCCTCCCGGCCCTTCGGAACGATCCCCGCGCCTTCCGTCCAGGTCCACTGGCCGAACAGGGCATTGCCCTGCCGCGCGAACCGCGAACGGCCCCAGCCACTTTCCAGCGCCCCCTGTGCCAGCGCCAGCGAAGGCGGCACAAGATCGACGCGACGCATCAGCTTGTCCCAGTCGACCTCTCCGGTCTTGCCGTCAATTGCGTTGTAGCGCTTGGCCATGCCGTTCAGCCAGACCCGGTTGCGACGCGACATGTCCGGGTGATCGCGCAAGGCGATCAGCCGGTCACGGGCGGCTGCGATCTCGCCGTTGACCTGCATGACCAGAGGCAGCAGGGCACGGAAGAACAGGCTCTTGCGCACCTCGCTCGGCATTTCCTTGGTCCAGTCACCGGGCAGGGTCACCAGCACGAAGGCGGGCGGCGGATCACCGGCCCGCACGCTCTCCAGCGTGTAACCAACGGACTCATAGCGCGAAGAAAGTCCTGAAACGGTACGGGGCCGGATCAGCTTGGGCTGTGCCAGGATCAACGGTCGCGACGTCGCCTTGACCGGTGCACGCAGTTGTGCCGACGGCTGCATGTCCATGACCAGCGCGGCCATGCCCAGAACCGGCAAAGCAATTGCCAGCACTACCAGCAAGTGCAGCAGAAGTGGCGGTCTGGTTCCTGCCCTGTCCGTCATGAGGACGGCTGGGTCAGTCGTGCGGTCGACACGCCTTCAATCCAGGCGCCGTCGAAATCCCGGAACCGGTTGGCGGTAATGATATCGCGCAGCATCTCGACATACTCCTCCCCCGTCTCGGCATAGCGGGTCAGGCCCTCGGCCAGTGTCCAGCCGTCAACAGGCTCCCCCGCCACACGCAATGCCGCGCGCCTTGCGCGCAGCTCCGCGTATGCAGGATGCCGGTTGATGTTGCGCATGTACATCTGAACCGACTGCAGCAGGCTGCGGAACGCCCTCACCTCATAGCTTTCGCCTTCGGCGCGGGCATGAGGCACGATCCCGGCCCCCTCCGACCAGGTACGTTGGCCATAGAGCGCATTGCCACGGACAGCAAAGCGCGACCGTCCCCAACCGGACTCAGTGACCGCCTGGGCCAGCGCCAGCGATGGCGGCACGATATCGACGCGCGTCCGCAAGGCAGCGATCTGCTTCGCAGGTTCAGCAGCCTCAATGCGGTAGTCTGCAACCAGTTCGGACAGCCATGCACGATGTTCACGGGTCAGCGGCATCTGACGCTCGATCAGCCGGTGCTCCAGTTCCAGCACCTGCTCCCGCTTTGCCAGCAGCCGGGAATTGGATTCGAGCACCAGCGGCAACACCAGGCGAATGAAGGTTCGCTTCATCGTGGCAATATCGTCAATCTCGCGCAGGGTTTCCGGCAGCTCGGACACGAATACCGCAGGTACGGGCGCATCGCCGCGCCGGACCGCCGCAAGATCATAGTCCAGCTTCCGCAATTCCCAGCTTGAGGCCGCAGCAATCTTTGCGGCAGCCGCTCCATTTACTGTTGATTTCATTTCCTGGGGCGAAGCGGTCGCGGCCTGCCCGGTCAAACTCAACAGAAAACCGGCACAAGCAACGACAGCGGCCGCCCGAAAGCGTCCGACACGTTTCATTGCACACTCATCCTCTCAACCAACCGACCGCACAAAACGCTGGCCGGGTCCCGTTCATCGTCTGGTCCTACGCTGTCCGGCGACACATGCCGGACAGTCCCCCGTCAGACCGCGCGAACCTCATTCACTTCGGGCACATAGTGCCGCAACAGATTCTCGATGCCATGCTTCAGCGTCATCACCGAACTCGGACAGCCTGCACAGGCACCCTGCATGGCCAGATACACGATTCCCTCGTCAAAGCCATGGAATACGATATCGCCCCCGTCCTGAGCGACAGCAGGCCGCACCCGGGTGTCCAGCAGCTCGACGATCTGTTTCACGATCTCGCCATCAGCCCCGTTGGCCGCTGCATGGCCGCCGGAGTCACCGATGACCGCGCCTTCGCTCATCACCGGCAGGCCGGCGGTGAAATGCTCCATGATAGTGCCGAGGATGGATGGCTTGATGTGGTGCCATTCCACATCCTCTCGCTTGCTGACCGAGACGAAGTCCTGACCCAGATAGATGCCGGTCACGCCATGGACTGCAAACAGACGCTCCGCCAGCGGCGACACCTTGGCGTCTTCCGGCTTGCGGAAATCCGCAACACCCTCTTTCATCACATCGACGCCGGGAATGAATTTCAGCGTCTGCGGGTTGGGTGTCGGTTCGGTCTGGATGAACATGGGTTCCTCCGGGTTGTCAGTGCGATCAGGTTGCCTGAGCTGTTCAAGCGCTTATGTGGCGCAGGGCGCCCCGCAATCAAGCCGGGACAAGAGTACACAGTCAAAGGCCGTCCCATGAGCGAGGCGAACATGCCACAAAGCCGCAAAGAGGCAAGCGTGAATATCATCACGACAGGCTGGCGCGCCGACGAGACCGCCCGGTGGCTGCTGCAGGATCTGCATCGCCCCAATGCCGAGCTCGATTTCCTGACCGAGCTCTGTGACCGTCTGACCACGGAGGGACTGGACCTGCAGCGGGTCCTCTGCGGTCTGCTCTCACTTCATCCACTTTATGTTTCACGCAACCTGATCTGGCGACGGGGTCAGGAGGCGGAGGTGGTGCTGCGTGGTCATGACATCATGCACACGAATTTCTACCTCCAGAGTCCGATCCGCAGGATTCACCAGGGCGCGGAACTGGTGCGACAACGGCTGGATCAGGATGACGACCTGCTGGAGTTCGATATCTGGCGGGAACTGAAGGCGGAGGGGGCGACCGACTACATAGGCC
>JARGNO010000057.1:7306-23354 GCA_029213165.1 Minwuia sp.
GGTTCTCGACCGGGGAGGTCAACGTGATCTCCTTCGCCACCCGACGAAAGGGCGGCTATGACGCGGCACAGATCGAACGCCTGAAGGAACTGGTGCCGCTGATGTCCCTGCGGTTCGAACTGATGAACGCCTATTTCGCCACCGGCAGCCTGCTCAACACCTACCTGGGAGAGGCGGCGGCCCGACGGGTCCTGGCGGGGACCATTCACCGTGCGGAGGGGGAGGCCCTGCGTGCCGCAATCTATCTCTGCGACCTGCGTGGTTTCACCCGGCTTTCGGACAGGCTCGACGGACCGGAGATCATCGAAACACTGGATGATTACTTCGACTGCATGATTGAGCCGGTCAAGGCGATGGGCGGTGAAGTGCTGAAGTTCATGGGGGACGGCATGCTTGCCATCTTTCCCATGGACGACCGCACGGCCTGGCTGGCCAGCCACTCGGCGCTTGCTGCGGCGGTCGAGGGCGTGGCCAATCTCGCGGAACTCAATGAACGGCGAAAGTCAGAAGGCAGATCCGCACTGATGGTCGGTATTGGCCTGAACGTCGGTGACGTGATCTTCGGCAACATCGGCTCCGCCGACCGGCTGGATTTCACCGTGATCGGACGCGCGGTGAACGAGGTCAGTCGGGTCGAGACGCTGACCCGTACCCTGAGCCGTCCGATCCTGATGACCGAGACCTTCGCAAGACTGGCATCCCAGGGCACGAAACTGGAGTCGCTCGGGTTTCACGCCCTTCCGGGTGTCTCGCAGCCTTCGGAAATTTTCAGTCCGGCGTAACAGGTACCGCCCGGCCCGGGCCTGCTTTCGGATCAGTGCTCAAAGGTGATCTCGACCACCGCATCGTCCCCGAACCGCGCCACGACCTGCCGCCCGGAACGGACCGGCACCATCCCGGTGGTCGATCCGGTGCTGATGGTCTCGCCAGCCTGCAACCCGTCACCAAAGCGCCTGCGTTCCTCCGCCAGCCACAACAGCGGCCGCAGCGGATTACCCATCACGTCCGCGCCCCTGCCCTCGCACACCGGCTCGCCGTCGATCCGCAACGCCACCGTCATGTCGGACAGACCGCCCCGCCAATTGCGGATCGCGGTGCCGAACACATACCTGCCGGAGGCGCTGCCATCCGCCAGGATGCCTGGCAACGGCGGCAGTTGCCGATTGGGGAACCGGCATTCCGCGACCTCTATGCCAGCATGCACCTGCCCCACGGCGTCGATGATCTCCGCCATGGTCCAGGGGTCGTTGCGGACGGGCAGATCACTGGCCAGGGTCACGAAAAACTCGCATTCGATCAGCGGACTGAGAAGTTCACGGACCTGCAACGTGGCCGGTGACGCGGTCGCAAAACGCCGGAACGTCCGGCCATAGATCGGTGTGTCGATTCCCAATCGGGTACGGACCTGATCCGTCGTGCCCGCGATCTTCCAGCCCAGCGGCTCCCAGCCCAGGTGCGCGACCACCCTCGCATTGACCCGATAGGCATCGTCGCTGGTCGCAGGAACAAGCTCGCCCGGCAAACCCGCGATCTGCCGGTTCTCGCGCCGTGCGTCAGCCAGCATGACGGCCAGCATCTCCATTTTCTCAACCGATGTCATGTGCCAGCCCTCCCCCGATACACGGATTGGAGATGTTGGCAGGCACGGTCACCCCGATCCGGGGCAGGCTCCACGACTGGAACCCGATCCCGACGGGCCGTGAACCCGGCATCCGTCGCATCGGTCGTGTTTCACGCGGGCGGATCGCAGGGCACCGTATCCATCTTTGCGGGCACGGAAACCTCAAGGATCTGGAAATCGTCGGAGGTCTCCAGTTCGTTGTGTTTCATGCCGCCGGGAATGAAGATCGATTCCCCCGCACTGACCCGGACCGTCTCGCCGGTTTCAAACTCCAGATCGACCCAGCCGCTGGTGCAATAGACGTATTGCGCGTCACAGACGTGGTAGTGCCAGCCGGTGGACTCCTTCATCCCTTCGCGCGCCGTGGTCAGTTGCGCACGCATCATGCCGCCGGTGGCCTCGGTCACGCCCATGTCCTTGTAGGTGAAGAAGGCACGGCGGCCGGAAGCATCGGGCAGCTTCGACGGTACCGCGTGAACCATCTTGCCGAGCTTCGGTGCGTTTGACTGGTCGTTCATCTCAGTATCCTCCCCGGACCCTTGGTGTTTGTCGTCTCAACGCGCATTCTACACGGGACACATGCAGAAGTCAGGAGATTGCCGTGGCGGAAGGACGCTATCCGAGAGATCTGGCAGGATTCGGACGACGCCTGCCCGACCCGCAATGGCCTGGTGGCGCCACGATCGCAGTGACATTCGCCGTGAACTATGAAGCCGGCGGAGAACTCTCGGTACTGCACGGCGATGCCACGTCGGAGGGGATGCTGAATGACATCGGATTCCCCGCTGTCACGGGCGCACGATCAATGCTGGCCGAGTCGGCGTTTGAATACGGCAGCCGACGCGGCATCTGGCGTTTGCTGGACGCCTTCGAGAGCCGCGAACTCCGGACCAGCATTCTCGCCGTCGTCAGCGGCCTGAAACACAATCCCGAATTCGTCGGGGCCATCGCGGCCGGCGGGCATGAACTGGTCAGCCACGGCTGGCGCTGGATCGACTACCAGCACGTTGATGTGGCGACGGAACGCCAGCATATCGCTGACGCGGTCGCCGAGATCACACGGCTAACCGGTGCCCCGCCGGTCGGCTGGATGACCGGTCGCCCGTCCCCGAATACCCGCCGCCTGCTGATCGAGCATGGCGGATTCATGTACGACCGCGACAGCCTGAACGACGAACTGCCCTGCTGGCTGCACGAATACGGCCAGGACCATCTGGTCATCCCCTATTCCTATGAGACCAACGACAACCGCTTCAACGAGAACAGCGGTTTCAGCACCGGGGATGACTTCTTCCAGTACATGCGCGACGCCTTCGATGTCCTGCGGGCGGAGGGCCAGGCCGGACAGCCGCGGATGATGTCCATAGGCCTGCATGACCGCCTGATTGGCAGACCGGGCCGGATCGGCGGCCTGATCCGGTTCCTGGATCACATCCAGTCATTCGGTGACGTATGGATTTGCACCGGAAGGGAGATCGCGGAACACTGGCGGAGCGTGCATCCAGCCAGGGAAGGAGAATTCCAGTGACGGAAGTAACAGCATCGGAATTTCCGGGGGGCTGCGCCTGTGGCGAGATCCGTTATCGCGCTGAAGGCCGCGTCTTCTACATGGGCAACTGTCATTGCCGCGATTGCCAGCGCGCCACGGGGAGCGCCTATTTTCCGGCGTTCGTGATTGCCGAGGACGGTTACGAGCTGTTGCAGGGCGAACCGAAGTGGCATGAGGTGACTGCCGACAAGGGCCACGTCATGAGCCGTGCCTTTTGCCCCGATTGCGGATCTCCGCTGTTCCTGAAGAACGGATCATCGCCAAAGACACGCGCCCTTTATGCCGGAAGCCTGGATGACCCGGGGTGTTACAGGCCCTCGCGGGACATCTATGTCAGCAGTGCCTATGCCTGGGATGTGATGGATCCCGCGCTGCCGAAGGACGAGAAGATGCCCAATTGGTGAATTGGCGGTCCCGGACCCTCAGATGCCGAACAGGTCGTTCAGGTTCAGGACCTTGTGGATGGCGATGGTACGGTCAGCGGCAATGTCGAAGGTGGTCGATGGATTGAACTGCGCCACCGTCGCACTGGCGCTGTCGCGCTTCACCAGCCGCTTGCAATAGGCCTCCACCTGATCGTCCGCGCCGTGGACCTGAATGACCACGTCATCACCCGAACGTACCGGACGACGACCGGAGACATAGATCAGTTCGCCATCCTCGAACCTGGGCGACATGGAATCGCCGACGATGTAGAGGGCGTAGATGTCCACAGCCGTGGCGATTCCCGGCGGGCGACGCACACGGTCGATGGGGGATGAGGTATCGAGCTGGAACGCGCCCTTCAGGCTGCCAGCGGCAGTGCCCATGACAGGTACATCCAGCGGCATCTCGCTGCGTGCCGGCGGTATAGGGACGTTCTCGCCGCTGATGATCGGGGCGGCAGCGGCAGGCACGCCGGGCGTTTCCGGCGGCGACTGGACCGGGCCGCGCCCCGTCGCCAGCCACTCGAAGGAGCAATCCAGAACCCGCGCCAGCTTCTCCATCGTGTCACGACGCGGATTGCGTGAACGGCCACGACGGATGTTGCGGATGATCTCAGGCCGACCGGCAGCCAGCATCGAGGCCCGATAGTCCGTCAGGCCCTTTTCACGCAGTCTCCGGTCGATACGCTCCAGAAGTTCGTTGTTCTGCATACCCGAGAAGTACACAGCACCACTGATGAAAACAAGTTAAAAATACCGAATTTCTTGCTCATGCACATAATTTACCGGATCGTTGCCCAAGCATGGGACTATTTGCCGGGGGCAACGATCCGGTAATTGAGCACTCCCGAACGCCCGATCAGGCGACGAGTGCGTCGTCGGGAATGGCGTAGAGCGCGGCGGAACCCTGACGCGCCGCCAGTCCGAGCGATCCGGCCTGCGGCATCAGTTGCGTGGCGAAGAAGTGCGCTGTCGCGACCTTGGCGTTGAGGAACGGGCTATCCCCTTCCCCCGCTGCAATCTGGCGTGCTGCGGCGACAGCGGCCCGGGCCAGCAGGTCGCCACCGGAAAGCAGTCCCATCAGACGCAGGAAGGGTGCAGCACCAGCGGCAGCATCATTTGCGGCACTTCCCATCCGGTCGACCAGCCAGGTGGCGGTTTCCTCAGCGGCGGCGCGGGCGGTCTCCAGCGGTCCGGCGATGGCCTGAACGCGTGCGTCATCACTCTTGCCACAGGCGGCAATGGTCTCCGCAACCTCGGCCAGCAGGTCGCGGATCGGCTCCCCGCCATTCAGGGTAAGCTTGCGCATCACCAGATCCATGGCCTGAATGCCGTTGGTGCCCTCGTAGATCGGCAGGATGCGGCTGTCGCGATAGTGCTGCCCGGCCCCGGTCTCCTCGACAAAGCCCATGCCGCCATGGATCTGGACACCGACGGAGGACATCTCGACACCAATGTCGGTTCCGAAGCCCTTTGAGATCGGGGTCAGCAGTTCCGCCAGACCGGCACGCCGACGGGCCGTGTCAGCATCCGGATGACGGCGGCCATAGTCCAGGCAACCGGCGTTGTAGAGACAGATGGCGCGTGACGCCTCCGTATAGGCCTTCATGGTCATCAGCATCCGCCTTACATCGGCGTGGTCGATGATGCTGCCGGACCCACCGGCCCCTTCGTCGGGAATGGGTTTGCCCTGCACCCGGTCACGGGCGAAGGCGACGGCGCGCTGATAGGCACGGTCGGCCACCGCCACACCCTGGGTACCAACCGAAAGGCGCGCGTTGTTCATCATCGTGAACATCGACCGCATGCCCTTCATTTCCTCACCCAGCATCCAGCCGACGCAGCCGTCATTGTCGCCATAGGACATGACGCAGGTCGGGCTGCCATGGATGCCGATCTTCTCCTCGATGGAGGCGCAGCGCAGATCGTTGCGCTCCCCCAGCGTGCCGTCGTCATTGACCAGGAACTTCGGCACCACGAACAGGCTGATGCCCCGTGTGCCCGCAGGCGCATCCGGGGTGCGGGCCAGCACCAGATGGATGATGTTGTCGGCCATGTCGTGTTCGCCGAAGGTGATGAAGATCTTCTGGCCCTTGATCAGCCAGGTCCCGTCGCCACGCGGCTCCGCCTTGGTGCGCAGGGCGCCGACGTCGGAACCGGCCTGCGGCTCCGTCAGGTTCATGGTTGCCGTCCACTCGCCGGAAATCAGCCGGTCGAGGTACTTGTCCTTCAACGCCTCGGAGCCATGCGCCTCCAGCGCGTCAATCGCGCCCTGGGTCAGCAGCGGGCAGAGGGAAAAGGCCAGGTTGGCCGCATTCCACATCTCCGTCAGCGCGATGGTCACGGCCCAGGGCAGGCCGCCGCCGCCGCGCTCCATGTCGAATGGCACGCCGTTCCAGCCGCCCTCGCAGAACTGGCGATAGGCGTCCGCAAACCCCTCCGGCGTGCGCACGACACCATTCTCGTACTGTGCGCCCTGCTGGTCGCCGGTCCAGTTCAGCGGGCCAATTACACCATTGGCCAGTTTCGAGGCTTCCTCGAGAATCTGGTCCACCAGATCCGGTTCGGCATGCTCATAGCCAGGCAGTCTGGAGAGATCCTCCAGATCCAGCACGTGATTCAGGACAAAGCGCATGTCGCGCACGGGGGCGGCGTAATCGGACATGGGGTTGGCTCCCTTGTGGCATCCGTTCCGGATATCTCTTGTTTCACATCTCTTGGGGCGGAGTGTACGGGGAATGCCGACACCCCGGCAATTGCCGTAGCACTTGACCTGTACGCCGCCCGCGTTCAAGGGAAGCGCAGTGCGACAAAGGTAAGCATCCATGCCGGACACACCCCCGGAACAGCCACGGATCGACAGGGAACAGATCGCCCGCGCGGCAGAGCTGCTGCGCAGTGGCGCGCTTGTCGCCTTCCCGACGGAGACGGTCTACGGCCTGGGTGCGGATGCCACCAACGGCACCGCCGTCGCCGGGATCTTCGCGGCCAAGAACCGCCCGAGTTTCAATCCGCTGATCGCGCATGTGCCGGATCTGGCGGCAGCGCGGAAACTGGTGATCTTCGATGCCATGGCGGAACGGCTGGCGACGCGGTTCTGGCCTGGCGCACTGACCCTTGTCCTGCCCCGGCGTGACAATTGTCCGGTGGCGGAAATCTGCTCCGCCGGGCTGGACACGCTGGCGGTGCGTGTGCCCGCAGGCGAGATCGCGCAGACCCTGCTGCGGGCCGTCGGCAGACCGGTTGCCGCACCTTCCGCCAATCCGTCAGGCCGTCTCAGCCCCACCACCGCCGCGCATGTCATCAGCGGCCTTGGTGACCGGGTCGCCATGGTGCTGGACGGCGGCCCCTGCGCGGTAGGTGTGGAATCCACCGTGGTTGGCATCTTCGACGGTCGGGCCGTGCTGCTGCGCCCAGGCGGGCTGGCTGTGGAGGAAATCGAGACCGTTACAGGTCCACTCAGCCGCCCCTCCGGCGATCCGGATGCTCCTGCAAGTCCAGGTATGCTTGCCAGCCACTATGCACCCGAAAGCGCGCTCAGGCTGAATGCGACGTCGGCCATGCCGGGGGAGACCCTGCTGGGTTTCGGCCCCGATGCCCCACCCGGTCCCAATCTCAGCCGTTCGGGCGATCTGGCAGAGGCGGCAGCAAACCTGTTTCAGGTGCTGCACAGCATCGACAGGGGAGAGGCCGGACACATTGCGGTGATGCCGATCCCGCATCATGGTCTCGGGCTGGCGATCAACGACAGGCTCACGCGGGCGGCGGCGCCGAGAGACGGCTGATCACGAAGATGGCCAGGACCAGTACCCCGGCGTGGGTCCACAGCGCCGGTCCGTAGTATCCGGCGGCATCACGGATCAGACCACTCATGCTGGGACCCATGGCCTGAAACAGGTAGAGAAACAGAGCCAGCAATCCATAGGTCTTGCCATAGCCCGCAGACCCGAACCAGCGCCGCGCCAGCAGTGGCGGCAGGATGACAAGACACCCGACAACGAAACCCGAAAGGGCGCAGGCCGCATAGAGCGCCAGTCCGGGCGGAGCCTCCGCGATTGCCAGCAGCCCCAGCGCCTGAACGCCGTAGGAGATTCCGGCAATCCAGCGCAGGTCGAACCGCGCCGCCAGAAAGCCCAGCCCGAAACGCCCAATGATCCCTGCAGCCGCCGTCACGGCAACAGCGTCCGCCGCCGCCGTGCGGGTCAGCCGCTCCTCCAGCACCGGGATCTGGTGCGACAGGAATCCGACCTGCGCCGCGAGGCTGAGACCGCAGGCCAGGGCGATGACCCAGAAGGCAGGAATGCGCACGGTTGCGCCCAGATGACTGAGGGCGGGTGCGGCGGCAGCGGCCGATTCCGCCGCGCCGGGGGGCCGGGCGATGACCAGCGCCGCCACCGGCAGGGTGACGATGATGATCGACAGGCCCGCCGCCGTGGCCGCGAACGGAAACCCCTCTGCCACCGCGATGCGGGTCACCACAGGCACCATGACCATCGCGCCGACGCTGGCCCCGGTCAGTGCGAAGCTCATGGCCACGCCCAGATTGCGGTCGAACCACGGCCCCAGCGTGGCGCTGATCCCCACCGCGCCGACCGCCGGATAGCCCAGCGCCATGACGACAAAGGCGGCATAGATGTGCCAGAGCTCGCTCGCCTGCCCCAGCAGCAGCACGCTGATGCCGACCAGTGTTCCCCCGGCAGCCATGGCGGCACGCGGGCCGAAACGGTCGATGATGCCGCCGGTGATTACTGTCATCGGAATGCCGACGACCCAGAACAGGGTCACGGCGCCTGAAACCGCGCTGGTGGACCAGCCATGCAGCCGTGTCAGAGATGAGATGTAGAAGCCGTGACCGTAGAACACCGTGCCCCAGGCGAAGATGGCAATCAGGAAACACCCCGCCGTCACCGCCCAGCCCCGATAGAACCGGGGGGCGGGCACAGGCTCGGGCAATGGCTCGGCGACAGGCTCCATGCCGCCAACCTAGCCCGCCCCCCGCCAACCTGTCCCCCGGACATTCGGCATGACGGGTATTTCGTGCAGTGCACGGTCTCCGAAGCCCGCGCGACACTTCTGGATGCCCGGGCCGAGCCCGGGCAAGGCGTGAGTGGGGTGGTGACGAAGCCGCATCGGCGCCGCCATTCCATCACGTCGCCGCCCGTCAGACTGCCAGACTCAGGTGCGTTTCAGGTGGAACAGGGCGACGTTGATCAGGCCGTCGCGAAAGCCTTCAGCGCAGAACAGCAGGTAGAAGCGCCACATGCGCCGGAAACGGTCGTCGAAGCCGTCGAGACGGCTGATCTCCGGCCAGGCGCGCTCGAACGACTGCTGCCAAAGGCGCAGCGTGCGTTCGTAGCTGCGGCCGAAGAAATGCTCCCCGGCAAGTGTCAGCCCTGCATCCTTCGCCGCGTTGCGGAAGGCGGACGGGGAAGGCAGCATGCCGCCGGGAAAGATGTAGCGCTGGATGAAGTCCGCGCGCCTGCGATAGGCGGGGAAGGCATCGTCGTCGATGGTGATGACCTGGATCACGGCCTCCCCGCCCGGGCGCAGGCGATCGTGGACGGTACCGAAATAGGCTGGCCAGTTTTCCTCCCCCACCGCCTCGAACATCTCGATGGAGACGATGCGATCCCAGGTGCCGGAGGTGTCGCGATAGTCGGTGAGGCTGAAACGGGCACGGTCATCCAGACCGACGGCAGCAACGCGGTCGCGGGCATGGCGAAGCTGTTCGGTCGACAGGGTGATGCCGGTGACGTCCGCACCCCGTTCGCTGGCGGCAACCTCCGCGAAGCCGCCCCAGCCGCAGCCGATCTCCAGCACCCTTTCGCCAGGGCCGATACTGGCCATGTCGAGGATCGTGCGGTACTTCCGCGCCTGCGCGTCGGCCAGGCTCACGTCATCATCGCCTGGCCTGAACAGCGCCGACGAATAGGTCATGCTGCTGTCCAGCCACGGGGCATAGAAATCGTTCCCGAGGTCATAGTGGTAGGCAATGTTGCGGCGGCTGCCACGGCGGGAATTTGCATGACGACGATGAAACAGCAGATCCAGCAGGCGCCGTGCAGCCAGTCCCCGGGACTGGCCAGCCAGCGCTGCGCGGTTGATCTGGACGACCTGCAGGAATGCGGCAAGGTCAGGCGTCGACCAGTCACCGTCCAGATAGGCCTCGGCGAAACCAAGCTCTCCGCCGGTGACCAGCCTGCGCAGGGCGCGCCAGCGGTGCAGCACGACCTCCGCCACCGGTTCATCTTCGCTGGCGCGCCAACCAGCGGTGAGAGTCCGGCAATCAGGTCGGTGAAAGATGATCTGTCCCTTGCAGATACATCCGGCAATCCGTTGCAGCACCCGTGCCCAGAGCAGGGCACCACCGCGTCGGCGCAGCAAGCCGCTGCGGCGTCGGGCACCGATTTCCCCCAGCATCGCCTCGACCGTATCCTGGCGCTTGCGATCCTGCATGGTGTCGATCGTGCTCATGGGCGCTCCCTGAACGTCATGCTGTCCGGTTGATGCCGTGATGTTGCTCCACGCCTCAGGCGCGCCATGAACTGGCCGGTCGCCCGAGGAAAGGAATGCCTTTCAGCCACAACCGCGCTGCCTCCCAGTGAATTCCGGCCACAACCTTGTGGGTCATCAGCGGATGACGCAAGACTGTCGCGGCGATCTGTCGGTCGGTCAGTGGCTTGCGCTGGCCACTGAAACTGGCATCCAGCAGGGGGCCGTCGGTGTCCGCGTGCCGGATCACCACCGCCACATCCTGGCCAGGCGGCCGTACCCGAAAGCGGTAATTGCCGGTATTGGTGATGAAGGGCGAAACGAAGAACCGCTTCTCCGCCTGCTGCATGACCAGTCCCGCATCCTCCCCCTGCACCGGAATGGCATAGGCGTGGCGGTCGCCGAAGGTGTTGTGCACCTCATAGACAATCGCACGCAGGGTGTCGTTGCTGTCGCGGCAGAACCAGACAGTCAGCGGATTGAACACGTACCCGAACAGCCGCGGATAGGTCAGCATCTCGATCCGTGCAGGCGCGGCCAGACCGATGTCGTGCAGCAATCCCTCGATCCAGGCCCGCAGCCCGACGCCTGAATCCTTCGGCCCGTGGTCTTCGGCGCGGAACGACAGCAGCGCCCGGCGACCATGGCCGAACAGTCTCAGCGTCCCGTCCAGTTCATCCAGCCGGTCGAGGTCCAGCCCGAGCGAGAAGACGCGGTAACTCAACCGGTGCCGCTTCGGTCGATGCCGGACATGCACCACGCGGCCTTCGTAGATCGCACCCGCCGGTCCTGGGGTTCCGCCGGGCACCATCAGGCGGCCTTCCTGGGAACGGTCATCAGTTCCGGCCATCCCGGCGGCAGGCTGAGACGCCCGGATTCATTGTCCACCGTCCATGGCCTGCGGACACCGCCCAGCGCCTCTGCAACCGCAAGCCCGGCCTGAATGCCATCCTCATGAAACCCGTCCCCCAGATAGCTGCCGCAGAACCAGGTGTTGCGATGGCCCTGAATGTTCCAGATCAGGCTGCGCATCCGCACCGTCGCCGCATCGAAGACCGGGTGATCATAGGGCACCGACCGCAGGATCGTCCCGTCTGCCGGTTGTTCGACCGGATTCAGGGTGACGAAAAGGTCGTGCCGGGTCGGCAATGGCTGCAACCGGTTCATCCAGTAACTGACGCAGAGCTGCTGGGCCTCACCATTGGCGGAGGCCTGGCGCGTCAGATAATTCCAGCTGGCCCAGACCCGGCGGCGCTTCGGCATCAGCGCCCTGTCCGTGTGCAGCATCGCCACGTTCCGCTGATAGCGGAAGGCGCGCAGCATCCGCTGCTCCGCCCCATCCGGGTCCTTGATCAGCGCCAGCGCCTCATCGGCGTGGCAGGCAAGGACAACCTCGTCGAATTCCTCGACACCACCCTGGCGATCCTCGACCCGGACACTGTTTGCCAGCCTGGTTACCGCCTCCACTGCCGTATTGAGCCGGATCCGGTCGTGGAAGCCCGCCGTCAGGCGTTTCACGTATTCGCGGCTGCCGCCCTGAACGGTCGACCACTGCGGACGGTCTGACAGGCCGAGCAGCCCGTGATTGTCCAGGAACCGCAACAGGCTCTGCGCCGGATAGTCCAGCATGTGCTCCGCCGGTGTCGACCAGATTGCGGCAGTCATCGGCAGCAGGTGATCGCGCACGAAGGCATGTCCCAGCCGATGCTGACCCAGATAGTCGCGCAGGCTCATGCTCTCCGGCGTGTCGGCAAAGCTCTCCTTCGCCTCCGCATAGAAGCGGCGGATGTCGATCAACATGCGCCAGAAATCCGGGCGGATCAGGTTGCGGCGCTGTCCGAAAAGCATCGACGGCGCGGCACCACCATACTCGAACCGGCCATTGTCGCAGGAGACCGCGAAGGACATGTCCGACTTCGAAACCGGTACGTCGAGGTGGTCGAAGAGGGCATTCAGATTGGGATAGTTCCGGTCGTTGAACACAATGAACCCGGTATCCACCGGGATCGTCCCGTCACCCGCATCCACTTCGACCGTATTCGCGTGGCCACCGATGTGCTCCGCACGTTCATAGATCGTGACCCTGTGCCGCTGGGACAGCAGCCAGCCGGCGGACATGCCCGCGATGCCGGAACCGATGATCGCGATGTTGCGATTGGTGTTGGTGCCTCGGTGCATGAAATTCCTGTCCTGCTGCAAGAGTGCGTTGGCCGCGTCCCGCTGTCCGGTTGCAGGACACGGGAACGTCAACCTAGGCTACGCTGGGATCGTTTCATCGGATCACTCGGGGAAACGGTTGCGGAAAATGCGCATCGCGTCTGATCCGGAACAGTCCGGCGCGCGTAAACGGGGTCATGAGGGCTGCATTGAAACAGGTGTCGGGTTCGGGGTCATTCGAGACAGCCGAGCCAACCATACCGGAACTCAACCGGCTTCTTGGCGATGTTGCCGAGAACCGCAGCCGGGCCGCGTTCGCCGAGTTGTTCGGCCATTTCGCCCCGCGGATCAAGGGTTTCATCATGCGCTCCGGGGCCAGTGAGGAACTGGCGGAAGAGATCGTGCAGGAGACGATGGTGACGGTCTGGACCAAGGCGGCGCAGTTCGATGCCGGACGGGCCGGTGCGTCCACATGGATATTCACCATCGCGCGCAACAAGCGCATCGACATCCTGCGCCGGGTCAGTCGGCCCGAGCCCGATCCGGAAGACCCGATGTTCCAGCCCGACGCCCCCATGTCGGGAGAGGAATTCACCCAGTCCAGAGAGGACCAGGTGCGGGTGCAGGCGGCACTGGAACACCTGCCGCCGGAACAGGTTGAAATCGTGCGGCTGTCGTTCTTCGACAGCCTGACACATTCGGAGATCGCGGAGCGGCTCTCCCTGCCACTGGGCACGGTGAAATCCAGGCTGAGACTGTCGTTCCGCAAGATCCGGTCTGCATTGGGAGATGAGAGATGATGATACGTCATCACCCGAACGAAGCGACCCTGCTGAGCCATGCCTCGGGCGGGTTGCCCACTGCGCTTTCGACCATTGTCGCCACGCATTTGGCGGTCTGCCCGACCTGCCGCGCGCGCACGGCGGAGGCGGAGGTAATCGGTGGCGCGCTGTTGAGTGCGGTGGATCCTGTGGAAGTCGGTGCCGGAGCGCTTGACCGGGCATTGGCCGCAATTGATGCGGGCACGCCGGAGGACACAGGCGAAGCGACAGATGGGCGTGCGCACAACCGCGATCTGCCCTGCCCCCTGGGTGCCATGCTGCCCCCGGATCTGGACAGCCTGCGCTGGTGGCCGGTCGGCCCCGGAATTCGCCAGGCCCGCGTCGGAACCGGCGAATCCATGATCCGTCTGCTGCGGATCGCGCCTGGCCGGGCGGTTCCCCAGCACAGCCATGGCGGTCACGAGATGACGATGATCGTCTCCGGATCCTATACCGATGAGATCGGACGGTTCATGCCCGGCGACGTGGCTGATCTGGACCCGGAGGTGACGCATCAACCGGTCTCCGACGCCGATACCGATTGCATCTGTGTCATCGCCACCGATGCACCGCTGGAGTTCACCGGATGGGTGCCACGCCTGATGCAGCCGCTGGTCCGCATCTGACGGCACGGAGCCGGTGCTTTCGTTTGATCGCGAAACCCACTAACCATCACCGGATCGATCCTGATCCTTCGGTGGAGAGTCCCGCGTGTCCGATCCCCAGCCCCCCATTGCCGAACAGCGCCCGCACAGCCTGACCGCCCATGGCGTGACCCGTCATGACCCCTGGTACTGGCTGCGCGACGAGAACTGGCGCGAAGTCATGCGCGACCCCGCCGTGCTGGATGCCGATATCCGTGCCTATCTGGAGGCCGAGAACGCCTATGCCGATGCGCGGCTGGCAGATGTTTCAGACCTGCGGAAACACCTGTTCGAGGAACTGAAGGGACGGTTGAAACAGGACGATTCCAGCCCCCCTGCGCCCGATGGCCCATTCGCCTACTTCACCCGCTACCAGCCCTGTGCCGAGCATCCCCAGTTCTGCCGGATCCCGCGGGACGGCGGCGAGACCGAGCTGCTGCTCGACGGCGACGCCATGGCGGCTGGGCATGACTTCTTCCGGCTCGGCGCGCTGCGGCACTCACCGGATCACACCATGCTTGCAGTCTCCTCCGACACGCGTGGATCCGAACTCTTCGGCATAGAAGTCCGCGATCTGGCGACCGGCGAGACCATTGAAACGGGACCGGGCGGTACCAGCGGCGAAGTCATCTGGGCCGCCGACAATACCCACTATTTCTACACCCTGCTGAACGACGACCTGCGCCCCGACCGTGCCTTCTGCCATCGCATCGGCGACGACCCGGCCAATGACCGGCTGGTCTACCACGAGCCGGACAGCGGCTATTTCCTGGGCCTGGATGACGGGGAAAGCCACCGCTTTCTCTACCTGGTCTCCCACGCGTCAGAAACGTCGGAGGTCCGCTTCGTCCCCACGGACAGTCCGCATACGGTCCCGCGGCTGATCGCGGCACGCCGCGACGGACAGGACTATGACGGGACCGATCAGGGCGACCGCTTCGTCATCCGCACCAACCGGGACGGGGCGATCGACTACAAGCTGATGAGCGCGCCGCTGGACCAGCCGGGCGAGGAAAGCTGGACGGATATCGAGCCCGCGCTCGATGGTCGCCTGCTGCGTGCCGTGTGTGCGTTCGAAAACTGGCTCGTGCATCTGGAAACGGTCAACGCCCTGCCCCGGATTGTCGTGACCGATACTGCGAGCGGCGAACAGCACAGCATTGCCTTCGACGAGGAAGCCTACAGCCTGGGCATCGCCGGCGGGGAATATGTCTCCGATACCGTGCGCTTCAGCTATTCCTCCCCCACCACGCCGGAGCAGACCTACGACTACAACATGCGGACGCGGCAGCGGCATCTGGTCAAGACGCAGGAGATTCCGTCAGGCCACGATCCGGCGAACTATACCGTCCGCCGCCTGCAGGCCGTGTCGCATGACGGGGAACAGATCCCGCTGACGCTGCTGCACCGCAACGATGCGCCGCCTGCGCCGGATCGCCCGCTGCTGCTCTATGGCTATGGATCCTACGGCATGTCGATGCCGGCGAGTTTCAGCCCGCACCGGCTCAGCCTGGTGGATCGCGGGTTCACCTATGTGATCGCGCATATCCGGGGCGGCATGGAAAAGGGCTATCGGTGGTACACCGAAGGCAAGCTGCTGAAGAAGACCAATACCTTCCGGGACTTCGTCACCGCAGGCGAACATCTGGTCGATCAGGATCTGGCCGGACATGGCAACATCGCCATTCACGGCGGCAGTGCCGGTGGCATGCTGGTGGGCGCGGCGGCCAACATGGCGCCGACGCTCTGGCGCGCGGTCGTGGCGGAGGTGCCCTTCGTCGATTGCCTGACCACCATCCTGGACGCCAGCCTGCCGCTCACCCCGCCGGAATGGACCGAATGGGGCAACCCTGTGGAATCGCGGGCTGTCCATGACCTGATGAAATCCTACAGCCCCTACGACAATGTGGCGGCCATGGATTACCCGGCCATGCTGATCACCGGCGGCCTGACCGACCCGCGCGTCACTTACTGGGAACCGGCGAAATGGGCGGCGAAGCTGCGGGCAACCCGCACCAACGACAGCCTGCTGCTGTTGCAGATCAACATGGACTCAGGGCACGGCGGATCGGCCGGACGCTTCGACAAGCTGCACGAGGTGGCCCGCAATCACGCCTTCCTGCTGAAGGTCTTCGGCAGGATCTGACCGGACCCGGTCAGGTCGTCAGGCTCAGTTGTTCTGGGCGCGGGGGAAGCGGACGGACACGTCCTTCTGCAATTCCAGGTCGCGATAGAGGTCGTCCAGTGGCGCAGGTGCGCCGTTGCGGATCTGGAATTCGCGGTTCTGGAAATGCAGCGTGCGGACGGAGGCGTAGAGGTCCAGCGATGTGGCCTCCAGC
>JARGNO010000058.1:0-20979 GCA_029213165.1 Minwuia sp.
ATGGTTCCATCGGCTGCATGGTGAATGGCGCTGGCCTGGCCATGGCGACCATGGACATCATCAAGCTCTATGGCTCCGAACCGGCCAACTTCCTGGATGTCGGCGGTGGCGCGACCCGCGAGAAGGTCACGGAAGCCTTCAAGATCATCCTGTCTGACCCCAACGTGCAGGGCATCCTGGTGAACATCTTCGGTGGCATCATGCGCTGTGACGTGATTGCCGAAGGTGTTGTTGCCGCGGCCCGCGAGGTTTCGCTCGACAAGCCGCTTGTCGTGCGGCTGGAAGGGACAAACGTGGATCTTGGCAAGAAGATCATGGCCGAGTCGGGGCTGACCATCATTGCCGCCGACAACCTGGCCGATGCGGCCGAAAAGATCGTCACTGCGGTGAAGGAGGCTGCCTGATGTCCACTCTCGTCAATTCCGACACCAAGGTCATCTGCCAGGGCTTTACCGGCAAGCAGGGGACGTTCCATTCCGAGCAGGCCATTGCCTACGGGACCAAGATGGTCGGTGGCACCAGCCCCGGCAAGGGCGGTTCCGAGCATCTGGGCCTGCCCGTGTTCGACACGGTGGCCGATGCGGTGGACCGTACCGGCGCCAACGCATCCGTGATCTATGTGCCGCCGCCGTTCGCGGCTGACGCGATCATGGAGGCGATTGCCGCCGAACTGCCACTGATTGTCTGCATCACGGAAGGCATTCCGGTGCTGGACATGGTGAAGGTGAAACAGGCGCTCAAGACCTCCGGCAGCCGCCTGATCGGTCCGAACTGCCCCGGCATCATCACGCCTGACGAGTGCAAGATCGGCATCATGCCGGGCCATATCCACAAGCGTGGTTCGGTTGGCATCGTCTCCCGCTCCGGCACCCTGACTTATGAGGCGGTGGCCCAGACGACAGCAACCGGGCTTGGCCAGACCACCTGCATCGGTATCGGCGGTGATCCGGTCAACGGCACCAACTTCATTGATTGCCTGGACCTGTTCCTGAAGGATGACGAGACCGAATCGATCATCATGATCGGTGAGATCGGTGGCAGCGCGGAAGAAGAGGCGGCAGAATTCCTTAAGGCCTCCAAGGTAAAGAAACCCGTTGTGGGCTTCATTGCCGGTGTCACGGCCCCTCCGGGTCGGCGCATGGGCCATGCCGGTGCCATCATTGCCGGGGGCAAGGGCGGCGCGGAGGACAAGATGGAGGCCATGCGATCCGCAGGGATTGCCGTGGCAGACTCGCCGGCCGCGCTCGGCACCACGCTGGTGGAGCTGCTGAAGGGATAGGGATCGGGCAGAATATCGCCAGACCACCCGCACCCGGAGGCAAATGTCAGGAAAGGGACGCGGGGGAAAGCCCCGCGCCAACAACAGATGGGCGTTCAAGAACTCGGAGCAGGCTTTCTCAACGGTGCCAATACGGCCTTCATCGAAGGGCTCTACCAGAAGTATCTGGAGGACCCGACTTCGGTCGATGAAAGCTGGGCGCAGTTCTTCGGCGAGGTCGGTGACGACATCGCGACCGTTGAGCGAGAGGCTCAGGGCCCGAGCTGGGGCCGCACGACCGAGGAAATGGGGGTCGATGACCCCTATGAACTGATCGGTCCTGCGGTCAAGGCGGCGCAACGGTCGGAGCAACTGGGGCATTCGGAGGCCCGGGCGGCAACGCTCGACAGTCTCCGTGCCCTGATGCTCATTCGCGCCTATCGGGTGCGCGGTCATCTGATCGCGCATCTCGACCCGCTGCAGCTTGATCCCCCGACCGTCCACCCGGAGCTTGACCCGAAGACCTATGGCTTCGGCGAGGCGGACATGGACCGCCCCATCTTCCTGGACAATGTCCTGGGCATGGAAACCGCGACGATGCGGGAAATCATCGACGTGGTGCAGAAGGTCTACTGCGGCACCATGGCGGTCGAGTACATGCACATCCAGAGTCCGGAGCAGAAATCCTGGATCCAGCAGCGGATCGAGGGGCCGGACAAGGACGTCACCTTCACGATGATGGGCCGCAAGGCCATCCTCAACAAGGTGACGGAGGCCGAGGGCTTCGAAAGCTTCCTGAACGTCAAGTACACCGGCACCAAGCGCTTCGGGCTGGATGGCGGCGAGGCCCTGATCCCGGCGATGGAGGCGATCATCAAGCGTGGCGGCCAGCTGGGGGTGAAGGAAATCATCCTCGGCATGCCGCATCGCGGACGCCTGAACGTGCTGACCAGCGTCATGGGCAAGCCGTTCCGTGCCGTGATCTCCGAATTTCAGGGCAATGCCGCGAATCCGTCGGATGTCCAGGGTTCAGGCGATGTGAAATATCATCTCGGCACCTCATCCGACCGGGAGTTCGACGGCAACAAGGTGCATCTGTCCCTGACCGCCAACCCGTCGCATCTGGAGGCGGTGGATCCGGTCGTCATCGGCAAGGCACGGGCGAAGATCGGCCAGCTCGGCTTCGACAGCTGGCGTCAGGTCATGCCGGTCCTGATGCACGGTGACGCGGCCTTCGCCGGACAGGGCGTCGTCGCCGAATGTCTGGGCCTTTCGGGGCTGAAGGGGTATCGCGTCGGCGGCACGCTGCACATCATCGTCAACAATCAGATCGGCTTCACGACCGCACCGAAGTACTCACGCTCGTCACCCTATCCGTCCGATGTGGGCAAGATGGTGGCCGCGCCGATCTTCCACGTGAACGGCGATGATCCCGAGGCGGTGGTTCACGCCGCCAAGGTGATCACGGAGTTCCGTCAGGAGTTCGGTGTCGATGTGGTGCTCGACATGTTCTGCTACCGCCGCCACGGCCATAACGAGGGCGATGAACCCTCGTTCACGCAGCCGATCATGTACCGCAAGATCTCGTCCCATCCGACGACCCGACAGATCTATGCGAAGAAGCTGGAAGAGGAAGGCACGCTGAAGCCCGGCGACGGCGATGCAATGGTGAGCGACTTTCGCAATTTCCTGGAGGAAGAGTTCGAGGCCGCCACGTCCTACAAGCCGAACAAGGCCGACTGGCTGGAAGGGCGCTGGCAGGGGTTGCGCATAGCGCCGCTGGGTGACCGTCGCGGCGCAACGGCGGTGCCCAAGGAGGTTCTGAGCGAGATCGGCAAGGGGCTGACGCGGATTCCGGATGGTTTCAATGCGCATCGGACCGTGAAGCGCCTCATGCAGGCCAAGGCGAAGATGTTCGAGACCGGCGAAGGCTTCGACTGGTCGACGGCGGAGGCGCTGGCCTTTGCGACCCTGCTGATGGAAAAGGTGCCTGTACGCCTTTCCGGTCAGGACTCCGGTCGCGGCACCTTCAGCCAGCGACATTCCGTGCTGGTCGACCAGCAGACGGAAGACCGGCATCTGCCCCTGAACAATATCGCCGAGGACCAGGCGGCCTACGAGGTCGTCGATTCCATGCTCTCGGAAATGGCAGTCCTGGGCTTCGAGTATGGCTTCAGCCTGGCCGAACCCAACGCGCTGGTTCTCTGGGAGGCCCAGTTCGGGGACTTCGCCAATGGTGCCCAGGTCATCGTTGACCAGTTCCTCTCCACCGCCGAACTGAAATGGCTGCGGATGAGCGGGCTTGTCATGCTGCTGCCGCACGGGCTTGAAGGGCAGGGGCCGGAACACAGTTCCGCAAGGCTGGAGCGCTATCTGCAGCTCTGCGCTGAAGACAACCTGCAGGTGGCCAACGTCACCACTCCGGCGAACTACTTCCACATCCTGCGGCGCCAGATCCATCGAGAGTTCCGCAAGCCGCTGATCCTGATGACGCCGAAGTCGCTGCTGCGCCACAAGGGCTGTGTCTCGACCATTGACGACATGGCAACCGGTTCGTCCTTTCACCGTGTGCTCTACGAGGACAATCCGCCGTGTTCGCGCAAGGACACCAGGAACCTCATCCTCTGCTCGGGCAAGGTCTATTACGACCTGATCGAGAAGCGGGAGGAACTTGGCGTCAAGGACGTCCAGGTCATGCGGGTCGAACAGCTCTATCCCTATCCGACCGAGCCGCTTGTGGAGGAACTGAAGGGCTTCCAGAACGTGGAAAAGGTCATCTGGTGCCAGGAAGAGCCGAAGAACATGGGGGCCTGGTTCTTTGTCCAGAACTGGCTGGAGGAATGCTTCCGGCTGGCGGGCATGAAGAACGTGTCACGTCCGGCCTACATTGGCCGTCCGCCGTCGGCTTCACCCGCGACGGGGCTGAACAAGACCCATGTGAAGGAGCAGGACATACTGTGCCGCAAGGCGTTGACGGGAACCCCTGCCGACGCCATGAACCGCGAGAATTTCTGATTGCACCTGCGCGAGGGAGCGCCTGATGACCGTTGAAATCAAAGTCCCGACCATGGGCGAGTCGATCTCCGAAGCGACCGTCGGCCAGTGGTTCAAGCAGCCCGGCGACGCGGTTGCCGTGGATGATCCGCTGTGCGAACTGGAAACCGACAAGGTGACGCTGGAGGTCAATGCGACCACCGCAGGTGCCCTGGCCGAGATCCTGGCGGAAGAAGGCGCGACCGTGGGGGTTGGCGCTGTTCTGGGCACCATCGATGAAGGGGCAGCGGGCAAGACCGCCGCCGCACCGAAGGCTGATCCGGCACCCGAGAAGGCGGCGCCCGCCGCGGCACCGGCCAAGGCCGCACCGGCGGAGAAGCCGAAGGCCGCGCCCGCCCCCGACCGCAAGGTCGTGGCCATGGATTCGGCGAAGGAACTGGCGGACGCCAAGGGTGTCAGCCTCGCCGGGATCGAAGGTACCGGCAAGGACGGTCGCGTGACCCGCGCCGACGTCGCTCGCGCGATTGCCGAAGGTCGGGCGAAGCAGGCGGAGCGGCAGACTGCGGCCCCGGCCATGGCGGTTTCATCGCCCGGTTCCTCCGGACCACGTCCGGAGGAGGAGCGGGAGGAACGGGTGCGGATGACGCGCCTGCGCCGCACCATAGCCGGTCGCCTGAAGGAAGCGCAGAACAACGCCGCCATGCTGACCACCTTCAATGAGGTGGACATGACCGAGGTCATGGCGCTGCGGTCCGAACACAAGGACGCGTTCGAGAAGAAGCACGGCGCGCGTCTGGGCTTCATGTCGTTCTTCGTGAAGGCCTGTATCGCCGGTCTGAAGGATCTGCCCGCCGTGAATGCGGAGATCGACGGCGACGACGTGATCTACAAGAACTACTACCATATCGGTGTCGCGGTCGGCACGCCGAACGGGCTTGTGGTGCCGGTGGTGCGCGATGCGGATCAGCTCTCGATCGCCGGGCTGGAGTCCACCATCGCCGGGCTGGGTCTGAAGGCCCGCGACGGCAAGCTGGGCCTGAACGACCTGCAGGGTGGTACCTTCACCATCTCCAACGGCGGCGTCTATGGCTCGCTGATGTCGACACCGATCCTCAACCCGCCGCAGTCGGGCATTCTGGGGATGCACAAGATCCAGCAGCGTCCCATGGACGTGAATGGGGAGATCAAGCTGCGCCCGATGATGTATCTGGCGCTGTCCTATGATCACCGCATCATTGACGGGCGGGAGGCGGTGACGTTCCTGGTCCGGGTCAAGGAATGTCTGGAAGATCCCCGTCGCATGATCCTGGACCTCTGAGGTCCGGCCAAGAAACAGCACGCACACCGATCCTGATAGGCGAAGAGCATGTCTGAAGAGAAGCGTTACGATCTGGTCATCATCGGTGGCGGTCCCGGCGGCTACGTCGCTGCCATCCGCGCCGCCCAGAACGGGTTGTCCGTTGCCTGTGTGGAGATGCGCGGGCGTCTGGGCGGCACCTGTCTGAACGTCGGCTGCATTCCGTCGAAGGCATTGCTGCAAAGCTCCCACCTGTATGAGGAAGCGCGGGAGCATTTCGATGTCCACGGCATCCAGACCAGTGGCGTCAAGCTGGACCTGAAGACCATGCTGGGGCGCAAGGACGAGGTGGTCACCGGCCTGACCGACGGGATCGAGGGGCTCTTCAAGAAGAACAAGGTCGACTACATCATCGGCACCGGCAAGATCATCGACAACGAGACGGTCGAGGTCAGCCCGGGCGGCCGGAAGAAGAAGCAGACCCTGTCGACCGACACGATCCTGATCGCCACCGGCTCGGAAGTGGCGACGATCCCCAATGTGGAGATCGACGAGAAGCGCATCATTTCCTCCACCGGCGCGCTGGAATTGGCGAAGGTGCCGAAGTCGCTGATCGTGATCGGTGGCGGCTACATCGGGCTGGAACTGGGGTCTGTCTGGCGGCGCCTGGGTGCCGAGGTCACGGTCGTCGAGTTCCTGGACCGCATCACCCCCGGCATGGACGGCGAAATCTCCAAGCGCATGAAGGTGATCATGGAGAGGCAGGGCATCAGGTTCATGATGGGAACCAAGGTGACCGAGGCCAAGGCGCTGAAGACGAAGGTCAATCTGACCGTGGAGCCGGCCAAGGGCGGCGATGCACAGACGCTGGAAGCGGAGGTGGTGCTGGTTTCCGTTGGTCGTCGCCCGTACACGGCGGGACTGGGGCTGGAGAACGTGGGTATCGAGACGGATCGCGGCTTCATCACCGTTGATGAGCACTTCCAGACCTCGGCGCCCGGAATCTTTGCCGTCGGCGACGTCATTCCGGGACCAATGCTGGCGCACAAGGCAGAGCATGAAGGTGTGGTTGTCGCCGACTATCTGGCGGGCGAACCCGGCCATGTGAACTACGATACAGTGCCCGGTGTGGTCTACACGTGGCCGGAAGCGGCCTCCATCGGCAAGACCGAGGAACAGCTGAAGGAAGCGGGCGTCAAGTATGCCGTCGGCAAGTTCCCGTTCTCCGCCAACGCCCGTGCCCGCACGGTCGGGGAGAAGGACGGTCTGGTGAAGATCATTGCCGACAAGGAAACGGACCGGGTGCTGGGCGTACACATCATCGGTCCCGATGCCGGAACCATGATTCACGAGGCGATGGCCGCTATGGAACTGGGTGGCACCGCGCATGAGATCGGGGAGATGTGCCACGCCCATCCGACCCTGAGCGAGGCGGTCAAGGAGGCGGCTCTGGCCGTCCACAAGCGCACCATCAACATGTAGCACCGGATATGCGACCTGACCGGGTCGCGCGGACAGTGGACCCGCAGGATCTCAAGCCGAGATTGCGCGGGCGGTGGTTCGGGCCTAACCTCTGCCTGTCGGCTTGGCCCGCGCCGCCTCCCTCCGATCGGGGAAGTATTCGACATACGGGGCAGATTGATTTCCTGACCAACTGTCTGGGCCGGTGCATGCGGAGGGATTGCTGAACAGGCTCCTTGCACGAGGTTCCGCCATGAGACTTTCCGCACCCCTGTTCCGTCTGAAGCGTCGCGCACGCCTGTTGTCCAGAAGCGAGTCTGTCCCGCTTCATCAGGCTCTTGACCGGATCGCCCGCGCCGAAGGTGCGCGAAGCTGGGCTGCCCTGACGGCCCGTCTTGCCGCCGATGGACCTGCCCAGCGCATCATCGGCCAGTTGCGGCCAGGTGAACTTCTGCTGCTCGCTGCGCGGCCAGGTCAGGGCAAGACCCTGCTGGCGCTGGAACTGCTGCTGGAGGCGGCGAAGCGTGGTCAGGGGAGCAGTTTCTTCACGCTCGAGTGGAGCGAACCGGAGGCGAGGGCGCGGCTGAAGTCGCTGTGCCGGGGTGGAGAGGTGGTTCCAGATGGTATCCGGATCGATGCGTCGGACGCCATCTGCGCTGATCATGTCATCAGCCGGATGCGTGACGCGCCCACCGGAAGTCTGGCCGTGATCGACTACATGCAATTGCTCGATCAGGACCGCAGGAAGCCGGGAGTTGCTGTGCAGGTCGAAGCGCTGAAGTCGTTCGCAGCCCAGACAGGTGCGATATTCGTCCTGCTTTCGCAGATCGACCGATCCTGGGATCCGACCGGCAAGGCACTGCCGGACATGGCGCATGTCCGCCTGCCGAACCCGGTGCCGTTCTCGGCATTTGCACGCGCCTGCTTTCTTCATGACGGGGAGATACGGCTCGACGTCGCATAGGCATGGACGACCGGCGGACTGCGGATCGCTGGAACCCTACCAGCGCGGGCACTCCGCGCGTTTGGTGAAACTGCGCAGTGACAGCAGATACTGCTCGACCGCCGATTTGACAGAGGGGGTGCATTGCCCGATCTCCGCCTTCAGGGTGTTGCGGTACAGTCCCATGGCGATTCCATGGGTCACCGAGACTGCCGCGATCTGGCGCTCTGACCAGCAACCGCTGTTCCGCTCCCGCTCCATCAGGGGCAGATAGGACTGGTTGCCCCAGTCCAGTTCGCAGAACTCGGCGAAGGCGGAACCGGCCCCGCGGGCAATCACGCCCTCGGTCATTGCGCGCGGCAGCATGCCGTCGATCTTCTCGATGGCATTGGCGGGCTCACAGGGGGTTCCACCGCAATCGCCCACCTGGATGTTTGCCACGACCAGGCCAGAGACCTGGTTGACCAGATCGCGATCGATGTCCTCGATCATGGATGGCTCTTCCGCACCCACCGCGCTGCCGCAGAGCAGACAACCGGCAAACAGCGCGGCGGACAGGCGGGACTTGTGAAAGTTCATCAGGTATCGGTCTCCATGGGCAAGTCGGGGTTCACGCACCACTCGGTCAGGGAATTGTCGTACAGCGCCACGTCATCGCGCCCCAGCAGGGCCATGACAAAGGCAGGCGTCGTGGCGGCTATGCCACCGCCGCAATAGGTGACGACGGGGCCGGAGCCATCTGCGCCCACGGCATCCAGCATCTTCTGCAATTGCGGCAGGGGCAGGAAGGTCTTCGTCGTCGGGTCCAGCATCTCCCTTGCCGGAAGGTTCACACTGCCTGCGATCCGGCCCGGACGCCCGTAGTGGGTGCCTCCGGTGCCGGAATGCTGATCCCTTCCCAGTGCGTTGAGCACGACCGTTCCCTCCTCCGCCAGCGCCGCGCTGACCCGTGACTGATCAGCGATCAGTTCGGGACGCGGACTGGGGGTGAAGGTGGCGGGCGGGTGCCGGACGCTGCCGCTTTCCGTCGGGCGCCCTTCCGCCTCCCACTTGTCGATGCCGCCGTCCAGTATCGCGGCATTGTCGAAGCCGAATGCACGCAGCATCCACCAGACGCGCGTTGCCCACATGGGATGAAAGCGGCTGTAGAGCACGACCCGGGTATCATCCCCGATGCCGATACGACCGGCGCCCATGGCGAAATCCCTCGCCGTCGGCAGGGTGAAACGCAGGTCGGGATCAGGCCGGGAGAGATCGGCCTGGATATCGATGAAGGCCGCACCCGGTAAGTGCGATGCCTGCCATTCCGCGATGCAGGGTTCGACGCGATAGGTGCTCGCCGGGTCCGGCGCCAGGCGTGTGGAGCAATCGAAGATGCGCAGGGCGGGATCATCCAGGCTGGCAGCGAGCTGTTCGCTGCTGATCAGCCAGCGTGCCTGTCTGTCGGACATGTTGCTCCTCCTGGGAAGGATTGCTGCGCGCCAGTCCAGCGATTGATGCGGTGTCGGGCTATACGCCCCGGTCGATTGGCGCGATCATGGTGGCCATGGAGGACCGATCATGAACGACCAGACACCCGTACGCCAGAGTGCCGTCGGTGATGCCAATCCCTTCGCGGGCGGCTGCGCCTTTGTCGAGGGCGAATTCGTCCCGATCTCGGAAGCGAAGGTTTCCGTACTCGACTGGGGCTTCAACAAGTCCGATGTGACCTATGACGTGGTGCATGTGCGCGACGGTGGTTTCTTCAGACTGGACGATCATCTGGATCGTTTCTTCGCCTCCATGGCCGCGCTGCGCATGAAAGTGCCGCATGACCGCGCGGAAATGGCGGAGATCCTGACCGAATGCGTGCGCCGCGCCGGTTTGCGCAATTCCTATGTCGCCATGCTGACGACGCGGGGCGTGCCTGCGCCGGGCCTGCCGCGCCTGCCCAGTCTGGTGACCAACCGCTTCATTGCCTATGCCATCCCCTGGGTCGATGTGATCAGCGAGGAGGTGCAGGAACGTGGCGCCCATCTGATCATCGCGAAGACGCCCCGCATTCCCGCCGCTTCTGTCGATCCCACGGTGAAGAACTATCACTGGGGCGACATGATCCGCGCCCTGTTCGAGGCGGAGGACGCAGGTGCCGACACCGCGGTATTGCTGGATCAGGACGGTTACGTGACCGAGGGACCGGGATTCAACGTCTTTGCCGTCATCGAAGGTACGGTGGTTTCCCCGGATCGCGGCGCGCTGGAAGGGGTGACACGGCAATCCGTGCTGGATCTCTGCGCGAAGCTCGGCATTCCCTGTGAGGTCCGTCCGCTGACGGCCGACGAACTGCGGGAGGCGGATGAGGTCTTTACCTCGACGACAGCGGGTGGCGTGATGCCGGCGTCACGCATCGATGGCCGCATCAAGGGCAACGACCGGCCCGGTCCGGTCTCCATGCGCCTGAAGGAGTCATACTGGCAGTTCCACAGGGATGGCTGGCACATCACGCCCATCGACTATTGAGTCCCTTGCCGGACCGGGGTTGTTGTTTCAGGCGAACCAGCCGAAGACGTAGCCAGATGCCATGGACCCGCTGATGGCCAGCGCCAGGTAGAGCAGGAAAGGCTTCGGTTTCAGCACGGGGAATATCGCCATGGCGCCCCATATGCTGACGACGCCGCCGGAGACCAGGAAAGCCATGGCGGCCCCCGCCGACATGCCATGATCCAGCAGTGCACGCGTCAGGGGCAGCGCGGCATAGCCATCCACATAGGCGGGCGCACCGACCAGCACGGCCAGGGGAATTGCCCAGCGGCTTTCCTCGCCGACGTAGCCGGACAGGGCTTCCGGATGCAGGATCAGGCCCAGCAGATGCTCGGCGGCAAAGGCCGGGATCAGGCAGATCAGGATCAGGCGGGTGGTTGCAATCGTGGTCCGCGCGAAGACCTGCCGACGTTCGGGAGACTCCCAGACACGGATGTCGAATGTCGTCGGCGTGCAGCATTCACCCTGCGAAAGGCTGGCGGTGATGCCATTCCGGCGCAGCGGTGAGGTTGCCCAATGGCGCCTTGTCAATGTGGCCGTGATCGCCCCGCCCCAGATTCCCAACGCGAATGCGGCGAGGGTCTTGCCGACAGCGAATTCGGGTCCCAACGTCGCCGCGGTCAGGGCGAGCATTGCCGGATCGGTGATTGGTGATGACAGCCAGAACGCCATCACAGGTGCCAATGGCACGCCGGCGGCCAGCAGTCCCGCCATCAGGGGCAGGACCGTTACTCCACAGACAGGCGTGATCGCCCCGATGGCGGAGGCGAGGATGATGACCTGCACCATGCGTCCGGCGAACAGGCGGGCGATGCTGTCTCCGGCTCCGCTTGCCATGATCCAGGCGGCCAGCAGGATTCCGGGGATCACGAGCGGTGCCACCGCGACCAGGCTTCTTCCCACAAACACCAGCACGTCCAAAGTGCGGTCCGGGAACAGCAGAAGCCCGCCTGCGACCAGAATCGCGGCACCGGTGGTCAGAACAACAGGCATCGACAGGTGAGATCGCGATTGTTCGGCAGTCTCGGGCATTGTCGCCTCCGGCAATGTGTTGCTGGACAGTCGCTGCAAATGAGGCATATGTGAAACGGGTAAAATCAAATCTTGTCATGAGGAATTCCGATAGAATATCTGAACAGCGATCTGCTCCGGACCTTTCTCGCCGTGGCGGAGACAGGCAGCATGACCGAAGCTGCGGGGCGCATCTTCCGATCCCAGTCGGCAACCAGTCTCCAGATCGCTCGGCTGGAGCAGGTGCTGGGTGCCCCGGTCTTTCTGCGCCACGGTCGCGGTGTTCGGCTCACCCGGTTGGGGGAGCGGTTGCTGCCTGTGGCGCGCCAGGTCACGGAAACCCTTTCAGACACGCTGCGGACCCTGACGGCGGACAGTATTCACGGGACCCTGCGGCTGGGTATTCCGGATGACGAGAGCATGACGACGCTGGCCCGCATCATCGGTGATTTCAGCCGCGCGCATCCGCTGGTCGAGCTGGAACTGACCTGTGCATTGAGTGCCGGATTTCCCGCCGCACTGGCCCGTGGTGCGCTCGACCTGGCCGTCTACGAGGTCCAGCACCCGCCGGTGTCGGGCGATGTGCTGCGGCAGGAACCGACGAGCTGGATGGTATCCCGTCGTCATGATGTGCTGGGCCGTGACCCGCTGCCGGTTGCGCTGTTCGACCAGGACTGCTGGTGGCAGCAGGCTGCGCTCGACAGTCTGCAGGCGTCGGGACGGCGCTATCGCGTCGTCTGCTCCAGCCAGAGTGTTCTCGGGGTATCAGCCGCGATTGAGGCCGGCATGGCAATCGGGCTGCTCGGTCAGTCCAGCCTGACACCGACGTTGCGGTGTCTTGGTCAGGAGGACGGTTTTGACGAGATGCCGGTGTCCCGTCTGATTCTCGGTCGGCGTCCGGGCGCCGAAGGTGCCGCAATCGACGCGATGGCGGCGGCGATCAGGCAGGCATTTGCCGGTTGACGTGGCCGGGTGGCTGGCAGCCCGCATCGCATTCTAGAGAAGCCAGCCTTCCACCGATGCCGTGCGCCCTTTCAGCGGGACGTCGCCGATACAGGTGGCATCGTCGCCGGCGCGGGCCGCTGTCACAGTCGTGCCGCTGGCCAGGATGACCGTCGCACCTGCGTTGGTGGACAGCTTCGTTGCCTGGGTCTCCAGCCGGTTTGCGATGTTCACCGTGTCCCCGACTATCGTGTAGTTCATGCGGTCTGCCGCGCCGATATTGCCGACAACCACGGGACCGGTGTGCAGGCCGATCCGCACATTGACCGGATCTGTGCGGTGGCTGTTGTCCTTCGCCACGGATTCGCGAATGGCACGCGCGGCCAGTACGGCCCGTGCCGCGTGATCTTCCTGCGGTTCCGGCGCGCCCCAGAACGCCATGACCGCATCGCCGATGAACTTGTCGATGGTGCCGCCCGTCGCCTCGATCTCGGTGGCGAGCAGGTCGAAATGCGCATTCAGGAAGTCGGCTGTCTGCTTGGCACTCCACTTCTCCGACCGACCGGTGAAGCCACCAATGTCGGTGAACATCACCGTCACCATGCGCTCCTGACTCGTCGCCGCCTCTGTCTGTCCCTGCGCCATCAGGTTCTGCACCAGCCGTTTCGGAACATAGGTCTCGAACCAGCGCAGCCCGGAAATCATCCCGTTCATGGAAGCCGCGGCGTTGTCCAGTTCCCGGAACGAACTGCGGGGCAGGGGCTCCAGACCTTCGAGATCCAGTTTTCGCGCCCGATCAGCAAACTGGGCCAGCCTGACGAGCGGGCTGGCGAGGCGTCTTGCAGCAAGGAACGCGATGATCAGGCTGAGTATCAGGACCGCGAACCCGGCGAGGCCGGCCCTCAACAGGCGCATCAGTTCCGTGGTCACATCTTCCAGGGGGAATGCCAGCGCCAGTTTCCAGGGTACTTCCCCATAGCGATCCATCGGGGCGACAAGCAGGACGTGGTTGTTGCCCGGCAGGTTGACGATGCGGGATTCGAAATCATCTGCCTGGACGGTCAGAAGCTGGGCCCGACCCTCCAGATAGGCACTCAGGATCGGATCCCTGAAATCAGCCGCGGACAGGTGGTCGGGCCGCGCGTCGGCTGCAATGCGACCGTCGAACATCGCCGGGTGAGCAAGCACGCGGTCATCGCCGTGAATGATGAAGGCGGTGGCATAGACCTGGGCAGCGGCATTCGCCACGGTCCGGGCCAGAAGGTCGGTCGGCACTCTTGCGCCAATCATGCCGACGAATTCACCGTCGATCTTCACAGCGCGCTGATACGTCAGCAGCGGCGTGCCGATCTCGTGGTTCCAGAGGATTTCCCCCCATTGTGGGGGCTGGTCCGCCGCTGCCGCGATGCGGTCGATGATGTCGGGAATGCTCAACAGATCGCCGCGCATGACCACACCGCTGCCGTCCTCCCGACGTACATCCAGCATCCGGGCTTCCAGATCGACGAACGACATGGCGCGGGTCACGGGGGTTGCGGCCAGCGCGCCAGTCATCATCTTGGCCAGCGGGCCGTCGATGTTCAGCGGCTGGCCAGGATTCTCCGTCTCCATGAAGGTACCGACAAAGCCGACCTGCCGTTCCACCGGCCTCAGTTCCGCATGGATTCCGTTCTGAATGAGCTGCAGGGCGATGCGGGCATTGTTGAGCAACAGGTCCTGGGTATTGCGTCGCGCACTGCCAAAGCCAAGGAACAGAACGCTCACCACCGCCAGCAGGACCAGCCCACCGATACCGATGGTCAGGCCCGCACGCATACCAATGGTCATTCGTGGCAACCGAAGCTTCATCAAGGTGCTATACGGGCAATCCGGTTCGGTTAGAAGGGACTTTGATGAGCGCGGCGATAGAAGGGTTTCTGTTGAGCTTCGGGCTGATTCTCGCGATTGGTGCGCAGAACGCCTTCGTGCTGCGTCAGGGACTGAAGCGGGAATATGTTCTGACAGTCACCACGATCTGTGCGGTGGCGGACGCGCTGCTGATCGGTGCGGGTGTACTGGGACTGGGCAGTCTGATTCGGGAGGCACCCGGACTGATCCGCCTGGTCACCATCGGCGGCGCGGTCTTCCTGTTCGTTTATGGACTGCTGGCGCTGCGACGCGCGCTTTCACCGTCTGCCCTGAAGGCAGCGGATGATCGTGGCCTGAGTTACCGGGGGGCCATCCTGACGGTGCTCGCCTTCACATTCCTGAACCCGCATGTCTATCTCGACACGGTGGTGATGCTCGGCAGTCTTTCGGCGCGCTACGACCTTGCCAGCCGCCTCGCCTTCTGGGGCGGCGGTGCACTGGCATCGGCCGTGTTCTTCTACAGCCTGGGATTTGGCGCACGCTGGCTCTCGCCGGTATTCGCACGCCCCTCCGCCTGGCGGGTCTTCGACGTTGCCGTCGGCCTGATCATGTGGGGCATCGCGGCATCACTGCTCACAACGCTCGCCTGATCGGTCAGTCGGCGGCGTCTTCTGATGCCGGATCCGCAGGTGCAGCGGGTACGGCGGCAGGGGCAGCGGCCTCTTCGCGGGGCTTGCGCGGCCTGCGCACGCGCTTCACGACACGCTCCAGGCCAGCAGTATCGGACTCCTCGACCTGTGCCACGGGTTCGGGCGCCGAGACTGGCGCCGGCTGGCTGTCATCCTGGCCAACTGCCACGACCTGCGGCTGGCTGTCCGCCTGCTCCTCGCGGTCCCGGTTGTCATTCCGGCGGGGACGGCGCGGCTGCCTGGGTGCGCGTTCCTGCCGCTCACCACGATCCTGCCGCTCACCACGGTCCTGAGACTCCGACCGGTCCTGGTCATCGTCATCGCTGCCCTGGTTCTGCTGGCCGCGGCTTTCATCACCGTTGTTGTTGCTGTTGTTGCGGCCCTGGTTGCGCCGCTGGCCGCGGCGGGGATCATCGGGCTGATCCTGGTCGGCAAAGTCGCGATCCTCGTCATTGCCTTGCTGGTTGTTCTGCTCGAAGTCGCCATTGCCGTTCTGTTGCGGGCGGTTGTTCGGCTGCTGGCTCGACATGATGCGGTAATAGTGCTCGGCGTGCTGCCAGAACCCTTCCGCCGCGATCGGGTCACCTGTCGCCTGCGAGTCCCGCGCCAGCTGGCTGTACTTCTCGTAAACCTGGCTGGCATTGCCCCGGATCTTGCCCTCGGGCCCGTTGCTCTCAAAGCTGCGGTTGGGATTCGGTGCGCGCCGGTTTGAACGACCGCGCGCACGGTTCTTGTTGGGTGCTCTCATTGATCCGCCAAATTGTCGCTTCGGGATATCATCCATCGTCTTCTGACGAGAGATGTCTGCTCGCGCAAACGCGCTTTTGTGTGAGCTGTCGGTCCGGGGTGTCTGCCAAGTGACATATCACGCCCGAAAGGCCGTGCCAGAAAGCTACGGCGTACCAACGTCATTTCCAAGTGCTTTTTTCACGCAGGGCGCGGATTTCAGCGCTACTCCACGATTTATTCCACCCAGATCGGTGGCCGTTGCGATGATTTCAAGGCCGGACTGCTCTGCCAGCAGTGCAATGGACACCTCTTGCCCCTGCCCATGTTCCAGGATCGCGACGCCTTCCGCTTTCAGGTGAGTGGCAAGCTGCGGCAGCAGGATGCGATAGGGGGTCAGTCCGTCCTGACCGCCATCCAGCGCCAGATGTGGTTCGTGGCACCGCACTTCGGGTGCCAGGCCGCGAATGTCGCCGCTCCGGATATAGGGCGGATTGCTGATGATCAGGTCAAAGCGTTCGGTGATGCCGGACAGCCACTCGCCTTGCGCAAATGACGCGCGATCCTGAAGTTTCAGCGCAATTGCATTGGCTTTCGCTACAGCCAGCGCGGCTGTCGAGAGATCGACGCCCAGCCCCTGTGCCTGAGGGCATTCGGCCAACAGGGTCAGCAACAGACAACCGGTCCCGGTGCCAAGATCAAGAACCTGCGGGGCGGCGCTGGATTCCATCTGCTGCAGGGCCAGTTCGACCACGCATTCGGAATCAGGGCGCGGGTCCAGCACGTCCGGCGTCACCGTGAACTCACGTCCGTAGAATTCCCTGTGGCCGGTCAGATGCGATACGGGACGCCGGGCAAGACGGCCCTGGATCAGGGTAGCGAAGCGGGCGACCTGAGATGAGGAAACGGGTTTCGCAGACCCGGGCAGCAGGCTGGACGGA
Source organism: Minwuia sp. (assembly GCA_029213165.1). Classification (GTDB taxonomy): domain Bacteria; phylum Pseudomonadota; class Alphaproteobacteria; order Minwuiales; family Minwuiaceae; genus Minwuia. The sequence continues at coordinate 16,631 of JARGNO010000058.1, forward strand.
TCGCACTGCATTGCCTTGCCCAGCAGCACCCTGGCATCCAGCCTGGGCGAGTCCAGGCCCGCCTGCCGAAGCTGCCGTGTGGCGCGGTCGAGCAGGTTGCCGACTGTTTCCTGTTCAACTGGTCTCGGCAAGGCTTTCCAATCGCCGGGCCTGGTCTTCAGCCACCAGCGCCTCGATCACCTCTCCCAATGCATCGCCGCTGACGATCTCCGCCAGCTTGTAGAGAGTCAGGTTGATGCGATGATCGGTCATGCGTCCCTGCGGGAAATTGTAGGTGCGAATGCGCTCCGACCGGTCACCGCTGCCGACCTGCTGACGACGGTCTGCGGCCCGTTCCCCATCGACGCGCTGCCGTTCCGCATCATACAGCCTCGCCCGCAGCACCTTCATTGCCTTGGCGCGGTTCTTGTGCTGGGACTTCTCATCCTGTTGCGTCACCACCAAGCCTGTCGGGATGTGCGTGATCCGCACCGCCGAGTCGGTGGTGTTGACCGACTGACCGCCCGGCCCGGAAGCGCGATATACATCGATACGCAGGTCCTGATCATCGATGACCACATCGACCTCCTGCGCCTCCGGCAGGACGGCAACGGTGGCGGCGGAGGTATGGATGCGCCCGCCCGATTCCGTCTGCGGCACCCGCTGTACCCGATGGGTACCGGATTCGAATTTCAGTCTGGCGAAGACGTTCTGGCCATTGATCTCGGCAATGCCCTCCTTCAGGCCACCAAGGTCTGTTTCGCTGATCTCCATGGCCTGGAACTTCCAGCCAGAGAGTTCGGCATATCGCTGATACATGCGAAACAGTTCGCCCGCGAACAGTGCGGCTTCTTCCCCGCCCGTGCCTGCCCGGACCTCCAGGATCGCGCTGCGGGCATCGGCGGCGTCACCAGGCAGCAGCAGAAGCATCAGCGAACGTTCAAGTGCCGGGCGCGCCTTCGACAGCTCGTCCAGCTCGTCGCGCGCCAGATCCCGCATCTCCGCATCGCCATCCGGGTCGTCGATCAGCGCCTGTAGGTCCGCTGTCTCAGCATCCATGGCGGACAGACGATTGATGCCCTCCACGACCGGCGTGAGCTCCGCATATTCGCGGGCGAGATCGGTGAAGTCATCCCGATCCCCTCCACCCTCTGCCATCAGGGCTTCCAGTTCCTCATGCCGCACCCGGATACGGTTCAGGCGGTCGCGCGGGATCATCAGGCGCGACTTCCCTCATGCCCGGCCAGCGCCCTGGTAATGCCGTCCAGCGAAACCTCGCTCTGGTCCCCGGTGGTCAGGTCGCGCACCTGAACCACACCCTTGGCGAGTTCGTCATCGCCAAAGATCAGGGCCGCCGCCGCGTTCAGCTTGTCGGCCCGCTTCATCCGCTTGCCGAGATTGCCACGGAACGCCTGATCGACGATGAAGCCGTCGCGGCGCAGCGCCTGCCCGATCTTCAAGGCCTCTGTTTCCGCTGCCTCGCCAATCGGAATCAGAGCGATCGGACGCGGGGCTTCACCTGTCGCACCTGACAGCATCGCCAGACGCTCGATCCCGCCTGCCCAGCCGATGCCGGGGGTTGCGGGTCCGCCAAGCTGTCCGATCAGCCCATCGTAGCGCCCGCCCGCGATAACCGCGCCCTGCGCGCCCAGCGCGTCGGTCACGAACTCGAAGGCGGTGTGGGTGTAGTAGTCCAGGCCGCGTACAAGGCGCGGGTTCAGTTCATAGGCGATCCCCAGCGTGTCGAGACCGAACAGGACGGTGCCGAAGAAGTCCTGGCTCTGCTGGTTCAGATAGTCGCCGAAAAGGGGAGCATGTTCCACGATCCGGCGGTCGCCCTCATCCTTGGAATCGAGGATGCGCAACGGGTTGCGGCTGAGCCGTCCCAGGCTGTCCTCCGACAGCTTGTCGCGATGGTCGTTGAAATAGGCGACCAGCGCCGCGCGATAGCCGTCACGGCTCTCCGGGTCACCCAGCGTGTTCAGGTGCAGCACCGTCTTGTGCAGAACATTCAGCCGATTGAGGATTTCCGCGCCGACGGAGATGACCTCAACATCCGCCGCCGGTTCGGGCGCCCCGATGATCTCGATGTCAATCTGGTGGAACTGGCGCTGGCGGCCCTTCTGCGGACGTTCGTAGCGGAACATCGGTCCGGCACCGAAAGCGCGGAAGGGAACGTTCTGTTGCAGGCCGTTGGAGATGAACGCCCGACAGATCGCCGCCGTGTACTCGGGGCGCAGCGTGATCGACTCGCCACCGCGATCATCGAAGGAATACATCTCCTTCGACACCACATCAGATGTTTCGCCCATGGAGCGGGCGAAGACATCGGTGAATTCGAAGATCGGTGTCGCCATCTCCCGATAGCCGAAGGTCGCAGCGGTCTGGCGCGCGACGGAAATGACTTCCCGGTGCGCCGCAAAGTCATCAGGCAACAGGTCATGGGTGCCGCGAACGGGCTGGGCTTTGGCCATTGGTTTCTTCTTGTTTCAGTTGATCAGGTGTCTTGGGAAGTGGGGCGCCGGTCAGGCAGCGTCCGGTGTCGCCGCCTCTGCTGCCTCTGCCGCCTGAATCGCCGCGACCTTGGCTTCCACCATGCCGACGATGTGGTCGACCAGCTTCTCGTCATCGACATTGTGGTCGGCGATACCGCCGACATAGACCTTGTGGTTGCGTCCCTTGGCACCGCCGGTCAGACCGATATCGGTCTCCCGCGCTTCGCCGGGTCCGTTCACGACACAGCCGATGATCGACAGCGTCATCGGGGTCGTGATGTGGGCCAGCCGTTCCTCCAGCACTTCCACGGTCTTGATCACGGGGAAGGCCTGGCGGGCGCAGGACGGGCAGGAGATGATGGTGACACCCCTGCGCCGGAGCCCGAGCGATTTCAGGATCTCGTAGCCGACCTTCACCTCTTCCACCGGATCTGCGGAAAGCGAAACGCGGATCGTGTCGCCGATGCCGGCCCACAACATGGCACCGAGGCCGATGGACGACTTCACGGATCCGCCGATCATGCCACCGGCCTCCGTGATGCCGAGGTGCAGGGGATAGTCACAGGCCTCCGCCAGGCCCTGATAGGCAGCGACCGACAGGAAGACATCCGACGCCTTCACGGAAATCTTGAACTCGCGGAAGTCGTTGTCTTCCAGGATGCGGGCATGATCCAGCGCGCTCTCGACCATCGCTTCCGGGCAGGGCTCGCCGTATTTCTCCAGCAGATGCCGTTCCAGGCTGCCGGCATTGACGCCGATACGCATGGAGCAGCCATGATCGCGCGCTGCCTTCACGACCTCCCGCACCCGTTCGGGCGAGCCGATGTTGCCGGGGTTGATCCGCAGGCATGCCGCGCCGGCTTCCGCCGCTTCGATGGCGCGTTTGTAGTGGAAATGGATATCGGCAACGATGGGCACGGATGCGGCGCGGACGATCTGGCGCAGGGCCTTCGTCGATTCCTCGTCGGGGCAGGAGACGCGGACGATATCCGCCCCGGCCTCCTCCGCCGCGCGGACCTGAGCGATGGTGGCTTCCGCATCCGAAGTGACCGTATTGGTCATGGTCTGAACGGCAATCGGGGCATCGCCACCCACCAGAACATCACCAACCCTGATCTGGCGGGACTTGCGGCGATAAATGTCGCGATAGGGGCGGACGCTCATGGGGCGATCCTCACTCTCGGTTTGTCTGGTTCGTGTGGCGGGTCAGCCTGCGGCTGCATTGTTACGACATGGGGTCGCAACTGGGGAGGGGGAAGCGACGCAGATTGTCGCTAACGCGTGCCTGCGTTCTTCAGCAGCCATTCCGGGTCCAGTGCCAGATTGTTCTGGGAGTCGGACAGCCGCCCCACAGGCCCCAGGCTCTTGCCATCAACCACGAGTTCCAAGCCGTTGACATTGTCGCTGCGGATCAGCAGCCCGTCCATGTCCGGTGCCCGGTACTCGTCACCGGCCTGCAACACGCGATGCGGCAGGACCGTCCGGCCACCGGCCTGCTTCACGAATATCTGTGCCCGGTCGGTGGCGCGGATGATGATGCGCGCATCGGTGTTGGCAACCCCGAAGACGCGCGGGACATATTCGGTACGTGGCGCGGTCGGCGGCAGGGGCGGCGGGCCGAGCGCCGCTATCTGCGGCACCGACGGTTCTTCGACCGTCACGTCCTGGCCGGTCGGGGCATCTTCATTGCCTGCCGGTACGGCTGTTTCCTGTGTTTCACCGACGACGGGTGTTGCCGGAACCGAACCTTGCAGCGGCGCCATGTCCACTGCCGTCAGCGGGGCGGCAGGTGCGGGCAGGGGCGCCTGCGCGATCCCGGTGATTTCCGCCGCATTGTCTCCGTCCACGTCTGCAGAGGCCGCGACAGGCGCGGAT
>JARGNO010000058.1:20989-22872 GCA_029213165.1 Minwuia sp.
ATTGCGCGCGGGCGTCTGCAGCGTTCGCGGCCATCAGGCTACCGGAACCCTGTTCCGACCCGGAAACGCCGGTGCGGGAGTCCGGGGAAGACTGCGCCGCCGTCTGCCCGGAGGCCGCGACCGCAGGCAGCGTGGTGTCTGTCTGAACCTGCCGCGCGATGCTCTCCGGCACCTCGGGCACGATATCGACGATCTGCTGATCCTCACCCTGCAACACGAACCAGCCGCCATAGACGGCTGCGCCAAGCAGGACCGCGACCAGCAAGGTCGCCGGGCCGGGTCGCCGGTTCTCGTTCTGCGGAACGGGGAATTCGAGACGACGGCTGTGACCACCGGTGCCAGCCTCGTCCTTGAACATCTGAACGCAGACATCGCCATCGGCACCCAGGAATTCCGCATAGCTGCGCAGGAACCCGATCGCGTAGATGCGCCCCGGCAGGTCGCCGAAACGCCCTTCCTCGATGGCTTCCAGATAGGCCACGCGGATGCGCAGGCGTTCGGAAACCTCAGAGAGCAGCAGGCCGAAACGCTCACGCTCAGACTTCAGTTCCGCGCCGACTCCGCGATAGACACCGTCGCCGCCGCCCGCCGTCTCCTCGACGTCATAAAGGTTCAGTCGACCCTCACGCGATGATCGATCGTCTGCAATCTGGCGACCGCTGTCAGGCATGACGCAACTCGGCTCCTAGGGTGCAGGGTGTCCCTGCTGCAACATTCCTGATGCAAATGCTTGGGATCGGCGGCTGGCTGTTGCCAGTCTGCGAATCGACCTTTCGCAGTGCACCATTGCGGTTTCTTAGCGAACTTTCAAAGACAGTAGAAGGGAAATCTGGCGGGAAAAGGGCAGTTTTTCAGGGGTTTTCAGGTTTTCACGGCATGTCGGGCTGCAAATGCCTCGAACATGGGTCGCAGACTGCCTTCGTTGCGTTCGCCCATCCGCGACATCTCCTGGCGCAAGGCATTGGTGTCCAGCGAAAGGATCATCTCCTTGACAGCGCCAATCGCGTTCGGACGCATCGACAGTTTCCGGAACCCCAGCGCGACCAGGACCATGGCCTCCAGGGGTTGGCTGGCCATCTCGCCACAGATCGAGAACTCGACGTGGTGCTGCTGGCACTGCTCCGAGATTCGGCGCAACGACGACACGAATCCGGGGCTGAGCGTGTCGTAGCGCGTCGCGACGCGCGGGTTGCCGCGGTCCGCAGCATACATGAACTGCATCAGGTCATTGGAGCCGATGGACACGAAGTCAACGCGGGGCAGCAGGGCGGGCAGACGCCAGACCAGCGCCGGGACTTCCAGCATGACGCCCACCTTCAGCGTCGCCGGTCCGGTACGCCCGCGCGCCCTGGCCCACTCGACCTCCCGCATCAGCAGGGCGCGGGCGGCCTCGAACTCGGCGATATCGGCGATCATGGGGAACATGACGCGCAATTCACGGCCTTCCGCGGCGGCCAGCAGGGCGCGCAACTGCATGCGGAACAGGGCTTCCTGGTCCAGCGAGATGCGCACTGCACGCCAACCCATGGCCGGGTTGGGTTCAGGATCGCGCTTCAGATAGGGAAGCAGCTTGTCGCTGCCCACATCCAGGGTGCGGAAGATGACCGGCCGGTCGCCTGCGGCATCAAGCACGTGCTTGTAGTAGGTTGCCTGCTCCTGCATCCGCGGCAGGCGGGACCGGACCATGTAGTGCAGTTCGGTGCGATACAGACCGATGCCGTCCGCACCGGTCTCGTCCAGATGCCGAAGGTCCAGCAACAGGCCGGCATTGCAGTGAAGTTCGACCTTCATGCCGTCCAGCGTCACCGCCTCGACGTCACGCAGGGCGCGGCGGCGGGCCTGCACTTCCTGCTGCATCGCCTCGGTCTCGCCGAAGGCGTCGA
>JARGNO010000003.1:0-31066 GCA_029213165.1 Minwuia sp.
CAGCCACGCTTCGTCGATTTCTTCAACGGGGAGCACCGCTCGCCCGAGTATCTCGCGATCAACGAGATGGGAGAGGTTCCGGTGCTGCGGCACGGCGATGTCACGCTCAGCCAGTCCGGCGTGATCCTGAACTATCTGGCGGAACAGATCGGCCAGTTCGGCCCGCAGAACGATGACGAGTCGCGCGAAATCCTGCGCTGGATGCTGTTCGACAACCACAAGTTCACGTCCAATATCGCCACCTACCGCTTCATGGCAGTGCTGGCGAAGGTCGGCGACCCGGCGGTGCACGAGTTCCTGAAGGGGCGGATGATGCAGGCGCTGAAGGTCGTCGAGCGGCGGCTGGCGGACAACACGTTCCTGCTGGGTGATCGCATGACCATCGCCGACTTCTCCCTGCTCGGGTATCTCTACTACCCGGACGAGTTCCACATGACCGGCTGGCCGGGCTTCCCCAACATCAAGCGCTGGACGGAACAGGTGCAGGGCATGAAGGGTTGGGTCGGACCTTATGAACTGATGCCGAAGAAGGGCTGAGGCGAACGGCACCGGCCATGCCGCTGAACCGCAGGACAGCGCTGATCGTCGCCCTGATCGGCCTGCTTGCGGTCAGCCATGGCGTGATCTTCATCCGGCTGGCGGGGGAAGCCCCGGCGCTGCTGATCGCCTTTGCCCGCGTCGCCATCGCGACCGCCGTGCTCGCACCGTTCGGCCTTCTGGCCTTGCCGGCGCGAGCCGGGCTTCCAGCCGGGGCCTTGCGCCGCGCCGTCGTCGCATCGCTGCTCGGCGGATTGTTCCTGGCCCTGCACTTCGCAAGCTGGATCACCTCGCTGGAGCGTATCTCGATTGCTGAATCGACCATTCTGGTCAGCCTGACCCCCGTCTGGGTGGCACTGATCGACGGGATCAGCGGCAGGGGATTGCCGAACCGTGGCTTGCTGCTGGCCATCCTGCTTTGCCTGACAGGAACCCTGGTCCTCGCCATCGATGGCGCGCAGCGGCTGGACGGTGATCCGCTGGGACTGCTGCTCGCCGTGGCGGGCGGGCTGTTCATGGCGCTCTATCTGGTCAGCGGCCGACAGGCGCGCACCGTGCTGCCGACATCATCCTACGCCACGGTCTGCTATGGCACCGCAGCCCTGCTGCTGGGTATGGCGGTCCTGGGCATGGACATTCGGATCACGGGTCATGGCTGGCACACATGGGCCGCGATGCTGGCGCTTGGCCTGGTCAGCCAGGTGATCGGCCACACCAGCTACAACTGGACCCTCGCCAGCCTGCCCCCGGCCTTCGTCGCCATCTGCCTGCTGGGGGAACCGGTGCTGGGCGCGTTGCTCGGCTGGCTTTATCTGGCGGAGCCGGTGACAACGACTGCCGCCCTCTCGGGTATCCTCATACTCGCGGGGCTGGCCGTCGCCATCCGGGGAGAAAGCGCGCGGGGCTAACCCGCGATCCCGTCCATGAACCGCGCCAGCTTGATGTCCAGTTCGGTCAGGCCACCGGCGTCGTGGGTGGAGAGGGTGACCTCAACCCTGTTGTAGACGTTGAACCATTCCGGGTGGTGATCCATCTTCTCCGCCTTCAGCGCGACGCGGCTCATGAAGCCGAAGGCGGCGTTGAAATCCTTGAACTGGAAGGTGCGGATGATGGCGTCGCGGCCATCCACCAGCGACCAGTCGGCAATACCGGCCAGGGCCTCGGTGCGTTCGCTGTCCGTCAGTCGGGTGGCCATGAAACAAGTCTCCTGTTCAGTGTGTCAGATCGCGGATCAGGGGGGCCGCATCCGGCCAGCCTGCCAGCAGCTCGTCCCGCGCCCCGATCTCGAAGTCCGCGAAGTCGAAACCGGGCGCAACGGTCGTGCCCAGCAGGGCAAAACCCCGTCCACCGGCCTGACCGCCGCGCACGCGCGCACCCTGCCACACGTTGCGGGGCACCACCACCTGCGGGCGCTGCCCCGCCGCCAGATCAGTACCGATAGTGACGAGGCGATGCGTACCGTCCGGCAGCAGCCAGAGCTGTTCCACCGGGTCTCCCAGATAGAAGTGGAAGATCTCGTCGGACCGCAGCCGGTGCAGTGTGGAGACCGCGGCCCCTTCCAGCATGTAGTAGATCGCCGTGGAGACGGATCGGGGACCGTCGTAGCCCGCGGGCAGCGCGTTGGCGGCCAGTTCCTCCGGCGCACGATGGATTTCCGCGAACCAGCCGCCTTCCGGATGCGGTTGCATGTCCAGCATCCGCCTGATCTCCGTCGCTGTCGTCATCGCGCGCTCCTCTGCCGGTGCATCCCCAATCGGGCACGGCCGGTGCGGCATCGTCAAGCTTGCAGGACGCGGTGACGCCGCCTAGAACCGCGCCAGCCGGAGATCGGAGAGACGGGCAATGGCCACGAATGACGGAGAGGGCAAGGACCGGGGCGGCAGCAAGGCGGCTGCCGAGGCGGAGAAGCAGGCGCGGCTGGCCGCCCGGCTGCGGGAAAACCTGAAACGTCGCCGCACGCCACGAAAGACAGGCGAGCGCCCGACAGGTGCCATCAAGAACACCGAAAAGCACTGAAATGCATTGACCTGCCGCGGAATCGCCTGATTTGTGCGGAACTTCAGGCTACCGGGTGAATCGCCGTCACCCCCCGAAACGCGACAGGACGGACAGGAACGACATGGACAGCATTGTCATCAGGGGCGGAAAGCCGCTGAACGGAACCATTGCCATCAGCGGCGCCAAGAATGCCGCACTGCCCCTGATGGTCGCGACGCTGCTGACTGACGAGCCTGTCACGCTGACCAATGTGCCGGACCTGATGGACATCGCGACCATGGCCGCTTTACTGCGCGGTCACGGGACCGAAGCCGAGGACCGGGACGGCGGCACCTGGCATCTGCACACGCCCGACATCACCAGCACCACCGCGCCCTATGACATCGTGCGCAAGATGCGCGCGAGCGTGCTGGTGCTCGGACCCCTGCTGGCCCGTGAAGGCGAGGCGACAGTCTCCCTGCCCGGCGGCTGCGCCATCGGCACCCGTCCGGTGAACATCCACATCGACGGCCTGGTCGCCATGGGCGCGGAGATCGAGATCGAGGGCGGTTACATGAAGGCCCGCGCGCCGCATGGCCTGAAGGGCGCGCGCATCACCATGTCGAATGTCTCCGTCGGCGCGACCGAGAACCTGCTGACGGCAGCCGTGCTTGCCGATGGCACCACGGTGCTGGAGAACGCGGCGCGGGAGCCGGAGATCGCTGACCTGATCGACCTGCTGGTTGCCATGGGCGCGGAGATCGAGGGGCGCGGCACCGACCGCCTGACCGTGCATGGCAAGGACCGGCTGCATGGTGCCTCCCACCGCGTGCTGCCCGACCGGATCGAGACCGGAACGTTTGCTGTGGCCGCCGCGATCACGGGCGGCGACATCCTGCTGGCCGGGGCTGATCCGGAGATCGTCGAGGCGATCATGGAGCCGATCTCCCGCGCCGGGGCCACCATCGACGACCTGCCGGAGGGCATTCGTGTCCGCCGCAACGGGGCCGGCATCCTGGGTGTCGATGTGATGACCCAGCCCTATCCGGGCTTTCCCACGGACATGCAGGCACAGATCATGGCGCTGATGTCGGTCAGCCATGGGGCGGCGATGATCACGGAGACGATCTTCGAGAACCGTTTCATGCATGTGCCGGAGCTCGGCCGCATGGGGGCGAACATCACGGTTCACGGTGGCTCCGCCCTTGTGCGCGGCGTGCCGGGGCTGAAGGGCGCGCCGGTCATGGCGACCGATCTTCGCGCCTCCGTCTCCCTGGTTCTGGCCGGTCTGGCGGCAGAAGGTGAAACCGTGGTCAATCGCGTCTATCATCTGGATCGTGGATATGAACGGCTGGAGGCCAAGCTGGTGGCCTGCGGTGCGGACGTGGAGAGGGTCAGGGAATAGCCGATGAAGCGAGGGGACCAGGGCGAACCGCTGCCACGGCTGCATCTGCACGCGGTCAATGCAGATGATCTGGACGTATTGAGCGCGGCACTGGTCAGCATGACCGTGAAACGGGCCGATCTCGGCCTCCAGAAGGCCCGGCGGCGTCTGGCCTTCGTCGGCAACCGGTTCCGCTGGGAAGACGAGCGGCTGGACGGCATGGGCGGCAGCCGCATCCGAGCCGGTGTACAGATCAATGATGTGATCCGGGTCCGGGCGCAGGGCATGGCGGCACTGGTTGGGGAGACGGTGCTGGAACTGCTTTCCATCACGCAGAAGCCGCTGGACGCCCCTGCCGCGGAACTGACCCTGAGTTTCGCCGGTGGCATGACCATGCTGCTGGACGTGGACTGCATCGACGTGCTGATGGACGATATGGGGCGGCCTTGGTATACGCCCAACCAGCCCGACCACGGGCTGGACGATCCGGAGCCGCACAACAGCGAAAGCTGAATTCCATGACCACGACCGAACCGCTTGTCATCGCCCTGCCGAAGGGCCGCATTCTCAAGGAAGCCATGCCGCTTGTCCGCGCTGCGGGTATCGAGCCGGAGGCTGCCTTTGACGATCCGAAGTCGCGCCAGTTGCGGTTCGCCACCAATCATCCGGGTGTCGAGATCATCCGCGTCCGGTCTTTCGATGTGGCCACCTTCGTTGCCTTTGGCGCGGCACATATGGGTATCGCCGGTCATGATGTGCTGATGGAATTCGACTATTCGGACATCTACGCACCGCTGGACCTCGGCATCGGCTTCTGCCGTCTGGCCGTGGCCGAACCGGCAGAGCTGTCGCGCACCGATGACCCATCCCGCTGGTCGCACGTCCGCGTCGCGACGAAGTATCCGCACATCACCGCCACCCACTTTGCAAAGCGCGGCGTGCAGGCGGAGTGCATCAAGCTGAACGGGGCCATGGAACTGGCACCGACGCTGGGCCTGTGCCGCCGTATCGTCGATCTGGTCTCCACCGGGTCCACGCTGAAAGCCAACGGGCTGGTGGAGGTGGAGCATATCGCCGACATCACCAGCCGCCTGATCGTCAACCGTACCGCGCTGAAGACCCGGCCTGTGGAAGTGCAGGGCTGGATCGAGCAGTTCCGGAGGGCGGTCGATGCTGAAGCGGCTTGATCACAAGGCGTCATCTTTCAATGCAGCCTTCGACGCGCTGCTGGATGACAAGCGGGAAACATCCGAAGACGTTGATGCGGTCGTCGCCGACATCATTGCCGCCGTCCGGCGTGATGGTGACGCGGCGCTGATCGAATATACCCGGCGCTTCGACCGGATGGACCTGGCGGGTCCCCAGGACCTGCGGTTCTCGGAGGACGAGATCGCTGCTGCCGAGAGCCAGTGCGAACCGGAGACACTTGCCGCGCTGGATACAGCCGCCAGCCGTATCGAGGCGTTTCACACCCGCCAGCGCCCCGCCGACGACCGTTTCACCGACGACGAAGGTGTCGTGCTTGGCGCGCGCTGGACCCCGATCGGCGCGGTGGGTCTCTATGTGCCCGGCGGCACCGCGTCCTATCCGTCCTCCGTGCTGATGAACGCCATTCCGGCGCGGGTCGCGGGGGTGGACCGGGTGGCCATGGTGGTTCCGACCCCTGATGGCGTCATCAATCCGCTGGTGATCGCCGCCGCACGCCGTGCCGGTGTCAGCGAGATCTATCGCCTGGGTGGCGCGCAGGCTGTTGCCGCGCTGGCCTATGGCACCCGCAGCGTGGCCCCGGTCGACAAGATCGTCGGCCCCGGCAATGCCTGGGTCGCCGCCGCCAAGCGCCGTGTCTTCGGACAGGTCGGCATCGACATGATCGCCGGCCCATCGGAGATCCTGGTTGTTGCCGACGGTGCGAATGATCCGGCCTGGATCGCCGCCGACCTACTGTCCCAGTCGGAGCATGATGTCTCGGCCCAGGCGATCCTGATCACCGACGACCCGCTGTTCGCGGATCGGGTGGCAAAGGCTGTCGAGAATCACCTGCAGACGCTGGACCGTTCCGGCATGGCGCGGCAGAGCTGGGAGACCCACGGCGCCATCATCCTGGTCGATGACCTGGATGATGCGCCTGCCCTGGTTGATCGGCTGGCACCGGAGCATCTGGAGCTGGCTGTCAGTGATCCCGAGGCGCTGATGGCCAGGGTCCGCAATGCCGGTGCGATCTTCCTGGGCCGCTATACGCCGGAGGCCATTGGCGACTATGTGGCCGGACCAAATCACGTCCTCCCCACCGCCCGCAGTGCCCGCTTCTCCTCCGGCCTCAATGTGCTGGATTTCATGAAGCGCACGACCTTCGTGCAATGCGACGCCGACAGCCTGCGCCGCATCGGCCCCGCTGCCGCCACGCTGGCGGACGCGGAGGGTCTGACCGCCCATGCACTGTCCGTCCGCATCCGCAACAACGGGTAGGAAACATGGCTGACCACGCGGACAGGATTGTCGAGATCACGCTGGACGACGGCTCCATCAAGAGCTGGGGACCGGACGTGGACCACGAGCGCCGCGTCGCGATCTTCGACCTGATCGAGGCCAACAACTTCAAGCCGATGGGCGACGAATACAATGGCCCCTTCGCGGTGCATCTGCTGATCGAGGACAATCGGCTTGTCATCGACATCCGTGGCGAGGACCACACGCCGCAGGGTCGCATCGTGCTGGCCCTGTCGCCATTCCGGCGGATCGTGCGGGACTACTTCAAGGTCTGCGAGAGCTATTTCAGCGCCATCAAGACCTCGACCCCGTCCCAGATCGAAGCCATCGACATGGGACGGCGCGGCATCCACAACGAAGGCTCGGAAGTGCTGCAGGAGCGGCTGGATGGCAAGATCGACATGGATTTCGATACCGCCCGGCGGCTGTTCACGCTGATCTGCGTGCTGCACATCAGGGCCTGAGCACATGCCACGTGACCTTCCCGGTGCTGTCCTGTTCTGCTGCACCGAGAACAGTGTCCGGTCCCCGATGGCCGAGGGGCTGATGAAGCAGCTGCTCGGCCACGCGGTCTATGTGGACTCCTGCGGGGTCCGGTCCCGTGACGTCGATGGCTTCTCGATCACCGTCATGGACGAACTCGGCATCGATGTCAGCCGACACAACTCGAAGAGCTTCGACGACCTGGAAGACTCTTCCTTTGACGTCATCATCACGCTCTCGCCGGAGGCCCAGCACAAGGCCATCGAACTGACCCGCACGATGGCCTGCGACGTGGAATACTGGCCCACCATGGACCCGTCCCTGACGGAGGGCAGTCGCGAGCGCCGTCTGGAGTCCTGGCGTCAGGTCCGCGATCAGTTGCGCGACCGCATCATCAAACGCTTCAGCCCCGGTCCGGCACCGACCGTGTGAAGGACGTCAGACCACGAGGTCCAGCGGCAGGTCCGAAATGTCCCGCAGACGCTTTCCCTCCGTCATCATGTCCAGCAACTCGCAGGCATCCTCACGCCCCTGTTCGATAAGTGCATTTCGCAGTTCATAGAGGGCAAAGTGGTAGACACAATCGATGTCACCTGTGCCAAGGGCCAGAGAGGCGATCCGGTTCGGCAGCGGCTCACCGGTAACGACGGCAATGTGTGGAAGCTTGCCCTTCCTGTTCCTGACGAGGTTGAGCCCCTCCGAACGCGCGTTCTGAGCACGGTCGCTGCGAACCGTCCATTTGCAACTGATCGAGGCATGAAGGATCGGGAGGTTCTGATTGCTGGAACGCAAGCTCGTATGCTGGGCCGAAGCAGCGTCCACAATGCGTTCGGAAACATTGATCGCGTCGTCGGACAAGGGCAGGCGTGAAACGACAATGTCCGGCTTGATCAGGTAATCCGAGCCAATGGCCGTGGCTATCTCCCGGTTGACCCGGGCAATGGCCTCAAGATCATCGAGATGCGCATACTGATCGAAACCGGCGATCCCGCCGCCCTTTCTGACCGAGAATTCTCCTGGACGGAGATGGCCAACCTGCTGAAAGCACTCCCGCACGAAGGCTGCGCAATGCGTTTCGAAACCAGCACCAGCAGTCTGTCCGGGAAGCTTCTTCGCGGTCGCGGCCGGTCCCAACTGGTCGAGTACGGAGTTCGCAATGGTAACACTGGGTTTGCTGGAGCTGTCCGCATTGCTGGGGACGCCCGCCTCGCTCCGGGTAAGCAGGCCATCCAGAACCGAAGCGTGGAACTCACGCCGCGCCTCACTCAGCCAGCCGAGGGCCACTACGCAACTGCCCTATAGGCCTGGCGAGCGGTCAATGCGTCAGCAATCCTGAGGCCAACGGACCGCGCAACAGGTGGCGGGAAGGCGTTTCCGACCTGACGATAGGCTGGAGTCTTCCTGCCAGAGAACTGCCAATCATCGGGAAAGCCCTGCAGGCGCGCAACCATCCTGACAGTCAGACGCGGCATCCCATCGAAACCCTGTTCCGGTGCCAGATCTGCAACCCCCCTGCCATCAACGCCAAGTGCAGCCCAGGCACGTCGGGCGCGGGTGGGACCAAGATCGGGACCACCATGCTTCTTGGAGCCACCGACCACTGTGGGCGCTATCTGATCAGCCTGTTCCATCCAGGAAGCTGCACCATCCCAACCGCGCGCCGCCATCAGGTCAAACAGAAGCCGACCGACGGTCGGTTGTTCCGTGGCAATCGGTTCTGGCCAGTCGAACTTGTCTGAGTCTTCTTCGCGCATCCCCACGATCACCACACGTGGCCGCAATTGCGAGACGCCATGGTCCGAAGCATTCAGCAGCCGCCAGTCGATCACATATCCCAGCTTCTTCAACTGCGCCTTGAGTTCCTCACGATAATCGGCAAACACCGGATCAAGGAAACCACGCACATTCTCGATCATAAGTGCTCTTGGCCGCATCTCGTCCACAAGGCGCACAGCATCGGGAAACAGGTTTCTTTCGTCTGCCCGGCCCAACTGCTTTCCCGCCACCGAGAATGGCGGGCAAGGCAATCCACCAGCCAGCAGATCAATCCCCTGATAAGGACGGCCATCGAAACAGGACAAATCGGCTTGTTCGTCCGACTGGACATGCCAGGAGGGGCGATTGAGGGCGAGCGTGTTGCGGCAATGATGATCGATCTCGACCAGCACTTCGTGCCCGAAACCAGCCTGTTCCAGACCGAGCGCCTGACCACCAGCCCCGGCACAGACTTCTACAGATGAAAGCTCTGAACTCATCGAAATCCCCTTCCCATCCAACATACCCTTGTGGCCAACTGATGAACAGGCACAAAATATGCGCGCGCCCCATACAAGTTCTTGCTTTGTTCCAGAACAGTATCCCGAAGCCTTGGAACTCGCAAGTGTGCATGCGACTCAGTTCAGGAAGCCACCGGAAAGCCATCTGCGGCTTGCCGGTGGCTGGTCGGGAAGCTGTCGCCTCAGACTGACTTATTCCTCCGGCGCCGCGGGCTGGCCGGGTTCGGTCAGGGGGGAGCCATCGAGATTCATTTCCTCGATCTTCGCTTCCTTGCGCAGGTTGGCAATTATGGTGCCGATCATCTCACCGGTCATTTCCTGCTCCAGTTCCTGACGCTTTTCCTCGAACGTCGGGCGCGGCTGGTCGCGGCGTTCCTCCACCTTGATCACATGCCAGCCGAAGCGGGTCTGCACGGGCGCGGCGCTGATCTCCTGCTCCGCCATCTTGAAGGCCGCGTCGGAAAAGGGCTTCACCATCTTGTCGGCAGTGAAGAAGCCCAGGTCACCGCCAGTGGGCGCGGACGGCCCCTGCGACTTGGCCTTGGCAACCTCAGCGAAGTCGGCACCGCCCTGCAGTTCCGCGATCACTGCCTTCGCATCCTCTTCCGTCTTCAGCAGGATGTGGCGGGCACGAAGTTCCTGATCCGCCGGATTGTCGACCAGGAAGCGGGCATAGGCGGCGCGCAGTGCCTCCTCCGTCACGTCCTTCTCAAGCTGACCGAGCAGCAGGTACTCGCGCATCTTGTTCTGGCGGAACTCCTCGACCTCCGCCTCCAGTTCCTCGTTCTCCCGCAGGCCGGCAGCCTCCGCGGCATCCAGCAGCAGGGAGTGGTTGACTGCACGCTTCACCAGCATCGGGTAGAGCGTCGAGATCGGCACCTGCTGGTACTGCGGCGGCAGGTCCTGGATCATCGACATCACGGCTTCCAGCCGGATCTCCTCACCATTCACACGGGCAACGACGGGATTCTGTTCCGCCTTGTCAGCCTCGGTCGGTTCCGCAGCCGGTGTCGGCGCAGCCGTGTTCTGGGCGAGGGCTGCAGGTGCGGCGAGCGCCAGACCAAGCGCAAGGGCCAGACCATGGCGGTGGTTGATCAGCATGAATGCGTTCCTTCTCGATGATCCGTTCGGCGCGTCGCCGTCCGTTGGAGCGGGTTTCAGCCCTCTGACATAAAGATGCGGACCCGCACTCACAAGGCGATTGGATCACGATCCGGTGCGTTGGCGGCGTGCCGCACCGGACAGCGCACTTGCGCCGCGTTGACAGTGCCCCGCGCCCCGCCTATGTCACCCGGGTAATTCCCGGTCCGCCGCACGCGCTGTCGCGACAGATGCGCGAGGTCGTGCGGACACTCTCTCGCATGAGGATCCAGCGCATGATCGGCGCCCTGGCCCGAAAGATATTCGGAACCCCGAACGACCGTCTGGTGAAGACGTACCTGAAACGTGTCGAGCCCATCAACGCGCTGGAGCCGCAGATCGCCGCCCTCAGCGACGATGAGATGCGGGCCCGGATCAAGGAACTGAAGGCGGAAGTCAGCGGCGGGAAGTCGCTCGACGCCGTGCTGGATGAAACCTTCGCCATCGTGCGCGAAGCCGCGAAACGGACCCTGGGCCAACGCCATTACGACGTTCAGATGGTCGGCGGCATGGTGCTGCATGAAGGCAATATCGCCGAGATGAAGACGGGCGAAGGCAAGACGCTGGTGGCCACGCTGCCTGTCGTGCTGAACGCACTCTCCGGCAAGGGCGTGCATGTCGTCACGGTCAACGACTACCTGGCCCAGCGCGACAGCGCCTGGATGGCGGAGGTCTATCAGTTCCTGGGGCTGACCGTCGGCTGCATCGTGCATGGCATGTCGGACCTGGAACGCCGCGTGGCCTACCTGTGTGACGTCACCTATGCCACCAACAACGAGCTCGGCTTCGACTATCTGCGCGACAACATGAAGTTCACGCGCGGCGAGATGGTGCATCGCCCCTTCAACTTCGCCATCGTCGACGAGGTCGATTCCATTCTGGTGGATGAGGCGCGGACGCCGCTGATCATCTCCGGCCCGGCCGAGGATTCATCCGACCTGTACCTCACCATCGACCCGCTGATTGCCGAACTGTCCGAAGAGCATATCGAGGTTGACGAGAAGACCCGCAGCGCATCCCTGACCGAAGAAGGCCAGGAGCATATGGAGGCGCGGCTGGCGGAACTGGAGATGCTGCACGCCCCAAGCCTCTACGACATGGAGAACATCTCCATCGTCCACCACATCAACCAGGCCGTGCGGGCGCACAAGGTCTTCCAGCGCGACACCGACTACATCGTGCGCAACGACAAGGTGATCATCATTGATGAGTTCACCGGTCGCATGATGGAGGGGCGGCGCTATTCGGAGGGGCTGCATCAGGCGCTGGAGGCCAAGGAAGGCGTCACCATCCAGCCCGAGAACCAGACGCTCGCCTCCATCACCTTCCAGAACTACTTCCGCATGTATCCGACCCTGTCGGGCATGACCGGCACGGCAGCGACAGAGGCCGAGGAATTCCAGCAGATCTACAAGCTGGATGTCATCGAGATTCCGACCAACGTGATGATCCAGCGCGATGATCAGGACGATGAGGTCTATCGCACTGCCGCCGAGAAGACCGCAGCCATTGTCGATACCCTGGAGGACTGCCAGAAGCGGGGCCAGCCGGTGCTGGTCGGCACCGTCTCCATCGACAAGTCCGAACTGCTGTCGGAGGCACTGAAGAAGCGCAATATCAAGCACAACGTGCTGAACGCGCGCTATCACGAACAGGAAGCGCAGATCATCTCCCAGGCCGGGCGCCTGGGCGGGGTCACCATCGCCACCAACATGGCCGGTCGCGGCACCGACATCCAGCTCGGCGGCAATCTGGACATGCGACTGGAGCAGGAACTCGCCGACCTGCGCGATGAATCGAAGCGCGAGGAACTGGCGAAGCGCATTCGCGACGAGGTCGCCGAGGAACGCGCCAAGGTGAAGGCCGCGGGTGGCCTGTTCGTGCTGGGTACGGAACGGCACGAAAGCCGCCGCATCGACAACCAGCTGAGGGGCCGCTCAGGTCGTCAGGGCGATCCGGGCACATCGCGGTTCTATCTCAGCCTGGACGATGACCTGATGCGCATCTTCGGGTCGGAGCGCATGGACAGCATGTTGCGCCGTCTCGGCCTGAAGGAGGGGGAGGCCATTGTCCACCCCTGGATCAACAAGGCACTGGAGAAGGCGCAGCAGAAGGTCGAGGCCCGCAACTACGACATCCGCAAGAACCTGCTGCGCTTCGACGACGTGATGAACGACCAGCGCAAGGTGATCTACGAACAGCGCATCGAACTGATGGAAACCGATGACGTGTCGGAAACCGTGGTCGATATGCGCCGCGAGACCGTGGACGTCATCGTCAGCCGCCACATTCCGGCCAACGCCTACCCCGAACAGTGGGACTCGGAGGGGCTGCAGGAGGAAGTGAAGCGCGTTCTGGCTCTCGACCTGCCGGTCAAGGACTGGGCGGCGGAGGAAGGCATCGCGGACGAAGGTATCCGGGACCGCCTGAACGACGCGCTGGACCGCCATATGGCGGAGAAGGCCGCGCGCTATACGCCCGACGTGATGCGGATGGTGGAGAAGAGCCTGGTGCTCCAGATCCTCGACCAGACCTGGAAGGAGCATCTGCAGCAGCTCGATTTCCTGCGTCAGGGCATCGGCCTGCGTGCCTATGCCCAGCGCGACCCGCTGAACGAGTACAAGTCAGAGGCCTTCGAGATGTTCGAGGCCATGCTGAACCGGATGCGGGAGACCGTGACGGGTGCGCTGGCCAACCTGGAGCTGCGGATGCAGGATCCCGAAGCCGCCATCGCCTCGCCAAGCAGCCCCGACCCGTCCGCCCTGCAGGAGGTGCACGAGGACGCCTCCGCCCTGGGCGGCGCGGAGCCGCAACCTGCTGCCACGCCCGCCGGGCCGCAACCGGTTGCCAACCGCCGCGCCAACGGCCTGGACAAGGACGACCCATCCACCTGGGGCCGCGTCGGCCGCAACTCCCCCTGCCCCTGCGGCTCCGGCAAGAAGTACAAGCATTGCCACGGGGTCGCGAACTGACCGACGGCGAGGCTTCATTTTCCCGGCGGGCGTTCTAGGTTATCGGGAACGTCCAACGCGGGGAGAGCATTGCCATGGCCGGACCACTGAGCGGATTTCGCATCCTTGACCTGAGTGCGGTGATTTCCGGGCCGTTCGGAACCATGATCCTGGCCGACCAAGGGGCCGACGTGATCAAGGTCGAGCCGGTAGGCGGCGACTTCACGCGGGCGGCGGGCAACCGCATGAACGGCATGTCCGCCAGTTTCCTGAACAACAACCGCAACAAGCGCTCCATCGCCGTGGACCTGAAGGCGCCGGGCGGCGTGGATCTGATCAAGCGGCTGGCGAAGGACGCGGACGTGCTGGTGCAGAACTTCCGCCCCGGCGTCATGGACCGGCTGGGTCTGGGGGAGGACGCGATCCGCGAGGTGCGCCCCGACATTGTCTATGTCTCGCTGAGTGGCTTCGGGGAGAAGGGGCCGTTCTCGGGCAAGCCGGTCTATGACCCCATCGTGCAGGCGCTTTCCGGTCTCGCCTCGGTCCAGGGTGGCTCCGACCAGCAGCGACCGCGCCTGCTGCGCACCATCCTGCCCGACAAGCTGACCGCGATCACCGCCTCGCAGGCGATCACTGCCGCCCTGCTGGCGCGGGAGCGGACCGGTGAAGGCCAGCATGTCCGCCTGTCGATGCTGGACGCCGTGGTGGCCTTCCTCTGGTCATCGGACATGGGCGGCCAGACCTATGTGGGCAAGGATGTCAGCCAGCAGCGTGCCGCCAGCTACATCGACCTGATCTACGAAACGAAGGACGGGCACATGAGTGTCGCGGTCATGACCAACCCGCAGTGGAAGGCACTGGCAGAAGCCACGGGTCATCCCGAATGGCTGGCCGACCCGCGTTTCGCCACCACCGAACTGCGCGACCTCAACATCAATGACCGGCTGGAGCTGATCCAGTCAGTCCTGGTGGAGCGCACGACGGATGAGTGGATGGCGCTGCTGGAACCCGCTGGCGTGCCATGCGCACCTGTGCTGCACCGCAAGGACATGATCCATCACCCGCAGGTGCAGGCCAGCGGCATCGTGATGGAGAACGATCATCCGGTCGCCGGCCCCCTGCGCCAGGCCCGCAACGCCGCCCGTTTCAGCGCAACCGAGCCAGAGTACAGGTTCGGCGCGCCGCAACTGGGCGAGCACACGGACGAGATCCTGCGGGAGGCCGGTTTCAGCGACGTGGAGATTGTGCGGATGCGGGAGCAGGGCACGGTGATGTCCCCCGCGCCGGTCGCCAGCGAAACCGGCACCGTCTGAGCTTGCGGGACGACGCGCAGCCGTGCTGCCAGCGGTCCAGACAAAGTGCCATCAGTGTCGCGTGGTCGTAGTAGCTCATGATCCGGCCTCCTTCGCCTGACCCGAAGCTAGTGATCGCTGCTGACAGACCCTTGTCAGGGGCGGACGCTATGATGTCAGCAGTCCATGACCGGAGAGCGAGATGAAACGATCCAACCGCATGTTCGAAGTGATCCAGATCCTGCGGGCGACGGCGCGTCCATTGACTGCCGCAGCGCTGTCGGAGCGGCTGGAGGTCTCGGTCCGCACGATCTACCGCGACATCGCCGCCCTGCAGGCCATGGGGACACCCATAGAGGGTGAGCCGGGCATCGGTTACATGATGCGGCGCGGCTATGACCTGCCGCCACTGAACTTCGATCAGGAGGAAGTGGAGGCCCTGCGCGTCGGTCTCGCCATGCTGTCACGTACCGGCGACCGCGCCCTGCAGCGCGCCGCAGACCGCATCTGCGCCAAGATCGATGCCCTGCATTCGCCGCTGGACTGGCTGCAGGTCTCGACCTGGGGCGCACCGCTGGATGATCCCCGCAAGGGCTGCGTCTCCAAGGCCGTGCTGCGGGAGGCCGTGCGCAGCGAGCGGAAACTGCGTCTGCTCTACGCCGATGCGGAGGGCAACCGCACGACACGCAATGTCCTGCCACTGGCGCTGACCTATCACGTGGATTGTGTGGTACTGGCCGCCTGGTGCGAGATGCGCGGCGCGTTCCGCCACTTCCGCACCGACCGGATGTGGGATGCACAGATGCTTGAAGACACCTTCAGCTGTCAGGGCATGGCCCTGCGCAGTCTCTGGCGCCAGCAGGATCGCTCGGCACTGGATGCGCGCATGTACCAGCCTGTCGGCAGCAGCAGCGTCGGCGGTCTGACTACCGCTCCCTGAACGCCTCATCCGCGGTGCCGATGACGCGGTCGGTCAGATAGGACAGGACGGAGCGTGAGCCGGCCTTCAGTTCGGCATCGACCTGCATGCCCGGGCGGACCTGATTTCGACCGGGCACATCACCCAGGTAATTCCGGTCCGTGCGTATCTCGACCACATAGAAGATCGCACCGGTCTGCTCATCGGTGTTGGCGTCACGGGCGACCCGTTCGACCGTTCCGTTGAGCGCGCCGAACTTGATGAAATCGAAGGCGCGTACCTTGATGTTGGCGGCCTGGCCGGGCTCGACACTGGAGATATCGCTGTTCGCCACCCGAGCCTCGATCACCAGATTGTCGGACTGGGGCACGACGGACATCAACGGCTCATTGGGACGCACAGCCTGGCCGGTATTGTTCACCGCAAGGTTCTGAACATAGCCATCAACCGGGCTGCGCACGACGGTCCGGTCCAGCCGGGCCGTCGCCTGCTCCAGATTGCGCGCAGTGCGATCCCTTGCGCCCCGCGTATCCGCCAGTTGCGACAGGACATCGCTGCGGGATTCATCATCGATCTCACGCCGACGGGACTTGGCCGCCGACAGGGCCGACAGCGCGGAATCGAGGGATTGCCGCGTCTCCTGCAACTGCCCTTCCGTCTCCGCCAGCTGGCGCTGCACCGACTGGAAACGCAGGAAAGGGAAATGCCCCTTGTCCGTCAGGGTGCGCAGCGACCGCACCTGTTCGGCCAGCACGTTCCGGCTCTCGCCCAGCGTATTGATCCGGACACGGAATGAATTGATGTCGGACTGCGCCTGCTCGATCTCGCGTTCCGCAGATTCGCGACGCGACTCCAGTGAGTCCCGCCGCGCCTGCAGCAACCGTGTATGCGTTGCCACCAGGTCCGGCCGTTCGCCCGCGACAATATCGGGGAAGCGGATCACCGCATCATCGCCTGCTTCCGCCTCCAGCCGGGCCAGCTCGGCCTCCAGCGTCTGCAGGTCGCCGCGCAACCGGCGCACCTCACCGTTGATGATCTCGCTGTCGAGGCGCAGCAGCGGATCGCCCTGTCGCACCAGATCGCCATCTCGTACCAGAATCTCGGCGACCGAGCCGCCTTCCGGGTGATTGACCAGCTTCACGCGACCACCGGGCCGCACCTGACCCTGCGCGACGACGGCCTGATCCACTTCCGCGATTGCGGCCCATGTCAGGATGACAATGAAGAAACCGCAGATGATCAGGACCAGCAGCGACGCGAGGGGCGAGTGCCGCGCCTCGCTTATCGCCTGCGCCTCCGGCAGGAAATCGGAATACTGCGCGCCCCGTTGCCGGGTGCGCCCGCCGTCGGTGTCGTTCCTGCTCATGCCTTGGCGTCCGCCGAGCCCGTTCCGTTCCGTGCCTCACCGGACCTGGATTGCGGCCGGTCACCGGGACGCATCGCGGCATCCCGCATCCGGGTCCGCGCGAAGGCGATCACTTCCTCCGGCGATCCGACCCGTTCGATATGCCCGTCGATCAGCAGGGCCACCTTGTCCGCGATCACCATGGGTGCCATGCGGTGCGAGATCATGATGATCGTCCGACCGCGTTTCGCCCGTTTCAGGGCGCGGATCAGACGCTCCTCCGTGCCTGGATCGAGCGCGCTCGTCGCCTCGTCGAAGATCAGGATCTTCGGGTTGCGGATCAGCGCACGCGCCACCGCGAGCAACTGCTTCTGGCCGGAGGAGAGACCGCCGCCACGCTCGCTCAGCACCGTGTCATAGCCCTTCGGCAGGCGCTGGATGAACTCATGCGCGCCAACGAAACGGGCAACCGATTCCACCCGCGCCGGATCCTTGTCGTCGATGCCCATGGCGATGTTCTCGCGCACCGTACCGGCGAACAACTGCACGTCCTGCGGCACCACACCGACCTGACGGCGCAGGGTGGCGGGGGAGATATGGGCGATATCGGTATCATCCACCAGCACCCGGCCATTGTCCGGCAGATAGAGACCCTGGATCAGCTTCGACAGGGTTGTCTTGCCCTGTCCCGACGGCCCGATGATGCCGAACACCTGTCCGGCCTCCACCGTCAGGTTGATGTCGTAGAGCACCGGTGGCAGATCGTCGGCATATCGGAAGGCAATGTTCTCGAATGCCACCTTGCCCTCGAACGTGGTGCCGGGGCTGAGTTCACCAGGTTCCGACTCCGGGGCTTCCTGCATCAGGTCATCGATGCGCGCGAAGGCTGTCCGGACCTCCTGAACCTGATGCCATGCCCCCACCACCTGCCGCATCGGCGCGACAGCGCGGGTGGCAAGGATGTTGGTGGCGATCAGCGCCCCGATCGACATCTCGTTTTCCATGATCAGCATGGCGCCGACGACAATGACGATCAGGCTGAGAATCTGCTGCAGGTTCTGGCCAAGCGCCGACAGGACCCCCGACAGCGTGCTGGAGCGATAGCCGGTCCAGGCCGACAGGCCGAGGCGGTGGTCCCAGCGGCGCTCGATCTCTGCCTCCAGGCCAAGCGCCTTCACCGTCAGGGCGTTGGCCATGGTCTCGTGCAGGGCAGAGGATTTCGCCGCCTGGCCGATGAAGTTCTGCTCTGTCAGCTTCTTCTGCCGACCGTGCGACACGACCGAAAGCAGGATGAAGATGGGGATCGAGACCAGCACGATCATGGCGATCAGCGGCTCGATCAGCAGCAGCGCGAACAGGAAGACGAAGACGAACAGCAGGTCAGCGCAGACCAGCGGCATCTGACCGGTGAAGAAGGCACGGATGGAATCAAGCTGCCGCATCCGTTCCGAGATCACACCGCTCGCCGTGGTCTCGAAATGGCGATAGGGCAGCCGCAGCAGGTGATGCACCAGTTCGCCGCCGATCAGTGACTCGACCCGCGCGCCCGTATGGCTGGAGATATAGACCCGGACGATGCGGAGGATCAGGTCGAAGGCGTAGATCACGACCATGCCGATGGCCAGCGCCATCAGCGTCGACTGCGCACCACCGCCGGTGCCCACGACCTTGTTGAACACGGTCATGATGAACAGCGGTGCCGCCAGCGCGAAGATATTGATCATCAGCGACGCGACGGCGAGTTCCAGCAAGACGCCACGCATCTTCCGCACGACCGCAGACCGCCAGTCCCGTGTTCCCTTGGCCGCCGCCTCCGGGGCCTTCAGCACGATGGCCAGATTGCCAAGAGGCACGATCTGCTCGGCTGTCAGGATCTCGGTTTCGTCGTTGATCGGGTCATAGACCGCGAAACGCGTGCCTTCCTTCCTGACAACGGATCGCGCCTCGGTCGGCGAATCCTTCGGCAGCAGGATGAAAGGCGGTTTCAGTTGTTCCAGCGTCTTGCGGTTGAAACTGCGCTCCGTCACCGGGAAACCCAGCCGTTCGGCAGCAAGCCGGAAACCGTCGAGGGTCATGGGGCTTCCGGCACCCGGGGCCGCCGCCTGAATGTCCGGTGCGCCGATGGGACGCCCAACCTCCCGCGTGGTGCGGATCAGCAGACGGCGCAGCACATCGACACGCAGGCCGGATGTTGCCTCCGGCGGCGCGACCTTGTCCCCGGCGGACTCCGTCGGTGTTTCCGGCTTCTTGCCCGGTCGTGCCTGCGGGGCCTCTACGGGGCGTCTGGCGGGCGCGTCCTCCGACGGTTTCGTGGCGCTGGGCCGGCGCCATTCCTCGGCCGCGAGGTCGGACACGACAGCGCTCTCGCGAGCCGGTGCGCCGTTCCCTGCCTGCGCCGTCGCCGGTCGCGGAGACGGCGTCTTCGCACCGCCGCTGCCTATGCGCGACCAGCCATCGCTGATCGGCGTCACCACGGCGGCTTCGGTCCGGGGACGCGGACGCGACCAGCCGCCTTCGTCGTCCTGTCCCTGTCCGTTGCTGTCCGACGGATCAGCCATTCAGCGTTCCTGCCAGTTCCATTTGATCATCGACTTGCGACTTCTAGCATCACTTGCCCGGGGCCGCGTCCTGCTTTCGTGTCAGCAGCCTTGGCGGACGCCGCTTCTCCGCGACACTGAACAGGCTGAATGTGCGACCGACATAGTTGGTCACGCTGTTCAACCCCTTCATGTAGTCCACCAGCCGCTGATCCTTCACCGCTTCCACCATCCGCACCGGGCGGCGGGGATCATCCGTCTCGAAGCGCATGTAGAACCAGGGTTCACCGCGCCGCAGCACCAGGTCCTTCGACATGTCGTACCATTCGAACGCCCACATCATCGGGCGCGGCCAGATGTGGATCGGCAGACGGCCGCCGATCATCAGACCCGGCCAATGCCGCCCGGTATAGCTGTTGAACGGTGGCATCTGGTTCATCCAGCAGACATCGTCCGCCACGAAGATATAGGGGGTGATGAACTGGATCACAGGCCGGTCCGGGTGGCGCCACTCCTTGCGCGGCATCACGGCCACCATCTGCCCCAGATGCTTGGATCTGATCTGGCTGCGGTCACCCAGCGCGTTGATCAGTTGCGGTTTGCCCTGATCATCCAGCTTGATGCGCAACTGCACATCGATCGGGGCCACGACCTCGAACAGCCTGGCCTCGTAGTCGATCACCGCCGGGCAATAGGTCACCGACTTGGCGTGCGAGGAAACAGCGGTCTGGCGCTGCTGCGCACGCGGCGCTTCCCAGATGAAGCCCGCTTTCTCCGCATCGATGATGTAGCCGACATCGACCACGCGACGCTCCGGCGGTCGCTGTCCTGGCGGGGCCGTCGGCTCCTCGGCCTTGAGATATTCGAACATGTGCCGTGCCTCTCGTTTCCCGTTCAGGGACCAAGCAAGAAACGTTCCCGGGATTCGCCCTGCGGGTGCCCTGATTCTGCGCGTCTGCGGGTGGAGTGTCCAGCAGGCTCGTCAGCGCGATCCCGCCCTCACCGCCCCGGCAGTCCGGAATGGGGCCGGATCAGGCCTGCAATCCGCCGGGCGTCGCGTCGCAAGGCAACCGACGGTGCCGCACCAAGCAGCCACTGGCGCGCCAGACGCTCCCCCGTTCCGGGGACGCCTGACGGGGGAAACATGGTGCAGTGGTCGCGCACGATGCGCTCGAAGAACCGCCCCCCGACCCGATCCACCGGAAGTTCGCCTGCGGCCTGTGAAACATCCGCGCCCAGCCGCCCCAGCAAGGCGACGAAGACAGCGACGGGCCGCAGCATCCGCCCCTTGCGCGCCCGGCTGCCAACCTCCGACCAATCGATCCGGTCGGCCTGCTGAAACATCAGCAGGCCATCGATTACCGTCTTCGCGGCATCCGCCGTGAACAGGTCCCGTGCCGCGTGGCTGGCGGACAGCATGAAGGCATGTGTCGGCGACGGAATGGTCAGCCCATCCCTGACCTGCGCGGTCGCCAGCATGTCCGCAGTCGGCAAAGCGGCATCGAAAGGGGCGGCATCACCCGCCACGTGCAGGTCGATGTTCACGGCACCATCGGGGGAGAGCAGCGGCTGGAAACTGGCCTCACTGACAAAGCCCCAGCGACTGCGTGTCGGCTGTTCTGCAAACGCGAAGCCCTGCCCCCCAAGCAGGTCGATCACGCTGCCAAGGTCTTGCCTGCGCACCAGCAGGTCTGCATCGGACACCCCCCGATCCTGTGGCGCGGCATAGAGCCAGGCACCACTGGCCAGCCCCTTCATGGCCAGTGCAGGGAACCCGGCATCGACAATTGCCGCATACCACCGCCGACCGGCGACATGCCTGAACCTGTTGAGCAATTGCGATTGCCGGACAGTTGCCTGCGGCAGACCCGCGTCCGGCAGTACGGCGGCGACGGTCGCCGCAGTGACACGATCGGCAAGCGCCATCACGAGACCAGGATGGGGTCCTGAAACACCTTCCACCCGCGGCGCGGTCCCCGCGATCCTGCGCCAGATATCCACGCCGTCTTCCGGGTCACGATTCGCGTCAGGTTCGGACATGTCGCCGGTCATCTGTTTCAAATCGGGACCAAAGCTGGGTGAGAACCTGTGTCGCCGGTCACGACAGCGTGCCTGACCGACCTGCACAGCCTGTTGATGAAACGTTGGTACATAGTCATGTATGATCAACAATCAGATGCAAGGGTGGAATTGCTGCCTTTTGCGCGATTCTTGCATGAATGGCGGTGTCATGAAGAAATCAGTTCAATTCTGCACCGCCTCCATCCTGGCGCTCATGCTGGGTACGGGGGCGTTCGCCCAGTCGACACCGGATATTTCGCGCGCGGAGGCTCTTGCGGGGGCAATTGCGGGCAGCGAGGACGGGCAGCGGGCCATCGAACGCTATCTGGACAGCGGCGGACTGCCGGAGGCTGCGGCCCAGCGCGCCGTCGCACTGATCCGGGAATTGCAGCGGAGTGACCTGGTGGCCGATCCGGTCGTGCTGGCCGCCGCTGCTGATCGTGTTTCATCTGCCGCCAGCCGGTCATTCATTTCGGCACGCATCTTCAAGGCGAAGGTGACAACCTCCTTCGATATTGGCGAAGGCCGCTATGGGTTTGACTTCGGCCCGCCGGACGCGAAGGTGACCAAGGGCTTCACGAAGGTGACCGCCCGCAGCGATTTCGTGAAGGGCCCGAAGCCTGCCGCCATGCGCCGCCCGGAGGGTGATGCACTGCTGCGTGACGGTATCCGCAATATCCGCGTGGTGCGCCTGCCGGTTCCGTCCGGCAAGTATCGCGTTTTCCTGATGACCGACGACATCGGTGTGCCGGAGGCTGTGACCAGCCCGTTCGGAGAGGCCATGACGGTCAACGGACGTCGCGTCCGTGTCGCGGCCTCGACCCCCGAGACCTGGGCCGCCGAGACCTATCTTGCTGAACCCGGTGCCTATCTGCGTGACAGCGAAAAGGCCGATGAGGTATCGCGTCGGGGCAATGCCCGCGGCGCCAGTTCCGGCGGTGTCGTGATGATGAATGCCGTTGTCGAGAACAATGAACTGGTGATCACCTTTGATGGTCGGGCGGGGCTTGAAACCTACCTGACCGGCGTGATCATCGAGCCTGAGGCCATGGAAGAGAGCATCTTTGCGCCATCTGCCGAGGCGCGGCGGGTACTGTTCACCGGCCAGGACCAGTTGCTGGATGCCGAGAACCAGGTCAACCAGGCTGTGGCGCAGTTGCTGAATGACGTCGCCACGACCGCCCGACCGCAGGAACTGGCCGCATTGCTGGACCAACCGGAACCAGTTGTGGAACCGGCACTGGATGTCAGTCCAAACTAGAGACTGAACGAATCGGTCCGGCAAGGCAGGTGTTTCGGTTGTGAGGCAGGGGAAGACAGGGATTCGGACCAATGCGTCCGCCGTCGCCGGGTTCGCGCTGACCATCGCAGTGGTCGTGGCCAGCACGACAACGGTCCGGGCGCAAGGCGCGACCGACACCGCGACCGAAGGTCAGGTGCGCCAGCAGATCATCCAGAACCCCATCATCCCGTCGATTGCTGACCCGGAACCCCGGTTCACCACCGCGAAGCAGGACGCTGTCCTTTCCCGCCCGCGCCCCGAGTATGACGAGATCGGTCTGGAGGCCGGGGGGCTCTTCTTCGATATCGAGCATCTGGGCCGGGGTCAGCCGCTGGAAAGCTTCCTGCTGTTTCCCCAGGTCGATATCGGCCTTACCTTCGACGACAACATCTTCGCGACCAGGAACGGGCGGGTGGCTGACTTCATCGGCTCCGTCAAACCTTCCCTCTCGCTTCGCTCCAACTGGGACAATCACGAGATCTTCGCTGAGGGGCATGGACGTTTCGCCCGCAACCTGTCCAACGGCAGGGAAAGTGTGCGCGAACATGGCTTCTCCACTGGTGGCAAACTTGAGATTTCCGAGTTCGAATTCATCCGCGCCTCGCTCGGTTTCGATCGCAAGACCACGGTTCGCGGCGACGTGCGCGAAGATGTCGGCGGCAATGAACCGGGCGTCTTCTACCAGACCGGCCTGGACACGACCTGGCAGTACCAACGTGACAAGTTTCTCTGGCGCGCCAAGGGCAGCATCACCCACAAGAACTTTGTCGATGTTCCGGCCGGTGTCGGCGAAATCGAGACCGACCAGAACGACCGTGTCGAGTACGACGCCTCAGTCCGGCTGGGCTGGGAGGAGTGGGAGGGCACGACACTGTTCGTGCAACCCAATGTCGGATTTACCCGTTTCATCCAGCAGGTCGACAACACGGGTGTGGAGCGGAACTTCGGTCGGTATGGCATTCTCGCCGGTTTCACCTATGACCTGACCGCAGTGACCTTTCTGGAAGGCGCACTGGGTTTCGGGCTGGCAACCTTCGCGGATCCCAACAGTGACGATTTCTTCTTTGTCGATGCCAGCCTCGACTTTGTCTGGAACCCCCATGACAGCTGGGCGTTCAAGGCCGGTTTCGAACGTGACGTGACCGCAACCAACGCCGTCACGAACGTCAATGGCGTCAATGTCTCCGACGTGGCCACAATCTCGAACGAACTGAGTCTCGCCGCGCAACTTGAAGTGACCTACGAATTGCTGGCCGAGAATGAATTGGGGTTCCGTCGCTCGGAAACCGTTGCCGGCAACACCATCGACAATGTCCTGGCGAACGAGCTTTCGCTGTTGTGGCTCATGAACGAGAACATGCGGATGCGAGGCTTCTGGGAGTTCACGCTGTTCGGTTCCAATGACGCCAATCGGGAATTCCTGCGCAACAGGCTTGGTGTGGTCCTGACCTTGCATTATTGAGGTTAACCAACCGCGATCCTGCGGATTCCCGTCGCCCCGAAGTGCAAAATCATAGCGGACACCAGGTATGAGACACAATTCCATTCGACGTCTTGCAATCGGCATCATGGCTCTCGCAGCCGTTGCTGTCGTGACGCAGGGCTGTTCGGAGCGCCGCTATGAACGCGTGACAAGCCGGGCGAGCGCGCCGGTGGCGCCGCAGGTGCAGCGAACCACTGTTGCCCCTGCCCTGCCGGCGGCGGAAGCGCCGGAGACCCGTCTGGTACTGGAAACTCCGCCACAGCCTGTGGCACCCGAGAGTCAGGGGGTACGGCTCGCAACACCCGACACCACCGTCATCACCCCCCAGAACCGCGGCGTCGTGATCACGCCAACCGCGGTCGGTCCGGCCTCGCTCGACAACAACAAGCCCCCCATCAGCGTTGACGAACTGCCCGGCGATGTGCCGCAGAAGCTGGAGCAGTATCGCCTCGGCCCCGGCGACCGGATCCAGATCAAGGTCTTTGGCCAGGATGACATTTCGGGCGAGTTCGAGATCAGTGCGGCCGGCGAGCTTTCCGTTCCGCTGATCGGGCAGATCACTGCGGAAAATCTGACCCTGGGTGAATTGTCCGAAGTTCTGACCGTGGCACTGGACACCAATTTCATCGTCGATCCGAAGGTCTCCATCGAGGTGACCAATTACCGGCCGTTCTTCATCCTGGGTCAGGTCGGCAAGCCCGGTTCCTACAAGTACCAACCCGGTCTCAACGCCCGCATGGCCATAGCCCTTGGCGGCGGCTACACGCGACGGGCACGGGAGGAACCGATCACGATCTTCCGCACCAATTCGGCAGGCGAACTGATCCGGTTCCGCGTTGACCAGAATGCCATCATCCTGCCGGGCGACACGGTCGAGGTTCACCGCCGCCTGTTCTGAGGGTCTGCTCCAGGCCGCCCCGTTCAGCCGCGCCGCGCCCAGTCGATCATCCGGTCGAAGAATTCCTCTGCTGCCGCGATCTGTTTCAGACCAACGTACTCATCCGGCTTGTGGGCATCACCGATGTCTCCCGGACCGCAGACCACCGTCGGGACCCCGGCCCCCTGGTAGTGACCGGCCTCCGTGCCGAAGCTGACCTTCTGTGACGCATTGGCCTGGGCAAAGGCCTTGGTCAGGGTCGTTGCTTCCGCATCCTCTGCCGTTTCCAGCCCCTCGAACCACGAAATCTGCTCGAAGCTGATGCCGGTGTCCGGCTGGATGGCCTGCATTTCCTTCGTCAGTGCCGCGGCCTGTGCCTCGATCCGGCCAAAGATCTCCCCGGTGTCGTCGGCAGGCAGGTTGCGGAATTCGAAGTCGAAGTGGCAATCCTTCGGCACGATGTTCAGGGCCGTACCGCCATGCACGACGCCGACATGGATCGATGTATAGGGCGGATCGAAGGCCTCGTCGTAGGGACCATGATCGCGCTTCTCCCGCGAGAGCGCGCGAATCCCGGTGATCAGTTCCGCCGCATATTCGACCGCATTGACCCCCTGATGCGTCAGGGAGGAATGGCACTCGAAGCCCTTGATCCGGGCGCGATAGCTCACCTTGCCCTTGTGGCCGGTGACGACGCCCATCATCGTCGGTTCGCCAACCACGCAAAGTCGCGGCTTCGGGTCCAGCCCGCGCAGCATCTCAGCCAGTTGCCGCCCCCCGAGGCAGCCGACTTCCTCGTCGTAGGAAATTGCCAGATTGACCGGCACCTTCAGGTCCTGCGCCAGGAAATCATCGACATGGCTGAGGCAGATGGCAATGAAACCCTTCATGTCGGCCGTGCCGCGCCCGAACAGCTTGCCGTCCTTCTCCACCATGGTGAAGGGGTCCGTCGACCAGTCCTGGCCATCGACCGGCACCACATCGGAATGGCCCGAGAGCATGATACCGGGCACATCCTTCGGACCGATGGTCGCCCACAGGTTCGCCTTCTCCCCGCTCTCGTCATGCAGCAACTGGCATTCGACGCCGCGCTGCGCCAGAAAATCGACGACCCAGTCGATCAGTTCCAGGTTGGAATAGCGGCTGGTGGTATCGAACGCGATCAGCCGGTTCAGGATATCAATGGTGCTCTGGCGTGGTGTTTTCATGGTTCACGCATGTACCATCCCCGGCGATGGGCAGCAATCAGCCGCGCGTGCGGGGGAGAGCGAAAACATGTGCGGACGCTACAGCCTGACCTCCCCACTGGAGGCAATGCGCCAGACCTTCGCGATCCAGGGCCTGCCGAACCTGCCCGCCCGCTACAACATCGCACCAACCCAGACCGCACCGGTGATCCGCCGTCACCCGGACGGGCGGTTGCTGTTGCATGAGATCCGGTGGGGGCTCGTCCCCTCATGGGCGAAGGACAGCAACGGCGGCGCGAAGCTGATCAATGCCCGCGCGGAGACCGTGGCGGAGAAGCCTTCGTTCCGCGCTGCCTTTGGTCGGCGCCGCTGTCTGGTTCCCGCGGACGGGTTCTACGAATGGAAGAAGCCGGAACCGAAGGTGCGGGAACCCTGGCGCATCACCATGCTGGACCGGCAGGTCTTCGCCTTCGCCGGCCTCTGGGAGCGCTGGCAGGACCATGACGGCACGAAGATCGACACCTACACCATCATCACGACGCAGGCGGCTCCGGCCATCGCCGACATTCACCACCGGATGCCGGTGATGCTCGACATGTCGGACCATGCGCGGTGGCTCGACCCGGATGCCGGTGCCGAAGACCTGCACGCGCTGCTGAGGCCCAACGCCAACGTACGCGGCTACAGAGTTTCTTCACGCGTCGGCAAGGTGCAGAATGATGATCCCGGTCTCATTGCGGAGATCGACGCAGACGCGGATTGACTTCTCGCCCCCAGTTTCATTTGTACCGGTCCAGCCATGGCCTTTCCGAAAAGCTTCCTCGACGAGATCCGCAACCGCATCAGCATGGTGGAGCTGGTGGGGCGGCGCGTGTCGTTGAAGAAGCGCGGGCGCGACCACTGGGGCTGCTGCCCTTTCCACAACGAGAAGAGCGCATCCTTCAAGGTGTCGGAGGACCGCGACGACTACCATTGCTTCGGTTGCGGCGCACATGGCTCCGCCTTTGACTTCGTGATGCATACGGAAGGGCTGAGCTTCCCCGAAGCCGCAGAACGGCTGGCCGAGACCGCCGGTCTGGAGGTCCCGAAGATCGCGCCGGAGCTGCGGGAGAAGGCCGACCACCTCTCCCGCCTGGCCGATGCCAACGAGGCGGCGGCGAAGTGGTATCAGGCCCAGTTGCGCGGCAGCGGCGGAGGGGAGGCACGTGACTATCTGCGCCAGCGCGGGCTGGGTGATGCCGCGATCGAGGAGTTTCGTCTCGGCTATGCCCCTGACCGCAACGACGGGCTGAAGGTGGCGTTGCTGGATCGCGGGTTCACCGACCGGGAACTGGTGGAGGCCGGACTGCTGGGCCAGCCCGACGACGGGCGCGGCAGCTATGACCGGTTCCGCCACCGCCTGATGTTCCCCATCGGTGATCGTCGCAACCGGGTGATCGCCTTTGGCGGGCGTGCCCTGGGCGACGCGCGGGCCAAGTATCTGAACAGTCCGGAATCTCCGCTCTTTGACAAGGGTCGCAGTCTCTACAACCACGCCATGGCGCGGGAGGAAGCGCGGTCCACCGGGACGGTCATCGTCGTCGAAGGCTACATGGACGTGATTGCGCTGGCGGAGGCCGGTTTCCGCAATACTGTCGCCCCTCTCGGCACCGCCATCACGGAAGACCAGATCGGCCTGCTCTGGCAAATGACCGCGGAGCCGATCCTCTGTCTCGACGGCGACGCCGCCGGCCTGCGCGCCGCCCGCCGCGCCGCCGAACGTGCCCTGCCCCTGCTGAAACCCGGCAAGTCGCTGCGATTTGCACTGCTGGCGGAGGGGGTGGACCCCGATGACATGGTGCGCGGCAATGGCCGTGAAGCCTTCAGTGCATTGCTGGCGAAGACCACGCCCATGACAGCGATGCTGTGGCAGGCCCTGCTGGAAGAACGGGAAATCGACACGCCGGAGCGGCGCGCGGCGCTGGAGAAGGACATCGACAGCCTGATCTTCTCCATCGCCGACGAGACCGTGCAACGCCACTATCGCGATGACCTGAAGACCCGGATGCGTGACGCGCTGCGCCCGCCTGCGCGCGCGCCTTACCAAGGTGGACAGGGCAAGCCACCACCCTGGGTGAAGGGCCGGGCGGCGGCAGAGGATGTAACCCGCCTGAAGGCGAGCATCAGCACGTCGCCCCTGCGCACGCGCGAGGAAGCGATTGTCTCCGCCCTGCTAAAATGGCCGGTCCTGTGCAATGACTTCGAAAACGAACTCGACGACCTGCAACTTCAGAATTCCGATCTGGACACATGCCTGATGCAGATCAGGGACACAGTTTACCGGGAGCCGGGACTTGACACAGAGGCTCTGTCACGCCACCTAAGCCGGTCAGGACTCGAACGGCTTGTGACCCGGATGAGTGCGCCCAGTGCGGCGCGTCTGGACTGGGCAGCGAAGCGAAATCCTCCAGCGGAGGCGATCCGACAGCTATTCGACGCCACGTTGCGTCGATACCGCGTAGAGGTGTTGCAGACGGACTATGAAGAAGCCGCAGCCGAGGCGCGGCGGGAAGTGACGGCAGAAGCTATCGAACGGATGGCGGCGCTACGGCGTGCGCTTGACCGTGCGAAGGCAGAGGAACCAACATCGGTCGGTATCGCAGGGGGTGGCGAACCGGCATGACGGATTTCTCTGGCGACAACCGGGCTCCGGACGATGGGGAGCCGGGAGCGGTCTCGGGGTTTCGGCGTTAGAGCAGGTCTGATTTCAGGACGGAAAACATATGGCGACCAAAGCGAACGAAAAAGAACCAGCCGCGCGACCGGAACAGACGGACGGACCGTTGCTGGATCTGGCGCGTCAGGACATGAAGAAATTCGTCGCGAAGGCGAAGGAGCGCGGCTACGTCACCCATGACGAGCTGAACGCCGCGCTGCCCCAGGATCAGGTCTCTTCGGAGCAGATCGAGGATATCATGGCGATGCTGTCGGAGATGGGCATCAACGTGATCGAGAACGAGGAACAGGACCAGGAAGAAAAAGACGGCGAGGAAGCCAAGCAGCCCGTCGCGACCACGACCACCGCCACTTCATCCAGCGACGTGGAGCGCACCGACGATCCCGTGCGCATGTACCTGCGTGAGATGGGTTCCGTCGAACTGCTGTCGCGCGAGGGCGAGATCGCCATCGCGAAACGCATCGAGGCGGGTCGCGAGAACATGATCGGCGGCCTGTGCGAGTCTCCCCTGACCATGCGCACGCTGATCGAATGGCGCGACGAGATCGTTGCCGAGAACATGTTGCTGCGCGATGTCATCGATCTGGAAAGCACCTATGGCAAGCCGGAGGGTCCCAGCGCCAACGACGACTCTTCCGATGACGACAATGATGAATCCGGTGAAGCCAAGCCGAATGCTGACGGCACGGCGAGGAAGGCCAACGGCGAGGACCGGACCAGCGGCGAAAAGGCCGATGGGGAGAAGGCCGACGGGGAAAAATCCTCCGACGACAGCTCTTCCGACGACGATGATGATGATTTCGACGACACCGCCCTGTCGCTTGCCGCGATGGAAGCGGCGCTGAAGCCCAGGATGCTGGAGACCTTCGACGAGATCGCCAAGCTGTTCAAGCGGATCGAACGTGCGCAGGACAAGCGCGTTTCCAGTGCGCTGGACGGTGGCGAGGTCTCGACCTCCGCCGAACGCCGGTTCCAGAAGATCCAGGCGGAAATGGTCGAGCACATGAAGGCCATCCGCTTCTCCAACGCCCGCATCGAGATGCTGGTTGGCGATCACTATGCCATCAACAAGAAGCTGATGGCCGCCGACGGCAAGCTGCTGCGCCTGGCGGAGAAGCATCGTGTGAACCGCCAGTCATTCCTGGATCACCACTTCGGTCATGAACTGGATCAGGACTGGCTGGAGAACGTGGCCAAGCTGGACAAGAAGTGGGCCGCCTTCGCGTCCAACGAGTTCGAGAAGGTGGAGGCCATCCGTGACGACTACAAGCAGATCGCCACACTGGTCGGCCTGCCCATCGACGACCTGCGCCGCATCGTCTCCACGATCCAGCGCGGCGAACGCGATGCACGCCGCGCCAAGAAGGAGATGGTGGAGGCCAACCTGCGCCTCGTCATCTCCATCGCCAAGAAATACACCAACCGTGGCCTGCAGTTCCTGGACCTGATCCAGGAAGGCAACATCGGCCTGATGAAGGCGGTGGACAAGTTCGAGTATCGCCGTGGCTACAAGTTCTCCACCTACGCGACATGGTGGATTCGGCAGGCAATCACCCGCTCCATCGCTGACCAGGCGCGGACGATCCGCATCCCCGTGCACATGATCGAGACGATCAACAAGCTGGTGCGTACCGGTCGCCAGATGCTGCACGAAATCGGTCGCGAGCCGACGCCGGAGGAACTTGCCGAAAAGCTGGGGATGCCGCTGGAAAAGGTTCGCAAGGTGATGAAGATCGCCAAGGAACCGATCAGTCTGGAAACGCCCATCGGTGACGAGGAAGACAGCCATCTGGGTGACTTCATCGAGGACAAGAACGCTGTCCTGCCGATCGAGAGCGCCATCCATTCCAACCTGCGCGAGACCACGACACGGGTCCTGGCCAGCCTGACCCCGCGTGAGGAACGTGTGCTGCGCATGCGGTTCGGCATCGGCATGAACACCGATCACACGCTGGAGGAAGTCGGGCAGCAGTTCTCCGTCACCCGTGAGCGTATCCGCCAGATCGAGGCCAAGGCGCTGCGCAAGCTGAAGCATCCGTCACGCAGCCGCAAGCTGCGGAGCTTCCTCGACAACTGATCCGGGGCCGGCTGCGGTGGTGAACCTGCCCGAACGCGCCGACATCGTGATTGTC
>JARGNO010000003.1:31077-31296 GCA_029213165.1 Minwuia sp.
GCGCCTGGTATCTGGCGCAGCGCGGCCTGTCGGTCGTGGTCTGCGAAAAGGGGCGTGTGGCGGGGGAGCAGTCCTCGCGCAACTGGGGCTTCGTGCGCCAACAGGGACGCGACCCTGCCGAGATTCCGCTGATGATGGAGTCCAACCGCATCTGGCGCACGCTGGAGCGGGACCTGAACGCCGATCTGGAATGGACGGTCGGCGGCCATCGGGTGGTGT
>JARGNO010000003.1:31306-117979 GCA_029213165.1 Minwuia sp.
CTGCTTCCAGTCAGAGGAAGAACGCGCGACCTTCACGCGCTGGCGCGGCATCGCGCAGCAGCATGGCCTGCATTCCCGCATTGTCGAACCGTCCGAGATGCAGCAGATCGTGCCGGACAGCCAGCTTGGCGATCTGGGCGGTATCTACACCGAAAGCGACGGCCATGCGGAACCGGCCAAGGTCACCGTGGCGCTGCAACGCGCGGCCGAGGGCCGGGGTGCCACATTCCTGACGGACTGCGCCGTCTTCGGTGTGGAGACATCGGGCGGCAGCGTTTCCGGGGTGGAGACCGAACACGGCACGATTCGCGCCGGAACCGTCGTACTGGCCAGCGGTGCCTGGACCAGCCGGATGCTCGCGCATCTGGGGCTGACATTCCCCCAGGTCTGGATCACCGGTTCCGTTGCCCGCACAACAGCGGCTCCACCGATCTCGAAGGCCGCCACCTGGGCCGGGGTTGCCTTCCGCCAGCGCCGCGACGGCACACTGAACATCGCCACACGCTCCGCCGATCACGACCTGACGGTCGAGAGCCTGCTGTTCGGTCGGGTGTTCCTGGATGATTTCCGCAAGCATGGTCGTGATCTGCGCCTGCGCTTCGGACGGGCCAGCCTTGCACTCGCACTCGGGCGCTATTCGAAGTCGGCCCTGCGCCGGGAACTGACCCGCTACCGAACACTCGATCCGGCACCGAACCTGCGGCAGCTCGACGCCGTGCTGGCCCGTCTGAAGCAGGCAATACCGGCGACCGGCGATGTCAGACTGAGCAATGCCTGGGCCGGATATATCGACATGACCCCGGACATGCTGCCGGTCATAGACCATCTGGATCAGCCGTCGGGACTGGTGGTGGCCAGCGGCTTCTCCGGCCATGGCTTCGGCATGGGACCGATTGTCGGACGGCTGGTGTCGGAGATCATCGCCGATGGGCAACCTTCCCTGGACCTGCATGCCTTCCGTTTCAGCCGCTTTGCGGAGGATGGCCCCCTGACCTCCGATACCGTCATTTGACGGCGGCGGAGAGCTTCCCTTAACCTCTCCCACCGGGGAGAGACATCATGAATGAAACGTTCGAGACCGTGGTGCTGGAGCGGCCTTCGCCGCATGTGCTGGTGGTACGCCTGAACCGGCCAGAAGCGCGCAATGCGATGAACACGCAGATGGGTCATGATCTGAAGACCGTCTGGCAGCAGATGTACGTCGATCCCGGCGACACACGCTGCATCATTCTGACCGGCACCGGCGACAAGGCCTTCTGCGCCGGGGGCGACCTGAAACAGCGCAACAACATGACCGACGCGCAGTGGCAGCAGCAGCACGCCCTGTTCGAACAGGGCACGCTGGCGCTGATGGACTGTCCCGTCCCCGTCATCGCCGCCGTCAATGGCGCGGCCTTCGGCGGTGGTTGTGAATTCGTCTGCGCCGCCGATTTTGCCTACGGTTCGACCAATGCCCGCTTCGCCCTGACGGAAGTCTCGCTGGGCATCATGCCGGGCGCCATGGGGACGCAGAACCTGCCCCGGGCGGTCGGTATCCGCCGCGCCAAGGAAATCATCCTGACGGCCAGTCCATTCACGGCGGAGGAGGCCCTGGCCTGGGGGCTGCTGAACAGGGTCTGCGCGCCGGATGAACTGATGGCAACCGCCCTGGCGACCGCGGAGCGGATCGCGGGCAATGCGCCGATCTCCACCAGACAGGCGAAGAAGTCGATCTCCATGTCCACGCAGGTGGGGTACCATACCGGCTACATGTACGAGATCGAGGCCTACAACCGCATGATCCCGACAGAAGACCGGCTGGAAGGCGTGCGTGCCTTCAATGAAAAGCGCCGCGCCGACTTCAAGGGCCGTTGAGAAGGAGAAGAGCTATGGAACGTGATGTCATCCTGCGCGAGGTCGGATTGCGCGACGGGCTTCAGATGGTGAAGTCCCAGTTCCCGACCGAGGCCAAGAAGCAGTGGATCAGCTCCGCCGTTGCGGCCGGAATGCCGGAGATCGAGGTCTGCTCCTTTGTGCCGCCGCATGTGGTGCCACAGTTCAGCGACCATGCGGAGGTCGTGGCGCACGCCCGGACCCTGGCTGACCTGACCGTCTCCGCCCTGGTGCCCAATGCCAAGGGCGCGGAACGCGGGTTCCAGCTCGGCGTCGACAAGCTCAACTTCGTGCTTTCCGCATCAGAAACCCACAACCAGAAGAACGTCCGCTGTTCGACCGAGCAGTCGCTGGAACGCTTCGATCAGGTGATGGAGGTGAAACGCTCCAACCCCGATTACGCGAAGACCAGTGTTGGCGGCGGCGTTTCCACCGCTCTCGGCTGCACGATGGAGGGAGCCATCGAGACGTCGCGGGTGATGTGGCTGATCGAGGAATATCTGAAACGCGGGGCCGATGAGGTCGGCATTGCCGACACCGTCGGATACGCCAACCCGGCTCAGGTCAAGGCCGTGTTTCAGGAGGCGATCCGCAATTTCGGTGACGACACCACGATCGTTGCCCACTTCCATGACACCCGTGGCCTCGGCCTCGCCAATGCGCTGGCGGCGCTTGATGCCGGTTGCCGGGTCTTCGATGCCTCGCTGGCCGGTCTCGGCGGTTGCCCCTTCGCGCCGCTCGCCACCGGCAATGTGGTGATGGAGGATCTGGTGTTCATGCTGGAGGCGATGGGCATGCGCACCGGGATCGATCTGGACGCGCTGGTCGCGATCCGTGACCTGCTGACCACCAACCTGCCCGATGAACCGCTGCACGGCATGATCGCCAAGGCCAGCGTGCCGAAGGGCTTCGTCCCCGCCTCCACTGCCCTCGCCGCCGAATAAGAGACCGGACTGGAAACCCTGACATGAATGCCGACACGACCATGAATGCATCCTCCGCCGTTTCAATGGAACTGGGGGAGGATTGGCGCGATATCCGCGATCAGGTGCGGCGTATCTGTGAAGGGTTCCCCGGCACCTACTGGCAGGATCTGGACGAGAAATCACTCTATCCTGATGCCTTCGTCGAAGCGTTGACCAAGTCGGGCTATCTGGGTGCCCTGATCCCGGAGGAGTACGGCGGCTCCGGCCTGCCGGTGCGCGCGGCCTCCGTGATCCTGGAGACCATCCATGCCTCCGGCTGCTCCGCCGCAGCCTGCCACGCGCAGATGTACATCATGGGTACGCTGCTGCGGCATGGTTCCGAGGAGCAGAAACAGAAGTACCTGCCGAAGATCGCCAGCGGGGAGCTGCGCCTGCAGGCCTTCGGTGTGACGGAGCCGACCACCGGTTCCGACACCACCCAGTTGAAGACCCGCGCCGTGCGCGATGGCGACAGCTATGTGGTCAATGGCCAGAAGATCTGGACCAGCCGCGCACTGCAGTCGGACCTGATGCTGCTGCTGGCCCGCACCACCGCTGCGGACCAGGTGGAGAAGCGTACGCAGGGCCTCTCGGTATTTCTGGTGGACCTGCGGGATGTGAAGGGCAAGGGCTGCGAGATCCGGCCCATCCCGACCATGGTGAACCACAACACCAACGAGGTCTTCTTCGACAACATGCGCATTCCCGCCGACAGCCTGATCGGTGAGGAGGGACGCGGGTTCAAGTACATCCTGGACGGCATGAATGCCGAACGGGTCCTGGTGGCGTCCGAAGCCATCGGTGACGGCAAGTACTTCACGGAGAAGTCCGTCGCCTATGCCAATGACCGCTCCGTCTTCGGTCGCGCCATCGGCCAGAACCAGGCCATCCAGCACCCCATCGCCCGTGCCTATGGCGAGCTTCAGGCGGCTGAACTGATGGTCCGGCAGGCGGCGGCGCTGTTCGACGCAGGCCAGGAATGTGGTGAGGCAGCGAACCTCGCCAAGCTGCTGGCATCCGAGGCGGCGTGGAAGGCCGCGGATACCTGCATGCAGACGCATGGCGGGTTCTCCTTTGCCCGGGATTTCCAGATCGAGCGGAAGTGGCGGGAGTGCCGCCTGTTCCAGATCGCCCCGATCTCGTCCAACATGATCCTGAACTTTGTCGCGCAGAACGTGCTCGGACTGCCGCGATCCTATTGAGGGGGGCGGGACAACCCTGCACTATTGGCATGCCGGGTGGAGACTGATCGCCCCATACTGCTGCCGACCAACAAACCAAAGAAACGCAAATTCCGGGAGGATCGAGAAA
This sequence comes from Minwuia sp., assembly GCA_029213165.1. Taxonomy (GTDB): domain Bacteria; phylum Pseudomonadota; class Alphaproteobacteria; order Minwuiales; family Minwuiaceae; genus Minwuia. Next base: position 35,455 of record JARGNO010000003.1, read on the forward strand.
TGCTGAGTGTGGAAACCCCGCAGGACCTGAAGAACCACGTCGGTGCCGATTGCGGCGTGTCGGACTGGGTCACGGTTGATCAGGAAATGATCGACAAGTTTGCAGACGCCACAGGCGATCACCAGTGGATTCACGTTGATGTGGAGCGCGCCAGGAAGGAAATGCCGAACGGCCAGACCATCGCGCATGGCTTCCTGACCCTGTCGCTGGTGCCGCTGCTGTCCGCGCAGACCCTGACGGTGGAAAAGCGCAGTCGCGGACTGAACTATGGTTCCAACAAGGTGCGTTTCACCAACATGGTGCCCGCCGGCAGCCGTGTTCGCCTGCATCAGAAGATCAAGGAAGTGAACGACGTTTCCGGCAATGGTGTTCAGGTGATTTCCGAGATGTCGATGGAGATCGAGGGCCAGGAACGACCGGCCATGGTGGCGGAGTTCATCAGCCTTTCATTCGCCTGACCGGGATCCCGCGATGACCGGCACTCAGGTAACTGCAACCCTGGCGGCGCAGGCCGCCGGGCTGCACCTCGACGATATCGACGATGACGCGCGCGCGGTTGCCCGGCAGTGCCTGCTTGACTGGTTCGCCGTGACCATCGCCGGGGCGGATGAACCCTGTGTGGCGCTGTTGACCGCGGAGGCCGCCGATCAGGGCGGCAATCCACAGGCAACGCTGGTCGGACATGGCCTGCGCCTGTCCACCCGTCAGGCCGCGCTTGTCAACGGCACGGCGAGTCATGCCCATGACTATGACGACGTGAACATGACCCTTTCCGGTCATGCAACCGTCGCCGTGGCGGGCGGACTGCTCGCACTGGCCGAAAAGCTGGATGCCAGCGGCGCTGACGTGCTGACGGCCTTCGTGGCGGGGTACGAGACCGCCTGCCGTGTCGGCGCGCTGGTGATGCCGGGTCACTATGCGATGGGTTTCCATTCCACGGCCACGGCTGGCACTTTCGGTGCCGCCGCGGCCTGCGGGCGGTTGCTTGGCCTCGACGCAGACCAGATGGCGCGGGCCTTCGGCATCGCCGGCACCATGGCCGCCGGGCTGAAGAGCCAGTTCGGCACCGACTGCAAACCCTTCCATGCGGGCCGGGCGACGGAGGCCGGTCTGATGGCCGCAACCATGGCCAAACGCGGCTTTACCTCGCGTGGCGACATTCTGGATTGCGAGCAGGGCTTTGCCGCGACCCATTCGAAGCACTTCAATCCGGAGGCGGCAATTGGTGACGCGCCGGGCGGCGGTTTCCATGTCCGCAACAACCTGTTCAAGTATCATGCGGCCTGTTACCTGACCCACGCCGCCATCGAGAGTGGGCGGCAGATCCGGGCCGAACACGCCCCTGCCCCGGAAGAGGTTGCCGCCGTCTCCATCCAGGTGGAGAAGGGCGCGGACCGCGTCTGCAACATCGCGGAGCCCGTGACGGGGCTGGAGACCAAGTTCTCGCTGCGCATGACCACGGCCTTCGCGCTTGCAGGCATCGACACGGCGGGCATGACAAGTTACACGGCGGCGAATGCCACCGACCCGCGCCTGACAGCGCTTCGGGACCGCGTGCAGGTCGATCTGGCAAGCGGAATCTCGGCGACCTTCTCCGACGTGACGGTGACCCTGAAGGACGGCACCCGGCTGCAGGCGAGCCACGACAGCGGCATCCCCGCGGCCGATGTCGGCGTCCAGGGCCAGCGCATCGGGGCCAAGTTCGATGCCCTGGCCAAGCCGGTGATCGGCGACAACCGGTCCGGCGCGCTTCGCGCGGCGCTCGAGAATATCGAGACCGCCCCTTCCATCGCCGAGATCATGCAGATCGCCGCCTGATCCCAACGATGAAACATGCGGTGTGGCGCGCAGGCCCTTTGCGCGCACCCGCTTTCAGAACGAGAGATACCAGATGTCCACGAAGCCCAGGGACCTGACCGCGCTGGTCGATCCGAAGTCCATCGCTGTCATCGGCGCGTCCAATGACCCCTACAAGTTCGGTGGTCGTCCCATCCGCTACATGCGGGAGGCGAAGTTTGCAGGCCCGATCTATCCGATCCATCCCCGCGACAGCGAGATCCAGGGCCTGAAGGCCTATGCCGACATTCGCGATGTGGGACAGCCCGTCGACATGGCCATCATCACCATCCCGGCCCCGGGCGTGGCCGATGTGGTCGATGCCTGCGCGGAGGCCGGGGTGAAGTCCTGTGTCATCTTCTCTTCCGGTTTCTCGGAAGTCGGTGGGGAGGCACATGAGTGGCAGGAGCGGATCTCCGCGACCGCCAAACGCTCGGGCCTGCTCGTGCTCGGCCCGAACTGTCTCGGTACCCTGACACCGAAAGGCTGGGCCATCGGCACCTTCAGCACCATGTTCGATCATGGCTGGCCGGTTCCCGGACACCTGACCATCATGACCCAGTCGGGTGCCGTGGGTGGCCATATCCTTGTCGCCGCCCGTGAACGCGGCCTTGGCATCCGCACCTGGGTCGCGACCGGCAATGAATCGGATGTGGATGTCGCCGATTGCATTGCCTTCGGCGCGACCGATCCGGAAACGAAGGTCATCGCCGCCTACATGGAAGGCTGCAAGAACCCGGAGCGGCTGATCGAGGCGCTGAAGATGGCGCGTGATGCCGGCAAGCCGGTGATCTGCATGAAGGTCGGTTCGTCGGAAGTCGGTGCCGCCGCCGCGGCGACGCATACCGCGTCGCTGGCCGGTGCGGATGCCGTATTTGACGCGGTGTTCCGCCAGTATGGCGTCTATCGTGCGCGCAGCCTTGACGAGATGATGAACGTGGCCGGAGCCGCGCTGGTCAGCCCCCTGCCGAAGGGACGCCGGCTGGGCATCGTGACGGTTTCCGGCGGTGCCGGGGTGATGGCGGCAGACGCCGCCGCCGATCTGGGCCTGGAGGTACCGGAACTGCCCGCCGTGGCGCAGAAGGCGGTGAAGGACGCCCTGCCCTATGCCGCCGCCCGCAATCCGGTCGATGTCACGGCGACAGCGACAAATGACTTCCATCTGCTGCAGCAGGGTCTGGAGGCCATGTTGAGTCACGGCAATGTCGACATGACGGTGATCTTCCTGTCCACCGTCGGGTTCAGTCCGCGCATCATGGAGGGGCTGAAGGACATCTTCCCCGCCATCCGGAAAAAATACCCGGACGCCATCATGGCCGTTTCCATGATGTGTACGCCGGAGAACCGGCGGAAGTTCGAGGACAACGGCTATCTGGTGATCGAGGATCTGAATGACGCCGTGGAGATCCTGGCGGCGCTGGCACAGATCCGCGAAAGCCTGGAACGCCCCGACAGCGCCGATGGCCTGGAAGCGCCGGGCGTGCTGTCACACATCCCGGATGGTGCGCTGAACGAAGCGAAAGCCGCGGGACTGCTTTCGGAGTCCGGCCTGCAGTTTCCCGTCATTCATGTTGCCACCAATGCCTCGGAAGCAGAGGCCGCAGCGCGCAAGATCGACGGGCCGGTGGCGATGAAGGTGCTCTCCGGCGCCATCCAGCACAAGAGCGACATCGGTGGTGTACGCCTGAACGTCACAGCCGACCTTGCCGCTGAGGCCTATGCCGGGATCATGAGCGCGGTCGGCAACCACGAACCCAACACGCCGCTGGATGGCGTTCTGGTCGCGCCAATGGCCCCGAAGGGCGTCGAGACCATCATCGGGGTGCAGAACGACCCCGTCTTTGGTCCCGTGGTGATGTTCGGCCTGGGTGGCGTCTTCGTCGAGGTCCTGAAGGACGTGACCTTCCGCGTCGCGCCGTTCAACGAGGCAGAGGCACATCGCATGATCCGCGAGTTGAAGGGCCTGCCGCTGCTGCAGGGCGCCCGCGGGGCCGCTCCGGCGGATCTGGACGATCTGGCCCGGACACTGTCGAAGGTCTCGGTCTATGCCGCAGCGCAGGGCGACCAGTTCACCTCCATCGACATCAACCCCTATGTGGCATTGCCAAAGGGCGGCGTGGCACTGGATGCGGTGATCGTGCCGAAGGAATAGGTGTCGCGACCGGAAGCCGCTCGGCTGCGCCGGTTCACCCCTATCCCCACCTCCCCCCGTCGGGGGGGGAGGAGCATCCGACCCTGTGAGAGTTCTGCCTGCGCCGCTCAGCGCGCCTGTTCGAGGCGCTCTGCGACCAGGTCGAGGCGGTCACCACCCCAGAACAGTTCACCGTCCAGGGTGATGCTCGGGACACCGAACACGCCAGCGGCTTCGGCCCCGGCGCGCTGGCCGTCGTGCAGCTTGCCGCCCTCGCCCTCGTACCAGGATGCGAACCCCGTCGTGTCGGCGCCGATCTGCTTCAGCAGGGCCTCGATCACTTCCGGGTCGCCGGTCTCCAGTTCCCGCTGGAAGAACCGGCGGAACGCGGTGTCGAGATAGGGCCGGATCAGGCCCTGCCTGTCGGCATAGCTCATGCCGATCCCGGCGGGGCGTGAATCGAAGATCTTCTTCGGTCCATAGAGCGTCAGTCCCTGTCGGTTGGCCAGCCGCCGACAGTCCATGTAGGCATATTTCACCTTGCGCCAATTGTGCTCGGTGCGGACATCAACCGCGTCAAGATAGGTGTCGATATGCAGGGTCAGGTGCCGCCAGGTGAAGGGCTTGCCCCAGGCGTCCTCCAACCGGCAGGTCTCTGCGAAGGCGAGAAAGGCGTAGGGGCTCTTCACGTCCGTGTAGCAGACAACTTCCATGATGCTCAGGCCGCCTGCTGCTTTGGCAGGTGGCCGGTCTTCACATACAGCAGGCAACCGCCTTCCGACTTCGGTGCATGGGCTGTTCCATCCGCCAGACGGAACCAGGTGCCGGCCGGATAACTGCCGTTCTCGTCGGAAATCTCGCCTTCGATGACAAAGACTTCCTCCCCGCCGTCATGGACGTGATGCGGCACCGTCGTGCCGGGCGCGAGGCGGGAGATATAGATCTTTTCCGGATAGTCCGGTTCGTCGAAGACCGTGAAGCGCTGCCGCCCCGGCCCGGTCTCTTGCCACCTATCGGCGTCCGTCGTGTCCACCCGCCGGGTGGGGCGTTCCGCCCCCGGATACTGGCACAGCTTCACCAGCAGGGTGCAGCCGGTATCCGTCTGCGGCTGGTGCCGCGACCCGGTTGGCAGCAAGGTGAAGCTGCCTTTCGGATAGCTGCCGAACTCATCGGCAAAGACGCCATCCAGAACCAGAACCTCTTCCCCCAGCGGATGACCGTGCATCGGAAACCCGCAGCCCGGGTCGAAGCGGACGATGGATGTGACCATCCCCTTTTCCGTGTCACCGACCAGTTCCAGACGCTTGCGCCAGACTCCGGCTGCGGGACTTGCCTGCCATTTGAGCGCATTCGTATCAACGACCACGCTCTTGCGCCGGTCGCCATGCAGGTCACTCATGTCCGTCACTGCCTTTCGCAAGGATGTTTCCGGTCGCTAAACTACCGCAGCATTGGCGCAAGACAAACGCTTCGGGGAGGACAAGGTGCAGGAAATCATCATCGACAGGCGATTCCAGGGACCGTCCCAATCCGCCAACGGTGGCTACATCACCGGACTGATGGCGGAACTGGTCGACGGTCCGGCGGAGGTGACCCTGAAAGCGCCGCCACCGCTGGAGAAGCCGTTGCAACTGGTCGCGACGGACGAGGGGTTCGCGATGATGGATGGCGAAACCCTGATCGCCACGGTACGCGGCGTCCCGGCAAGGGAAATGGAACAGCCGGACTGCCCCGATGCAGCAGCCGCAGCGGCGGCAACGCGCCGCTATCCCGGGCATGACCACAGCCCGATCCCGCACTGTTTCGTCTGCGGTTCAAGACGGGAAGAAGGTGATGCCCTGCGCGTCTTCACCGGCCCGCTGGAAGGCCGGAACATGGCCGCTGCCCCCTGGGTGCCCCATGCGAATTTCGCTGATGGGTCAGGCCGGATCGCAAAGCGCTATCTGCTGGCCGCACTCGATTGCCCTGGTGCCTGGGCCTGGTACGGCCAGACCGGCGGCCACATGCTGCTGGGCCGGATGCATTGCGAGGCGCTCGGCAGCGTGTCGGCGGGCGAAGCCTGCACGGTAACCGCCTGGCCCATGGGCCGCGATGGCCGCAAGGTCTGGGCCGGAACGGCGGTCCACAATTCGGAGGGAACTGTCGTTGCGTTCGGCTACGCGACCTGGATCACGGTCCCGGAGGTCAGCTGAGGAGACCAGGCGCAGCGGTCCCGCAGGTCCCTGAACGCAATCTTGCTGGCGGAAATACGATCCGCGCACGCAGGCCGCCTTCCGACCGGTTCTCCAGCGTCAAACGTGCGTTGTGCAGGTCTGCGTAGCGGCTGCATATGGCAAGGCCCAGTCCGAGTCCGCGCCTGTTGTCAGCGATCATCGCGTCACGACTGCCCTGCTCGAACGGCCTGAAGAGCCTTTCGGTGGTTTCCTCGTCAATGCCAGGCCCGGAATCCAGGACCTCGACTTCCAGTTCGTTCTCCGACGTCAGGCGGGCACAGATATCGATGGAGCCTTCAGACGGTGTGAACTTCAGTGCGTTGGCAACGATGTTCCCGATGATCCGTTTCAGCATCACCGGATCAGCCCAGAGGTTCGGAACACCGGGCGCAACCTCGCTGCGCAGGCGGATGTGTTTCCTCAGGGTCTCGCTTCTGGCGATGCTGTCGATCTCATCAAACACTTCCCGCATGTCACAGGCTTCCTCGTTCTGGCTCTCCCCTTCACCTTCGATCTGCGCAAGATCCAGAATGGAGTCGATGATGCCCAGCAGCGACTGCCCGCTGGTGTGAATGTCCGCCACATATTCCGCATACTGCCTGTTCTGCAACGGCCCCAGCATCTCCAGCTTGATCAGCTCGGACATCCCTATGATGGCGTTCAGCGGCGTTCGCAGGTCATGGCTGAAATTGGCCAGGAACCGGCTCTTGGCCTCATTGGCATCTTCCGCCCGACGGCGTGCCCTGACGGCGTCGGCCTGGGTATCGATCGCGGCGCGCAGGGCAGCCTGCCGCTCCATGTCCTTGTTATCGAGGACACGGGTCACCGCCAGCATGATGAGAAAGAGCACCAGCGAACTTGAAACGGTCAGGGCGGCCAGAGCGATCACTGAATCCGGCAATATCCTGTGGATCAGGTAACCGAGCGCCATTGGCACCAGCACCATCGGAATTGCGAGCCTGCGCATTACGAGACCACCGACTGCGTCTGAACGAAGCTGGCGCAGCAGGACGCCTTCTCTGCCGGTAAGAAACAGGGCAATGGTGACGCACAGTACGCAGAAGGTCGTCAGGATCGACATCGTCCCGAAGAAGCCGGAAAATCTCAGATCCCGCAGATCGAACAGATAGGTGTAGGCCACTATCAGAACGATGATGACCAGCATCGAGATCAGAATCTGCTGGACCCAGTGCGCGGGATCGCCACCCCATTGCATGAACACCAGCGAGAACCCGATCAGCAATCCGCATACTGCTGTTGCCGCTGACATCCGGCCTGCATGGCTTCCGTCAGTCCAGGGGTCATTCAGAATGGCTTCCGCGATCCCGGGGCCGGAACCTGGCTGAACGTCCAGCAGGCTCAACGCACCGATGCCAATTACGAGAATTCCTGCGGCGTTGCGCAGCAAGCGCCATTGCCACCCCCGATCGACAACTGACGCGAGGCAACCGAGTGCGGCGACCGAAAGCATGATCGCCGTGTTCACCTTCATGCTCGGCGCATCAGGGATCAGCCGGGTGAGCCACTCATTTCCCAGGACCCACCCCGCGAGCAACACCGTCAGACTGCACAGCAGGGAAATCGTGCTGAAGACACCCGCCAGAAGACGCAACCGCATTCGCAAACTGCCATGTTGGTGCGGGGAACCAGTACCGCCGCCTCAGTCAATGAACCCCGTCCGTCACCGCGTTCTGCTTGGCTGTACGGGCCTCATGCCTTCCCGAAAGCCGGAATTCTGTCTCATCCGACAATCAGGCGCAGGAGCAACTGAATTCTTCAGCAGCGTTGCAGCAACTGCCACTGCCCCACCGGCACAATGGCAGCTTCAAGCCTTTGTGAAACAACTTCAAGCGTCATAGTATCCAGTTAACAAAGCCATATCGTGCAGCCGACATTATCGGTCGCCACAGTTCGCGGTTTTCCGGGCTTTACCGGGTGCGCTTCCCTGGCGCGGGTCACCTATGCAAATCTCGGAATTCTTCGCGCCAAGGCAGACTTGTCTGCCTATCCCGCAGATCCACGGGGCTCAGGCCTGTTGAGGCGCGCCTGAGACAATCGCGCCGCATGATTCCATCATATCCAGGACCATGCGGCGCAGATTGCTGTTTCGGGTAGTACTGTTACCGGCCGCTGATCAGTTCGGACTGCTTGACCAGTGCTTCGGCCTGCTTGATGGAGGCGATATCGATCAGGCGACCGTCCAGGGCAACCGCGCCGCGGCCTTCCTTCTGTGCCTGCTCCATGGCTTCCAGAATGCGCTTGGCCTTGGCGACTTCCTTCTCTGACGGGGTGAAGACCTCGTTCGCAGTGGGAATCTGGCTCGGGTGGATGGCCCATTTGCCTTCGCAGCCGAGGATCGCGGAACGGTTGGCCTGGGCCTTGTAGCCATCCGGATCGGAGAAATCGCCGAACGGGCCATCAATCGGGCGAAGGCCATTGGCGCGGGCCGCGACCACCATGCGGGCCACCGCATAATGCCACATGTCGCCCCAGTGATAGTCACGTGCGCCGCCACCCTCCGGCGGATCGGTCAGGACACCGTAGAGCGGGTTCGGACCACCGATGACCGTGGTGCGGGCCTTGGTGGAGGCAGCATAGTCGGCGACACCGAAATGCAGCGACTCGTTGCGCGGGCTGGCAGCGGCGATCTCGTCGACATTGGCCATGCCGAGCGCGGTCTCGATGATCATCTCGAAACCGATCCGCTTCTTGCGGCCGGTCGCGGCCTCGATCTGCGTCACCAGCATGTCCACGGCGTAGATGTCGGACGCGGTGCCTGCCTTCGGGATCATGATCAGATCCAGACGCTCGCCGCCCTGTTCCAGCACATCCACCACGTCGCGGTACATGTAGTGCGTGTCCAGGCCGTTGATACGCAGCGACATGGTCTTGTCGCCCCAGTCAATGTCGTTCAGCGCCTCGATGATGTTCTTGCGGGCCGTCGCCTTGTCGTCAGGTGCAACAGCATCCTCCAGATCGAGAAAGATCACGTCGGCGTTGGACTTGGCGGCCTTTTCGAACATCTGCGGGGATGACCCCGGCACGGCGAGTTCGCAACGGTTCAGGCGCGGCGTGGTCTGTTCGACAATCTTGAAGGACATTTTCGGGATTCCCCCTGGTTCGTGGATTTTCTGCCTCTGTCGCTCTCTTACAGACCGGGGCGCAGGCAGACAAGCGGACTCGAGCCCCGAGTCTCCGGAAGATCAGCCGATCCGGCCCCGTCGTGCCAGTGGGTGGGCTTCCTCGACCAGAGCGGTCAGCCGTGCCTCCTGCACGTGCGTGTAGATCTGCGTGGTGGAGATATCGGCATGACCCAGCATCTTCTGCAGACTGCGCAGGTCCGCCCCACCAGCCAGCAAATGACTGGCAAAGGCATGGCGCAGGACATGTGGAGAAACCTTGGCAGCATCAATCCCGGCATCCCGCGCAAGTTGCTTCAGCGCAATGCCGAATGCCTGCCGTGTCAGGTGCCCGCTGGTGCCGCGGGACGGGAACAGCCATGGTGACGGTTGCCCCTTCGTGAGAAACATCGCGCGGACCGCAAGATAGCGTGCCAGGGCGTCAAGCGCCTCCGGGCTCATCGGTGCCAGCCGTTCACGCCCACCCTTGCCGCGCACCTGCAGGAACCGGGGATCGGGTCCAAGCGGCGGATGTGGCAGGGTCAGCAGTTCGCTGACCCGAAGGCCGGAGGCATAGATGACCTCCAGCAGGCAGGTCAGCCGCAGTCCCTTGTGATCCGTCTTCGACGCGGCGCAATGCAGCAGGTCGGAAACGTCCTCCACTGTCAGAACCCTTGGCAGCGGGCGCGACAGGCGCGGTGCATCCAGTGCCTGTGCCGGATCATCGGAACGCAGCCCATCCTGAACCAGAAACCGGTACAGACCGCGAATGGCCGAGAGCTTGCGCGCCTGGGTGGATGCAGCAAGCCCGGCCTTCACCATCGCCTGCAGGCAGCGTCTCAGGTCGTCGGCCTGCGCATCAAGCAGACTGCGCCCGCGCGGCAATGCCTCAGAAATGCCGGTCAGATCCCGCCGATAGGCCGCAAGCGTATTGGCAGCGGCACCGCGCTCCGCCGCCAGCATGTCGAGATAGAGATCAATCAGCCGCCCGTCATTCACCGGATCGCCGGACCTCGGTGGCGATCAGCGCCTCCACCGCCAGGCGTTCGGCCGCAGGTGCAAGGCCAAGCCGACGCAGCGACCCGACAACGCTGGCCAATGCGACCGGGTCCAGTCGACCCGGCCCCGCCGGGCCCATCAGGGCAAGCGCCGCCTGCACCGCCTCCCCCGTCCGCCCGGCACCTGTCGCCAGCACCAGTTGGCGCCAGAGTGCGGCGTCAGTCACGGCGTCGCTGGCGCTTTCCACCGCAGGTGACTGCAGTGCCCCGGTCCAGAGCGCCTCCGCCACGGGTCGTCCAATCGCATCCATCAGCAACAGGATCCGATGCCATTGGCGATCCGCGCCTTCACCTGCCGGATTGGCATCGCGCCAATTGCCGAGACGCCTGTTGTTGACGGGGTCGATGCCCGACACCTGGGCAAGTGGCAGGGCGGCAGTCTGGGCCAGAACGGCATCCCGCTCCCCCGCCGCCGCACGGCGACGCAGCAGTTCCAGCCACCCCCGCGCCCGATCCCGGTCACCATTCAACAGGTGCATACGGAAGGCAACCGGCGCGAGAAAGGCCAGATCGACGGAGGGCAACATACGCTCCAGCGCCGGTGCCGCCAGTGCCGCCGCCATAGCCGCATCACCCCGTGACGCGGCAACTGTCCACATCGCCAGCATCGCCTCCGCCCGGGCCAGTTTGCCCTCCGCCCGCGCATACGCGACAGCCGCCTGCCGGAAATCATCGGCATTCAGGTCCGCATCCGGTGCGCCGAGAATCAGGGTCACCGCCGCAGGCTGCAGGGTCCCGGTGCGCATCGCCTCGATACCGGCATCAAGCCGCATTGGTGTCGTCAGCCGCGGCATGGTCGCCAGCCGGGCCGCGATGGCCGGTGCCAACCCGGTCACCGATTTCAGTGTTGCCTTCGGTCCCAGCCGAAACATGGCCAGATGCAGGGGCGAGAGCTGTGAGGCGTCCTCCAGTTCCACCGCCACACCGTCAGCGATCGCATCGGCAAGGTCATCGAAGACCGGGTTGCTGGATCCTGTCTCGCCCAGGATCGTGCGGGTCAGATCCGCATCGGGTCGCCGCCCCGCCTGCAGGTCACAGAAGACGGAGGCACGCTGCCAGAAGTCGCGGCTGCCACCGCGCACCTGGGAACCGACCAGATCGCAGGCGCGTTTGACATCGCCACTCAGCAGCAGGGCATCGACCAGAGGGCGGTTGTAGGCAGGGTTGTTCAGGTCACCACTTGATGCGGCCTCCGCCAGAGCGACAGCCGAATCCGCCTCGCCCATCGTGATCAGCAAGGCCATCCGCTGCCCAAGCAACGCTGCACTGTCGCTGCCGGTCGGCGGCGTTCCGATGGACAGCAAGAGGCGGCGCGCCAGATCGTGGGCGGCAGGCGACGCGAAATGTGCAGGCATTCGCCCGTAGAGCGCATGGACGATACCGGCGGAAGACCCCTCCCAGAGGCCAAGTCCCAGACCACCGGACGAGGGGCCAAGCAAGCCGGCCGCCGCCTCCCCCGGGGCATCCAGTCGGCCAATGACGATGCCGCCTGTCGTGACACTCTGATCCGACGGAGGCCGGGCGTCCGCTTCGGTTCCGGTGTTCACTGTCGCAGGCAGAAGCGACTTCGGGCCAGTGCCCTGCCCCTCGGCAGAACCCGTCTGCGCCAGAGCCAGGGCGGGCAGGAACAGGCAGAGCCCGAGCAGGCTGCTAACGCGGAAAACGCTCATCGGGGACCACCTTGCGGGTTTCCTTCGTGGGGGGCGGAATGTCCCATGTGGCGACAAACACGGCACCGGCGGCGCCGAGCACAATGACCAGCAGGAACAGGAAGAGGAACAGACGTCGCATGGGGCCGTGGGATACTCCGGTCAGTGCGCGTTGACAGTGTCGGACAGGCCATCCATCACCCTATAGAGCTTGACGGACGGTACCGGCAGTGTATCGACGGGGTGAGATGCTTTCAATTGCAGTCACCAGCGCTGCATCGCAACAGGAAATGACGAAGGGCACTGCAGTTTCATGGTTCGGGAGGCCGCTCAAGGCGTCATGTTCGAAGGCACGGGGGAGACCGGGGAAGCTGACCGGCAGTCACTGGTGCTTGTCGGCCTGATGGGCGCGGGCAAGAGTACGGTGGGCCGACGCCTGGCCCAGCGCCTGAACCTTCGCTTCGTTGATGCCGACGACGAGATCGAGGCCGCCGCGGGCATGACCATACCGGAGATCTTCGACCGCTATGGAGAGGCCCATTTCCGGGATGGAGAACGCCGCGTCATCCGTCGGCTGCTGGGCGAACCGCGCCAGGTCATCGCCACGGGCGGTGGCGCCTTCATGAATGATGAAACGCGCGCCCTCATCGCTGCGGAGGCGACATCGATATGGCTCAAGGCCGACCTGGATACCCTCGTCCGGCGGTGCGCGAAGCGGACCGACCGTCCCCTTCTGCGCGGCAGGAACCAGCGTGACACCCTGGCCGCCCTGATGCAGCAGAGATATCCGGTCTACGGGACTTCCGACCTGATGGTGGAGAGCGGCGGCGATACCCATGATGTGGTGGTGGACAGGATCATCAGCGCTTTGGGTCGCGATCCCGAGACCGGCAGCAGGACGGCGCAGCAATGACCACCACCGTGCATGTCGCGCTTGGCGCGCGGTCTTACGATATCCTGATCGGCACCTGTGTGCTTGCAGAGGCCGGGCGGCACATCGCGCCTGAATTGCGCCGCCCCCGAATTGCCATCGTCACCGACACAAATGTGGCCGCAACACAATTGCCTGCCCTGACAGATGCCTGCGCGGCCGCAGGGATCGAGACCGTCTGCCTGACACTGCCCGCAGGCGAGAGCACGAAGAACTTCACCCAGCTTGAACGCCTGACACGCTGGCTGATAGCCGAGCGTGTCGGGCGCGACGACATGATCGTCGCCCTGGGCGGCGGGGTCATCGGCGACCTGACCGGGTTCGCGGCAGCGATCCTGCGGCGCGGGACCGGCTTCATCCAGATTCCGACCACCCTGCTGGCGCAGGTTGACAGTTCCGTCGGCGGCAAGACTGCGATCAACACGCCGGAAGGCAAGAACCTGGTCGGCGCCTTTCACCAGCCGAGCCTGGTACTTGCCGATACCGCCACCCTGGACACCCTGCCGGAGCGGGAGGTGCTGGCAGGGTATGCGGAGGTGGTGAAATACGGCCTGCTCGGCGACCGGACATTCTTCGAATGGCTTGAAGTCAATGGCCGGCAGGTCATCGCCGGCGACCCGGCGGCACGGGAAGTGGCCGTCGCACGAAGCTGTCAGGCCAAGGCCGACATCGTGGCGGCTGATGAACGCGAGAACGACCAGCGTGCCTTGCTGAACCTTGGCCATACCTTCGGTCACGCGCTGGAGGCGGAGGGCGGCTATGACGGTCGCCTGCTGCACGGGGAAGCCGTGGCCATTGGCATGATCCAGGCCCTGGACTACTCGGTGCGCCAGGGTCTTTGTCCGGGCCAGGATGCGGAACGCGCCCGCCGTCACCTGCAGGCGGTGGGTCTGCCGACACGGCCCGCCGACCGGGGCCTGGGCGATATTCCGGCCTCACGGTTGCTCGACCACATGGCACAGGACAAGAAGGTCCGCGACGGTCGCCTCACCTTCGTCCTGGCGCGCGGCATTGGCGAAGCCTTCATCACACGCGATGTCGACGCAGCAGAGCTGCAATCCTTTCTCGAAACGGAAGACAACTGATGCAAAGCGCCAGCGCTGAAATGTCCTCGATCGACTGGAGTCTGGTCCTCTCCATCGCAGCCATCGTCCTGCTGCTGGTGATGTCGGCATTCTTTTCCGGCTCCGAGACCGCTCTGACCGCAGCCTCACGCGCCCGGATGCATCACATGGAGCGGCTGGGCAACAAGAAGGCGCATCTGGTCAACCGTCTGACCGAAGACAAGGAACGGCTGATCGGGTCGATCCTGCTTGGCAACAATCTGGTCAACATCCTCGCCTCTGCCCTGGCGACCAGCGTGCTGATCGCGCTGGTGGGAGACGCGGCAGTCGCCATCGCAACTGTGGCGATGACACTGCTCGTGCTGATCTTCGCGGAGGTGCTGCCCAAGACCTATGCGATCCGCAATCCGGATCGCTTCGCCCTTGCCGTCTCCCCTGTCGTCGCCTTCCTGGTCCGCGCCCTGTCACCGGCGGTGATCGCCGTCGAGGCCATTGTTCGCGTGGCCCTGCGGGTGATCGGCGCACGACAGAACGGCGACGATACTATCGATGTGGCTGACGAGTTGCGTGGCCAGATCGAACTGCATCATCGCGAAGGCGGTGTGCGCAAGACAGCCAAGGACATGCTCGGCTCCATCCTGGAACTGGATGACGTCTTCGTTTCGGAGATCATGATGCACCGGCGGCGCATCAAGACCCTGAACATCGATGATGCACCTGAGGCCATTGTCGGTGCGGCACTGGACAGCAACTTCACCCGCATTCCGCTCTGGCAGAACGATCAGGAGAACATCGTCGGCGTCCTCCACGCCAAGGACCTGGCCCGGGCACTGTCGAAGAACAACGGCGATGCCGCGACACTGGATATCCGCTCCGTGGCGCGGGAGCCCTGGTTCGTGCCGGAGACGGCTTCATTGCGCGAGCAGCTGAACGCGTTCCGCCGCCGTCGCGCCCATTTCGCCCTGGTGGTGGACGAATATGGCGCCCTGAAGGGTATCGTGACGCTGGAGGATATCCTCGAGGAAATCGTTGGCGACATTTCCGATGAACATGATGCGGTCACGGCTGGCGTCCGCCCGATGCCGGATGGCACCTACGAGGTCGAGGGATCGGTCACCATTCGCGACCTGAACCGCAGGTTTGACTGGAACCTGCCCGACGAAGAGGCATCGACGATTGCCGGACTGGTGATCTATGAGGCGCAGGTCCTGCCGGAAATCGGGCAGGTCTTCCGGTTCCATGATTTCACCTTCGAGATCCTGGAACGCCGCCGCCATCGCATCAACCGCCTGAAGGTCACGCCGCCCGAATGAGGTCTGGACCGGCAGCACCTCACCGCAGACCGGATTTTGACGGGTTTCACACCCGCGCCGTCGTGCCGGTCAACCTGTCCGAACGCGCCAGGGACCGCTCGTCACTGCGTGGATCCTGCATCAGGCGCATCCGGTGACTACTGGCAGTCCGACAACCGAGCGTGCGGCAGGTCAGGCAACACGCATGCTGTCGGGGCTGAGACTGACCCGGGTGGTCCGGCCCAGCAGATCGAGCAGGACCCAGACACGCTGATCGGGATCTATGCGCTCCACCCTGCCAACGAAATCGGCGAATGCACCGGCTGTGACCATGACTGCATCGCCTGGCCGCACGGTGACCGCAGCCAGCAGCTTGCCAGCCGCATCGCAGCGGCCCAGCAGGCCAGCCATCAGGTCGTCGGGAACCGGCGCCGGTCGAGCCCCGAAGCTGACCAGTCGCGTGATGCCATAGGTGTTGTTGATGGTACTCCAGCCACCTGCTTCCAGATCGAATGCGACGAAGACATAGCCGGGGAACAGCGGCCTTGAGCGTGTGACGAAACTGCCGCCCTGACGTGTCGTCAGATCATGCAGCGGCAGAAAGGTGCGAAAGCCCTGCCGGTCCAGATTGCGCAGCGCGATGCGCTGACAATTCGGCTTCAACTGTGCCAGATACCATCGTTCAGCAGGTTCGGTCGCAGCCATTGGCCTCTCGTTCCGTCAGATGATCGCTCATTCTTGAACATTGCATCTGCGCTCCCTGATTTGAAGTGCAAAGCGTCACGAAAGGTGCGTCATCGTGGCTGGCGAAACGAGGCTCCGAAAGCCTCTGCAGGGCTTGCGGATGCCAGATCGCTCAATTATGAACACGGCATGGACTGCAGCGATTCGCAGGCTCACTGCCCCTATCGGACATTGAGACGTCACCGGCGCACCACAGTGTGCCCCGGTGCGGTAGCTGTGGTGAACCAGATTCCCCTTCAACGCACAAGGCAAATCACCGCCTGATGGCAGGCAGCCGCAAGACATCACAGGAAGACGTGCACTTCCGCGTGCTGCGCCTTCTGGAGGAAAACCCGGAGATGAGCCAGCGCGATCTGGCACAGGCGGTCGGGATCAGTGTCGGTGGCGCGCATTACTGCCTGAATGCGCTGATCGAGAAGGGGCTTATCAAGATCGGCAACTTCTCCGCCGCGCGGGACAAGCGGCGCTATGCCTACATGCTCACACCAAAGGGCATTGCGGAGAAATCGGCGCTGACCGGTCGCTTCCTGAAACGCAAGCTGGCGGAGTACGAGGCGCTGAAGGCCGAGATCGACGCCCTGAAGGTCGAACTGGAACCGTCAGGCGACCCGTCCCCGGTGCAGAAGCAGGCGCAACAGAAATGACCCGGGTGCTGGTCACGGGGGGCGCAGGCTACATTGGTGCCCATACCTGCAAGGCGCTGGCTCATGCCGGGCATCAGCCGATCGTCTACGACAATCTGGTCTACGGCCACCGCCACGCCGTCCATTGGGGACCCTTCGCGGAAGGTGACATCCTGGACCGCGCGCGGCTGGATGCCGTCATTGCCGAACATGCGCCGGAGGCGGTGATACATTTCGCGGCATTCGCCTATGTCGGGGAGTCCGTGACCGATCCGGGCAAGTACTATCGCAACAATGTGGCAGGTACCCTGAACCTGATGGAAGCGATCCGTGATCACGGGATCGCTCACATGGTCTTTTCGAGTACCTGCGCGACCTACGGCGTCCCGACGGTGGTTCCGATCACCGAGGACGCTGCGCAGAACCCGATCAATCCCTACGGCCAGTCGAAACTGATGGTCGAGCAGATGATGGCGGACTTCGAACGCGCACACGGGCTTGGCTGGGTCGCACTGAGGTACTTCAATGCCTCCGGTGCCGATCCTGACGGTGAGACGGGGGAAGATCACACACCCGAGACGCACCTGATCCCGCTGATCCTCGACGCAGCGATGGGGCGTCGTGCCGCCATCACTGTCTTCGGCGACGACTATGACACCCCGGATGGCAGCTGCATCCGCGATTACATCCATGTCACCGATCTGGCCGACGCGCACCTTCGCGCGCTTGAGGGGTTGCGGCGCGGCATGGCGTCCGGAGCATTCAATCTGGGCAATGGCACCGGGTATTCGGTCTTCGAGGTCATCGAGGCCGTTGAGCGCGTCACCGGCCTGACCGTGCCGAAGGAGATCGGGCCGCGACGGCCGGGCGACCCTGACCGACTGGTGGGCAGCGCGGAGAAGGCCCGTCGGGAACTCGGCTGGCAACCGCGCTTCGCGGCGCTGGACCAGATCATTCGCACAGCCTGGAACTGGCATCTGAAGCTCCATGAGCGCGGCAAGCAGGTGTCTTCAGCCTGATGCGGATCTATGCCCTGATCACGGATGCCTATGGCGGTCATGGCGGCGTCGCGGTCTACAATCGTGACCTGCTCTCCGCTTTCCTGGAGCACCCCGGGGTCACGGAAGTCATCGCGGTCCCGCGGGTGATCAGTCACGCCATGGAGACCCTGCCGGAAGGACTGACCTATCGCACCGGTGCGGCAGGCGGGGTTGTCCGGTTCCTGGCCACCATCGTGCGGGACCTGCCGAGCATCGCCCGCAGTGACCTGATCTATTGCGGGCATCTGAACCTTGCCCCCCTCGCCTGGGCCCTCGGCAAGCTGTTCGGGCGACCGGTGCTCGGCGCGCTCTATGGTATCGAGGCATGGCAGCCATCCAGCCGCCGGGTAACCGCCTGGGCCAGCCGCCACCTGGCCCGGTACTATGCCATCAGCAACTACACCCGTGACCGCTTCACGGCATGGTCCCGGGTTTCCGCCGGGCACGTCGAGCTGCTGCCCAACGCGATTCATCTCCAGGACTATGCGCCGGGCGCCAAGTCCGAAACGCTGGCCGCCCGCTACGGCCTGCAGAATCGCAAGGTCCTGCTGACGTTCGGGCGACTGGTTTCGAGGGAGCGGGCCAAGGGGTTCGACGAGGTCCTGCAGGTCCTGCCGACACTGGTGGCCGAAGATCCGTCCATCGCCTATCTGATCGCAGGCGATGGTGCCTACCGCAGACGGCTGGAGGAACGGGTTGCCGAACTGCACCTTGGCGAACATGTCGTCTTCACCGGCTTCGTCGAGGAAGCCGAGAAGGCCGATCTCTACCGTCTGGCCGACCTGTATGTCATGCCGAGCCGGGGCGAGGGCTTCGGTTTCGTCTTCCTGGAGGCCATGGCGAGTGGCGTCCCCGTCATCGCCAGTTCGACGGACGGCAGCCGTGATGCGGTGCGTGACGGCGAACTGGGCGAAATGGTCGATCCGGACAAGCCGGATGAACTGCTTGCCGCGATCCGGCGTGGACTGAATGCCCCGCGCGGGGTACCGGATGGGCTGGGCTATTTTGCCTTCGGACAGTTTGCCGAGCGTGTCCGTGACATTCTGGACGGGATGGTGAAACGGTGAGCCCGCAAGCCACAGCCCTGATCTGCGGAGTATCCGGGCAGGATGGGGCCTATCTGGCCCGGCTGCTGCTCGACAGGGGCTATCGGGTCATCGGCACGTCCCGTGATGCCACAACGAACAGTTTTGCGAACCTGGAACGGCTGGGCATCGCGGATCGCGTCGAGACCGCATCGATGGTCCTGACCGACTTCCGGAGTGTGCTGCAGGCACTGAGCCGCTTCGAACCGGATGAAATCTACAATCTCGCAGGGCAGAGTTCGGTTGGCCTGTCGTTCCAGCAGCCCGTCGAGACCCTGGACAGTATTGCGGGCGGCACCATCAACCTGCTGGAGGCCGTGCGCTTCACCGGTCGTCCGGTGAAGCTCTACAACGCAGGTTCCAGCGAATGCTTCGGCGACACCGGCGGCGAGGCGGCGAACGAGGATACCGCGTTCCGCCCGCGCAGCCCCTATGCGACAGCCAAGGCCACAGCGCACTGGGCCGTTGCCAACTATCGGGAAGCCTATGGTCTGCACGCCTGCACCGGCATCCTGTTCAATCATGAATCCCCGCTGCGGCCAGCCCGCTTCGTCACTCGCAAGATTGTCAACGGTGCCTGCCGCATCGCGCGAGACGGCGGCGGCGTTCTGCAGCTCGGCAACCTTTCGGTCAGTCGCGACTGGGGCTGGGCGCCAGAGTATGTGGACGCCATGTGGCGCATGTTGCAGACCGACAGTCCGGCGGACTATGTCATCGCGACGGGCCGGAGCCACACGTTGCAGGCCTTCTGCAACGCTGTGTTTGCGGAACTCGACCTGGACGCTGCCGCACATGTCGAGATGGACGAGAGCCTGAAACGCCCCTCCGACATCGAATTCGGCCAGGGCGATGCCAGTCGGGCCGCACGCGACCTCGGGTGGAAGGCGACGTATCACATGGACGAAGTCGTGAAAGCCATGGTTGAAGCAGAGAAAGCCTTGCATGACTGAGACAGACAAGACGGTCGCCGACCGGCAGGCCGGGCATCATGATGCGCAGTGGACCCGTATCATCCAGCCCCAGCGCGGCCTGCTTTCGGTGCCGGTCGCCGAGATCTGGGCCTATCGCGACCTGCTGCTGTTGCTGGTCCGGCGGGACTTCGTGGCGCTGTACAAGCAGACCGTGCTGGGACCGATCTGGTTCATCATCCAGCCGGTGATGATGACCATCGTGTTCACCATCGTATTCGGCAATATCGCCAACATTTCCACCGACGGCGTTCCACACACGGTCTTCTACCTGGCGGGAATCACGATGTGGACGTTCTTCGCCGATGCCTTCACCAAGACTTCGGAAACCTTCATCACCAATGCCAGCATCTTCGGCAAGGTCTACTTTCCACGCGTGATCGTACCCTTGTCGGTGGTGCTTTCCGGGCTGCTGAAATTCGCTGTCCAGTTCACCATCCTGATCGCCTTCGTTGCCTACTTCGCGGCGACCACGGAAGTCGTGCAGCCGACCTGGGCCGTGCTGCTGCTGCCCGTGCTGTTGCTGATGATGGGAACACTCGGTCTCAGTCTCGGCATGATCATTTCCGCCCTGACCACCAAGTATCGCGACCTGCGTTTCCTGATGCAGTTCGGTGTGCAGTTGCTGATGTACGCCACGCCGGTGATCTACCCGGTCTCCGCCCTGCCGGATACCTATCGGATCTACATCATGGCCAACCCGATCACGCCGATTGTCGAGGCATTTCGCTACGCCTTCGTCGGTCGCGGCGATTTTGACCCCATGCACCTGGCCTACAGCGGTGGTGTGATCCTTGTCCTGCTGATCGCGGCGACCGTGATCTTCAATCAGGTCGAGAAAAACTTCATGGATACAGTCTGATGAGCACGCCTGCGCTCCGGGTCGACAATGTGTCCAAGATGTACCGTCTCGGCGAGGTCGGCACAGGTTCCCTGTCACATGACCTGAACCGGGCCTGGGCCCGACTGCGCGGCAGACCCGACCCCTATGCCCTGATCGGCGCGGTCAATGACCGGACCAGCGAAGGCACAAGGGACTTCGTCTGGGCCTTGCGCGACATCAATTTCGAAGTCGGCCAGGGCGATATCGTCGGCATCATCGGGCGCAATGGCGCGGGCAAATCGACCCTGCTGAAACTGCTCTCACGGGTCACAGCCCCAACGGAAGGCAAGATCTTCATCAACGGACGCATCGCCAGTCTGCTGGAGGTCGGAACCGGTTTCCACCCTGACCTTACAGGACGGGAGAACATCTTCCTCAACGGCGCGATCCTGGGCATGAACAAGCAGGAAATCCGGGCCCGCTTCGACGAGATCGTCGAGTTCTCCGGCTGCGCCAAGTACATCGACACGCCGGTGAAACGCTATTCGTCGGGCATGCATGTCCGCCTTGCCTTCGCCGTCGCAGCACACCTGGAGACCGATATCCTGATCGTCGATGAGGTGCTGGCCGTCGGCGACGCCGAATTCCAGCAGCGCTGCCTCGGCAAGATGAAGGACCTGAGCACGAAAGGCCACCGTACCGTCCTGTTTGTCAGCCACAACATGGCCTCAATATCTGCCCTCTGCCCCCGATCACTCATGATCACGAAGGGTGGAATTTCCTTCGACGGCGTCACGTCCGAGACCATTCGGCGGTACATGAAGGAAAGTCAGGTACTCATGACAAGCAGAGTTTCTGACCGATCCGATCGCAGCGGGAACGGCAAGGCACGCCTGGTGAAAATCCAGATCAAGGACAGCCAGTCAGAAATACGAAGTCAGTTCGCAACCGGTGAACAGTTCAGGATCGAGATGGAAATCGAATGTTCCGCGCCACTTGAGAACTGCAATATCGCCTTGGGTGTCTACAACGGCGTTGGAACGAAGCTAACCGATTTCTGGACTGACCTGACACTGCCGCGCCTGAACCTGCATCGCGGGATCAATCACGTCTCCTGCGTCTCCACCTCATCCAATTTCTCTGTCGGTGATTTCCGCTTCAATTTCTTCCTGGAATCCAACAATGAAGTTGTCGATGCAATGGAAGATGTCGCGCAGGCCGAGTTCATGGCCGCACGGACCGGAAATCTGCAGATCGCCCCACGTGACGACTGCGGACCCGTATTGCTTGATCACGAGTGGACGTTCAATGGCGGGATGTCAAAATGAACATCCTGATCGTGGTCGATTCAGACCCCCTGCGCGAACAAAGGGTCATGAACATGGTTCAGCTGATGTCCAATTTCGGCACTGTGACTGTGATGGAAATTGAAACATCGAAATCAAACCGAACCAGCAACGAGACGAATTCGAAATTCAAGAAAGTCACAATCAGCAGAAAAAATCCAAAATCCCATTGGAAAAAGGGATTTTTTTTCAGAAAATACAGATCTCTTGTCAACAGGATACTATATTTTTTTTATAGAAAAAACCATTTCATTCGGGAATTATTGACCATATCTGCTCTTTCTGCAAAAAAAATTCAAAGTCACATTGACGTTTCCGAATATCAGATCACTGTAATTCATCACATATGGAATATTCCTTCGGTATACAATGCATTTCGAGACACGGATACCACGTTCATTTGCAATCTTCATGAATATTACCCAGAACAGCACGCTGAAAATGATGAGTGGATGCAGGAGCAGAACGGATATCTGAACTACATTTGTCGGAAATATTTGAAAAAAATGAATACTTGCCTCTCGGTTTGCGACAGCATTTCGCAACGATATTTGAAGAATTTCGGAGGAAATTACATATTATTCAGAAATATCAAGGAATACTTTGATCTGACGCCCTCGACGAACGACGAAAAAATAACTCATCTCGTGCATCATGGAATCGCGAACAGATCCAGGAAGATCGAAAACTTCATTCAGGCCGTCGATATGCTGGGTGGCCGATTTCAATTGCATCTGTTCCTCACGGCTTCATCGTCCGATCCTGACTATCACAGATCGCTGGAGGAACTGGCGAATGCGTCAGCATTTGCAGAATTCCATGCCCCGGTCCCAACCAAGGAAATTCCGGCGCACATCAACAAGTACGACATTGCGCTCAGTATCGTTCCGAACGCCAATTTCAATCAACTCTGCATGCTTCCGAACAAGGTCTTTGAATCAATTCAGGCAAGGTTGATGCTGATTGTCGGCCCGTCGCACGAGATGAAGGAACTGGTGGAACGCCACGATATCGGGATATCCATTCCCGAGGCGAGCGCCGAATGTCTGGCACGAACCCTCGCCAATCTGGATATCAGTACGATTGCCGGGTTCAAACAGAGGAGCCATCTTGCCGCACGCGAAGTCTGCACCGAAACCGAGATCAAGAGAGCGATCTCCGAATTGCGCAAGGTCGGGATCGTTGCAACCGGATAGTCGGCGCAGCCCAACCGAAGCTGATGCTCACGACACAAGTCCGCCAGAACGAGGCCTGAACAATGGTTGAGTCATGCACCAATTGCATCATGACGAAGATGGACGACCCCACCCTCACCTTCGATGAGGATGGTGTATGCAGCCTGTGCAGAAAATTCCAGGGAATGCTGGCTGAACTTCCAGGGAACAAGGAAGAGAGCGACAAGATACTTCTCCCGATGATCGAGAAGATCAAGGAACGGGGAAAAGGGCATCCTTATGACTGCATCACCGGAGTCAGCGGCGGCGTCGACAGCACCTACGTCTGCCTGTTGATGAAGCGATATGGTCTGCGTCCACTTTGCGTCCACTTCGACAACGGCTGGAATACCGAGCTTGCGGTCGAGAACATCAACAGGATGATTGATATTCTCGGATTCGACTTGGAAACTTATGTTATCGACTGGGAAGATTTCCGTGAATTGCAGATCGCGTACTTGAAATCAGGTGTGATTGATATTGAAGTGGCGACGGATCATGCGATTTATGGATCACTCTACAGCATGGCTATCAAGAACGATATTCCGTTCATTATCAGCGGTGTGAATACGGCCACAGAAGATTTCATGCCTTACCATTGGTGTTTCGACAAACATGATGACGCCAACATCAAGGATATTTACCGCAAGCATGGATCCAAGCGACCACTGAAGAACTACCCCTTCGTTGACGCCAGGCTTCGCCGAAAAATCAAACGGTCAAACATAGAAGTCATTCGAATTCTGAATATGTTGCCGATCAATATTGATGAAATGAAGGCTGACATTACCCGCGAACTCGGCTGGAAGCCATATGATGGCAAACATCACGAGTCCATTTTCACCCGTTTCTATCAGGGCTACATTCTCCCCCGGAAGTTCGGCGTCGACAAGCGCAAGGCCCATCTTTCGAATTTGGTCTGTGCTGGCATGACCACTCGTCAGCAGGCGCTGGCAGAGTTCCAGCAGGACATCTATCCGCCGAGTCAGGCACGTGAGGATCTGGAGTTCGTCAGCAAGAAACTTCAGTTTTCGGTGGAGGAGTTTGAACAGCTCATGCGTGAACCTCCCCGGCGGCATCTCGACTTTGCAAATAGTCGCTGGTTCTTTGCGCGCTATCCCGTGGCCAAGCCGCTTCTGCCTCTCTGGCGACGCTACAAGGCCTGGCGGGACGCCTGACAGATGCCACCTGTCGTTGCCCTTTGCATGCCTGCGTTCAATCGGGAGGATCTCATTGCGGAGACTCTCGATTCAGTGCTCGCCCAGACCTGGCCACATTGGGAGCTTCGAGTGGTCGATGATGGATCCACTGATCGCACCATGCAGATCGTCGCGGACTATGCGGCTCGGGATTCCCGGATTCATCTCGCGAACCGGAAAGGACTTCCCAAGGGGGCCTGTACCTGCCGCAATGAAGGCGTTCTGGCCACCAGCGCCCAGTATGTCATGTTCCTCGACACCGACGACATCATCGAACCCTTCTGCCTGGAGAACCGGGTCGCGGCAATGGAGAGTGCGTCGACCCTCGACTTCGCGATTTTTCCGGGACTGATGTTCGAGCATGAGCCGCATGACCTGGGGCTCTGGTGGAACATTGAAACGCGTGAGGATGAACTGACCCGTCAGTTTCGTCAGGACGCCATCGCACAGGGCACCGGCGTGCTCTGGCGAAAGGAATCCTTTGTCCGGATCGGCATGTGGAACCTTGAACTCATGCTCTGGCAGGACATCGAACTTTTCTTCCGGGCCTACATCCAGGGCTATCGATACCGGAAGTTCTTCGATCTGCCACCCGACCTCCACAACCGTGTAACCCCTGCCAGTCTCAGTCGCGGCCGGTTCTTCAGCCCGGAGAAGCAATTGAGCCGCGTCAAGGTTGCAAGGCAAGTGGCGGCTTTGCTGCGCGAGAATGGGCAGCAGCACCGGCTGAAAGAACTGCGTTACATGGTGGCGGAGATCGTGATCGGGGCTGCCCGTTCCGGACAGGTTTCACTCGCGGTGAGGTTCCTGACCTGGGCATTCAGGGAAGGCGTGATCAGCACCCGTCAATTCCTGCGTATTGCTTGCGTCATCAGCCTGTACGGTGGCCGCGCCACCCGGTTCCGGGTGTTTCGCGATCTGGCTGAAAGACTGCAGCGCCCCTTCGCCGGTCACGGCAACATTGGCCGGATCCCCATCACGACACCAGTCACTTCAAAGGCAGGCACCCATCCATGACCAGATCCCTCGCCGCCATCATTCCCGCTGCTGGTCGGGGTTCTCGGCTGAAACCGTTTCCCTGTCCCAAGGAGCTGTTTCCGGTTGGCTATCAGGACGTCGTCATCGATGGCGTGATGGAGAAACGGCCGAAAGTCGTCAGCCAGTACCTGGTGGACCACATGCTGTCCGCAGGCGCCAAACAGGTGTTCATCGTGCTTGGCGAAGGCAAGTCGGACATCATGCAGTACTATGGCAACGGTTCACGCTTCGGGGGCCATGTCAGCTATCTGTTCCAGGAAGAATTGCATGGCATGCCATATGCCATCGACCTTGCACGCCCGTGGCTGGACGGCCAGACAGTCCTGTTCGGCATGCCTGACACGATCATCGAACCTGCAGATTGTTTCAGCCAGTTGCTGTCGTTTCATGACCAGCACGAGGCCGACCTGACCCTGGCCCTGTTTCCGACCGACAACCCCAGCAAGTTCGGCATGGTCGACATGGATGAGAACAACGACGTGATCTGGACCTACGACAAACCGGAAGCATCGGACCTGTCCTGCGCATGGGGTGCCTGTTGCTGGTCGCCGGCTTTCACGGCACTGATCGGGGAGTATCTGGAGACGGTGACACCCGGTGCGCAGGAGGTCGTTCTGGGCGATGTGTTCAACCACGCGATCGAGCGCAAGATGCGGGTCAAGGCAACGTCATTCGACGGAGCCAAGTACATCGACATCGGCACCACCGCAGAACTGAATCTGGCGCTCCAGCGGTTCAACCTGTGACCAGCATGGACAGCACGGCAAGCATATCCGTCGTCGTCCCGGTCAAGAACGAGGCTGCAGGTCTTGCTGCCTGCCTGGACGGAATCCTGGCGCAGACCGTGGCCGTCGACGAGATCCTGGTCATCGATTCCGGGTCCACGGACGGGACGCAGGACATTGTCCGGTCCTGTGCCCAGGCGCGGCTGCTGGAGATCGCGCCCGGCGACTTCAATCACGGCGAGACCCGCAACCTTGGTGTCCGGGAAACCTCAGGCGATCTGGTGCTGTTCACGGTCGGCGACGCACGCCCTGTCGATGACCGCTGGATCGAGCGGATGCGCAATGGCTTCGTCGCTGAGGATGTGGCGGCGGTGGGGGGCCTTCAGGTCGTTGCCCATGACCCGCAGAACAATCCGCTCGATTGGTACCGTCCGGTTTCAAAGCCGGTCAGAAGCGTGCACCGGTTCGGCAGTGCCGGAGACTTCGACGCCGCATCGCCGACGGAGAAGCAGAACGCCTGTGTCATCGACGACGTCACGTCGATGTACCGCCGGTCCTTCATCGCGGAAACACCCTTCCGCCACACGGTGTACGGAGAGGACATGCTGATCTGCATCGACGCGCTGCGCAGCGGCCATGCATTGGTGCGCGAACCGGCAGCCTGCGTCTATCACTGCCACCTGGAGAACTACGAGACGACGCTGAAACGGACAGTGGTGGTCTGCCTGATGCGCCACGACCTCTTCGGCACGCTGCCTGGGGAACCGGCAATCCAGCCACTGCGGGAGGCTTTGCGACTGCTGCGCATTCCGTCGCTGACGGTGCGGCAGAAGCTTTACTGGTGGCACAACCGGCGCGAATGCGTCAGGGGATTGGTGGACGGAATCGCCATCTTCGAGAAGGCGCGGGCAAAGGGCGCGGAAGCGCTTTCCGCCCTGTACCGGGACTATCTTGGCGCACCACCGGTTCCGCTGAAGCGCGGACAGGCCGACGCCGCATGACCACCGGCGCGATCACCATTGTCGACTATGGTTGCGGCAACCCCGCATCCATCCGCAACATGCTGAAGAAGCTTGGCATCAAGGCCACGATCACTTCCGAGGCCGAGGATATCCTGACTTCGGAACGCATTGTCTTCCCTGGTGTCGGTGCGTTCGACCACGGTGCGGAGAGCATCAGGGAGAAGGGTATTTCCGAAGCGCTGGAACAGCGCGTGATCCGCGACGGCGTGCCCATTCTGGGGATATGTGTCGGGATGCAACTTCTCGGCCGTCGCAGTGATGAAGGCAAGTTGCCCGGGCTTGGCTGGATCGACGGCGATGTTCTGGCATTTGATCGCAGCCGGCTCGGCCCGACCGATCGGGTGCCTCACATGGGCTGGGCGATGCTGGACGTGAAACAGCCGCAGACGGCACTTCACGGTTTTCACGAGGAACCGCGGTTCTATTTCGTGCATTCGTTTCACATGACCTGCGATGACCCGGCAGACGTCGCCGCGACCGCACATCATGGCTATGATTTCTGCGCCGCCGTGGCCAGTCGCAACATACTGGGCGTCCAGTTTCATCCGGAGAAGAGCCATCGCTTCGGCATGACCCTGCTGCGCAATTTCGCCGAAGGAAAGACAGGCGCCGAATGAAGACCGGTCTCCAATGAAACGGGTACGTGTCATTCCCACCCTGCTGATCGAACGGGGCCGTCTTGTGAAGACCGTCAGGTTCGGCAAGCGGACCTATGTCGGCGATCCGGTCAATACCGTTCGCATCTTCAGCGACAAGGAAGTCGATGAGTTGATGCTGCTCGACATCAGTGTCGCCAAGGCGGGCTCGGAACCGGATTTCGACCTGCTGCGCGAGATCGCCAGCGAATGTTTCATCCCCTTCGGATACGGCGGCGGCATCCGGACGCTGGAGCAAGCGCGGCGTGCCTTCGATTCAGGGGTCGAGAAGGTGGTGCTGAATACCGCCCTGCATCGTTCACCCACGCTGGCAGGCAAGATCGCGCGCATGTACGGCAACCAGGCTGTGGTCGCCAGCATCGACGTGAAGAAGGGACTGTTCGGCGGGCCAAAGGTGATGACCGAATGTGGTTCCAGGCGCGTGCCGGGAGAGGTCACCGAGATCGCGCGCAATGCGGTTGACGCCGGCGCGGGCGAGATCCTGCTGACGGCGATCGATCGTGACGGCACCTTCGAAGGCTATGACATGGACCTGATCAGGCGGGTGACCAGCGCGGTCGATGTGCCTGTCATCGCCAGTGGAGGCGCGCGCGGCGTTCCCGATTTCCTTGCCGCGATCAAGGAAGGCGGCGCCTCTGCTGTCGCGGCAGGTGCCCAGTTCGTCTTCAAGGGTCCGCACCGGGCCGTCCTGGTCAATTACCCCAGTCAGGCGGTCCTGCGCGAGGGCCTGTTCGATCACCTGGGTCCCGAAGACATTGTCGCCTGATCCCCTGTCCATCCAGAAGAGAATGGTCTGAAACACAACATGCAGCAGGTATCTCCCAACAGCACAGGCTTCGCCATTGTCGGCTGCGGCCGGATCGGTCAGCGCCACGCTGGCCATGCCCCCAAGTTCGGTCGCCTGACCGCCGTCTGCGATATCGTGCCGGAGAAGGCGCAGCAGGTCGCGGCGGAGCAGGGAGCCGAAGCCTTCACCGATCTGGATCAGATGCTGAAGGACATGCGCGGCAAGGCCGATGTGGTCGCGATCTGCACCCCGAACGGGCTGCACGCTGAGCACACGATCAAGGCATTCGAGGCCGGATACCATGTGCTCTGCGAGAAGCCCATGGCGCTGACCGTTCACGAGTGCGGGGAGATGATCAAGGCGGGTGAAAAGGCCAATCGCCGTCTCTTTGTCGTAAAGCAGAACCGCTACAATCCGCCGGTGGAGCATCTGAAGAAGCTGCTGGACCAGGGCGCGCTCGGGCGGATCTACAGTGTCCACCTGAATTGCTTCTGGAACCGCAACGACGCCTATTACGCCGACAGCTGGAAGGGCAGCATGGCGATGGATGGCGGCACGCTCTACACCCAGTTCAGCCATTTCATCGATCTGCTCTACTGGCTGGCCGGCGACGTACAGGACGTGGCCAGCTTCATGGACAACTACTGCCATGCGGACTCGGTCGAGTTCGAAGACGCCGGGGTCGCGATCCTGCGCTTCTACAGCGGTGCCATCGGCAGTGTCAGCTTCACCATCAACAGCTTCGGGCGGAACATGGAGGGATCACTGACCCTGTTCTGCGAAAAGGGAACAATCAAGATTGGCGGCCAGTACCTGAACGAGATCGAGTACGAGAACATCGCCGGCATGAACCCGGCCGAGCTTAAACAGGGCCGCCCCCCGAATGAATACGGGGCCTACCAGGGTTCCATGTCGAACCACGAGGATGTCTACGAGAACATCCGGCAGGTCCTGACTGCCGAAGGCTCCATCGGCACCATCGGTTTCGAGGGACTGAAGACCGTCGAGATCATCGACAAGATCTACAGGGCCGCGAAGATTGCCTCCTGACCTGAAGAGTGTCGGCATTCGCGACGTGACCTGCGGCACGGGCGTCACGATCGTCGAACCGTCCAACGTCTATCGCTGCACGCTGGGTGACGGTTGCTTCGTCGGTCCGTTCGTCGAGATCCAGGCCGGGGTAGAGATCGGAGCGCGGACACGGGTGCAGTCCCATGCCTTCATCTGCGAACTGGTGACCATCGGCGACGACTGTTTCATCTCGCACGGTGCCATGTTCATCAACGACAGTTTTTCCGGTGGCGGCCCGGCACGTGGCGACCGCACGAAGTGGGGCAACACCCGCATCGGAAACAATGTCTCCATCGGAACCAACGCGACGATCATGCCCGTCAGCATCTGCGACAATGCCGTGGTCGGTGCTGGCGCCGTCGTGACGAAGGACATTATCCAACCCGGCTTCTATGTGGGAAACCCTGCAAGACGAATGGAGCGCTGACTGATGCAGTTCGTAGACCTGAAGGCGTTGCACGACACGCTGCAGCCTGCCCTGAACGACACGATCGCCCGCGTCATCGACACATCCGCATTCATTCGCGGCCAGGACGTCGATGACTTCGAACAGAATTTCGCCAGCCTGACCGGCGCAAGGCATTGCGTATCCTGCGCCAATGGCACCGACGCCCTCTACATTGCACTCAGGGCGCTGGGGGCGGGGCCGGGTGACGAGGTCATCACGACGGCACACAGCTGGATCGCCACCAGCGAAACCATCACCCAGACGGGCGCGAAGGTCATCTTCGGCGACACCGAGGATGCCTATTTCTGCCTCGACCCCGCGGAGGTCGAGGCGAAGATCACTCCCCGCACGAAGGGTGTCGTTGCCGTCCACCTCTATGGTCAGCCCGCAGCAATTGCCGAGATCAAGGCGATCTGTGACCGGCATGGACTGTGGCTGATCGAGGACAGCGCCCAGGCGCATCTCGCAGAGGTGGATGGACAGCAGGTGGGGCGCTTCGGTGACGTGGCGACCTTCTCGTTCTATCCCGGCAAGAACCTGGGCGCGATGGGGGATGCCGGTTGCCTGATCACCGACCGTGATGACATTGCGGAGTTCGCCACCCTGTTCGCCCGTCACGGGGGCAAGAACAACCACGTGATGGAGGGAATCTGCAGCCGCATGGACGGCCTGCAGGCGGCAGTGCTGAACGTGAAGATGCCGCATCTGCCGGGCTGGAATGACGCCCGCCGCAAGGTCGCGGCACGTTATGACCGGATGCTGCAGGGCATCGGCGACCTGACCCTGCCCGCGCAGCGGCCCGGCGTGCGCCATGTCTATCATCTGTACGTGGTCCGCACCGGAGACCGCGACGCGCTGCAGAAACATCTCGTGGCAGCGGGTGTGCCGACCGTCATCAATTATCCGCGCGCCCTGCCCTTCTACTCGGCGTACGACCATCTCGGCCATGTGCCTTCGGACTTCCCCGTTGCGCATGCCCATGCGTCGGAGATCCTTTCCCTGCCGATCCATCCGATGTTGAGCGAGGCGGATCAGGATCGGGTGGTGGAAGCCATCAGCGACTTCTTCGCGAAGCCAGGCAATCGCGGCTGATGGGCCAGGGGAGCAACATGACGACACCTGCACCAGCGGTCAGTGTCCTGATGACAGCCTACAATCGGGCCGACTTCATTGCCGATGCGATGGGCAGCGTGCTGGCGTCCGACTTTACCGACTTCGAACTGATCGTGGTGGATGACGGGTCGAACGACCGGACAGTCGAGATCGCACGGACGCTGGAAGCCACCGACAGCCGGGTACGTGTCTATCAGAACGCGAAGAACCTTGGCGACTATCCGAACCGCAAGCACGCGGCCAGTCTCGCAAGAGGAAAGTATCTGAAGTACGTCGATTCCGACGACATGATCTATCCTTGGGGACTGGGCGCCTTCGTGCGTTGCATGGAACAGTTCCCTGATGCCGGTTTTGGCCTGTCGGCCCATTCCGCTCCTGACCGTCCGCATCCAATGATCTTCTCACCCGCTGAAGCGTACAGGGAAGAATTTCACGGGCGCGAATTGTTCGGCAGGGCTCCTGGATCCGGTATCATCCGACGCGATGCGTATGAGGCGGTTGGCGGGTTCAGCGGCATGCGCCAGCTTGGCGACATGGAATTCTGGCTGAAGATCGGTGCCCGCTATCCAGTCGTGACTATGCCGCCTGCGCTGGTTTGGGACCGGGTGCATGGCGGTCAGGAGAAGAACGTGAATACCGATACCGAGAAGACCGCGATGCGAGTAGGCGTGGTAATTTCAGCCCTGCTGTCCGACGAATGCCCACTCAGTATGTCGAAACGACGCGAAGCGTTGGTCGCGTACCGCAGAACTCTGGAGAGGGACCTCCTGCGCAACACTCTGCGTCACGGTCGATTTGGTCAGATTCCGGTCTACCGGCGCACTGTGCTCACTCCCCTGCGTCGAGCAATCCTGTCCACGTATTCCTGAGTTGTATTCCCTGGCCGCGCAGATCGAGACCGAATGGCCGTTAGCATTGCCTATCTGGATTGAGCAAACGGACAACGCTGTCCCATCTAAGTTGGATATTTGAGTGGAACGCACACGAGGAATGGTTGGAGGGCACTGTTGGTGCTCTGTACTGTCCGGACAGGATCCTGGGACTACGCCTGTTATCGGGCAGGGCGTACCTCTGGACCATCATCCATGACTGTGGCAGCTGACTAGCGACTACGATGCCACGCCATGTCCTCATCCTGCCGACCGAGGAATTCCTGCCAGCGCATGAGCCGCTTGCCGGTATTTTTCAGGGGCATCAGATCGAGGCCCTGCGGATGACTGGCAACGAGAAGTTCGGCGTTGTCTCCATTCGCCTGCGCCATTCCGTTCCCATGTACATGCGCAGCATCCTGCGCCGCCTGGGCGGGCGCCCTGCCGACCCGGCACTGCCGGGTGGACGCCTGTTGCTCCTGTGCCGCGAGTTGTTTCGGCGGTGGTTCGATCCACGCTCGACAGTCGCCGTCGAGGATTGGAAGGGCACGCCTGTCCTCAGAGTGGAGGGGCTCTACGGCACGCCACCGTCCCGCAGGTTCGACCCCGTGTGGTGGCAGAGAGCAGGCTGGGCAGGCTATCGCGAGTACTGCGCCCGCTACGGACGCCCTGACCTGATACATGCCCACAACACCATCGCCGCTGGCTTGCTGGCGCATCGGATCGCCCGCCGTGAGGGTATCCCCTACGTCCTGACGGAGCACAGCAGCGCTTACCAACTTGATGAGGTTCCTGCCTCCCTGTTTCCCGCTGTCCGTTCGGCCATCGCGGGTGCCCATGCGTTCCTGCCGGTCAGCAAGGCATTGCTGCAATCGGTGGTGACGCGGGTTGGGGAGCCGGACACCGATGTCACCGTCCTTGGCAATGTATTGCCACGCACCTTCATGGATATCGAGCGGCGCGAGCGCGAAGGCGGACCTTTCACGTTCCTGACTGTCGGCAGCCTTCTGCCGGTGAAGAACCATGCCCTGCTGATCTCCGCGTTCGCTCGGGTTCTCGATGACCATCCGGACTGTCGGCTGGTGCTGGTCGGAGACGGGCCGCTCCGCCATTCGCTTGAGCAACAGTCCGAGGAGGCAGGACTGGCTGATCGGATCCGATTCATGGGACTGCTCGAACCATCCAGTGTGCGGGAGCAGATGTTGCGGGCAGATGCCTTCGTCTTTTCCAGCCACTTCGAAACCTTTGGTGTCGCGCTGATCGAGGCCATGGCGTGTGGTTTGCCCGTGATCGCCATCGCATCCGGCGGACCGCTGGAAATCATCACTGCCGCAACAGGACGATTGGTCAACCCCGGTGACGTCTCGGCGTTGATATCGGCAATGACCGATATCGCTTCGACATCAACAACCTTTGATACCGGGGCCATTCAGGCACATGCCCGGAACACATGGGGTCCCGAGGGTTTTGGCCGGAATCTTCGCATGGCCTACGCCAATGCTTGCGCCGACGTATCCGGGGCATGAAATGACAGGTATCTGCGACTCGGATGTGAACCATATCCCCAATGTCCGCCAATGCAGTATCGGTGTGCTGGACACCAATGATGATCCAGACATGCGCTTCGATGACGAGGGCCGGAGCCACTACTATCACGACTACATGCGTGCCGCCGCCGAACTGGTGCATGACGGGCCGGAGGGAGAGGCCATGCTGCAATCGCTGGCCGCGCAGATAAGCGCAGACGGCAAGGGCAAGCCCTATGACTGCATCATGGGTCTCAGCGGGGGGGTAGACAGCACTTATGTGGCGCTCCAGGCGCGCAGGCTGGGTCTGCGCCCCCTTGCGGTCCATCTGGACAATGGCTGGAACGCGGAACTGGCGGTCCAGAATATCGAGCAGATCGTCAGCCGTCTCGATATCGACCTGCACACGCATGTCATCGACTGGAACGAATTCCGTGACCTGCAGCGTGCGCACCTGAAGGCATCCGTGATCGATATCGAGGTCGTCTCTGATCATGCCATTTTCGCCGTGCTGAACCGGCTGGCGTCAAAATACGGCATCCGTCATGTCCTCAGCGGCACCAATGTGGTGACTGAATTTGTCATGCCGCCACACTGGATTTTCGCCAAGACCGATCATGTGAACATCAAGGCAATTCACGCCGCACATGGCGAGGTCCCATTGAAGACCTATCCCTTCATGTCACTGAAACTGAAGAAGTGGGACCAGATGTTCCGGGGACTGAAGTCCCATTCCATCCTCAATCTGGTGCCCTATGACAAGGCTGCCGTGAAGCAGAAGATCATTGATGAACTCGGTTGGCGGGACTATGGCGGCAAGCATCACGAGTCGATCTTCACCCGCTTCTACCAAGGCTACATCCTTCCGGTGAAATTCGGCGTGGACAAGCGCAAGGCCCACCTGACCAATCTGATATATGCCGGGCAGATCACGAAGGAAGACGCGCTCAACGAGCTTTCCGCCCCGCCCTATGACCCGGACCAGATGGAGGAGGACCGACAGTTTGTCTCCAAGAAGCTGGGTTTCACGCTGGCCGAGTTCGACGAGATCATGCGCGCACCGCCGCGGCCCCACAGTGACTTTGCGGTCGAACGGTCTGTCTACGAGGCCTATCCGGCGCTGCGCCCCCTGCGCGGAGCCTTCAACCTGATCAAGCGCGGCGCGGGGAAGTAGGCCGAATTGCCCGGCGCGCATGTCCGCCAATGACCGAACCGGAAGTCCGGTGGCTGAAGGACAAGCAGATCCTGCTGATTTCACCGCAGGACTGGGACCATATCCCCATTTCAAAACATCACTATGCAGAGGCGCTGGGGCTTGCGAACCGGGTCCTGTTTCTTGACCCGCCCGACTGGTCGATGCGTCCGGGCGCCGTTCGCAGGTCGGTGACAGGACGACCGGGTGTCGAACGCATCACCTGGCGGCCATGCCTGCCACGATCACTGCGGTTTCATGCCCCGAGGCTCTACCGTATCTGGATCGGACGGGAGGTACGCCGGTTGCTCCGCATACTGCAGGCCAGTCCGGATCTGGTCTGGTGTTTCGACTTCAATACCTACCCCGACCTTCGCGCCTTCGGGGCGCGGCGCGTGATCTTCCATCCGGTTGATC
Organism: Minwuia sp.; assembly: GCA_029213165.1. Taxonomy (GTDB): domain Bacteria; phylum Pseudomonadota; class Alphaproteobacteria; order Minwuiales; family Minwuiaceae; genus Minwuia. The sequence goes on from JARGNO010000003.1 coordinate 70,654, forward strand.
CTGTCAGCGACCCACGACAGGCCAGGATCGGCCGCACCGCCGATCTTGTATTCAGTGTGTCGGAGCGCATTCTCGCCAGTGTCACGAGACATGCTCCCCTGCCCGCCAGCGCCGTGATCAATCACGGCACAGGAACGGAGTTCGCGGCACTGGCGCAGGTCGCTGCGCGGAGACCGGGGCGAGATGGCGGCATTCATTGCGGCTATTTCGGGAACCTCGACCGCCAGACGATCAACGTGGGTCTGCTGCGCGCGGTGGCGCGACAGCATCCTGACATCACGTTCCATTACTGGGGACCGATCAGCGACGGTTCACCATTGGCAGCAGCTTTGGCGGATTGCCGGAACTGCCTGTTTCACGGTGCCTTGCCGAAGGCGGAGTTGGCCAATGCCGCCGCGGCCATGGATTGCCTGTTACTGAGCTATCAGGATCACGAGACCGAGTCGGACCGATCCAACTCCCACAAGTTCATCGAATATTTCGCGACAGGCAAGGTGGTTGTCAGCACCCGCATGTCAATCTATGCCGATGACCCTGAACTGGTCCGCATGTCAACGTCGCCTGACGACAGTGACTTCGTCGACATCTTCAGCCAGACAGTTCGCGACCTGGAAACCCACAACGCTCCGGCGCGCCAGAAACGACGCAAGGCGCTGGCACTTCAGAATACCTACCCGCGCAACATTGCCCGTATCGACAACATGCTCTGCCAGATCGACGCGGGCACAGTCAGCAACAAGGAAACAAGACAATGAGCCTGAAGCGGTTGCTCGCGCGCAGCGTTGACATCCTGCCCTGGGGTATGCGGAACCGCATCAAATCGTTGCCGCTGGTCGCACCGCTGCAACGCTGGCTGGTCAACTCGGCGATGAAAGATGCCGAGTTCGTGCATCGCATCACGGCCGGCCCGGCCAGGGGGCTGACCATGCGGATCAGCTTGCCCGACGACAAGCTCTACTGGACCGGTACCTGGGAACAGGACGTGACAACCGCGCTGGCAGCGGAAGTCACACAGGGCATGGTCTGCTACGACATAGGCAGCCACCGTGGCTTCATGGCCGGTGTCATGGCCGCCAGCGGTGCTGCGGAAGTGATCTGCTTTGAGCCGAATCCGGAAAACGCGGCCACGATCGAAGACCTGATTGCACTCAATCCGGCAATGAGGCTTTCGCTCCAGACCTGCGCCGTCGGGGCAGAGGACACCACGGCGACGTTCGAGGTCATGCCTGAGACCAGCATGGGCAAGCTTTCGAGTTCCAGCTTTCAGCACGGCACTGATGGCCAGACACGCATCGAGGTCCAGGTCGTACGGCTGGATACGCTGGTCGACAGGCAGGTCATTGCACCGCCGGATCTGCTGAAGATCGACATAGAGGGTGCAGAACAGGACGCACTGCTGGGCGCCGAGTCCACGGTGGCGCGGTTCAGGCCGGTCCTGCTGATCGAGGTCCACTCCCATGACCTGCTGATCAGTTGTCGCCAGTGGCTGGCGGAAAGGAACTATCGGATGCGCGTGGTGCAGCAGGATCTGGACACCATCACGGCAGCCAACTTCCACGTCTGTCACCTGGTGGCGAAGCCCGCCTGATGCCACGCCGCTATGTGATCGTCTCCGGGTTTCAGGTGATCAACAATCCGCGCGTGGTCAAGGAGGCCGACGCAATAGCCGAGCTGGGGCACGAGGTCATCGTGCTGGCTGCCATTCACCGGGCGCAGGACCTGCCGCGGATCGATGCGATGGTGCGGGACCGGAGGTGGCAACACATACCGGTAATGGACCTGACCGAGACTGGCCTGGTGAACCGGCTGCGGAGTACCTGGCTGCGCGCGATGGCGCGACTGATGCGAGAGGCCGGGCAACGCTTCGGTTACGAACATCCGATGCAGTTGGGTTATGAGGCGGGTTCGCTCCTGCGGACCGCGCGTCGGCTGAACGCGGACCTCTACAGCCTTCACCTGGAAAAGGCACTGTGGGTTGGCACCAGACTGGTCAATGATGGCCGCGCGGTTCGGATCGACATGGAGGACTGGTACACCGATGATGGCTTGCCGGTGGATCAGGCCAAGCGACCCCTGAACCTGATGCGGCGCGCCGAATCGTTTCTGCTCAACAACGCCGTTCATGCGACCACCACATCCCATGCACTGGCCGACGCACTTGTGCGCGCCTATGGCTGCCCGAAGCCGGGAGTGATCCACAACAGCTTCCCCTCAGAGGAACGCCTGACAACGGATGGCAGGATCGTGGACCGCAGGGATACCGGGATCCCTTCGATCACCTGGTTCTCGCAGACCATTGGACCGGGGCGGGGCCTGGAAGCACTGATGCAGGCGATCATGCTCATCGATGCGCCGTTCGAGCTGCACCTGAGGGGCACACCCCGCGCCGGGTTCATGCAGGAACTCCTCGCGGACGTTTCGCCGGAAGTCCGGAACCGCGTCCACGTTCACCCGCAGGTGCCGCAGGCTGAATTGCTGTCACGGCTGAGCGAGCACGATATCGGCTATTGTGGCGAGCTTTCCGACTGCGCCAGCAGACACCTGACAATCACCAACAAGGTCTTCGAGTACATGCGCGCCGGCCTTGCCATCGTGGCAAGCGATACCGCCGGACAGTCGGAAGTTGCCGGGATCGCGCCGGAAGCGGTTCACATCTTTCCGCAGGGCGACGCGCGTGCCCTCGCGGAAGCCCTGCGTCCATTGATCGTGGACGCACGGGAACGCACGACAGCGGCGAAGGCATCCGTGGCGGCCCTGGAGCAGCACTTCTCATGGGAGCTGTCGAAGGCGCGCCTGCAACGTCAGGTGAACGACTTTCTGGAAGCAGGCAACGCTTGAAACGCGTGCTCTGCATCTCCCCGCATTTCCCCCCGGTCAATGCGGCTGACATGCACCGGCTGCGGCAGTCCCTGCCCTGGATGCGGGCGAATGGCTGGGAACCGGTTGTCTTTGCGGTCGATCCGGCAGACTGCGAGACAGCGTCCGATCCATTGCTGCTCAGGACCATTCCTGACGACGTCGAAGTGCATCACGTTCGGGCCTTCTCACCGCGCCTGACGCGCAAGGTAGGGCTTGGCAATCTCGGGTTTCGCTGCTGGTTGCAGTTGCGGCGCGCCGTGGATGCCTATCTGTCGCGCCACCGCGTTGACCTGATCTTCTTCACGACAACGGTGTTCACGGCCATCGCCCACGGTCCGCACTGGAAACGGAAATTCGGTGTTCCCTTTGTGGTGGACCTGCAGGATCCGTGGCGCAACGACTACTATCTCTCGCTGCCGCGCGAGAAACGACCGCGCAAGTTCGCCTTCGACTACTGGCAGAAGTCCAGGCTGGAAGCCCGCACGATGCCGGAAGCCGCCGGGGTGCTGGCAGTGTCGGAGCCCTATATCCGCACCGTGCAGGAACGCTATCCTGCGCTTCGCGGCAGGCCCGAACTGACCCTGCCCTTCGCGGCTGCCCTCGGCGACATGGACATTGCGCGAACCCTTCCAGAGGTCAGGACCGGGGCGTCTGGGGGCACGTCACAGGTTGTCGTGCGCTATGTCGGCAGGGGTGGACCGGACATGGCGAAGGCGCTGACAATCCTGTTCCGTGCACTCCGCCGCGAGACCTTCAGTCGATTGCGGTTCGAGTTCTATGGCACCAGCTATGCGCGCGCTGGCCATGGCGTACGGACGATCCTGCCGGTGGCGGTGCAGGAAGGTGTCGCGGACCAGGTTCGCGAGATACCGGACCGCCTGCCCTATTTCGTGTCGCTGCGTCACCTGCTGGATGCCGATGCGCTCGTCATCATCGGCTCCGACGATGCCGCCTACACTGCATCGAAGGTCTATCCCTATGCACTGGCCGGTCGCCCGTTGCTCTCCATCTTTCACGAGTCCAGCACCGCCGCAGAGTTTGTCCGGAACACCAATGCGGGAACGGTGGCGACATTCGGGACGGGCGACGACAGAGAGAATGCAGTGGATTGCGCGTACAGGGCACTGTCCGCGATGGTCCTTGATCCGCCAACCGTCGTCCTGGACCAGCAGGCTTTCGCCCCTTTCACTGCCGAGATGATGACCAGAAGGCTGTGTCATCTTTTCGAAACATCAATTGCGGGGCTTCGTTGACCCGCACGAGACTGGCCATCGTCAGCAGTCACCCGATCCAGTACAACGCTCCACTGTTTCAGGAACTTGCCCGGAATTCGCCTCTGGAGATCCGGCTGTTCTATTGCTGGGAAGGGCCCGGCGGGACCATCGATCGCGAATTTGGCCGCCAGGTCATCTGGGATATCCCCCTGCTGGACGGCTATGACTGGGAGATCGTGCCGAATGTGTCCGCCGATCCGGGCACACACCACTTCAACGGGCTGAACAATCCGGAGATGGTCGACAGGATCAGCCGCTGGCAACCGGATGCCGTTCTGGTCTACGGCTGGGCCTGGCGCACGAACCTTCGTGTCTTGCGGCATTTCCACGGTCAGACGCCGATATTGTTCCGCGGTGACTCTACCCTCGCCTCCGTGCGTGGTCCCCGTCTCAAACGGTGGCTCAGAAGGCCCGTGCTGAGGTGGGTCTACAGCCATGTCGACATTGCCCTGACACCAGGCACGCGCAACAGTGAATACCTTCGGCATATGGGTTTGCCGATGGACCGGATCAGCCATATGCCGCATTCAATCGACACGGAGCGCTTTGGCACGACTTCCGGCGCCGTGCCGAACTTGCGCAATCACGAACGCGCACAGCTCGGAATTGGCGAGCACGATCCGGTCTTTCTCTATGCAGGGAAGTTCGTTTCCCACAAGCGGGTGGATACACTGATCGATGCCTTCCGGAAGGTCGCCAATGCCGTCCCAGGCGCGCATCTGGTCCTGGCCGGCGACGGGGCAGGCAAAACGGCCCTGGATGCCCAGGCAAGGGACCTGTCCAATGTTCATTTCCCGGGCTTCAGGAACCAGAGCGCGATGCCTGGCCTGTATCAGATGGCGGACGTATTCGTTCTGCCTTCCAGCAGCGAAACCTGGGGACTGAGCGTGAATGAGGCACTCACTGCAGGCTGCATGGCCATTGCTAGCGATCAGGTTGGCTGCGCCCCCGACCTGCTCGCGGACACGACATATGGCCGGATTTTCCCTTGCGGCGATGTCGATACGCTGGCAAGGATCATGATCTCGATCGCTGAAGATCCTGCTGCGCTGTATCTGAACGGTCGCCAGGCGGCCAAGGCAAGCAGCAACTGGTCGACATATGCGGCATCGACCGCCCTGCAGAGCGCCATTGCGAAACTGGTCCTTCATTGAGAGTAGCTAGATGACCTCGACCGAGAATCTGCAGCATCCGTCAACCGAAATGCAGGCACCGACAACGACATTGCCTGTAAACCTGATAGCCGGTGCCCTGACGACTGCCGTGGCGCTGGCTTTCGATGTCGAGATTCTGGCATCCATTGGACTTGGGCTGTTTGCCTATACACTTTTCTGGTTCGTCAATGCGACCGGCAAGGAAATAGCCATAGGTCCAGTCGTATCCATGATTGCTACGGCGCAATGGATTGTCGGACCCTATTTTGCGTATTATCATGACGCTGTGACCTACAAATATCGAATGTACGTCGATGAAGAGTCTTATTTTCTTTACGTTGTACCATCTTTGATTTTATTCGTTCTTTCTGTGCGAATTTTTTCACCAAACATCAACATAGATCAAATTAGAAATTACATAAACAGAACCTCAATTCTTAATTCGACAAATATTTATTACATTTTCCTGATCGGCGTAGTAGCACATATTGCCACGCCGAATTTGCCATTTTCATTGCGCTTCATACTTTTCCTCATTTCACAATTCACATTTATCGCATCCATCTACATGATGGTTCTTCGAATAAAATTTCGATGGGTATGCCTTTCAATATCATTCATCCTTCTCGCAAACAGCTCTCTGGAATACAGTTTTTTTCATATCCTCCTGCTTTGGTCAGCCCTCATCGCGTCATATGTTTGTGCGGAACTGAGAATAAAATTCCGAACAAAATTCCTTGTCTTCCTTGGCTGTATCCTGCTCGTTACTCAACTACAGGCAGCCAAGTCAGAATATCGCCTCCGCATCATTCAGGATCCGAGCAAATCCGGGATATTCACACTGATGGATGCAATGGTTGAGAACTCCCTTTTTCAGAATTCCGAGTTTTCTTCAGCCAGCACAACGGGTGGAGCACTGAACGCTCGCCTGAATCAGGGATGGATCATCAGCGCCGTGATGAGTTATGTTCCTGCAGTTCATGATTTTGAAAACGGCGATACAATATTACGCGCACTTCAGGAAAGTCTCCTGCCTAGATTCTTGTTTGAAAAACGCGCCGTGAATGTATCCGACGGATTTGAGAAATATACCGGACTCAGAGTTTCGAATGATACTTCATTTGGAATCAGCATTGTCGGCGAGGCATGGGCGAATTTTGGCTATTACGGCATCTTTTTCATGGGAATATTTGGGGCGTTCTATGGATCAATCATTCGATTGACATTCATCATTGCACGACGATTCCCGACCGTGATCTTCTGGATACCCTTGATCTTTCTTCAGGCCACCAAGGCCGAGACCGAAACCGTCGTCGTGCTGAACCACATCGTGAAGTCGGGTGCCCTGGTCGCGATGATCTATATCATGGCCTACAAGGTCCTGAAGTGGCGCATCTGACCTCCGTGTTTCGTGAGAGTGTGTAGCCGGACCGGATGCGCATCTTCCTGTCATCGGGCAGTTTCGACCGCAGCTACGGGGGGCCCGCCTATTCGGTTTCCAGACTCGGACGGGCGCTGGCCGACGCTGGTGTCAGTGTCGGGCTGTGGGCACCCGATGGCAGCGCCGTTCGATCCGATGTCGTCCGCGGCTCCGAACATCAGGGCATGGACAGACTGATCCGGCTGGAAGGCTCCCTGCAGGCAGCACTGGAAGCCTTTGGTAATGTCGATGTCTTTCATGACAGCGGCCTGTGGTGGTCGCACAATCATGCGATCAGCCGTCATGCGCGGCAGTCCGGGACTCCGGTCGTCGTCAGCACCCGTGGAATGCTTGCCCCCTGGGCGATGCGACACAAGCACTGGCGCAAGAAGGTTGCCTGGCAGCTTTATCAGCGCCGGGACCTGATGCATGCGGCTGCCATCCACGCCACCTCGCCGGAGGAAGCCGGCCATGTTGCAGCCCTGAACCTCGGGCACACGGCCACGCTGATCCCGAATGGCGCCGATCTGCCGACAGAACTGCCACCAACCGATACCGGCGACGGGAGGGCGCGCAGAACTGCTGTCTTCCTGGGTCGCCTGCATCCGGTCAAGGGACTGCCGCTGGCACTGGAGGCATGGCAACGGGTTCGCCCGGACGGCTGGGATTTCGCGATCGCCGGGCCGGATGAGGATGGCTATCGCGCCGTGTTGCAGGACCTGATCGCGAAGCTGGCCCTTGACGACTGCGTCAGGCTGACCGGCGCTGTTGATGGCGATGCCAAGACCGACCTGTTGCGCAGGGCCGATCTGTTCCTGCTGCCCAGCCATTCCGAGAGTTTCGGGATGGTGGTTGCGGAGGCTCTGGCCCACAGCCTGCCCGTTTTGACCACTCATGCGGTTCCATGGCCGGATCTGGAACGGACAGACTGCGGATGGCGCGTGCCGGCAAGTGTCTCGGGGCTAGCTGACGGGCTTTCTGCCGCCACGGCCCTGTCCGATCAGGAAAGGGCTGCCATGGGTGACCGGGGACATGACCTGATCCGCACCCAGTACAGTTGGGAATCGGTGGCGCGGCGGTTTCTCGATCTCTATTCATCCGTTCTGACCGGTTTCAACACAGGGAAAGTTGCATGATCATCCTTGGCGTGAACGCCTTTCACGGTGACAGCTCGGCCTGTCTGGTCCGTGACGGCAAACTGGTCGCCGCGCTGGAAGAGGAACGCCTGCGCCGGGTCAAGCACTGGGCGGGCTTCCCCTCGGAATCCATTCGCTACTGCCTGGACGAAGCAGGTCTGAAGATCGGCGACGTCGATGTGCTGGCCGTCAATCAGGACAGCAAGGCCAGCCTGCCGCGCAAGATCGGCTATGTGCTGCGCAAGCGGCCGGACCTGAGCCTGGTGCTGGACCGCATCCGCAATCGCCATGCCCGGCGCAGCCTGCCCGAACTGATTGACGACGCCTTTCCTGGGGAGAAATTCGGGGGCGAGATCCGGAATATCGAGCACCATCGCGCGCATCTGTCATCCGCGTTCCACGTCTCGCCGTTCGAGGAAGCGACGGTCATTTCCGTCGACGGGTTCGGCGATTTCTCCAGCGGGGCCTGGGGCATCGGGCGCGGAACGGATATCAGCATGGAGGGGAAGGTCTATTTCCCCCACTCGCTGGGTATCTTCTATCAGGCGCTGACGCAGTATCTCGGCTTCCGACACTATGGCGACGAGTACAAGGTCATGGGTCTGGCCCCCTATGGCCAGCCGACCCTGATGGACGCGATGCGCCAGATCGTGAAGCTGCAGACGGATGGCGGATACCAGCTCAACCTCAGCTACTTCCGCCACCACAAGGAAGGCGTGCAGTACGAGTGGAAATCAGGCATTCCGGAGGTCGGAACCCTGTTCTCTGACGCGCTGGAAGACCTGCTGGGTCCGACCCGGGAGCCGAAGGCGGAGATCAGCCAGCGGCACTATGACATCGCCCGCTCTGTCCAGGCGATGTACGAGGAAGCCTTCTTCAACCTGCTGAATACCCTGCAACCCCGCCATGGGCTGAAGACACTTTGTCTGGCCGGAGGCTGCGCCATGAATTCCGTCGCCAACGGCAAGGTCCGGCGCCAGACAGCCTACCAGAAGGTCTATATCCAGTCCGCCGCGGGCGATGCAGGTGGCGCCATCGGCGCAGCCTATGCCGCCTGGCATGACACAGGGGCTCCGCGCGGCTTCGTCATGGATCATGCCTATTGGGGACCGGCCTATGGTGTGGAAACCGTGGAAGCCGTGCTGCGCGACAACCAGGACGCCATCGCGACCGCCAACTGTACCGTCACGATCCACGCCCGGCAGAGTGACCTCTATACCCATACAGCGAAGGCCATTGCCGATGGCAAGGTCATCGGCTGGTTCCAGGGCCGGCTGGAATGGGGACCGCGGGCGCTGGGCAACCGTTCCATTCTCTGCGACCCACGCCGGGGCGACATGAAGGCGGTACTGAACGCCAAGATCAAGAAGCGGGAGAGTTTTCGCCCCTTCGCGCCTTCGATCCTTTCAGAACATGTCCCGGACTGGTTCGAGGAGGATGACAATGTCCCCTTCATGATGCAGGTCTTCCAGATCCGCGAGCCCAGGCGTGCCGAAATTCCGGCAGTCACCCATGTCGATGGTTCCGGACGGCTGCAGACCGTGCACCAGTCGGCCAACCCACGCTATCACGCACTGATCTCCGCATTTCACGACCTGACGGGTGTGCCGATCCTGCTGAACACCTCGTTCAACGAGAACGAGCCGGTGGTCTGCCACCCGCAGGAAGCACTGGACTGCTTCCTGCGCACCGACATGGATGTCCTGGTTCTGGGCGACACCATCATCGAGCGTCAACGCGACACCTGAAGCTCATACGGCCTTTGCCACAGGGTCCACGCGGCGCAGTTCCCTGCATGTGTCCTGCCGCAGGACCTCCCCCATCAGGACCAGGGAAGGCTGTTCTTGATCAAGTTCACCGATCGAAGTCGCGGCCTCAGCCAGTGTCGAATGCACCCAGGCCTCATCGGGTCGGGAAATGCTGACCCCGACTGATACGGGTGTCGAGGCACAGGCGCCCCGCGCCATGGCCTCCGCACTGAAGGCCGCCAGGCGGCCACGCCCCATGTAGAGTGCGATGGTCGTCCGCTCGGAAGCGACCGCCTGCCAGTCGATCTCCGCCGGGCCGTCTCCTCTCCCATGACCTGAAACATAAAGAAGCTGCCGACCGAAATGCCGGTCGGTCAGTGTCTTGCCGATGCTGGCCGCAGCCGCCGAGGCGGTGGTGATGCCAGGCACGATGCTGACATCAATCCCGGCGTCTCGCAGTGCCCGCACCTCTTCCCCGCCACGGCTGAAGATTGCAGGGTCTCCCGCCTTCAGCCGGACAACGTGCTTCCCCTCCCCCGCGAACCGGATCATCAGACGATTGATCTCTTCCTGCTTGCAGGATGGACGCCCGCCGCGCTTGCCAACCGGCATCCGCTGCGCCTCCCGCCGGGCCAGTTCCAGGATATCGTCGGAAACCAGTGCGTCGAACAGCACCACATCCGCATCCTGCAGCGCCCGGATCGCCTTCACAGTCAGCAGATCCGGATCACCCGGACCGGCGCCGACCAGCGTGACCCGCCCGCTCTCTCCCCCGAAGACCGGCATGGCATCGTTCGCGACTGCCGGCAGTTCCGCGCCGGACATTGCGGTGTCGGCAAAGCGGGTCCACCAGGCGCGGCGCAGGCTGGGCAGTGGCAGCGCAGTCCTGACCGTTGCACGCATCGCCCGCGCCCACATACCCCATGCGCCAAGGTTGCGCGGCAGCAGACGCTCCACCTTCTGCCGGATCGCCTGCCCCAGAACCGGGGCGGTGCCATCGGTGGAGATACCAACCACGACAGGCGAACGATTGACGATGGATCCGAACTGCACGGTGCAGAACGCCGGGCGGTCGATCTGGTTGATCGGCACACCCCGTGCGACCGCCGCATCAAACAGCGCCCTTGCCTGCGTCTCCGCCTCGACATCCGCGACGACCAGCGCGAACTCCGACAGCCGGGCAAGGACGGCATCGAATTCCGACCGCAGCAGCGCATGCTGCATGATCAACGCCCTGACTTCCGCGACCGGGCGTTCGGCAACCAGCGTCGGCACCGCTCCGGTAGCCAGCAGCAGTTCCAGCTTCCACGCCACGGCTTCGGAGCCACCGACAACCAGAACGGGGCGGTCCTGCAACCGATGGAACAAGGGCAGCACAGCGATCGGCGCGATGCGCTCCACCGCTTTCTCAGACAGCTTCCGCGACCTGCGCATTGCTCAGCAGCCTCCCGATCTCGCTCTGGCACGACCCGCATCCGGTTCCCGCGCCCGTGACCTTACCAACAGCCTGGACACTGCAGGCACCACCTGCGACTGCCGCGCTGATGGCGCGGGTGCCCACGTTGTTGCAGGCACAGACCATGACCCCGGGCCCCGCGTTCGCGTCTGCCGGGCGACCGGCCAGCAGACGGGCACGTTGCGCAACCTCGTCGAATGTCTCGCCGAGACAGGAGAGCAGCCATTCACGCTCGACAGCGACCGGGGCAGGGGCGGCGAGGAACGCGCCGATCAACCGGTTCCGTCGGAAGGCGGCCAGCCGATAGAGGCCGAGGTGGTTGTCCAGAAACTGCAACCGCTCCAGCCCGTCCCCGGATGCAAGGCCAAGGAAGCGGTCGGTCAGCCGGGATTCCGGAACATCGCCGCGCCCTGCGCATTCGAATCTGTAGCCAGCCCCTGACCGAACAGCGGCCCAATAGTCGGTGCCTGCAAGGTCGGGGCGTTCGAGACTGGCACCGAAACCGTACCAGTCGGCCTCGTGGCGTTGCACCGACACGCGGGACGACTTCAGGGCGGGCTGACCGGACACGGGATCGACGACACCTCGCACCAGCGCATCGACTCTGGCCGTCACAGCCGTCTGGCCCGTCCAGTGCATCGGGCTGAAGACCGTGCCTGGCTGCTGCGCGTCCGTGATCAGTGCCCGCGCCACCAGCCGTCCGCAGTCATTCGAGAGCCGGACGAGATCTGCTGCCCTGATGCCTGTACGCTTCGCATCAGCCGGATGCAGCGCCACATACGGCTCAGCCAGATGCTGGGAGAGCCGGGCAGACCGGCCGGTGCGTGTCATCGTGTGCCATTGGTCCCGCACCCGCCCCGTGTTCAGGACGAAAGTCGCGGAATCTGCCCCAACCGGCGCAGGTGAAAGGGTCGGGACGAACCGTGCCTTCCGGTCAGGCGTAAAGAACCGGCCATCCGAGAGGATCTGTCCATCTTGGCGCGACGACTGGTTCGGGACCGGCCATTGCACCGGCGACAGACGGTCAAACCCGCCGCGCCCCAGCCCGACAAGTCCGCCGATATCGAAATCACGCTGCCCGACATTGTCCAGGGCAGAGAGCCGGGCATGTTCGTCGAAGATCGCGGCAGGTCCGGAGTAATCGAAGGCCTGCCGGAACCCCATTGCCTTGGCGACATCACAGATGATGCGCCAGTCCGGGCGGGCTGCGCCGGGCAGCGGGCGAAAGCCGCGCTGCCGACTGATACGGCGTTCGGAGTTGGTGACGGTTCCGTCCTTCTCGCTCCAGCTCGCGGCAGGCATCAGGACATCGGCAACTTCGACGGTATCGGTGCGCCGCTCGACATCGGACACGACGACCAGCGGACAGGCCTTCAGCGCGCGGCGCACCCGATCAGCATCCGGCATGGTGACCGCCGGATTGGTGGCCATGATCCAGACAGCCCTGATCCGGCCGGCCTCGATCGCGTCGAACAGGTCAACCGCCTTCAGTCCGGCCCGCGTGGCCATGGCAGGGGCCTGCCAGAACCGCTGTACCCGCGCCCGGTCCTCCGGATTCTCGATCTCCATGTGTGCGGCAAGTTGGTTGGCAAGCCCGCCGACCTCCCGCCCCCCCATCGCGTTCGGTTGGCCGGTGATGGAGAATGGCCCCATGCCGGGACGCCCGACACGTCCGGTAAGCAGATGGCAATTGATGATGGCATTCACCCGATCCGTGCCGTCTGCCGCCTGGTTCACTCCCTGACTGAAGACAGTCACGGTCTTGCGGTGCGCTGCAAACATTTCCCGGAACGCCGCAATCTGCGCCCGGCTGAGACCCGTCAGCGCTTCTGTCTCAGCCTGCTGCGTCACCTCGGCCGTGCGCAGGGCGTCTTCCAGCCCATTGGTATGCTGCGCCACGAAGGCCGCATCGGCATGTCCCTGCTCCGCCAGCCAGACGAGCAGATTGCTGAACAGCGCAACGTCGCCGCCGCTGCGGATCGGCAGGTGCAGATCTGCAAGTTCCGCCGTCGGTGTCCGTCGCGGGTCGATGACAACGATCTTCATTCCGGGTCGCGCATTCCGCGCCGCCAGCAGCCGCTGGAACAGCACCGGATGACACCAGGCCAGGTTGGAGCCAACCAGAACGACCAGATCCGCCTGCTCCAGATCCCCATAGGAAACCGGCACGACGTCGGCGCCGAAAGCCCGCTTGTGCCCAGCCACTGCGGAGGCCATGCAGAGACGGGAATTGGTGTCGATATTGCCCGAGCCGATGAAGCCCTTCATCAGCTTGTTGGCGACGTAGTAGTCCTCCGTCAGCAACTGGCCGGAAACATAGAAGGCGACCGAGTCGGGGCCATGTTCCGCGATCGTGCGACTGAATCCGTCCGCGACCCTTGCGATGGCTTCATCCCATGTTGCGGGCTGCCCATCGATCTCCGGTGCCAGCAGTCGCCCATCCAGCCCCAGGGTCTCCCCGAGCGCCGCCCCCTTCGAGCACAGACGACCGAAATTCGCCGGGTGATCCGGATCCCCCTTTATCTCCACCGAGCCATCGGGTCTGGCGGTGGCCAGCACGCCACAGCCCACCCCGCAATAGGGGCAGGTGGTGCGCACGATGGGGGACGCGGCGCTGTCAGGCATCCGCGCCCACCGCGCCTGCCCGCAGGCAATCGCCACTCAGCAGGATACGGCCATCCTCGACGCGGGTGGGGTAGGTTGTGACCCGACCGCTGTCCGCCCCCTGCGCCTCCCCCGACTCCAGGCTGATGACCCAGTTGTGCAACGGACAGGTGACGGACGCCCCATGCACGATGCCCTGGCTCAGCGGTCCCTGCTTGTGCGGGCAACGGTCCTCCAGCGCGAAGACCTGGTCATCGACCGTACGGAATACCGCAATGCAGCCCTGGGGCAGGCGCAATACGCGCCCGCCACGGCGCGGGACATCATCAAGTGCCGCAATGTCCAGCCAGCGTTCTGTGGTGTGCTGCATCAGGCCACGGCCTCCAGATCAGGGGTTGCGAGGGAAGTGAATTCGTGGGCATCGCGACCGGCGGCCCGTTCCGACCAGGGATCGGTCTGGGCGAACTGCTGGGCAAAATTGAAGCGGTCGACCAGCGCCTGGCGATTCTCGGCATCGCCGACGATGGCCTGTTGCACATGCTCCATGCCGACGCGCGCCAGCCACTTGTGCATCCGGTCGAGATAATGGGCTTCTTCCCGGTAGAGCTGCAGCAGGGCGACGCAGTATTCCATCACCTGCTCTTCCGTCTCGACCTTGCAGAGCGGGACGGTTTCCTTGACTTCCATGCCTGCGGCCCCGGCGAACAGCAGTTCGTAGCCACTGTCCACACAGATCACGCCGAAGTCCTTGATGGTCGCCTCCGAGCAGTTTCGCGGACAGCCGGAGACGCCCATCTTCACCTTGTGCGGTGTCCATGCTCCCCAGAGGAAGCGTTCCATCCGCACCCCCAGCGAGACCGAGGCCTGGGTACCAAAACGGCACCATTCACTGCCGACACAGGTCTTCACCGTGCGCAGCGCCTTGCCATAGGCATGACCGGAGACCATGCCAGCGGCGTTCAGGTCGGACCAGACCGCCGGCAGGTCATCCTTCTTCACGCCCAGCAGGTCGATCCGCTGCCCGCCCGTGACCTTCACGGTCGGGATGGCGAACTTGTCGGCCACATTGGCGATGGTGCGCAATTCGTCCGGCGTGGTGATGCCCCCCCACATGCGTGGCACGACCGAGTAGGTGCCATCCTTCTGGATGTTGGCGTGGACCCTTTCGTTGATGAAGCGGGACTGCTGGTCATCGACATACTCACCGGGCCAGGTGGCCAGCAGGTAGTAGTTCAGCGCCGGGCGGCACTTGGCGCAGCCACAGCTCGTCTGCCATTGCAGTTCCTGCATCACCGCCGGAATGGACTTCAGCGCCTTTGCGATGATCAGGCGACGGACCTCCCCGTGGCCCAGATCCGTACAGCCGCACATGGACTGGACTGCAGGGCGCGCGTAGGACTCGCCCAGGCTGAGTTCCAGCAATTGTTCCACCAGCCCCGTGCAACTGCCGCAGGACGACGATGCCTTCGTGGTCGCCCGCACCCCGTCCAGATCGCTCTGACCTGCGGCGATGGCGTCGACGATGACACTCTTGCAGATGCCGTTGCAGCCACAGATCTCGGCGTCATCCGCCAAGGCTGCAACGGCCGCCATAGGGTCCAGCGGGCCCGCTCCCGCAAAACCCTGTCCGAAGATCAGGGTCTCGCGCATGTCGGAGATATCGGTGCCGTCCTTCATCAACTGGAAGAACCAGGGGCCATCCGCCGTGTCGCCATAGAGAACCGCACCAATGATGCGATTGTCGCGAAGCACCAGCCGCTTGTAGATCGCGTGACTGGCGTCCCGCAGCACGATCTCCTCCCGGTCATCGCCCTCCGCGAAGTCCCCGGCGGAATAGAGATCGACGCCTGTCACCTTCAGCTTCGTCGCCGTGATGGAGCCTTCGTAGGTCAGGCTGTCATCCCCCGCCAGTCCAGCCCCCACTGACTTCGCCATCTCGTAGAGCGGCGCGACCAGGCCGTAGCAGGTGGCCCGGTGCTCGACGCATTCGCCCACGGCATAGATCGCCGGATCACTTGTCTGCATCAGGTCGTTGACCAGAACCCCGCGATTGACCTCCAGCCCGGCATCCCTGGCCAAGGCGATGCTCGGCTTGATGCCGACGGCCATGACCACGATGTCCGCCGGGATTTCCGTTCTATCGTCCAGCCGCACGGCCTCGACCTTGTCATCACCCACGACCGCGTGGGTGTTGGCGCGGGTAATGACCCTGATCCCGCGATCCTCGATCGCGCGTTGCAGCAGGTATCCGGCACTCTGGTCCAGTTGCCGCTCCATCAGCGTCGGCATCAGGTGCAGCACGGTGACTTCCATGCCCTGCGCCTTCAGCCCCGCCGCCGCCTCCAGCCCCAGCAGGCCGCCGCCGATGACAACCGCGCTGCCGCCCTTCCGTGCCTGGGCCAGCATGGCTTCGACGTCGTCCAGATCGCGGTAGCTCAACACGCCCGGCAAATCGTGGCCCGGGACCGGAATGATGAAGGGCAGTGATCCCGTGGCGATGATCAGCCGGTCGTATTCGGCAACCGTACCGGCGCGGGAAATCACCCGCTGGTCGGCCCGGTTGATGGCAATGACTTCCTCCCCCCGGATCAGGTTGACCCGGTTCCGGACGTACCAGTCATCGTCATGGATCAGGATATCCTCATAGGCCTTCTCACCCGAAAGCACCGGAGAAAGCATGATCCGGTTGTAATTGACCCGGGGTTCGGCGTTGAAGACCGTGACCTCATAGCGGTCCGGCTCCCTGCGGAACAGCTCCTCCAGCGCACGGCCAGCGGCCATGCCGTTGCCGATGACGACAAGCTTCTCAGTCATGGCTGCAAACTCCTGCAATCGTGCGGTGCGACTTCTGCGACCGCATTTCAGAAATACCAGGCGACAACGTCGCTCAGGCTGTCGGTTCCATGGATCGGCAGCGCCACCAGTGACCGGAACCCGGCGCGGGCAGCGGCCCGTTCAAGAATGTCGGTGCTGGCGGCAAGGTCGGCGACGACCTCCGGCACGCCTGTGGCGGCAACCCGCGTCAGCACGCAGTCGCCATCCCGCACCAGCAGCTCCACGTCGTGCCCGCTCGGCGTGCCTTCCAGTTCGCAGACCCCGTCCCGGAACTTCATCCACCGCCGGTCAAGTACCGACCAGATCTCGAAACGCCGCGCGATGGGCGTACCCCGTGCAGACAACAGGGCCAGCACAGTGGTGCCGGTGGTGTGGCTGGCCACGGGAAAAGCCAGCCCGAACGTCAGACCTGCCTTTTCCGCACTCTCGGAGCGGATGAAACGGCGGCTGTTGCCCAGGTCATGCATCAGTTGCGGCCGACCGCTGGCCCAGACCTGGCCGGGGAGACCCATGCCCTTCGGGAAACGCGTCCGCTTCGAGATCCACTCGAAATGCGCGGCGGTTCCGAAATAGCCGTCCACCAGACCCATGGTGTCGCCCGACTCATCACCGCCGTGCCAGAGTTCGATGGCACCCACATGCTCCGCATCGTCACCGCAGAGAAAGACGACAACGCCCATCAGCTCGTCGCGATGAGAGAAGACCGGGATGGCCAGACCAACCGTCAGCCCCTCCCGCTCTGCCGCTTCGGTGCGCCTGAAGTAACTGCCACGAAATCCCTTCAGCATGACCGGCGCACGCGACTGCCAGGCTCTGCCCGGCAAGCCTTCACCCATGCCGAAGCTTTCCTGATCGCTGACCTGCGCGAAGCCGGTCATCGATCCATGATAGGCAGAGGCGAGAGTGAGCCGATTGCTGGACGGATCCAGCGTCCACACTTCAGTGGCGCGCACGAATGCCCTGGTGTCCCCTGCCTGAACAGGTGCCGCCTCGGTCACGGCTGATCCCATCAGACCTTTCAGCATTCCGGTGTTCATGCTGCCTCATCCCGCTTGGAAACGGTGTCTGCCGGCGCCTCCTCAGGCTTCGGCTCCGGCGTTGCGCCGTGCTCGTATTCCTCCAGGAAGGACAGCAACTGCTCGCGGTAGAGGTAATAGTCCGGGTGCTCCAGCAGGGCCTTGCGGGTGCGGGGGCGCGGCAGGTCCACCTCCATGATCCGGCCAATCGTGGCGTTCGGCCCGTTGGTCATCATCACCACGCGGTCTGCGAGCAGGATCGCCTCATCCACGTCATGCGTGACGCAGATCGCCGTGACCTGGGTCCGCTTCCAGACATCCATCAGGACTTCCTGCAGTTCCCAGCGTGTCAGGCTGTCCAGCATCCCGAAGGGTTCATCCAGCAGCAGCAACTTCGGCGAAAGGGCGAAGGCACGCGCGATCCCGACGCGCTGTTTCATGCCGTTGGAGAGATCGGCTGCCAGCCGGTCCATGGAATCCCCCAGACCGACACGGGCAAGGTAGTACTCGACGATGTCCGACCGCTCCGCAGCCGTGGCATTGGGGAACACCCTGTCCACGCCGATGGAGACATTCTCCCGCGCCGTCATCCAGGGCATCAGGCTTGGTGCCTGAAACACCACCGCGCGCTCCGGCCCCGCACCCGAGATCTCGCGACCATCCAGCACCACACTGCCCGACGAGATCTCGTTCAGACCCGCGGTCATGGACAGAACCGTTGACTTGCCACAACCCGAATGCCCGATCAGGGAGATGAACTCCCCCTTGCGCATCTTCAGTTCGACGCCATCGACGACGGTCAGTGGCCCCTTCGGCGTCGGATAGACCTTCTTCAGGTTGATGAATTCGAGGAAGCGGTCCTCGCGCGGGCTTTCGGCAGCCTTCAGATAGGCTTCGGGCGGCAGGTCCTCGCCGCCCTGCTGCGTGATCGGGACGACATTGGGCAGGACAAGCGTGTCCTCGACATTCGCGCCACGTTCCAGGCCCACCCGCATCAGGTACTGCGTGATGTCAGCACGCAGACGCTTGAAACCGGCGTCATGGTTCATCGCCGTCCGCTCCCTGGGGCGCGGCAGGTCCACCCTGAACTCCGGTCCGAGTGTCGCGTTGGGGCCCGGGTTGAGCGGAATGATCCGGTCGGCGAGCAGGATCGCCTCATCCACGTCATTGGTGATCAGCAGAACGGTCTTGCGGTCCTGCTGCCAGATGCGGGTGATCTCGTCCTGCAGATTGGCGCGGGTCAGCGCGTCCAGCGCCGAGAGCGGTTCGTCGAGCAGCAGGATTTCAGGACTCATGGCCAGGGCGCGCGCCACGGCAACCCGCTGGCGCATGCCACCGGAAAGCTCCGCAGGCTTGCGGTCGACGGCGTGCGACAGGCCCACCATGTCGATGTAGCGGGCAACCCGCGCCGCGCGTTCCGCCCTGCTCTCCGACGAGAAGACGGAGTCGACGGCCAGCGCCACATTGCCCTCCACCGTCAGCCAGGGCATCAGCGAATAGCTCTGGAAGACGACGCCACGCTCCGGATCCGGACCCTTCACGCGCTTGCCCTTCAGCAGGATCTCGCCCGCATCCGGTTCGATCAGCCCGGCAATGGCGCTGATCAGTGTCGTCTTGCCGGAGCCGGAGAAGCCGACGATCGCAATGAACTCGCCCTCCTCAACCGCCAGATCGATGCCGTCCAGAACGATGGAGCGATCCACCCCGACGCCATACCCCTTAGTCAGTCCATTGAGTTCAAGAAATGCCATGATCCGCCCCCCTCACCGCGTTGCCGAGTGGGTGAACATGGTCTGCAGCGCCAGCATCACGCGATCCAGCAGGAAGCCGATGATGCCGATGGTGAAGACCGCAACGAGGATCTTGGCGAGGGACGACGAGGAACCGTTCTGGAACTCGTCCCAGACGAACTTGCCCAGCCCCGGGTTCTGCGCCAGCATTTCCGCCGCAATCAGCACCATCCAGCCAACACCGAGAGACAGGCGCAGTCCGGTGAAGATCAGCGGCATGGCAGAGGGCAGGACCAGTTTCACGATCTGCTTCGACCAGGACAGTTGCAGCACCCGACCGACATTCATCAGGTCCTTGTCGATGGAGGCCACGCCATAGGCCGTATTGATCAGGGTCGGCCAGAGCGAACAGAGCATCACGGTTATCGCGGAGACCACGAAGGACTTCGGAAACAAGTCGCTGTTGCCGGCGTAGACCGCCGAGACGACCATCGTGACCAGCGGCAGCCAGGCCAGCGGCGAGACCGGCTTGAAGATCTGGATCAGCGGATTGACCCCGGCATTCACGGCCCGCGAAAGCCCGCAGACGATACCCAGCGGCACCGCCACGACGGTTGCCAGCAGAAAGCCGAAGCCGACCGTGACCAGGCTGGTCCATATCTGGTCGAGATAGGTCGGTGCGCCGGTGTAGTCGCGCCATTTGATGCGGTCCTGCTTGCCCTGCTCGGCAAGCTTCGCGTTCCGCTTCTCCTGTCGCTCCATGAACGCTGCTTCCTTGCCGCGTTCGCGCACATGGTCGGCGTAGAGGTTCTCCACCTGCTCCCAGACGCCCGCCGGACCAGGTATGGCCCCAAGCGAGGTATTCACCAGCGGCGCCGTCTGCGCCCAGACAAACAGGAACAGCAGGATACCCAGCACTGGCATGCCGAGACCGCGCCCCAGTTCCTTCATCTGATGACCGACCGGATCTCCGGCGGCGATCTTCAGCAAGGGCGTGACCCAGCCAAGTGCCAGCATGTTGAGGTAGGTGTCTGCCCGGCCAATCCAGGTGAACATCCGCTCAGTGCGGCGTTGCCTCGCTGCTTCGGCAGTGCTGTCAATATCGCTTGCGACGCTCATGTTCTCTCGTCTCTCAAAAGGAGGGGCCGGAATGGTTGACCGGCAGGGGCGCAGCGACCGGTGCCGCACCCCGGGCGCCCCCCCCCGGCGGGCCACCCGCCGGTTTCAGCCGTCAACCACGCTGCTGCCTTCGACCTTCTCGGAACCCTTCAGGCCGATCGGGAACTGCTCCAGATAGGCGTTGGGCTTGCGGCCATCGAAGGTGATGCCATCGATGAACTCGGTCTGGGCAGGCTTGAAACCATCGGTATCCCAGGGGAAGTCCGCCTTGTCAGCCAGACCTTCCTCCACCAGCAACTTCGCGGCGGAGAGATAGATGTCCGGGCGGTAGACCTTGGCCGCGACGTCCTTGTACCAGGCATCCGACTTGCCATCGGTGATCTGGCCCCAGCGGCGCATCTGGCTGAGATACCAGATCGCATCGGAGTAGTAGGGGTAGGTCGCGAAGTAGCGGAAGAAGACGTTGAAGTCGGGGACGTCGCGCTTGTCACCCTTCTCGTACTCGAAGGTTCCGGTCATCGAGTTGGCGATGACCTCCCGGTCGGCCCCGACATATTCGGAACGGGACAGGATATCGACCGCTTCAGGCCGGTTGGCATTGTTGTTCTCGTCCAGCCACATGGCGGCGCGGATCAGTGCCTTGGTTACCGCCACGGCCGTGTTGGGATACTTCTCAGCGAATTCGGCGGTGATCCCGAAGACCTTTTCGGGATTGTCCTTCCAGATCTCGTAGTCGGTGATGACCGGAACACCGATCCCCTTGAACACGGCCTGCTGGTTCCACGGCTCGCCCACGCAGTAGCCGTGGATGGTGCCGGCCTCCAGCGTTGCCGGCATCTGCGGCGGCGGCGTCACGGACAGCAGCACATCCGCCTGGATCTGCCCCGTGATGTTCTCACCGGAATAATAGCCGGGATGCAGGCCACCAGCGGCCAGCCAGTAGCGCAATTCATAGTTGTGGGTCGAGACGGGGAAGACCATGCCCATCTTGAAGGCCTTGCCATCATTGCGGAAACGGTCGACGACGGGCTTCAGGTAGTCGGCCTTGATCGGATGCACGGGCCTGCCGTCCGCCTGCAAGGGAATGTTGGGCTTCATCTCCGCCCAGACCTCGTTCGACACGGTGATGCCGTTGCCGTTCAGATCCATGGAGAACGGAGTGATGATATGCGCCTCGGTACCGAAACCGATGGTCGCGGCCAGCGGCTGACCGGCCAGCATGTGGGCGCCATCCAGTTCGCCGGTGATCACCCGATCCAGCAGAACCTTCCAGTTCGCCTGCGGCTCCAGCGAGACGAAGAGTCCCTCATCCTCGAAGTAACCCTTCTCGTAGGCGATGGCGAGCGGCGCCATGTCGGTCAGCTTGATGAAACCGAAGGTGAGTTCGTCCTTCTCGACATCCAGCATCTCGGCCTGCGAGATACCGGGTGCGCCAATGCCTGCGATGGCGAAGGCGGCCAGTGCCACGAATGCACCATCTCTGATGCGACTGAGCAGTGAATGGGTCACGTCCCTCTGTCTCCCTCTGTCCCGGATCCGGTTGCGCCGGACCCTCCGCCCGGTCATCGACCAGGCACAAAAAAAGCCGCCCACCTTTTCCGGCCCCGCTGGATGCGGTTCCTTCAAGGTGGCGGCCTTGCCACGGACGACCCGTCAATGGATCGCTATGTTTCGGGACACCGTCGTTGGCGTCTTGCCCCTGTCCTATTCAAGCCCTGTGCCAGAGCAGATTTTCATTTTTTATTATCCAATTCAATTGATTAGGATGCTGATTGAAAAATGGCCAAATCAGATATTCGCTCGATTCTTGTGCATCGCGGCAAATTTTTTGTGCAACTGCTGCTTCAGCGAACAGTGGGTCGAAGCTCACCGAGATAGCGGCGGACATTGTCCGGATCGAAGTAGTGGCCATCCATCAACGGGGCATGATCACGCCCATTCACACCGGCCGGAAACCCGGCAGCACCGGCCAGGAGGTCGGCGCGATAGACTTCGCCAACCATCTGCACGGCCTGTTCGCTGTAATCGACCTGTCCCCACCGCATCATCTGGCTCAACACCCAGGTTGCCGCATCCGCATCGGGCAGGTTCATCCGCCCGCCACCGAAGCGCAGGAAATCCGGGGCCTGCCGGATGGTCCCGTCCGGGTGGATCACAAGGTTGCCGGTCAGCGCCCGGCGCAGGATGCGCACGGGCGCGCCGACATGCGCCTCATCCGCAAGCAGGCTCACCAGATCATCGCGATTTGCCGGGTCCTGACACCATTCCGCGCCCGCATGAAGTGCCCGCAGCAATCGCCGCAGCAGATCCGGATGACGTTCCGTCCAGACCTTGCGGGCACCAAGCACCTTCTCCGGCGCATCGGGCCAGATGTCGTGTTTCAGCGCCACGATCGCGGCCAGTCCCGCATCGACCGCCAGACTTCCCCAGGGTTCGCCGACACAGAAACCATCGACCTGCCCGGCGCGCAGGCTGTCCACCATCATCGACGGCGGAATGACGACAATGCGCACATCCGTATCCGGGTCGATGCCGGAAGCCGCAAGCCAGTAGCGCAACTCGTAATTGTGGCTGGAGAACGGGAAGACCATGGCCAGCACCAGCGGCGCCTCGCCAGCCGCCGCGCGCTGTCTGATCAGGTCGCGCAGGGCCAGGCCGGCAGCCAGCGGGCCGTCCCGCCAGCCCTGCCCTGTCCCGTCGAGTCCTGCAAAAAGGCCACGACTGAGCGCGATGACATTGCCACCCCGTCCGAATGCAAAACTCGCGACCGTCGGCACCTTCAGATGATTGATGCCCAGGGACGCGGCAAGCGGCATCCCCGCCAGCATCTGCGCAACATCCAGGTGACCGACGTTGATGCGGTCGCGGATGCTGGCCCAGGACGGTTGTCGCAGCAGGCGAAGATCGATGGCCTCCGCCGCCGCCATGCCGCGCCGCGCCGCGACGATCAGCGGTGCCGCGTCCACCAGCGGCAGGAAGCCCGCACGCACGACTTCGTGGCCATCGCGGCCCCTATCCATGTTCATGTCGATTTCCACGCACGGAGTTCATCGTTCACATCTCCCGCACAGGGCCACGACCGACGTGGTCCGCCGCCCAGGTAGGTTTCCGGTCGCGCTCCGTTGCGCAATCTGTCCTCCGGTCTCGCCATTGAGACCCATCTTTCCGCCACCGGCCCGGTCAGGCAAGCAACTCGGCCGCTGTCACCACGCTTCGGGCAATATCGGCAATCTTCTTCTTCTCGTTCATCGCGGTGCGGCGCAGCAGGCCATAGGCGGCCGGTTCATCGACCCCCTTGCTGCGCATCAGGATGCCTTTCGCACGCTCGATGATCTTGCGGTCCTCCAGTGCGCCCCGCGTCTCCTCCAGTTCCGCACGCAGGCGGGAGAAGGCGTTGAAGCGGCTGATCGCCATGTCGACGATGGACCGGACACGCGACTGCACCAGACCATCGACGATGTAGGCGGACACGCCCGCCTCAATGGCCTGGTCGATCATGGCCCGGTCGGAATGGTCCACGAACATGGCAATCGGGCGACGCACGTCACGGCTGACCTGGAACATCTGTTCCAGCACGTCACGGCTGTGATCCTCCAGATCGATCACGATCACATCGGGGTCCATGGCGAAGATCCGGCGCTGCAGATCGAAGGTATCCGTGATCAGGTGCGCATCCACCTCCCCCGCGCCCGTCAGCCCGTCCACCAGAATGGCCGCACGGACGGGATTGCTGTCGATTACCGCGACTTTGAGAGCTTCTTTTTGCATTGCAGCAAAAGAATGACGCAGCGCACAACAATCCGTCAAGGCGTTTGCAGCGCACAAGCCTCGCGCGAAAGCCGACGACGCTGTGAACCAGCATCGATCCGACCAGTCTTCCCAAGGCCGATGCAATACCCGATTGTTTCTTATTGCAACTGACTCTCAATAGCATATAAACGGGGTGGTTCA
Source organism: Minwuia sp. (assembly GCA_029213165.1). Classification (GTDB taxonomy): domain Bacteria; phylum Pseudomonadota; class Alphaproteobacteria; order Minwuiales; family Minwuiaceae; genus Minwuia. The sequence continues at coordinate 94,956 of JARGNO010000003.1, forward strand.
CTCCTCCGGCGCACATGGCCAGAGGGAACGTCGAAATGGCCCCATGCTGGAACCTACGAGACACTTCACGGCAGCGGGCCAAGGCAACAATGAGGTTGGGATGTATATCGCGATGAACAGGTTCCGGATCGTGCCGGGCCAGGAAAAAGCCTTTGAACAGGTCTGGGAAGAAAGGGATTCCCAGCTCACCGAGGTGCCGGGATTCATGGCCTTTCACCTGCTGAAGGGACCAAAGGCGGACGACCACACGCTGTATTCATCACATACCATGTGGACGAACGAGGACGCGTTCGAGGCATGGACCCGGTCGGAGGCGTTTCGGCAGGCGCATCAGGGTGCCGGTGACCGCAAGCACATCTACAAGGGTCACCCCGTCTTCGAGGGCTTCGAGGTCGTGCAGCAGATCTGAAACATGCCCTGCGAGTTCCCCATGCCGAAGTCAGCGGAGAATATCCCCGTCACCATCAACACAGGTGGCAGATACGTGGATAGCGCCGCGTTGCTGGATGATCAGCGGGAGCTGCTGATCCGGCATCGGGGTGACACATACCGGCTCCGCCTGACCGGGACAGGCAAACTGATCCTGATCAAGTAACCAGTCCGGCGCGGACATCCCGCGCCGGACTTACCAGACACCCACAGACACAACGATCCAAGCCCGCCACCTGCGGCCCTCAGAGGCACGCACGGCAGCCAGCCAGGATTCTTGCACCGCGTGAGAAGAACGGATGGCACCAATGAACAGACGCTGGAACCGCGTTGTGATGACAACGGCACTGATGACAGTCGCTGCTGCTTCGGGCAGCAGGGCACAGAGCAACGACAATGGGGCGCAGGATGATGTGACCCGCCTGCCCCAGATCTCGGTCACGGCAGGCCGGACCCCGATCGAGGCGGCGGAGTATCCCGGCATGGTCACGATCATGCAGCAGGATGAGATCGACCTGCGGCAGGCTTCATCCCCCGATGATCTGCTGAACTTCATTCCGAACGTGGAGTTCACCGGTGGTCCGCGCCGCACCGGCGAGACCCCCAGCATCCGCGGCTTCTCGGGCAGCGATCTGGTGATCCTGATCGACGGCGCACGGCAGAATGTCAACGCCGCGCACGATGGCCGTTTCTTCATCGATCCGACAATGCTGAAGGAAGTCGAAGTGCTGCGCGGTCCGGCCTCGGCCCTTTTCGGCTCCGGCGGCACGGGCGGCGTCATCGCCTTCCGCACACTGGACGCGGCGGATGTGCTGGAAGGGGACGAGACCCTGGCCGTAAGACTCGCGGCAGGCTACCAGACCGTTGATCGGGAGGAACTGGTTGCCCTGTCGGTATTCTCGAAGCCGACCGAATCCCTGGACGTTACTGCGAACTTCACCTTCCGCGATCCCGGCTCCATAAAGCTGGGTGACGGCAGTGAACTGACCCGGTCCGATGACGACATTCTCTCCGGGCTGCTGAAGGGAACCTATGATGTCGGCAACGGGCACACTGCCGAAGTCTCCCTGCTGTCCTTCCGCAACGACGCGTTGGAACCGAACGTCGGCCAGGGACGCGCAGGGAACGATGTCGTCGACAAGGAGATCGAGAGCGATACCGCGCGCCTGAGCTGGCGCTACGACGCGCCGGCCAACGACATGATCGACCTAGACACACAGGTCTACTATTCCCGCAACCGCATCGACGAAACCCGCCTCGACAACAATGGTGCCGGGGCGCAGGGCGATGTCCTGAAGCGTGACGTCGACACACTGGGCTTCCGCGCCGACAACCGTTCCCGTCCGGCATGGCTGAGCAATGGCGACGTCACACTGGTCTACGGTCTGGAAGGCTACCGCGATGTCCAGGACGGTGATCTGAACGGGGGCGCACGCGATGGCGTTCCGGATTCGACCAACCTGTTCGGCGGTGTCTTTGCCCAGGCCGAGTTCCGGTTCTTCGATCCGTTCGGTGCGAACAGCGGCGAAGTGGCGCTGATGCCGGGTGTGCGCTTCGACTACTTCAATTCCTCCAGCGAGATCGCCAGCGATGTCACCGATGTCGCGCTGTCACCGCGTCTGGGTGCCACCTGGGCCCCCGTGCCCTGGATGATGGTATTCGGCAACTATGCCCATGCCTTCCGGGCACCGAGCTTCGACGAGGCGTTCCTGGACGGAGTGCACTTCGAGATCCCGGTCGGCGCAGGCGTGGTCAACCGCTTCGTCGCCAATCCCGACCTGCGGTCACAGCGCACCCGGACGTTCGAGGCCGGACTGGGTCTGAACTTCGACCATGTCGTCACACAGGGCGACCATGTGGCGTTCAAGGCGACCCATTTCCGCACCCGCGCCACTGATTTCATTGACCTGCAGGTGAACCAGCCAACCCTGTTCGTCGACTGCAATCCCTTCATCCCCGGTGACTGCGATGGCACCACCCAGGCTGTGAACATTCCCGATGCCGTTCTGTTCGGCAACGAGATCGAGGCAAGCTATGACAACCGCCGTACCCGTTTCGTCTTCGGCTATTCGAACCTGGATGGTGACGATCTGACCAACGGCGGCAAGCTGGGCGTCCTGACCCCCGACCAGTTCACGCTGGATGCCGCCATCAAGTTCCCGGAACAGGGCATCGTCACGGGCATCCGCACCCTCGCCGCCATCGACTTCGACAAGGTCGACAATGCTGCGGACGAGCGCCCCGGCTACGTCGTCCACGACATCTATTTCGCCATGGTCCAGCCCATCGCCGAGGCCACCGAGATCCGCGTCGATCTTGGCATCGACAATGTCACCGACCGTGCCTACTCGCGGGTCTTCAACGACGCGTTCGAACCGGGCCGGAATTTCAAGGGCCGACTGACACTCACGCGCCGCTGGTAGCGGTCAGGTCAGGCCAGGCCAGCAAAGGAGCGAACATGCAACTGCAGGGCAGATTTCTCGGACGTGTCGTCATCGGTCTCGGCCTGCTGGCCTGGGGTCCCCAGCCCGCCTCTGCCGAAAACACGCGAATTGTCTCCATCGGCGGATCGGTGACCGAAATCGTCTATGCCCTCGGGGCCGGGTCACGTCTCGTTGCCGTTGACCAGACCAGCCTGCATCCGCCCGAGGCGCAGGACCTGCCGGATGTGGGCTACCTGCGCGCCTTGTCGGCGGAGCCGATCCTCTCCCTCGCGCCTGACCTTGTGCTGGTGGAGGCTGATGCGGGACCACCGGAGGTACTGACACAGCTTGAGAGTGCAGGCGTCACAGTCACCCGCATGTCGGATGAGCCCGACATCGGCGGTGTGCAGCAGAAGATCCACCAGGTCGCCGCCGCCCTGGGCCTGGATGACCTGGGTGCAGAACTGGCCAGACAGGTGGGCGCGGACCACGCCCGCGTGATCGCACAGGTCGCGAAGGTGCAGACGCAACCGCGCGTCATGTTCGTCCTGTCCGCCGGTCGCGGCGCGCCGCTGGTCGCCGGGGAGGGAACATCCGCGGAATCGATCATCACCCTGGCCGGGGGCCGCAATGCCATCACGGGCTTTCCCGACTACCGCCCGCTTTCGCCCGAAGCGGGCGTCGCGGCTTCGCCGGGCGTCATACTGGTCACCCATCGCACCATGCGGCTGCTGGGGGGCATCGAGGGGCTGGTCACCTTGCCGGGGATAATCGGGACACCTGCCGCTGACGACCGCCGCATCGTCGCGATCAACGGTCTTCTGCTGCTGGGGTTCGGCCCGCGCACGCCGGAGGCCGTTGCAGAACTGGCGGAAGCATTGCACCCCGGCCTTGAGGTGTCGCGCCGATGACGGAACTGTCGCCGGACCTGGAACGACAGTCAGACCTTCTGCTGGCCGAGCACCGCCGGGTTCACAGAACCCGGATGCAGCTTCTGGGCTTCGGGCTGCTCCTGGCGCTGAGTTGCCTGACCTCCGTCTGCATCGGTGCCGTGGCCATCAGCCCCGGTCAGGTACTGGGCATCCTGTCCAACGCGATCACAGGCGTTGATACCGGCATCGACTACGGTCGGCGGGAGGAGATCATCCTGCTGGCCGTAAGGTTGCCACGCCTGCTGCTGGGTATCGGCGTCGGTGCCGCGCTGGGTGTCTCGGGCGCCGTCCTGCAAGGACTCTTCCGCAATCCGCTGGCCGACCCGGCCCTGATCGGCGTCTCCAGCGGCGCAGCGCTTGGCGCAGTGACCATGATCGTGCTCGGCAGCAGCATCCTGGCTTTCCTGCCCGCCGGTTTCGGTTTCTACCTGATCCCGTTTGCGGCCTTTCTGGGCGGCCTGCTGGTGACGGCTGTCGTCTATGGCCTTGCCCAGCGCCAGCACGGCACCGATATCTCCATCCTGCTGCTGGCCGGCGTTGCGATGAACGCCGTTGCCGCCGCGGTGGTCGGGCTGATGATGTTCATCAGTGATGACCAGCAGCTTCGCGACCTGAATTTCTGGATGCTCGGATCGCTTGCCGGAGCCACCTGGGACAAGTTTGCCCTGGCCATCCCGGCGATCATCATTGCGCTCGCCGCCCTGTTCTCGCTCTCGCGCTTCCTGAACGCGATCCTGCTGGGAGAGGAAGCGGCGATGCATCTCGGTTTGCCCGTGGAGATGGCCAAGCGCCTGTCGGTGCTGCTGGTGGCGCTTGCCACCGGGGCCGCTGTCTCAATGACCGGCGTCATCGCATTTGTCGGGCTGATGGTACCGCACATGGTCCGCATGATGATGGGCAGCAATCATCATGTGGTCCTGCCCGGCTCCGCCCTGCTGGGGGCGACGGTGATCGTGATTGCCGACCTGCTGGCCCGGACCATCGTTGTCCCGGCAGACCTGCCCATCGGAGTTGTGATGAGCCTGGCTGGTGGCCCGTTCTTCATCTGGCTGCTGTGCCGTCGGCGGGGGATTGTCTGATGCCGGTCCTCCAGGTGGATGGCCTGACCATCCGGCGCGACGGCAAGGTGCTGATCGACAGCGCCGACCTGAGCATCAATGCGGGCGAGGTCACGACCATCCTTGGTCCCAATGGAGCAGGCAAGTCGACGCTGCTGCGCTGCCTTTCCGGCACCATGCGTCCTGATCAGGGGCGGATCCTGTTCAACGGTCGCGACCTGCGCAGCTATTCGGCTTCCGAACTGGCCCTGCAAAGGGCTGTGCTGGGACAGGAAGGGCAACTTGCCTTCGGCAGTTCCGTCATGGACGTTGTCAGGCTGGGCCGCATTCCGCATGTCGGACGTTCAACGCGCCAGACCGACCTGGCGGCGGTTGCCGAGGCGATGCAGGTGGCAAGTGTCGGGCATCTGGCCGACCGCAACTTCCTGACCCTTTCCGGCGGCGAGAAGCAACGGGTTCATCTCGCCCGCACACTCTGTCAGTTACTTCCCTGGCGCGCAGAAGCAACAGCATCGCAACTGCTGTACCTGGACGAGCCGACCAACAACCTCGACCTTTCGCATCAGCACGCGGTACTGCGCCATGCCCGCAAACTGTCGAAGGCCGGTCTTGGTGTGGTGATCGTGCTGCATGACCCCAACCTCGCGACCGCCTACGCGGATCATGTGGTCCTGATGCAGACCGGTCGGATCATCGCGACAGGCCCGACCGATTACGCGCTTCACCCGGAGCGGCTCTCGAAGGTCTATGGCATCCCGATGCGCCGCATCTCCCACCCCGACTACGTGCATGACCTGCTGGTTCCGGCGGAATAGCCCCGGATCGGCCTGACCGGACAGCTCATGCGGCAGGCCCGGCCACCCGCTTTTCCAGGTCCTGCGCCAGTTGCCGGGCAAACAGCGCCGAAGCGATCGGCAAGGTCCTGCCGCGGACCTGGCCCATCAGCAGGTGACCGACCGGCACGTCGCGGGTGGAGAGGGGACGAATGGCCAGCCCATGTTGTGGCGCGGCATCCAGACCGATGGGTATCTGGAACGCCACCGCATTCTCGTGCAGCACGTAGTGGCGCATGAAGTCGAATGATTCCGCCTCCACGATCGGTGACAGCCGCCGTGTACCGCGTCGTGATGCCTGGTCCAGCAGATGACGCACGCCATATTCCGCGGTGGGGAGTACATGCGGACAGTCCAGGCAGTCCATCACCACCTGAATCTGCTGCGGGATCGAGCTCAGGACCTCGAAATCCACCAGCACCACCGGCTCGAAGACCAGCGCGATGTCACTGCTGAAGGTGCTCAGGTCACGCTCCGCAGCTTCCCGGTCGCGTACCTTGACCTCGAATGTCACGCCCGGATGCTCATGACGGTACGCCGCAATCTGCGCAGGCAGGAAATAGGGCAGCAATGCCTGTGAGCAGGCAATCGAAACGTGGCCACGCCGGACACCCGCCAGATCGGCGACCTGCGACTGTACCCGCACCAGGTCGGACACCTGCGATCTTATGTGCTGGATCAGCAACTCTCCGGCCGGGTTCAGGCGAACACCACGCGGCAGTCGCTCGAATATCTCATAACCGAATTCGTCCTCGAAACGCCGGATGCGCCGGTTCAGGGCGGAGGCGGTGATGTTCACATCCTCCGCCGCCTTGCGGATCGACCCTGCCCGCATGACGGCCTCGATCAGGCGAAAGGTCTGCAGGTGACGCATCGCGGTTCCTCCCAGCGGTTCATTTATTGAACCGGTTCTGTGAATTAATAGCAATAGAAGAACATACCCGAACCTCCTAGCGTTTCTGCAGTGCAGCATTCCTGACCTGGCAAGGAGACGAGGGCATGACCCTGACAAGGCGCGAACTACTGAAGATCGGCGGTGGCGGTGTTCTGGGTGCGGGGATCCTGCCGTTCCTGAAGGTACTGCCCGCAGCAGCGGCAACGGACGATGTGATCGTCGGCGTGCATGGCCAGACCATCAACTCCCTCGACATCCATCGCACCGGCACGAACCGTCCCAGCTATCAGGTCGCGGTGAACTGCTACGACCGGCTGGTGTCCTTCGGCACCAAGACCACACCGGATGGTGGCCTGTCCTACGACTATTCGAAGATCGAACCGGAGCTGGCGGAAAGCTGGACCATCTCCGACGACGGCCTGACCATGACCTTCAAGCTGAATCCGAAGGCGGTCTTCCAGGACGGTTCAAAGGTGACGGCGGCAGACGTGAAATGGTCCTTCGACCGGGCGGTCTCTGCCGGCGGCTTCCCCACCGTCCAGATGAAGGCCGGCGGGCTGGTCCGTCCCGACCAGTTCACGGCAGTCGATGAGGGGACCTTCGTCATCACGCTGGACCGGTCGTCGAAGCTGACGCTGCCCGACCTGGCAGTGCCGGTGCCCTATATCCTCAACTCGCGCATCGCCCTGGCCAATGCCACGGCGGAGGATCCATGGGCGATGGAATACGTCCACAAGAACACCATCGGTTCCGGTGCCTACAAGGTCGTGCGCTGGGATCCGGGCCAGCAGCTTGTCTATGAGCGCAATGACGCCTGGACCGGCGGCCCCTTGCCCGGCATCAAGCGGCTGGTGCTGCGCGAAGTGCCGAGCCAGGCCACCCGCCGCGCCCTGATCACCCGTGGCGATGCCCAGCTGTCCTTCAACATCCCCAACAAGGATGCCAAGGAACTCAGCGGTGACGTGAAGGTCTTCTCCACCCCCATCGAGAACTCGATCTATGTCGTCGGCGTGAACCACAAGTTCGAGCCGTTCCAGGACCCCGACGTGCGCAAGGCGCTGGCCTATGCCATTCCCTACGAGGAGATCTTCCAGGCCGCCGCATACGGGCGCGGCAATCCGATGTGGGGCGGCCGCGCCGACATCGACAGCATCGACTGGCCGCGCAAGTCCCCCTACAGCACCGACATGGACAAGGCACGGGAGCATCTGGAGAAGTCAGCCTTCGCCAAGGGCTTCGAAGTTCCCTTCTCCATCAGCCTGGGCCAGACGGACTGGATGGAGCCGACCGCACTGCTGATCCAGGAGAGCCTGGCGAAGCTGGGTATCAAGTCGGAGATCGAGAAGATTCCCGGCGCCAACTGGCGCACCGCGTCCCTGGTGGAGAAGCGACTGGCGCTGCATCTGGAAGGCTTCGGCGGCTGGCTGAACTACCCCTGCTACTACTTCTTCTGGGCCTACAAGGACGGGCATCTCTTCAACTCCTCCAACTACCGCAACGAGGAGATCGAGACGCTGGTGGACGAGACGCTGCATCTCGCGGTCGATCACCCCGACTATGCGCCGAAGGTGAAGCGCATGTTCGAGATCGCGTTCGAGGACCTGCCCCGCATCCCGCTGTGGCAGCCCGCCCTGAACGTGGCGACCAATGGTGCCACCGGTTACGAGTACTGGTTCCACCGCCAGCTCGACGCCCGCAAGCTGGCCAAGGGCTGAACGTGAACCCCGGCCAACATACCGGCTCCGGAGGCTCTCCGGCGGAGGCAGCGCAATGTCACCGCGCCTGAGGGGTATCCTGTTCCGCATCGCGCAGGCGATTCCCGTTGTCATCGGCGTTGTCATCATCGGCTTCGTCCTGACACGGGCATTGCCTGGCGATCCGGCGGTCTATTTCGCCGGGGCCGCCGCGGATGCGGCCTCTATCGCGGAGATCCGCAAGACGCTGGGACTGGACCTGCCGCTGCCGCAGCAGTTCCTGATCTATGTCGGCGACCTGCTGCGCGGTGACTTCGGCCAGTCCATCTCCACCGGCCAGCCGGTGACTGCGGACCTCGCCAACCGCCTGCCCGCCTCACTGGAACTCACGCTGGTGGCGCTGCTGCTGTCCTGCGCCATCGCGATTCCGCTGGGGGTGATGGCCGCCACCCGTCCGGGATCACTGATCGACCACGCCTGCCGCGTACTGGTGACCGCCGGGGTGTCATTGCCGACATTCTTCACTGGCGTCGTGCTGATCTATCTCTTCTACTATCTGCTTGGCATCGCCCCCTCGCCGCTGGGCCGATTGGACTTCATCTATATCGAGCCGGACCGGATCACCGGCTTCTACCTGATCGATTCAGCGCTGGCCGGTGACGGCGAAACCTTTCTCGCGGCTCTGAGACAACTCGTCCTGCCCGCAGTGACCCTGGCGCTCTTCACCCTCGCCCCCATCGCGCGCATGACCCGCGCGGCGATGCTGGGCGCGCTCTCCGCCGATTTCGTCCGGACCGCGCGTGCCGCCGGTCTGACCGGTCGCACCGTTCGCTATACCTACGCCTTCCGCAATGCGCTGCTGCCGGTCGTGACAACGCTGGGCATGGTGTTCTCCTTCACGCTTGGCGCGAACGTGCTGGTGGAGAAGGTCTTTGCCTGGCCCGGCATCGGGTCCTACGCGGTGGAGGCGCTGGTGGTCTCCGACTATGCCGCCGTGCAGGGTTTCGTGCTGGCCATGGCCTTCCTGTTCGTGGCGCTGAACCTGCTGATCGACGTGACCTACACGCTGATCGACCCCCGCATCGGGTTCGAAGCATCATGAGCGTCACGACCGCTTCCCCCGGCACCTTCAGCCACATCGGCTACGTCCTGCGCGGCAATCCGGTGACGCTGCTGTCGTTCGTGATGTTCGCCATCCTGATCATCGCGGCGGTGCTCGGCCCCGTGCTGGTGCCCTATGACCCACTCGCCTCCGAGGCCGCGAACGCGTTGCAGCCGCCAAGCTGGGCGCACTGGTTCGGCACCGACAACCTGGGGCGCGACGTCTTCAGCCGCGTTGTCACCGCCACCCGGCTGGACCTGATGATCTCCATCTCCGCCGTCACCTTGTCTCTGATGGCCGGTTCGGTCCTGGGGGCCGTCGCCGGATACTGGGGCGGCTGGCTGGACGCCGTGCTGAACCGGGTCATGGACACGATCATGGCCTTCCCGCTGTTCGTGCTGGCCATGGGGATCGTCGCCGCGCTCGGCAACACGGTCGAGAACATCGTCTACGCCACCGCGGTCATCAACACACCGTTCTACGCCCGCCTTGTCCGGGCGGAAGTCAACATCCGGCGGGAGGCAGGATTCGTTCACGCCGCCAAGCTGGCAGGCAACTCCGACATCCGTGTGCTCGCCATGCACATCTTCCCCAACGCCCTGCCGCCGATGATGGTGCAGATGTCCCTCAACCTCGGCTGGGCGATCCTGAATGCGGCCGGTCTCAGCTTCATCGGCCTCGGCGTCCGCCCGCCGACTGCCGAGTGGGGCATCATGGTGGCGGAGGGCGCGAACTTCATCGTCTCCGGCGAATGGTGGCTGGCTGTCTTCCCCGGCCTGGCCCTGATGTTCGCTGTCTTCACCTTCAACCTGATGGGCGATGGTCTGCGTGACATCGTCGATCCCCGGCAGCGGACCTGAGCCATGCTGTCCGTCACAAATCTCGCAGTCCGCTTCCAGACCCGTCGCGGCCCGGTCGATGCCCTGAAAGGTGTCAATCTGGAAGTGGCAAGCGGCGAGATCCTGGGCGTTGTCGGTGAATCCGGCTCCGGCAAGTCCGTAACCGCCTATTCGATCATGCGTCTGCTGGAGGCTGGCGGAAAGGTCGTCGACGGGACGGTGCGCTATGGCGGTGTCGACCTTAGCGACCCGAGCGAGAACCAGATGGGCAATATCCGGGGGCGGGAGATTTCCATGATTTTCCAGAACCCGCGTGCCGCCCTGAACCCGATCCGTCGTGTCGGTGACCAGATCGGAGACGTGTTGCGCCGCCATGCCCGCGCCACCCGGACGACCGCTAAGGCGGAGGCGATCAAGGCGCTGGAGGCCGTGCGTATCCGCGATGCCGCCGCGCGGGTCGATGCTTATCCGTTCGAACTGTCCGGCGGCATGTGCCAGCGCGTCGTCATCGCCCTGGCGCTGGCCTGCGACCCGAAGCTGCTGATCATGGACGAGCCGACGACGGGGCTGGACATCACCACCCAGAAGGCAGTGATGGATCTGGTGGCCGACCTGATCCGCGACCGGGGGATGAGCGCCATCCTGATCACCCACGACCTGGGCCTCGCATCGGGTTACTGCGACCGGATCATGGTGATGCGTGACGGCGAAGTGGTGGAACGCGGCACGCCGCTCAGCCTGTTCACCGCCCCCGACCATCCCTACACCCGCCGACTGATCGACGCCACGCCCCGGCTGGGCGCGCGGATCCGGGAACTGCTGCCGGTGGAGGCGCGAACACCGATGCCGGAGCGACGGGTTGAGAACGAGCCGCTGCTGGAGGTGCGGAACCTCGTCAAGACGTTCCCGTCACGCTCCGGCCCTGTCCATGCCGTCCGCGATGTCTCCTTCACCATCAGGAAGGGCCAGACCCTGGGGCTGGTCGGCGAATCCGGCTGCGGCAAGTCCACCACGTCTTCCATGGTCGTGCGGCTGCTGGATCCGACCAGCGGCCAGATCATTTTCCGTGGCGAAGACCTTGCCGCGACGCCGGCCAGCCGCTTTGCCCGCGATCCGCGCCGTGCCCGCATCCAGATGGTGTTTCAGGATGCCACCGACAGCCTCAATCCCCGCCATACCTCCCGCCAGACCATCGCGGAACCGCTTCGCAGACTGGGGACCGGAGCAAGCAATGACAGGATCGCGGAACTCGCCGACCTGGTTGGCCTGCCACTGCCCCTGCTGGACCGCTTTCCGCACCAGCTTTCCGGTGGCCAGAAGGCGCGGGTCGGCATCGCACGGGCCATCGCGCTGGACCCGGACCTGCTGATCCTCGATGAACCCACCGCAGCACTGGATGTGTCGATCCAGGCCATCGTGCTCAACCTGCTGATCGACCTGCAGGCGCGGCTTGGCATCAGCTACCTGTTCGTCACCCATGACCTGAACGTGGTCCGTCTGCTGTGCGATCAGGTGATCGTGATGCAGGGCGGCGCCATTGTCGAGCAGGGCCCGGCGGAGCAGGTCATGCGCAATCCGGCCACCGCATACACCCGCTCACTCGTGGCCGCGGCACCGCAACCCCCGGCACTCGGCGACGCGGCGCAATAGGGGCCGAAGCGGCCTGTCTGGAGACACCCATGCTCGACAATCTGTCCTTCACCCTGCCTTCGCTCAGATCGGCCTACGCCGATGGCACCAGTCCGGCGGAGGTTGTCGCGGAAGTCTATCGCCGTATCAGGGAAGTGGCTGACCCCGGCATCTTCATCGACCTGTTCGACATGGAAGAAGTGCTTGCCGCGGCACACGCTCTGGATGGCATGGACAGGTCGTTGCCGCTCTGGGGCATCCCCTTCGCCATCAAGGACAATATCGACGTCGCCGGTCATCCGACTACCGCCGCCTGCCCGGCATTCGCCTATGTGGCAGACGAGGATGCCTTCGCAGTTGCCCGGCTGAAGGCCGCAGGAGCGCTGGCCATCGGCAAGACCAATCTGGACCAGTTCGCAACGGGACTGGTGGGTGTCCGCACGCCCTATCCCGTGCCCCGGAACGCCATTGATCCCGACATCGTGCCCGGCGGTTCCTCCAGCGGTTCCGCAGTCGCGGTGGCGCACGGGCTGGTCAGCTTTTCCCTCGGTACCGACACGGCAGGATCAGGACGGGTGCCTGCGGCACTGAACAATATCGCAGGGCTGAAACCGACCCTCGGCGCGATCTCCGCCAGCGGGTTGGTGCCGGCCTGCCGGACCCTCGACACGATCTCGATCTTCGCCCTGACGGTCCAGGATGCGCATACCGTCCTGGAAGCGGTCGCCGCCCATGATCCACACGACGCCTATTCCCGCGCCGTGGGCATCGCACCCCTGACGCCCCTGCCGGAAACCTTTCGTGTCGGGGTGCCGGATGCAGCCACCATCGAGTTCTTCGGGGATGCGTTGCAGCAGGCCTCCTATACCTCGGACCTGCATCGGCTGGAGGAAGCCGGCGCGGAACTGGTCGCGCTTGATTTCACGCCATTCCATGACATCGCCCGGCTGCTCTATGACGGGGCATGGGTCGCGGAACGCCATGCGGTGATCGAGGGACTTCTGACCGACAACCCCGATGCCGTGCATCCCGTGACCGGCCAGATCATCCGCGTGGCCGAGACCCTGACAGCGACAGATGCGTTCCGGGGCATGTATCGCCTGAAGGAATTGCGGGCGGTTGCCGATCAACTGGTCAAGGGCGTCGATCTGCTCTGTGTTCCCACCATCCCGACATTCTATTCCGTCGATGATCTGGCGAAAGACCCCATTGGTCCGAACGCCCGTCTCGGGACCTACACCAACTTCGTCAACCTGATGGACCTCTGCGGCATCGCAGTGCCGACAGCGCAACGGACTGACGGTCGTCCGGGCAGCGTCACCCTGCTTGCCGGGGCCGGTCGGGATGGCTGGCTGGCTTCCGTGGCCGTGCTTCTGGAAAGGGCGGGGAATGTCGGCGCAACACGCCATGCCCGCCCGCAGCCCGTCATCGGAGCCCCCCGGCCCGGACCGGAGGAAATGGCCATTGCGGTCTGTGGCGCCCACATGTCCGGCCTGCCCCTGAACAGCCAGCTCACGTCGCGGGGCGGGCGGTTCCTGCGCACCGCCAGGACTGCGGAAGACTATCGCCTGTTTGCCCTGAATGGCGGACCACCCGAACGCCCCGGTCTGGTCCGGGACCCGGCAGGCGGTGGTTCCGTTCCCGTCGAGGTATGGGCGCTGCCGATGGCGCAGGTGGGCAGCTTCCTCGCCGGCATTCCCTCCCCGCTCGGCCTTGGCACGCTGACGCTGTCAGGCGGCGAGACGGTTACCGGATTTCTCTGCGAATCCCATGGGCTGGAGGGTGCGACAGAGCTTGAGGCGGCGGCCGGATGGCGCGGCCACCTCGCCGCCGGCAGCCGATCATAAACCGGTGCAAAAAATGAACACATCCGGGGAATTAATAGCAAAAGACGACACCTGAAGCCTCACCTATTCTCCGCAATCAGCAATGCAGTCAGCCCCGAACCGGGTGTCCCGGGGCACGAGCCACATTCCGAACCCAAGGCCAGGAGACGATCATGAACCGCAGAACCATCTCACGTCGCAGCCTTCTGAAGGCCGGTGCCGCAACAGGCGCACTTGCCGCAGCGGGCGCATTTCCCTTTGGCGCGGCCCATGCCGCCGATCTGACGGTCGGCTTCATCTATGTCGGGCCGAAGGACGACTTCGGCTACAATCAGGCCCACGCGGAAGGGGCCGCCGCCGTCAAGAAGATGCCGGGCGTGACCGTGGTCGAGGAAGAGAACGTTCCTGAGACCGTCGCCGTGCAGAAGTCCATGGAATCCATGATCAACTTCGATGGCGCATCGCTGATGTTCCCCACATCCTTCGGCTATTTCGATCCCCACATCCTGGCCGTCGCGCCGAAGCACCCGGATGTGCGGTTCCAGCACGCGGGCGGCCTCTGGTCCGCCGACAAGCATCCGAAGAACGCCGGTTCCTACTTTGGCTATATCGGCCTCGGCCAGTACCTGAACGGCATCACTGCCGGTCATGCCAGCAAGTCCAAGAAGATCGGCTTTGTCGCGGCCAAGCCAATTCCGCAGGTCCTGATGAACATCAATTCCTTCCTGCTGGGCGCGCGCGCTGTCGATCCGACCATCACCTGCCAGGTGATCTTCACCGGCGAATGGTCGCTGGCGGTGAAGGAAGCGGAGGCTACCAATGCCCTCGCCGACCAGGGCTGTGATGTCATCACCTGCCATGTTGATGGGCCGAAGGTGGTGGTGGAGACCGCCGCAGGTCGCGGTGCCTTCGTCTGTGGCTATCATGCCGACCAGAGCCCGCTGGCACCCGCGAAGTATCTGACCGGCGCGGAATGGAACTGGGCGAACGTCTATACCGGCATGGTGAAGACCATGATGGACGGCGGCACCATCGACAATTTCGTGCGGGGAGGACTGTCGGACGGCTTCGTCAAGTTGAGCCCGCTGGGTCCCGCCGTGTCCGATACAGCCCGCAACCAGTTCGAAGCGGCAAAGGCGGAAATCATGAAAGGCGGCTTCCTGATCATCAAGGGACCGATCAACGACAACAAGGGCAACATCATTGCCCCTGCTGGCAAGGCCTTTGCCGAGGATGACATCGCGCTCGAAAGCATGAACTATCTTGTCGAGGGCGTGATCGGCTCGACCTCCTGAACCAATGTCCACCGACACCACGACAGAGCTTCATGCACCTGAGCGGCGCGGGGTCGCGGATCTCGCCCCGAGGCTGGAGCCCCTGATCATCCCGATCGGGGCCCTGCTGGGGGGGTTGTTCGCCTTCTCGGTGTTTCTGGTGCTGCTGGGCAAGTCGCCGGTGGACTTCTTTGGCCTGGTCTACAAGGCCGGGTTCGGCACAGCGTTCTCGTGGCAGAATACCCTGTCACGCGTTGCGCCATTGCTGCTTACAGCCTTGTGCGTGGCGCTGCCCGCAAGGCTGGGACTGGTGGTGATCGGCGGCGAGGGGGCCGTCGTTCTCGGTGGCCTTGCGGCTGCCGTGGTCGGGACTGCGCTTCTGGGCGCCCCGACCGCCATCGGCATCCCGCTCATGATGCTCGCCGCGATGCTGATCGGCGGGCTGTGGATCGGGGCTGTCGGTGCCCTGCGGATCAGACGCGGCGTCAACGAGACGATCTCGTCCCTGCTGATGGCCTATATCGCCATCGCATTGCTCAATCATCTGGTGGAGGGTCCGTTCCGCGACCCGGCCAGCCTCAACAAGCCCTCGACAGCGCCGCTCGACCCCGCGCTGCGTGTCGGTGAATTGCCCGGCATGGATGTGCACTGGGGCTTCGCCGCAGGGATCATTGCCTGCATCATCGCCTGGGTCCTGATCGAACGGACGACCTGGGGCTTTGCCGCCCGCATCGCTGGCGGCAACATTCGCGCGGCACAGGTTCAGGGATTGCCGGTGGGACGACTGATCATCTGCTTCACGGCGGCGGGCGGGGCCTGCGCCGGGCTTGCGGGATTCTTCGAGGTCGCCGCCATCCATGGTTCCGCAAATGGCTCGCTGGTCAGCGGCTACGGCTATACCGGCATCCTCATCGCCTTCCTGGCGCGGCACAATCCACTGGCCATCATTCCGGTGGCCATCCTGCTCAGTGGTTTCGAGGCATCTTCCGGTCTGATCCAGCGTCGCATGGACCTGCCTGACGCGACCATCCTGGTGCTGGAGGGGATCGTCTTCGTCGCCATCCTTGTCTCCGAGACACTCTATGGCCGCTTCCGGTTCTTCGCGCCCAGGACGGAGGTACAGCCATGAACGAGACAGACCTGGGCCTCTGGGCCGTTCCGCTGGCCATGATCGGGGGCGCGATCCGTGTCTCGACACCGTTCCTCTTCGTGTCGCTCGGCGAATGCCTGACGGAGCGGTCTGGCCGTATCAACCTGGGACTGGAGGGAACGCTGGTCTTTGGCGCCATGTCCGGCTACGCCGTCGCCTATGAAAGCGGTTCGGCCTGGGTCGGCGTCCTGGCCGCCGCGCTGGCAGGGATGCTGTTCGGTTTCTTCCATGGCTGGATCTGCAAGCTGCCGAAGGTCAATGACATCGCCATCGGCATCGCCCTGATGTTGCTGGGCATGGGTCTCGCCTTCTTCTTCGGCAAGCCCTACGTGCAGCCGCAGGCACCTGATCTGCCCGCCATCTCCTTCGGCTGGTGGTCGGATATCTCACAGGTGCAGGCGGCGCTGCAGGTCAACGTGCTGTTCCTGATCGGCATCGTGCTGACCATTGCCATGGGGTGGATGTTCCGCACCACCCGCATCGGACTGATCGTGCGCGTGGTGGGCGACAGCACCGACGCGGCCCGGTCGATGGGCCTGAACCCCAATGTCGTGCGTCTGCTGGCCACGGGTGCGGGCGGTGCACTGGCCGGTGTCGGCGGCGCCTATCTGTCGCTCTACTATCCCGGTAGCTGGAACGAGGGGCTGTCGTCCGGTCAGGGCCTGATGGCGGTGGCGCTGGTCATCTTCGCGCGCTGGTCTCCGGTCAACTGCTTCTGGGCGGCGCTGCTGTTCGGCGGTGCGGGCGCGCTGGGTCCGGCGCTGCAGTCCGTCGGCATCAGTTCCGGCTACTACCTGTTCTATGCCGCGCCCTATGTGCTGACCCTCGGTCTGCTGATTGCCACATCCTCTCCCAACCGGGCGCTGGAAAGCGCACCGGGTGAACTGAGCATCACGAAGTAGGAGCCTCGCAATGAACGGACTTGGTGGCCTGAACAAGTCGGCGAACGGTGTCGTCATCGGCATGGTGCAGTTGCAACTGCCCGTCGTCGAAACGCCAGAGGATCTGGCAGCGCAGACAGCCCGGATCGTCGCCATGGTCGGCAAGGCGCGGCGCAACTCCGCCAACATGGACCTGGTGGTCTTTCCCGAGTACGCGCTGCACGGCCTCAGCATGGACACGAACCCGGAAATCATGTGCCACATCGACGGGCCGGAAGTCGCGGCCTTCCGGCAGGCCTGCATCGACAACCGGATCTGGGGCTGCTTCTCCATCATGGAACTGAACCCCGGCGGCATGCCCTACAACGTCGGGATCATCATCGACGAGCGGGGCGAGATGCAGCTCTATTACCGCAAGCTGCATCCATGGGTGCCGGTGGAGCCGTGGGAGCCGGGCGACCTCGGCATTCCGGTCATCGACGGTCCGAACGGTTCGCGGATCGCCCTGATCATCTGCCACGACGGCATGTTCCCGGAAATGGCGCGCGAATGCGCCTACAAGGGGGCGGAGATCATGATCCGCACGGCCGGTTACACTGCGCCGATCCGCGAGAGCTGGCGCTTCACCAACCAGTCCAACGCCTTCTGCAACCTGATGGTGACCGCCAATGTCTGCATGTGCGGTTCCGACGGCACCTTCGACAGCATGGGCGAAGGCATGATCGTCAACTTCGACGGCACGGTTCTGGCGCATGGCACCACGGGCCGCGCCGACGAGATCATCACCGCGGAGGTCCGCCCTGATCTGGTGCGGGAAGCGCGCACGGGCTGGGGTGTGGAGAACAACATCTACCAGTTCGGCCATCGCGGCTATGTCGCGGTCAGGGGCGGCGCGCAGGACTGTCCCTATACCTACATGACCGATCTCGCCGCCGGGCGCTATCGCCTGCCCTGGGAGGATGAGGTGGCAATCACCGACGGGACAGGCTGCGGCTTTGACGCGCCGACCCGGACCTACGTCCCCAAGCAGGAGGCTGCCGAATGAGCACCATCAAGGCTGATCCCTATCCATGGCCCTGGAACGGCGATCTGAGGCCGGAGAACACGGTCCTGATCGTCATCGACATGCAGACCGACTTCTGCGGTGAAGGCGGTTACGTCGACAAAATGGGCTATGACCTGTCGCTGACCCGCGCGCCCATCGAACCGATCAAGGCGACCATGGCCGCGATGCGGGCGAAGGGTTACCACATCATGCACACGCGGGAGGGGCATCGCCCGGACCTGTCGGACCTGCCCCCCAACAAGCGCTGGCGGTCACAGCAGATCGGGGCAGGCATCGGCGATCCCGGTCCATGCGGCCGCATTCTGGTGCGCGGGGAGCCGGGCTGGGACATCATCGCCGAATTGGCCCCTGCCCCCGGCGAAGCCATCATCGACAAGCCCGGCAAGGGCAGTTTCTGTGCCACGGACCTGGAACTGATGCTGCGCACCAAGGGGATCGAGAACATCGTGCTGAGCGGCATCACCACCGATGTCTGCGTCCACACCACGATGCGGGAGGCCAACGACCGGGGCTTCGAGTGCCTGCTGCTGGAAGATTGCTGCGGCGCGACCGACAAGGGCAATCACGACGCCGCCATCAAGATGGTGAAGATGCAGGGTGGTGTGTTTGGCTCCGTCTCCGACAGCGCCACCTTCATCAGCCAGTTGCCGTGACGCGCCCACCCGACAGAAGCCCCGCAGTGGGGCTGGAGACCGTCGGCCTGACCATGCGGTTCGGATCGTTCACGGCGCTGGACGACGTGTCGATCCGCGTCCGCCCCGGTTCCTTCCATGCCCTGCTGGGAGAGAACGGCGCAGGCAAGTCCACGCTGGTCAAATGCATGATGGGTTTCTATCACGCGACCGCCGGAGCCATGATGGTGGCCGACAGGGAAGTGGATGTGCCTGATCCGAAGGCCGCACATGCGCTGGGGCTGGGCATGGTCTACCAGCATTTCACCCTGGTCCCGGCCCTGACAGCGGCGGAGAACCTGGTAATCAGCCGCGACGACACCCCTGGCATCATCGACTGGCGCAAGGAACATGCGGCCTTGTCGGAATTCATGGATCGCATGCCCTTCACCGTGCCGCTGGACCAGCCCGTCAGCCGTCTGGCCGCAGGGGAGAAGCAGAAGCTCGAGATCCTGAAACAGCTCTATCTCGGGCGACGGTTCCTGATCCTGGACGAGCCGACGTCGGTCCTGACACCGGCGGAGGCGGATGAAGTTCTGGGGCATGTCAGGCAACTGACCGAATCCGGTGCGCTGACCGTGCTGATGATCAGCCACAAGTTCCGTGAGGTGACCGCCTTCGCCGACGATGTCAGCGTCCTGCGCCGGGGCCGGTATGCGGGCGGCGGCAAGGTCGCGGACCTGAGCCACGACGACATGGCCGCCATGATGGTCGGCGGTCAGCCTCCGGCGCGGGATGTTGACCGGTCGGGGGAACGTGGCGCGCCTGTGCTGCATCTGTCAGGCATCCAGGCACTCGACCGCTCCGGTCTGCTGCCGATCAGCATTGACGAACTGACTGTCCACAGCGGTGAAATCGTCGGCATCGCCGGTGTTTCCGGCAACGGCCAGATGGAACTGATGGAGATACTGACAGGACAACGCCCTGTTTCCGGTGGCCGGATCGAGGTCGCAGGCACCCCGTATCACGCCACACGGGGGGAGGCCCAGGCCCACAGGGTGCGCTGCCTGCCGGAGGAACCATTGCGGAACGCCTGCGCCCCGCGCATGAGCGTGGCGGAGAATCTGGCCTTCCGCACCTTCGACACGGCACCGGACGAAGGCAGCCGCTTCTGGCTTGACCGCCGGGGAATGCGTCGGCGCGCGGCGGAGCTGGTGGAGGGGTTCCAGGTCAAGACAGCCTCGCTCGACAGCCCGATCCAGACCCTTTCAGGGGGCAACGTGCAACGCGCCGTACTGGGCCGGGAACTGACCGGTGATGTGGACCTGTTGCTGGTCTCCAATCCCTGTTTCGGTCTCGACTTCTCCGCCGTCGCCGCCATCCGCTCCCGCATCGTCGCCGCCCGCAATGCGGGGGCAGCGGTGCTGCTGTTGAGCGAGGATCTGGACGAGATCCTGGAACTCTCCGACCGGGTGCTGGTGATGTCGGAGGGCAGCATCGTTCACGAGGTCCCGGCGACCGAGGCCGATATCGCCGTCATCGGCCAGCACATGGCAGGACACGCCTGATGATCCCGATTGCCGCAGAACCGTTCGAATTCCCGCTTGATCCCGCACACGCAGCACTGATCATCATCGACATGCAGCGTGATTTCCTGGAGCCGGGGGGCTTCGGTGCCGCACTGGGCAATGACGTGACGCTGGTGCAGGCCATCGTGCCGACCGTCCGCGCCTTGCTGGATGCGGCCCGCGCGCGCGGCCTGATGATCATCCACACCCGCGAATGCCACCGCCCCGACCTTTCCGACTGCCCCCCTGCCAAGCGTGACCGGGGTGACCCGTCACTGCGTATCGGCGATCCCGGACCCATGGGTCGCATCCTGATCGCGGGGGAGCCGGGGGCGGAAATCGTACCCGAACTGGCCGCCCTGCCCGGCGAGCATGTCATCGACAAGCCAGGCAAGGGTGCCTTCCACGCCACCAGCCTGGGCGACATGCTGGTCGAACGCGGGATCACGCAACTGATCTTCGCGGGCGTGACGACCGAGGTCTGCGTCCAGACCACGATGCGTGAAGCCAACGACCGGGGCTACGAATGCCTGCTGGCGGAAGATGCCACGGCCAGCTACTTTCCCGAGTTCAGGCGCGCAACCCTCGACATGATCCGCGCGCAGGGGGCCATCGTCGGCTGGACGGCTCCAACCGCCCTGATCGCCGCTGCCCTGGCACACAAGACCTGACCCGGGAGGTCCTCCGATGACCGCGCCATTCAATATCCCTGACCTGATCAACGGTGGCTGGAACAGCCTCGACTTTGCCCCGTTCCGTGAAGGCATCGAGATCGCGAAGATCATGGAGGGTGAACCGGCGCTGGCCGTGCTGCGCTACCAGCCCGGCGCCACCGTCCCGGCCCACCGCCACCCGGCCCCGGAAACCGTGCTGGTGCTGGAAGGCAGCCAGACCGACGACAATGGCCACTACCCCACCGGCACCCTGATCGTGAACACGGCGGGCAGCAGCCACAATGTCTGGTCAACGGATGGCTGCGTCGTGCTGGTGCAATGGGCCAAGCCGATCGAGTTTGCAGGAAAGGAATGAAACATGGCCGAGCGCGACCACGACTGTGAGCGCGCGAAGGCGATCAGTCGAGCGTCGCCTCGGCATGTTCAGGGTCGTCCTCGTCGGGATCCGCGAGCCAACGCGCGACAAGGTGGATCAGGATGATGATCATGGCAATCGGCACGATCACCGCGATCCAGACCATGGAGATGCCCAGCGTGTCAGCAGTCAGACCAGACTGCCGCGCAAGGTAGCCCTTGGCGAATCCACCGCGCAGGCCGATGAAACAGAAGTAGATGACGGGCAGGATGAAGACGATGACCGCCGCGCTCTGAATGGCCGTCGCGAGAAGACCAAGCACGTTCGGCGCTGGCGGGAAGACGCTCTGCATCAGCACTGCGTCCGAACGGGTCTTGAAGGACAGCGTTGCACCCAGCAATCCGGTCCACACCATCATGTAGCGGGCCACATCCTCGGTCCAGATCGGCGGGGCGGAGAAGCCATAGCGCGCCACCACCTGGATCATCACGGTCACGAACATTCCACAGACCGCGAAGACGGCAACGCGGCGCGAGACCTCGTGCAGGCCTGTGCTGAGAGCGAGAATGAAGTTCCGCATGACGGTGCCTCTCAGGTCCGAATGCCGCCGGGTCCGGCGTGTCAGCCGGGCCCGGCGTATTCCGGGTCAGCGGGTGCTGCTGGATATCTCGGTCCAGGCCCGGACCGAATCCTCCGGCATCAGACCTGAATTGTAGACAGCCTTGGAGCGTTCGCGGAACAAGCCACGCTCGTCAATGCTCAGACGCTGGACAGTGACACCCTTGGCTTCAAGCTGGGCCAGGGCCAAAACCGATGCGTCGGCAAGCCAGGCGCGGTTGGCGGCATCTGCCGTATCGATGGCCTTCTCCACTGTCGCACGGTCAGCGTCCGAGAGCCCGTCGTACCACAGCTTCGAGGCAATCACGGCGCGCATCGGGATGATCACGCCGGCGTCCGAGAAGTTCCGGACGAAGTCGGTCTGGCCGAACATCACCGGCACGAAGGGCGAGTTGAGATACCCATCGATGACGCCGGTCTGCAGTCCTGCGGGTACTTCGCCCCACGGTACGATCGTCCCCGTGGAACCCCAGGCCTGGTACATGGCGATCTGGGCGTCATCCAGCGCTCGCATCCGAAGGCTCGCCATGTCCGCAGGTTTCCGTACGACGGAATCGGTGGTGATGATGCCGGAGGACGGACCGATGGGCACCAGCGCCAGCAGCATCACGTCCTGACCGGCGATGGCCTTGTTCACCCGCTCGAAGACCTTGCCAGCCTCCAGCGCCCGGTCCATGTGGGCGGCATCGTCAAAGATGTACGGCAGGCGGACGCCGTAGATGAACGGATCGACCTGCGCCACCGCGCGCACATCGGACAGCGAGACCTCCAGAAGGCCGGTCGATACCTGGTCGAACTTCTCCGTCTCGTTGCCAACTGAGCCGCGCGGCATTTCCCGCACTTCCATGCCGCCTGCCTTCAACACCTCTGCAAAGGCGTAGGACCAGTTGTACGAACCTGAAAGCTTCAGGTCCGGCTTGCCGTCGAGCGCGATCTTGACTTCCGCCGAGACCGTGCTCGCCGAGGCCACCATGGCGGCGAGTGCGATGGCAAGTGCTTTGAGCTTCATTTTCTTTCCTCCCATTTGGACATTATTCGACTGAGAATCCCGCCATGCGCGGCACGGCGAGAGTGATCTCGGGCCATTGCGCCAGAGCCAGCAGCAGCAGTATCTGGACAGCAACGAATGGCAGCGCCGTATAGGCCAGCCGCCAGTAGTTCAGCTCG
>JARGNO010000003.1:117989-141569 GCA_029213165.1 Minwuia sp.
ACCACCAGGCATTTGCCAAGTGGCGGCGTGATCAGTCCGACGCAGAGGTTGAAGCACAGCACGATGCCAAGGTGGATCGGGTTGATGCCCTGCTCCAGCGCTTGCGGCGCGAACAGCGGGATTAGCAGCGTAAGCGCCACGGGCGTGTCCATGAACATGCCCGCAACCAGGAAGACCGCGATCAGGAAGAACAGGTAACGATTGCCGGTCAGTCCGATGCTTTCCACCCAGCCTGCGAGAGCCTGCGACCACCCCATCTGTCCGGCAAGAAAGCCCAGAACGGATATCGCAGCCAGAATGATGAAGATCGTTCCGGTCAGACGTGCCGTGGATTCCAGAGCCTCGAACAGCATACTGCGGCTCGTGCCGCGATAGAACTGACCTGCGATCAGGGCAAACAGCACCGCAATCGCCGATCCTTCCGTGGGCGTCGCCAGCCCGAAGACCAGCGATCCCAGGATCACGACCGGCAACAGCAGTGCGGGAGCGGCACTGAGAAAGCTTGACCAGAAGCGCGGCAGGTCGGGCGATGCGCCACCGGGGTGGTTCCTGACACGGGCAATGATCCCGTTCAGCACCATCAGGGAGATGGCCAGAAGGACACCGGGCAGGACGCCGGCGGCGAAGAGTGCCGCAACCGAGGTCCCGGTCAGTCCGC
This sequence comes from Minwuia sp., assembly GCA_029213165.1. Classification (GTDB taxonomy): domain Bacteria; phylum Pseudomonadota; class Alphaproteobacteria; order Minwuiales; family Minwuiaceae; genus Minwuia. Next base: position 118,648 of record JARGNO010000003.1, read on the forward strand.
CGTAGATGATCATGATGATGGAAGGCGGGATGATCGGCCCGATCATCGATGACGCGGCAGTGATTGCCCCGGCGTAGTAACGGTTGTAGCCGCGCGCCTCCATCTCCGGAACAAAGGTACGCGACAGTGCCGCGCTGTCGGCTATGGCAGACCCAGAAATCCCGGCGAAGAACACGCTTGTCAGAATGTTCACGTGCCCCAGACCGCCCTTGAAGCGGCCCACGACAGACATTGAAAAGTCTATCAGACTGCGCGTCACGCCGGATCGCGTCATTATCTCTGCCGTCAGGATGAAGAGCGGCATAGCCATGAAGGCGAAGACGTCGAGCTGCGCGAAGATGCGCTGCGGCAGGATCGACAGGAACTGTGCCTTGCCGACCGCGATGAAGGACAGGACCGATACCGCACCCATGAGATAGGCAAACGCGGTGCCGCTGATCAGCAGAACCAGAAAGACTATGGGTATGAACCACACGACCAGCGCCCCCTATACGGCCGTCAGCACGGCGGTCTGTCCGCAGCCTTGTCCACCCGGGGGATGCGTGACGATGGAGCGGAGACCCGGCTCCGGCCTTGAAAGATTGTCCAGGTCCGGGCGCGGGCGCGCCGTTTCCGGGGACCTAGCGAACAGCGCCTCGATACTGCGGGCTGCTGACAGCAGCCCCTCATCGCCGCGCACCGGTCCCAGCAATTGCAGTCCGAAAGGCATGCCGTACGGGTCGCGCCCTGCCGGAACGGTGATGGCCGGGCCGCCAGTCAGCGAACCACGATAGGTCAATGCCAGCCAGCGGTAATAGATGTCCATGTCCTGCCCGTCGATGACGCTGGCATGCGACTGCGTCCATGGGAAAGGCGTTACCGGCACTGTCGGCAGCAGGATTGCATCCAGTCCGGCCATTCGGGAATTGAAGGCACGCAGGATCCGGGTTTGCTCGACATGGGCCCATGCCCTGTCCTCGAGCGTGAATTCCCGGGCCAGACGGACATTGGCATGAATATGGTCGCCGAAGTCGTCAGGCGCTTCATCCACTGACTTGCCGAAGGCTGCCACGAAGCTCTCTGCCCGCAGGATATCGAAAACCCGATCCATATCGCCGAGATTCAGGTCTATCTCGCGGCATTCCGCGACATGTGGCGCAACAGCCTGGACACGCTTGCGGAAGGTTTCCCGGATTTCCGGATCAACCGGCGCCCCGCCGAAGTCCTCGCTGACCCCGAGGCACAATTGCGAAAGCGATCGGGTCACCAGTCCGTCAAACCGCGCCGGATCACCTGGTGCCGACAGGGGATCACCAGCATCGAACCCGTGACTGGCAGAGAGCATCAGGATCAGGTCTTCCAGGTTCCGCGCCATCGGGCCCAGAACCGAAATCGCCGACCAGCCAAGGGGACGCGTCGGGTGAGCACCCACATCCACAGAGGGTCGATACCCCACGATCCCGCAGAGTGAGGCGGGCAGACGGAGCGACCCGCCGGTATCGGACCCGGTACAGAGCGGCACCATGTCCGCAGCCAGAGCAGCAGCCGAACCGCCAGACGAGCCCCCGGCAATCAGGTTCGGATCAAACGGATTGCCGGTCGCGCCCCATACCGGATTGCGCGTGTTTCCGCCAGCCCCCAGCTCAGGGACGTTGGTCTTGGCCAGGACGATGGCGCCCTGCGCCCGCAACCGCGCCACCATCGGAATATCCGCCTGCGGAACATGGTTGCGAAGCCGCCTGCTACCGCTGGTCGTCAGCAGGCCCTGCGTATCCTGCAGGTCCTTGACCCCGATCGGCAGTCCGTCAAGTCGGCCGCATGGTGCTCCGGCGCGCCAGCGCAAGGTTGAGCGCGCCGCCTCAGTCACGGCCCGCTCGGCATCGAATGCCGTCAGCGCATTGATCCGGGTATTGGTTGCGGAGATCCGCTTCAGGCACGCCTCCAGCAGACTGCTCGGGGTCAGGCTCCCCCCTGCAAAGCCGGATAACATCTGTGTCGCCGAAAGCTCTGTCGGGTCGCCAGCTGTCATCGGACCTCCACCCCATTCAGTGAATGGCGCAGTCAGAACAGCGGCCTGACTTACGCCTCAGGTAAAGGTTATCCACCTCCAGATGCCAAGAAAAATGAGTTCTGCCTATGATTTCATAACTAAATGGAATGGTCATAAATCAACAGCGGTCTGCTCCAGGCATTTCAGGAACAGGTCAAGCGTTCTGTTGGACAGCGCCTGGTCATCGCGCCAAAAACAGCGTGCCTCCGACAGGAATCCCTGGGTATCGAGCGGCAGGATCACGAGATCACCGCGCGCAGCTTGGGCCTTGGCCAGACTCTCGGGAAACAGGCCGAGAGCCGGCATCTGCCGCATGATCTCGAGGTTCAGCGTCAGAGAAAGGGAGGCGATCGTGTTGTTCGGCGCCACAATGCCGTTCTGGGAGAACAGCGCATCCACGGCGCGGCGTGCAACGGAATTGGCTTGTGGCAGGATCCATGGCCACGCGACAACTTCCTCCCACGCCGGATCACTCATCCGGGCAAGCGGGTGTTCACGTCCCGCCACGACGACGACCGGCTCGCTGAACAACACGCGCTGTTGAATCCCAGGCAGGTCCTGCGGCTGCCAGACACGCGCGACCAGCACATCCAGTTGCCCGGCCTCCAATTCGGGGTAGAGCGGCACGAAATGCCCTTCGATCACGGAAACAGAGGTCTCCGGCGCGCTGCGCTTCAGCAGCGCCAGCGCACCGGGAAGCAGGATCGGCGCGACGGAACTGACGACGCCGATCGTCACGCTGCCCGTCACGCCGCTGGCCATGGCCTCCAGGTCGAAGGCCGCCCGGTCGAGTTGGTTGAGAACATGCCGGGCATGTTCCGCCAGCCGTTCACCGATTGCCGTCATGTGCAGACGATTGCGCTCCCGCGTGACGATGGGCGCTCCGACGATCCGCTCCAGTTCGCCGATCTGTTTTGAAATTGCCGGCTGGGTGACATTGAGTTCCTCGGCAACCCGCCCGACGATCTTCAGGTCAGACAGCGCCGCTATCACCCGCAGGTGGCGGATGGTGAGAGACTTCTTGAAATCGGCGCCGAGGATCGGAACGGTCTTCACTCCGTGCTGTCAGGAAACCCTACAACAAGAACGGAAAGTGGCAGACAGGACAACTCCCGGAACCCGACGCTCACGTCTCCGACACCAGACGTTCGTATAGATGCCAGCTCGCGTGGCCGAGGACGGGGAAGATGAAGATCACACCGACGAACGCCGGTGCGATGGCCAGAAGTGTCAACGCCCCCACAGCGGCACCCCAGCCGAGCATGACCGCAGGACTCTGCATCACCGCTTTCACGCTGTTGATCATGGCGGTGACGACATCAACCCGCTTGTCCAGCAGCAGCGGCATCGCGATCACCGTGATCGAGAACAGGATGGTCGCCAGCACGGCACCGACCAGAGAACCGACCACAAGGAACGTCAGCCCCTCGCTGGTCGTGACCAGGGCATCCAGAAAGCGATCAAGGGAATGGACCGCCTGGCTCGGCATTGTGAGGGCAAGTACCAGCCGCACCTGATAGGCCCAGATCCAGAAGACGAACAGCACGACAAACGACATCCAGCCGAACTCGCGACGCTGCTGGTTGAAGATCGCCCCGAAGATCTCGCGGGCGGTGAACGGCTGATCGCGCTTCAGCTGACGGGACATCTCGTAGAGCCCCGCAGCCAGGAATGGCGCAACCAGCGGGAAACCGACCGCCGCAGCAATGACAATCCAGATCTGGTTGAAGACCGCAAGTCCCGCGATCAGTGCCGCACCGAACAGGGCATAGACAAGACCGAAGAAGAGGCTGAGCAGGGGGCGTTGCGTGAAGTCGCGGAGCCCGGCGCGCAGCGCCTCACCGATATCGCCGAATGTTGCGGCGGCAACCTCCAGATGAATTGGCGTCGATGCCGGAACCCGTTCCTGTTCTGCTTGCATGTCACCACTTCTTTTTCTTGCGATACCCAGCCGGTGATTGTCAGACAGGGTACTTCGGTTCAATCCGCGAAGCCAGCCGAACCTCTTGAGTTCACGGCGTCTGATGCGCGGCAGGAATGCCCGGAGCGGTGCTGGCGCAGCATTGTCGACATGCCTATTCTCCTGACCCGGGACAGGATGACATCACACAGGGGCAGGACATGCGCGCAGTCGGATTGATGGTTCACGGCGGACCGGAGGTATTGCAGGTGGTCGATGTGCCGGAGGTCCATGCCGGCCCCGGACAGGTGCGGGTACGTGTTCATGCGGCGGCGGTGAACCCGACCGATGTGGTGGGACGCAACGGCGGCCGGGCCGAGATGCAGAAGAAGGATCCGCCCCCCTATGTGCCCGGAATGGATATTGCCGGGATCGTCGATCAGGTCGGCGAGAACGTCACCACGGGCGTCCGGATCGGCGACCGGGTCATGGCAATGGTGGTGCCGGATGCAACACATGGTGGCTACAGGGAGCAGATCGTGCTCGACCAGCGGGCGGTGGTTGCCGCGCCAAGGGGAACCAGTCACGTCGAGGCCTGCACCCTGCCGATGAACGGGCTGACCGCACGCCTGTCGCTTGATCTGATGGGCCTCAGGCCCGGCCAGACGCTGGCCGTGACCGGCGGCCCGGGCGCCTATGGCGGCTATCTCATCCAGCTCGCGAAGACTGAGGGACTGACCGTCATCGCCGATGCTTCACCAAGGGACGAGGCATTGCTGCAAGCGCTGGGCGTGGACATCATTGTCCCGCGCAGCGACGATTTTCCCGCTCAGGTGCGAAAGCATTTCCCCGATGGCGTCGATGGGCTGGCCGATGGGGCATTGCTGAATCTTGCCGCCATCCCAGCGATCCGGGACGGGGGAGTCTTCACTGCCATCCGCGGTTTCCACCCCAAGAATGCCGTGCGGGGCATCAAGTTCACGCAGACATGGGTGCGTACCTATGATGGCGAATACGAGAAACTCGACCAGCTGCGGCAGCTGGCTGAGGCGGGCAAGCTGACCCTGCGCGTTGCAGGCACTGTCTCGCCGGAGGAAGCCGGCAAGGCACATGCGGCACTGGAAGCCGGCGGCAGCCGTGGCCGCTGGGTAATCGCATTCGACTAGGTCGTTCCATCGAATGATGGAATCTCACCTGAGCGGTCTCCGGTCAGGGGTACCGGAGCCAACCACTTTCCGCTGGCGTTGCAAGCGCCCCTATCTATCCTGCGTTACAGGAATGCCTTCCTGCACGTTCGTCTGTTCGCGCAACGACGCCACGACATTTGCTTTCGGGAGAGACCGATTTGAAACTCTTGCATGCCCACAATTCGCCTTACGGACGGCGCGCCCTTCTTGCCGCACGGTTCTCCGGCCTGGACATCCAGGAACTGGACGTTTCCAAGGACCCGGAGGCCCGCAGTGTCCTGGTCGCCGCCGGTCCCAGCGCCAAGATCCCCGGCCTGCTGCTGGACGATGGCACCTGCCTTTGCGAGACGCTGATCATTGGCCGCCATATCGATGCGCTGGCGCCCAACAAGCTGACTGACCATTCCCCGGAACAGCTTGAGATCGAGGGCATCGCCTCTGTGCTGATGGACGCGATCTACAAACGCAGCAAGGAACGTCTGGCAGAGGACGGGGTGCCGTCGCCCACGGTGCTCAAGACCGAGACCGACCGCATCAACCGCTGCCATGACGCGCTGGAGGCGCGATTGTCCGGACAGTCTGCCGCCTTCAACCTGGCCACCATCGCTGCCGTCTCGGCGCTGGGATACGCCAACTGGCGCGGCGCCGATGACAACTGGCGCAAAGGCCGCGACGGCCTCTCTGCCTGGTACGACGCCATGATGCAGAACAAGGACGTCGCCGAAAGTGCTCCGGTCTTCTAGGGCAGGTTCGAAACCATCTCGGCGGGCTACAAACCCGTCGCGGTTGCCCTGACACGCCAGCACAGGCAGCCTGCCGGCGCCGATGAATGGAAGGTTGACAAAGGGAGAGTCTGTTCGAACTCCCCAACAGGTCGCGACCGCGACCCGGCGACCGTTCGCCGTCCCGCCAGAGCGGGCGCGCGCAGTGCGTTGAGCGTGAGACAGAAAGTCGTGGCGGAGAGGATGGGATTCGAACCCACGAGGGAGGATTAGTCCCCACTCCCTTAGCAGGGGAGCGCCTTAAGCCACTCGGCCACCTCTCCACTGCCGGGTATAGACGGGGCGTGGCGACCTGTACAAGGGGTTTTTCCGGGTGCGGTGGGTGTGGGCCGGGAAGCTGCCCGATTGCCGCAGGGGCAGAGCCGGGTTGCGCAAACTTTGGCGGCGTTCGGTGGCAGCCCCGTGTGCGCCGGAAGGATGTGAGAACGGCGGTGTCTCAGGTCAGACGGCGGACGAAATTCCAGTGATCGGTGCGAAGCGACCCACGGTGGCTTCGATCCGGTCGTGCACTGCCTGGACGTTGAACGGCTTGACGATGTAGTTGCTGACGCCCGCTTCCCGCGCTGCCTGAACATGTTCGGCACCGTTTACACCGGTGACCATGATGAAGGGCAGCTTGCGCAACTGTTCGTCGGCACGCACTTCCTTCAGCAATTGCAGGCCGGTCATCGGGGTCATGTTCCAGTCACACAGGACAAGCGCATAGTCCCGGGACCGCAGACGGCGGAGCGCCCGCGCGCCATTGGCTTCGCCGTCGATGTCGCTGAACCCGAGCTCCCGCAGCAGGTTGGTCATCAGCCGCACGATATCGCGATAGTCATCGACGATGAGGACGGGTCGGGATCGGTCAAAGGCCATGCGGGCAGGGCTTCACTGTCAAATGGGTTCGGATCGCCATTCTGACCAGACGGTCTGAAGGTTCCGTAAATGGCCCGGGCCTTCTGAACCGGCAGAACGGCCTCAGCCGCTGAGGAACCGAGACAAGTAGGTGCGGGGTTCATTGCCGGCGTGGCTTTCCTCGAAGGCATCGATGGCGGCATTGATGGCGGCGTCGATGGGCATGTCCTGCCAGCTGCGGATCAGCCGCTTCTGCATCCGCACCGCGTCCGGAGCAGACTGCAGGATCGACTGCACCCAGGCCTCCACCTGCGTGTCCAGGTGCTCCGGCGCAGTGACCTTCTGCACCAGGCCGCAGGCCATGGCCTCGGTGGCGTCGATCATGTCCCCGGTCAGCAGGATCTCGGTGGCCTTGCCCCATCCCATCAGGCGCGGCAGCAACACCGCCTCGATCACGCTGGGCATGCCGACACGGACCTCTGGCATGCCGAACTTCGCGCCTTCCGTCGCCACGCGAAAGTCACAGACAGCAGCAAGCTCCAGACCCGCACCAAGGCAGAAACCGTTGATGCGTCCGATCACCGGCACCGGGATACGCCTGATCTCGTCTATCGCCAGATGCAGGTTGGTGATGAAGGTCCGCGCGGTATGGCGGTCGAGCTGCGCCATTTCCCGGATATCCGCACCGCCGACGAAGGCCTTGCCCGAAGCCGTGAGCACAACCGCGCGCAGGCTGTCATCACGGGCCAGGTCGTAGGCTGCCGCCTGCAACTCGCCATTCATGGCCGTGGACATCGCATTCAGCTTTGACGGGCGGTTGAGCGTGATCGTCGCGATCACGCCCCCTTCCCGTTCATCGCGGGTGACAGTGATGAAATCGAAGCCATCCATGTTTGAAGTTCTTTCTGTTCCGCTGCTTCAGCCCGAGACGATATCCGCCCAGAAGTTGTCCACGCCGCGATCCACGGCGCGATTGCCCAGCCGACGTGCCCAGAACCGGGCACCGCCGAACTCGGAACGCCATGACCACAGCCGACGGGTCGCGAAATGCAGGCTGTGCTCATAGGTGAAGCCGATGGCCCCATGGGTCTGATGGCCCACCGTTGCGCCGACCCCGGCAGCTTCCGAGGTCCGGGCCTTTGCGGCGGCGATCTGCCATTCAGGATTCTGGCCCGCGTCCAGTGCGGCAAAGGGTGCCTCCGCGATCACGCCGGACGACGCGGCCTCACCGGCCATGCGGGAGAGTTCCTGCTGGATCGCCTGGAACTTGCCCAGGGGACGGCCGAACTGCGTCCGCTCGTTGGCGTATTGCACGGTCTGGCTCAGCACCTTCTCCATGGCACCGGCAATCTGGGCCGCACGGACCATCGCGCCATACTGCAGGACAACATCCTGCGGCAGGTCGTTGGGCAGATGCGCCACCCGTACAGGTGCACCATCGAAGCTGACGTCGTCACGCGGCTCCCGCGCCATGTTCTGGCTGGCGGTGATCCCACGGGCGTCGGACAGACGGACCTGCCCGACAACCACGCCGCCATCCTGCACCCCGACGACAACAGCCGTCTCGGCCTTCGATCCCCAGGGTACGCGCGCCACCGCACCGGAAAGTTTCGCCGAACTGCCCTCGCCCGTGACCTTGAGACTGCCATCGCTGCCATCGATGACGGTCGCCATGCCCTCCGGCACCGGCAGACCGGCCTTCTCCGCCAGCCAGCTTGCCAGGATGGTTTCGGCCAGCGGCACCGGCGCGGAATGGAACCCGCCGGCAGAGAGCAGCACATGGGCATCGCGCCATTCGCCGCCGACACCGCCATTCTCTTCAGACACCAGCGGCCGGGTCAGGCCCTGGGCCTCGACCTCCGCCCAGATACCACCATCGTCACCGGTCTCGTCGAAACGGGTCAGCAATTCGCGCGTGACACGGTCACCGAACAGGCCATTGACGCTGTCGGTCAGGATGTTGCGAAGTTCACTCATCTGAGGCCAAGCCCCCGTGCAATGATGCCGCGCAGGATTTCGCGGGTACCGCCGCGCAGGCTGAAGGATGGTGCCTCCATCGTCAGGAAGGCGAGTACCTGCTGGAAGTCGTCACCGCCCATCAGGGTCGGTTCCTCCTCCACCAGACGCGCTGCGATTTCCGGTATCGACTGTTCGAACACACCGCCGACATCCTTGACCACGCTGGCTTCCAGCGACGGGTTCTCACCGCGCTGCAGCTTGCCCGCGACCGAAAGCGACATGCGCCGCAGGGTCAGGGCATGGGCGGAGAGGCGCCCGACCTCCTCCACCATCGCCGGGTCACGGCTTTGCGCCGCGACACCCAGCAGTTCCAGGATCAGCTGGATGCAGCTCAGATAGCGCTCCGGGCCGCTGCGCTCGAACGAAAGTTCCGCCATGACCTGGTTCCAGCCACTGCCCGGCGAGCCGACCAGTCGCCCATCCGGCACGAAGACATCCTCGAAGACGCATTGGTTGAAGTGATGGTTGCCCGCCAGATTGATGATCGGGCTGACCGTCAGCCCCGACGACTTCATGTCGACGATGAACTGGCTCAGACCGCCGTGCTTGTCCTCGGAATTCGTGCGAAACAGGCCGATCATGTAGTGCGCGGCATGGGCGTTCGAAGTCCAGACCTTGGTACCATTCACCTTCCAGCCGCCATCGACCTTCTCCGCCTTCGTGCGGGTCGCGGCAAGGTCGGAGCCGGAGTCCGGTTCGGACATGCCGATGCAGAAGCAGGCTTCGCCGCTGATGATCTGCGGCAGGAAGAATTCCCGCTGTTCCTCGGTGCCGAACCGCAGCAGCAGCGGGCCGCTCTGACGGTCGGCGACCCAATGGGCCTGCACCGGTGCCCCGGCTGCCAGCATCTCCTCCATCACCACGTAGCGTTCGAAGAACGTGCGGCCCCCGCCGCCATATTCGGTCGGCCAGGTCATGCCGAGCCAGCCCTGGGCGCCAACCTTGCGGCTGAAGTCCTGATCGTGGCCCATCCAGTTCCAGGCCCTGTCCACGGGGCGCTTGTCCTTCAGTGCCTCGGCCAGAAAGGCCCGCACCTCCGGCCGCAAGGCCTCGGCCTCCGGCGGCAGGGTGGCCGGTTCGAAATTGAAGAAACCCATCGTCACGCTCCCCTTTGTCTGAGCTGAACCTACCAGTCACCGACTTACGGTCAATTGCCACCAGCGGATGACAGGCATGACATGCCGCCGCTGTCGCATGTTGCACCCGCAGGCCGAAAACCATAGCGTCCGGAGGTCGGCCTGTCCGGGACGGGCGAGAGTTTCGGGGGGAGAATGTCACATGGCGACAAATCACAGGACAGGCGGGCAGTTGCTGGTCGACAGTCTGGCACGACACGGTGCCGATCTGGCCTTCTGTGTGCCAGGTGAAAGCTATCTCGCCGCGCTTGACGCACTCTATGACCAGCCGTCCATCCGGCTGATCACCTGCCGCCAGGAAGGTGGCGCGGCCATGATGGCGGAGGCCTATGCGAAGCTGACCGGGCGGCCCGGCATCTGTTTCGTGACCCGCGGCCCCGGTGCCACCAATGCCTCCCCCGGCCTGCACATCGCGTTTCAGGATTCGTCGCCGATGATCCTGTTCATCGGCCAGGTAGCGCGGGAGCAGGAGGACCGGGAAGCGTTTCAGGAGATCGACTACCGCCGGCTGTTCGAGCAGCTGACCAAATGGACCGGACAGATCGAGGATGCGACCCGGGTGCCCGAGTATGTCAGCCGCGCCTTCCACAATGCCACCGCCGGTCGCCCCGGCCCCGTCGCCATTGCCCTGCCGGAGGACATGCTGCGCGACGCGGTGGAAGCCACTGTCGGCACGCCCTGGCGCACCCCGGAGATCGCTCCCACGCCGGAGGACATGGCACAGTTCACCGAGATGCTGGCCGGGTCCGAACGCCCGGTGATGATCGTTGGTGGATCGCGCTGGTCGCAGGATACCGCTGACCGGCTGGCCGCCTTCTGCGCGGCGAACGACATGCCCGTCTGCACCTCGTTCCGCTGTCAGGACTTCATCGACAATAGGGCTCCGGCCTACATGGGTGTGTCGGGCATCGGGCCGGACCCGGAACTGGTGCGCCGCATCACCACCGCCGACCTGGTGATCTGCATTGGCGCACGGCTGGGGGAAATGACGACCGGTCGCTACAGCCACTTCGACATCCCGCGCCCGAAGCAGACGCTGGTGCATGTCTATCCGGACCCGGAGGAGATCGGCAGGGTCTATCAGGCCGACCTGGGCATGGTCGCCACCCCTGCTGCCTTCGCCCGCGCCGTGGAGGGTATCGCCGTACGCCCCGACAAGGGCGTGATCGCAGAGGCACATCAGCGGTTCCTGGACTGGTCCACGCCCATTCCGATGGGCGGTGACGTGCAACTGGCGGAGATCATTCACCACATCTCGGAAAACCTGCCGCCCGACACGATCGTCACCAATGGCGGCGGGAACTGCATCACCTGGGTACATCGTTTCATGCGCCACAAGCGCTGGCGCACACAGCTGGCCCCGACTTCCGGGTCCATGGGCTATGGCGTGCCGTCTGCTGTGGCGGCAAAGCTCACTCACCCCGAACGGCATGTCATCAGTTTTTCCGGCGACGGCTGCTTCATGATGAACGGGCAGGAGTTTGCTACCGCCGTCCAGTATGACCTGCCCATCGTGTTCATCGTCGTGAACAACGGCATGTACGGCACCATCCGCATGCATCAGGAACGCGACTACACCGGGCGGGAAATCGCGACGGAACTGAAGAACCCGAACTTCGCCGCCATCGCCCATGCCTATGGCATGGACGGTACGGTGGTGGAGCGGACCGAAGACTTCTTCCCCGCGCTGGAGAAGGGACTGGCCGCCAGCGGGCCGAGCCTGATCGAGATCCGCATCGACCCGGACGTTCTGTCGCCAACCGCCACGATTTCCGGTCTGCGGGCAAAGGCCGGGATGGGAAAGGCCTGATGGCACGACCGTCCGTCCCCTCCCCCTGCATCTCGGTCTGCATTCTGGATCCCGGCCGGGACATGTGCATCGGCTGCTACCGCAACCGGGCCGAGATCGGCGAATGGTCCCGTGCCGACGACGACCGCCGCTGGGAAATCACGGAGACTGCCGAGGCACGCCGCATTGCCCTGACCGAGACCAAGGAGTCCCGCGCATGACCCCGATCACCGCACCATTCTCGCTCTACACCGACCGCGTCAGGCCGGAATGGATCGACCACAATGGCCACATGAACATGGGCTATTATCTGGTCGTGTTCGACTATGCGACCGATGCCTTTCTGGATGCCTGCGGCCTGACGGCCGCGCATCGGGAGGCGGAGCAGGTCAGCACCTTTTCACTGGAAGCCCACATCAATTACCTGCAGGAAGTGCGGGAAGGTGATCCGCTGACCTTCCGCACCACCCTGCTGGGTCATGACGCCAAGCGCATCCACTACATCCACGAGATGATCCACGGGACGGAAGGCTTTCGTGCCGCGACCAACGAACTGATGTCCCTGCATGTCAGCCGCGCGACCCGCCGCACCGCGCCGATGGCGGACGCGGTCCAGCAGCGCCTGGCAGAGATCGCGGAAAGCCACGGCAAGCTGACACCCCCGCCGGAGGCCGGTCGCCACATCGGCCTCAACCAGCGCCGCAAGGGATAGGATACACGTCGGTGCTGGTGGCGGGTTGCAACAAGCATCCCTCGCCACCTTCGACGCCGCTCGCGGACCTGATCCGCGAGCCCAGTTACCAATGCCGGAGCGGCACACCCGGGCCGCCGGATCAGGTCCGGCGGCAACGTCGTCATGGGTGGCAGGTATCGCTGGAAACCCCTGCCTCAGACCAGTGCGGCACAGGCTTTCTGGATCCGGGTGCAGGCTTCGGTCAGGGCTTCCGTCGAGGTCGCGTAGGAGATGCGGAAATGCGGGGCGAGGCCGAAGGCTTCACCCTGCACGCAGGCCACACCGACGCTTTCCAGCAGGTAGGTGACAAAGTCCGTATCGGTTTCGATCACCTTGCCGTCCGGCGTCTTCTTGCCGATGCAACCGGCGCAGGACGGATAGACATAGAACGCGCCCTCCGGCGTCGGGCAATGCAGCCCCTCCGCCGCATTCAGCATCTCGACGACCAGGTTGCGGCGCTGCTCGAAGACCTTGCGGCGTTCGCTGATGAAGTCCTGCGGGCCGTTCAGCGCCTCCACCGCCGCGGCCTGGCTGACCGATGACGGGTTGGAGGTCGATTGCGACTGGATCTTGCCCATCGCCTTGATCAGTTCCACCGGTCCGGCGGCATAGCCGATACGCCAGCCGGTCATCGCATAGGCCTTGGAGACACCGTTCACCGTCAGCGTCCGATCCTTCAGTTCCGGCACCACCTGGGCGATGGTCGTGAACTCGAAGTCGTCATAGACGAGGTGTTCGTACATGTCGTCTGTCATCACCCAGACATGCGGATGCCGCTTCAGCACTTCACCCAGCGCCGCCAGTTCATCACGGGTGTAACCCGCGCCGGAGGGGTTGGAGGGGCTGTTCATGATCACCCACTTGGTCTTCGGTGTGATCGCCTCCTCCAGCACCTCGGGCCGCAGCTTGAAGCCCTCGTTGGCACCGGCGGAGGCAAAGGTCGGGGTTCCGCCTGCCAGCAGCACCATGTCGGGATAGGACACCCAGTAGGGCGCCGGAATCAGGACCTCATCGCCTTCGTTCATGGTGGCCATCAGCGCGTTGTAGAGGATCTGCTTGCCGCCGGTACCGACCGTGACCTGGCTGGTCTCGTAGTCCAGCCCGTTCTCCCGCTTGAACTTGGCGACAATGGCCTGCTTCAGCGCCGGTGTGCCGTCGACATCCGTGTACTTGGTCTCGCCATTGCGGATGGCGGCGATCGCCGCCTCCTTGATGTTGTCCGGCGTGTCGAAATCCGGTTCCCCGGCGCCCAGCCCGATCACGTCCTTGCCCGCCGCTTTCAGCTCACGGGCCTTGGCGGTGACCGCGATGGTCGGCGATGGCTTGATGCGGCTGAGGGAAGAGGCGAGGATGGACATGTTCTTGGCTCCATGGTCCGTGGACCGCACCCGGGCCGCAGTGGCGCAGGGTACGACGCGGCGTCACCGCGCGGCGGGACCGTACGCCTGTGCAGTGCAGCATTCAAGCGTGCAGCCAGCATGAAATCTGTCGCTGATGCGCGATGGAGCAGCAAATGGCCGGGGAGGGCCAGGCACATGTCACTGAAACTGGGACTGATGGTCGGCTACTGGGGCGCGGAGCCGCCCGCGAATATCGTCGGCACCGCACAGCAGGCGGAGAAGCTGGGATACTGGGGCTTCTTCACCGCAGAAGCCTATGGCTCGGATGCCCTGACACCCCTCGCCTGGGTGGGCGCACACACCAGCACCATCAAGCTCGGCACCGCAATCGTGCAGATTTCCGCCCGCACACCCACCGCCACCGCGATGCATGCCCTGACCCTGGATCACCTGAGCGGGGGAAGGATGATCCTCGGCCTCGGCGTATCCGGTCCGCAGGTCGTGGAGGGCTGGTACGGCCAGCCCTTTGCCAAGCCGTTGTCCCGCACCCGCGAGTATATCTCCATCATCCGCCAGGTGCTGGAACGGCAGCAGCCGGTGGTCGGCCCCGGCCCGCATTACACCCTGCCCTACCCCGAAGATGCACCGGGCAGTTGGGGGCTTGGCAAGCCGCTGAAACCCATCACCCATCCCCTGCGCGCCAACCTGCCGATCTTCCTGGGTGCCGAAGGGCCGAAGAACGTCACCATGGCCGCCGAGACCTGCGATGGCTGGTATCCGCTCTACTATTCGCCCTGGCGGCAGGAGGTATATGCGGAGAACATTGCCAATCGGCCGGAGGGCTTCGAAATCCTCTATCCGATGAAGCTGCATATCACCGACGATCTGGAAGCCGGACGGCTGGAGGTGAAGAAGAACCTGGCTCTCTACATCGGCGGCATGGGGGCGAAGGACCGCAATTTCCACAACGAACTCATTGTCCGCATGGGCTATCCGGATGCGGCCCGCAAGATCCAGGACCTGTATCTCGACGGCAAGAAGCGCGAGGCCGTGGCCGCCGTACCCGACGAACTGGTGGACGAAGTTGCACTGGTCGGGCCGAAGGACCGTATCCGCCAGCAACTCGCTGCCTGGGATGACAGCCCCGTCACCGGCCTGATGGTCTGGCCCAAGGCGGAGGGCGATCTGGAGACCTTCGCCGAACTGCTGCTGGACCGGTAAGGGTCAGATCCAACACATCCATCCTCTCCACGGCGCTCTCGGGCCCGACCCGAGAGCCCAGCCTCCCACGTCTGCGCGGCACTCCTGGATACCCGGGTCAAGCCCGGGTAAAGCGTGGCGGGGCGGTGGCGGAAGTGATCTGTGATCGACTCCCTCAACTCACGACGCTCTCGGGCTTGAGCGGCATTCACGTGTATCCGGACGGGTCCGGCAGCTTCGTGACCGGCCATGGCGAGGACAAATCCTCAGACCGAGAAGTACTTCGCCTGTGGGTGCAGAACCACGATGGCGGAGGTTGACTGCTCCGGGTGCAACTGGCCTTCCTCGGCCATCTCCACGCCAATGGCGGAGGCGCCGACGAGGTCCAGTATCGCGGCCTGATCCTCCAGATTGGGGCAGGCGGGATAGCCGAAGGAATAGCGGGAGCCGCGATAGCCCTGTTTCAGCAGCGCGTGCGGGTCGGTGGCATCTTCCGACCCGAAGCCGAGCTCGGAACGGATGCGGGCGTGAACCATCTCCGCCATGGCCTCCGCCATCTCCACCGACAGGCCGTGCAGGTAGAGATAGTCCTGGTACTTGTCCTGCGCGAACCATTCCCGTGCCACGTCGGAAGCACGGGTGCCCATGGTGACAAGCTGCAGGCCGATCACGTCGCGCCGTCCCGTCTCCGCCTCCGGATAGAAGTCGGCGATGCACAGTCCCCCTTCCCGGTTCTGCCGGGGCAGGGAGAAGCGGGCGACTTCCTTCTCCGATGCGGGATCGAACAGCAGCAGATCGTCACGCTCACTGGCGGCGGGCCAATAGCCGTAGGCCGCCTTCGGCGTCAGGATCTTCTCCTCCCGGCAGCGCGCCAACATCTGATGCATGATCGGGCGGACTTCACGCTCCGCCCATCTGCGATAGTCCTCCCGGTCGCGCCCGGCTTTCCGGAATCCCCACTGGAACTGGTACAGCATGGTCTCGTTCAGATAGGGTAGCAGCGCACGGGGATCGACGTGATCAATGCGACGCCCACCCCAGAACGGTGGCTTCGGCGGTACGTGATCCTGGTGCAGTTCCGCCCTGCGCAGGCTGATCTCCTCAAAATCCACCGGACGGGTCACCCCTTCGGAGGGGCGACCGACGGCCTTGCGGGAGGAGGGCCGCGCCGCGCGGGTTTCCGATGCTTCGGCGACATGATCATCGAACGCCTTCGTGCCGATCAGGTCCATCATCTTCAGACCGTCAAAGGCATCACGGGCATAGGCCACGCGGCGCCCGCCATAGGCTTCCAGACAGTCCTGTTCCACATACTTCCGGGTCAGCGCCGCACCGCCGAGGATCACGGGAATATCCAGACCATCCACAGCCATCTGCTGCAGGTTCTCGCGCATGATCACGGTGGATTTCACCAGCAAGCCGGACATGCCGATGGCATCCGCCTTCTCGGCCTTCGCCGCCTCGACAATATTGGTCAGCGGCTGCTTGATGCCGAGATTGACGACACGATAGCCGTTATTGGTCAGGATGATGTCGACAAGGTTCTTGCCGATGTCATGCACGTCGCCCTTAACGGTGGCGAGGACAATGGTGCCCTTCTCCTGGCCCTCGACCTTCTCCATGTGCGGTTCCAGATGCGCCACCGCAGCCTTCATGACCTCGGCGGAGCGCAGCACGAACGGCAATTGCATCTTGCCTGCACCAAACAGTTCGCCCACGACCTTCATGCCGCCCAGCAGGATGTTGTTGATGATATTGAGCGGCGGGTGGGTCTTCATCGCGGTATCGAGGTCATCGGTCAGCCCCTGCCCGTCACCGTCGATGATCCGGTCCTTGAGCTGTTCCTCCACCGTCTCCGCCCGCTTCTTGACGGTCTTGGCGACCTTGCGGTCCTGGAACAGTTCCATGAAGGCTTCCAGCGGATCATGGCCTTCGGCCCGGCGGTCGAAGATCAGGTCTTCCGCCGCCTTCACCTCGGCCTCCGGAATCTGGTGCAACGGCACGATCTTCGATGCATGCAGGATCGCGGAATTCAGCCCGCGCTTCATGGCATGGTCCAGAAAGACCGAGTTCAGGACGTGACGTGCTGCGGCATTCAGGCCGAAGGAGATGTTGGAGAGACCCAGCAGGATCTGGCAGTCGGGCAGTTCCTTCGAAATCTGCTCGATGGCGTCCAGGGTCCACAGGCCCAGCTTCCGGTCATCCTCGTTACCCGTGCAGATGGTGAACGTCAGCGGATCAATGATCAGGTCACTGGCGGGCAGACCGTGGCGGTTGACGGCGACATCGTGCAGGCGTTTCGCCACGCGCAGCTTGTCCTCCGCCCGCTTGGCCATGCCATCCTCGTCGATGGTCAGGGCAATCATGGCGGCACCGAAGCGACGGGCGAGGGTCAGCCGGGCATCCGCCGGTTCCTCCCCATCCTCGAAGTTGAAGGAATTGATGATCGCCTTGCCGCCATAGAGCTTCAGCGCATGTTCCAGGACCGGCAGTTCGGTGGAATCGATCACCAGCGGCGCGGTCAGGCTGCCCCGCATCCGTGACAGCAGGGCGGTCATGTCGGCGATCTCGTCGCGCCCGACGTAAGCCGCACAGAGGTCGATGGCATGACTTCCCTCGCCCTCCTGATCACGTCCCATGGCAACGCAGGCGTCATAGTTCTCTGCCG
This sequence comes from Minwuia sp., assembly GCA_029213165.1. Taxonomy (GTDB): domain Bacteria; phylum Pseudomonadota; class Alphaproteobacteria; order Minwuiales; family Minwuiaceae; genus Minwuia. The sequence continues at coordinate 136,268 of JARGNO010000003.1, forward strand.
CCTGCAACTCCCGGAACTTCCGCGAGCCGTTGGCGTTGCAGCGTTCCCCGATGGCCAGCACCGCGTTCTCCTGCCGCAGCGGCGTCTGGGTGAACAGGGACGCGATGGACGGCGTCCATTCCGGGGTACGTGGAGCCGGTTCCGGGCGACGGCGGTTACGACCGAGATCGCCCAGCATCCGGTCCAGCGCCTGGATATGCTCAGGTGTGGTGCCACAGCAGCCGCCGATCAGATTGATCCCGTATTCGGTGACGAAGCGGCGCAGCCATTCGGCGAGTTCGTCCGGGCGCAGGGGATAAACCGTCTCCCCGTCGATCAGTTCCGGCAGTCCGGCGTTGGGCTGCACCGTGATCGGCACATCCACGCTTTCCGACAGGAAACGGACGTGTTCCATCATCTCCTTCGGACCGGTGGCGCAGTTCAGACCGATGGCATCGACGCTCATTGCCTTCAGGATGGTCGCGGCGGCGGCGATATCGGCACCGACCAGCATCGTCCCCGTGGTTTCCACAGTGACCTGGACAATCACCGGCACATCGACGCCCGCAGCCTTGCGCGCGTCCTTGGCCCCATTCACTGCCGCCTTGATCTGCAGCGGGTCCTGGCAGGTCTCGATCAGGATACCGTCGACACCGCCTGCGATCAGACCGTCAGCCTGCAGGCGGTAGGCGGCCTCCAGATCGTCATAGGCGATATGGCCCAGACTGGGCAGCTTGGTACCTGGACCGATCGAACCAAGCACATAGCGCCGGACACCGTCCGCCGCCCGCGCCTCGTCCACCACCTCCCGCGCCAGTCGGGCAGCGCGCTGGTTCAGGTCGAACGCCTCCTCCGTCAGGTCGAACTCCCCCAGCGTGATGGGAGATGCACCAAAGGTATTGGTCTGGATGATGTCGGAGCCGGACGCCACATAGCCACGATGAATCTCGCGCACGATGTCGGGCCGGGTCCGGTTCAGGATCTCGGTACAGTTTTCCTGTCCACCGTAGTCAACCTCGATGTCCAGTCCCATGGCCTGCACACGGCTGCCCATGGCGCCGTCACAAAGCAGGACGTCGCTCTTCAGAGCCTCGATCAGATCACTCATGCCCGCGCCGAAGCCTCCGTCCCGGACAGTGCGATCCGGTCACCGGTCTGCGCCACATCGATGCGGCGACAGACCGCCGTCACCATGTCGGACTGGTTCAGGGTATAGAAATGGAAACCCGGCACGCCGTGGCGGACCAGCCGTTCACACAGCTCTGCCGACAGGTCGACGGCCACACGCTGGCGATCCTTGCGGTTCCCGCCCGCTGCCTCGATGCGGCGCACGACGAAATCCGGAATGGCTGCACCGCACCCGGCCGCGAAACGCCGCAATTGCTCCAGATCCCGGATCGGCAGGATGCCGGGCAGGATCGGCTGCCAGATGCCACGCGAAACCGCCGCATCACGAAAGCGCAGGAATGCATCCGCATCAAAGAAGAACTGCGTGATGGCACGGTTGGCACCGGCATCGAACTTGGCTTTCAGATTGTCCAGATCAGCGGCACTGTCGCGGGAGTCAGGATGCACCTCCGGATAGGCCGCAACCGAGATGTCAAAGTCGTGGATACGGCGCAGGCCCCCCACCAGATCGGCGGCATTGCTGTAGCCTTCCGGATGCGGGCGGTAGGACGTGTCACCATTCTGCGGGTCGCCGCGCAAGGCAACGATGCGGCTGACACCGGCGGCCAGATAGTCGCGCGCCACCGCGTCCACCGTTGCCTTTGACTGGGCCACGGCTGTCAGATGCGCCGCCCCCTGCCAGCCGGTGGCGCCACTGATGGTCCGGATGGTTTCCAGCGTGCCGGTCTGGGTCGTTCCCCCGGCACCATAGGTGACGGAGAAGAAGGCCGGACCCGTGGTCGCAAGCTCCCGGGCGATGCGCGGCAGCTTCGCCGCGCCCTGATCGGTCTTCGCCGGAAAGAACTCCAGCGAGATTTCCAGCGCAGGTCCGCTGGCGATATTCTTCATCAACATGCTCATGCCTCTTGGTCCCCGGCAGCGCGGGTGGCGGACCAGAGTCCGACCGTCAGCGTCCTGCCCGGCAGGTGAAGGGTGTGTTCGGGTGTCAGGCCGGCCTCGACAAACCAGGCCCTGATCTCCGCGTCGCCAAATCCCAGGCGGCGGTGTGCGTGTTCGCTGCGCAATTCCTCCAGCGCATGGGGCAGAAAATCGACAATGACCAGCCGCCCACCTGACCGCAGCATCGCGGCGGCGACAGCAACCAACTGGCGTGGTTCATCCATGAAATGCAGGACCTGATGTGCCGTCACCAGATCGAAGCTGCCCGGCGGAAACGGCAGACGCAGGATATCGCCCTGTCGCACCTGCACGTGCTGGTGCTCCGGTGTGTCCAGTGCGGCCCTGGCGATGGACAGCATCTCCGGATTCAGGTCGACCCCGACGGCGCGTTCCACGCGACCTGAAAGAACCGACAACAGGCGACCGGTCCCGGTGCCAAGGTCCAGCATGTCGTCGATGTCATCGGTGCCGAGGACGGCATGCAGGGCGGTCTCCACCTCCCGCTCGCTGACATGCAGTTTCCGCAGTTCATCCCATCGCGCGGCATTGGCGCTGAAATAGTCCTGGGCCCGGGCCGCGCGCTGTTGCCGGACGCTGTCCAGCCGCACCAGTTCGGTGGCGAGGTCCTGGTCACCCTGTTCGATCAGGTCGTCCAGCGTGCTGGCCAGCACGGCGTGAGCCCCGTCGAGGGAGAGCCGGTAGTAGACCCAGGCCCCTTCCCGCGCACGTTCCAGCAGGCCAGCGTCGCAGAGCAGCCGCAGATGCCGCGAAACCCGAGGCTGGCTCTGACCGAGGATCCAGACCAGTTCCGACACCGTCAGTTCGGAGCGGCGACAAAGCGCCAGCAGCTTCAGCCGGGTCTCGTCGCTGGCCGCCTTCAGCGCCTGCACCAGATCGGCCATGGGCATGCTGCCGCCCGTCCGGGGTGCCAGTGGCCCAGATGACGGCGTGACGCTTCCGACGCCCAGCCTGATGTGCTTGTGATCAGCCATGAAATCAGGATATGCACATTTCTTTATATCAACAAGGGAAATCTTGTGGCGCAGACGTGACAGCAGGGTCGCAACCGCCTTCGCATGTGATCGCAGGTACGCCTGTGAGGCTCGCAGACCTTGACCTGACAGGCCGGTTCGACGTTTCATCCGCCCCTGAACGGATCAGGGAATCATCGGAACATGGCTCGATTTGCGTACTCTCGACTGCTGGCAGTGCTGCTCATGACATTTGCCCTTCTGGCGACGATGCCGACCATGGCGGCTGAAACGCCGAAGCAGATGGTCGAACGGCTGGGCGGGACCGCTGTCATGATCCTGGCAGATCCCGCCGTGGATCCTGAGAAGCGGACCCAGAAGTTCGCGGACCTGTTCGCCAGGGGCTTCGACCTGCCGCTGGTCGCCCGGATCGTGCTGGGACGCTATTGGCGAACCGCGACCCCCGAACAGCAGACGGAATATGTGCGCCTGTTCGAGGACTATGTGATCAGGACCTATGCCGCGCGTCTGAACTCCTATGCGGGACAGACCCTGCGCATCACCGGCGCAAACCCCATCAGCGACAGCGAGACCATGGTGAGTTCGGTGATCGAGCAACCCCAGGGCGAGCCGGTGAAGGTTGACTGGCGTGTGCTCGACCGCGGTGGCGAACTGAAGATCGTCGATGTGCTGGTGGAGGGTGTCAGCATGGCCATCAGCCAGCGCTCCGAATTCGGGTCGGTGATTGCGCAGAATGGCGGCGATGTGGAGGCACTGCTGGTCCGTCTGCGCGCACAGAACAGCAAGTAGCTTCCGGAAAGCGGAGGGCAGCGTCATGGAAGGTTTCGCCAGTGAAGGCGATGTAGCCGCGCTCCAGACCCTGATCAATGACGCCAGCCGGATCGTGTTCTTCACCGGCGCGGGCATCTCGACCGAATCCGGCATCCCCGATTTTCGCAGCCCAGGCGGCCTCTGGACCAAGAACCAGCCCATCGACTTTGGTGACTTCATCGCGCGGGAGGACATGCGCCGCGAATCCTGGCGACGCAAGTTCGCCATGGAGGAAACCTTCGCCAGTGCCACACCGAACCGGGGCCATCGCGCCGTGGAGAAGCTGATCCGCCAGGGTAAGGCCAGTTCCATCATCACCCAGAACGTCGATGGCCTGCATCAGGCCAGCGGCGTGCCGGACGGGAAGGTGATCGAGTTGCACGGCAATTCGACATACGCCACTTGCCTGGATTGCGGGCTGCGTCATGAACTGGCCCTGATCCGCAAGCATTTCGAGGCCGATGGCACCCTGCCCCACTGCATGAACTGCGGCGGCATCGTGAAGACCGCGACGATCTCCTTCGGCCAGAGCATGCCGATTGCGGAAATGGAGCGGGCCGAACGTGAAGCACTGGCCGCCGATCTCTGCATCGTGCTCGGGTCATCGCTGGTGGTCTACCCGGCCGCCGGTTTCCCGCTGCTGGCCAAGGAAAACGGGGCCGGGCTTGTCATCCTGAACCGCGATCCGACCGATCTCGACCGCTTTGCCGATCTGGTGCTGAACGCAGAGATCGGGCCGACGCTCGGCACCGCTGTCAATGTCAACTGACCTGGCGGGCGGCACCGTTCGCGCCTACCGGAGCGGTGACCGCGATCAGGTCATCGCGCTGTGGAACGCCTGCGGCCTGACCCGTCCCTGGAACGATCCGGCAGCAGACATTCAGAGATCAGTTGAAACGCCGACCTCGGAAATCTTCGTCTGGCAGCAGGGCGACCGGCTATCCGGCACCCTGATGGTCGGATACGACGGTCATCGCGGCTGGATGTATTATCTCGCCGCTGATCCCGCACAGCGGGGCAAGGGCATCGCACGGGCGCTGGTCGCTGTTGCGGAAGATTTCCTGCGCGACCAGGGCTGTCCCAAGGTCGAACTGATGGTGCGCACCGACAATACGGCAGCTTTGGGGTTCTACGACAGGCTGGGATATGAGGCGCAGGATGTCACAGTCCGCGCGAAGTGGCTGAACGACGAAACCCGGCAGCGACCCGGGAACGGCGATTTGCCGTCTACCCCCTGACACGCTCCACCCGCGACATGCCAGGCTCACCGGCCAGCGCGTTGATGATGTCGGTCAGATGCTGCACATCGCGAACTTCGATATCGATCACCATGCGGAAGAAGTCATCGGTGCGGCGGCTGGTGCTGATGTTGGCGATATTGCCATCCTGCTCCGCGATCAGACTGGTGGTGCGACTGAGCATCCCACGCCGGTTGGCGATCTCCGCCTCGATGC
>JARGNO010000059.1 GCA_029213165.1 Minwuia sp.
GCCTACGCATTGGTGGCCATCCTGCTGCTCGGCGAGATCGTGGCCCGGGAGATCTTCGCGGAAACCATCTGGGGCTCGCAGAAGATGGCGGTCTTTGCCGCCATCTATGCGGGCTTCATGGGCCTTACACTGGCCACCGCGGCGAACAGCCATCTGCGCCCCCAGTTCGCCGACAACTGGTGGCCGGTTCATCTGCGCCGGGCGGTCGAGCGCTTCGGTGATGTTCTTTCCTGCCTGATCTTCTGGGGCCTTGGGCTGTCCGCGATCAGTTATGTTGGCGACAGCTATCTCTACGGCGACCGTGCGGCTGTGCTTTACAATCCGCTGTGGTGGATTCAGGTCGTCATTCCCTATGCGCTGTTCTCATCGGGACTCCGGCACTTTGCCTTTGCCCTGCAACCGGCCCTGAAGCCGAAACCTTCATTGTTGGAAGCCTGACGTGAGCGCGCTGATCCTTGTCGCGATAGTCATCGCGCTGCTGGCCCTGCGCCAGAGCGTGATCCTGATCCTGTTCGTTGCCGCCGCCTACATGCATTTCTTCTTCGGCGATGGCGATGTCACCTATCTGATCGACGACGTCTGGACCGCCATCAACCGCGATGTGCTGCTGGCCATACCGATGTTCGTACTGGCCGGCAACATCATGACCCGCGGCTCGATCGCGGAGCGTCTGATCAACATCATGCGGGCGCTCACCCAATGGCTGCCCGGTGGTCTGGCAGTGGCAACGATCCTGTCCTGCGCTGTCTTCGCGGCCCTCTCCGGGTCGTCGCCGGTGACCCTGCTGGCCGTGGGCTCCATCCTCTATCCCGCGCTGCTGGAACAGGGTTATCCGAAGAAGTTTGCGCTGGGGGCGCTGGCTTCCGGCGGGACGCTGGGCGTCGTCATTCCGCCGTCGATCCCGATGATCCTCTATGCCATCGTGACCGAGAAGTCCGTCAGCGACCTGTTCATCGCAGGCATCATTCCGGGAATCCTGCTGACTGCCGTCCTCGGCACCTATGCCCTGGTGTCGAACCGGAAGATGCAGGCGATCCCCTTCAGCATGACGCAACTGATACAGGCGCTGCAGCGCGGCATCTTTGCGATGATGACCCCCATCATCCTGCTGGGTGGTATCTATTCGGGCTATTTCTCGGCCACTGAAGCGGCGGCGGTTGCGGTTGGATACGCGCTGTTCGTGGAGGTCTTCATCCATCGTGAAGTGAAGCTTGCAGACTTCGCCACCATCGCCATCGATACCGCGCGTTTGCTTGGCACCCTGTTCCCCATCGTCGCGGTCGCGCTCTCGATCAATCTCTGGCTGACCGCGGAGCAGGTGCCTCAGGACCTCGCCCGCTGGATGACCGGCGTCGTGGATGACAAGCTGACATTCCTGATCCTGCTGAATGTCTTCCTGCTGGTTATCGGCTGTCTGATCGACATCGGGGCCGCGATCCTGATGCTGGCGCCGATCCTGCTGCCCATCGCGCAGGCCTATGGCATCCATCCGATCCATTTCGGTGTGATCATGGTGGTCAATCTGGAGATCGGTTACCTGACACCACCCATCGGGCTCAACCTGATCGTCGCGATGACGGCCTTCAAGGAAGACTTCCTGCTGATCTGCCGCTCCGTGCTGCCGTTCATCGGCCTGATGCTCTGCGTGCTGGCCATTGTCGTCTGGGTGCCAGAAGTCTCACTGATCCTGCTGGACTGAGGCTGGCGGCCCCGGCGCGCTTCGTGCCGGTCAGATGATCTTCCGCGCTTTCAGGTCGGCCAGTGCCTCGGCGTCGAGCCCCAGCATCTCGCCGTAGACCGTATCATTGTCGGTACCCGCCTTTCGGCCCGGATGCCTGACAGAGCCCGGCTTGTTGCGGAATTTCGGCACCACGCCCTGCATGCGTACCGATCCAAAGTCCTCGTCGGCGACCGAGATGACCGCATCACGCGCCTGGAACTGGGGATCACCGACAATCTGTTCGGCCGAGTAGATCGGCGCGAGTGTGCCACCCTCGCGCTCGAAGGCGGAGAGTGCTTCCGCGAGCGTATGGCCGGCGAACCAGGCAGCGAACATCTCGTCCAGCAGGATCTGGTGCTTGAACCGCTCGGCATTTGTCGTGAACCGCTCATCTTCCAGCAAGTCCGCCCGGCCGATTGCCCGTGCGTTCCCCTTGAAGGTGGCCTGGGTACTGCCCGACAGGCTCACATACTGGCCGTCGCTGGTGGCATAGACATTCGCCGGTGCGGAATAGTGGCTTCGATTGCCTGTGCGCTCCGGCGAGGAGCCGAGCTGGTCGTACTGGATGATCTGGTTGTCGAGCAGCCTGTATGTCGCCTCGGTCAGGGAAAGGTCGATCTCCTCCCCTTCTGTCGCGCCACTGCGCAAACGGCCCAGCAGCGCAGTCAGCACCGACACCGCGCCGAACAGGCCACCGATGGCATCACCGATGGGATAGCCGTTGTGCATCGGGGACCGGTCCGGGTCACCGGTCATGTAGGTCAGACCCGACATTGCCTCGAAGATCCGCGCGAATCCCGGCTTGTGGGAATAGGGGCCATCCTGCCCGAAAGCCGTGGTCCGCAGGATCACCAGGCGTGCGTTGGTACCCCACAGGGTCTCCCGGTCCAGCCCCCAGCGGTCGAGGGTGCCGGGGCGGAAGTTCTCGATCAGCACATCGAACTCCGGCAGCATGCCGAGCAGCATGTCGCGCCCTTCCGGCGTCCGCAGGTCAAGCGTGATGAAGCGCTTTCCACGGTTCGCCACCTTCCACCAGAGCCCCTTGCCATCCTTGAACGGAGGGAAGCCGCGCAATCCGTCGCCGGCGCCGGGAAGCTCCACCTTCACGACTTCCGCGCCGTAGTCAGCCAGCAGAGTTGCCGTCAGCGGCGCGGCAACGATCGTCGCGAGGTCGAGAACCTTCAGTCCCTCAAGTGCTCCAGACATCTGCGTTTCCTCCTGCAAGGGGTTCGGGGTGCCGAAACCGCCGACACGCGTTTCACCGTGCCGGTACCACGACGGCCGGTGTTCCGGTAGGCTCCGGCATGCATGTCAGGTTCCGAGCAGATAGTCCTTCGCCTGGTTCAGCTTGGCAGCATACCAGGTGGCACCACCCTGATCCGGATGCGCCTTCTTCATCAGGCGCCGATGGGCCTGCCGCACGTCCTCATCGGTGGCGTCTGCCGGGAGTTCCAGAATGGAGAGGGCTTCGGATCTGGTCATGCCGTTACCGGGTGACGGTTTGCGGCTCCCGGCATTGTCGTCCTGTCGATGGTCCCTTCCGTCATCCTGCCAGTCGGAGCCATGCATCCGGTCGAGGTAGCTTTCCAGCAGTCGCGCGGCGTCCGGATCAGCATGTTGCCAGGTCTGCAAGAGTGCCGTCAGCGTTGGCAGGTCCAGATCGGCAAGCCTCTGCCCGGCGTGATCCCCCTTCAGGATGCGTCCGTCCATGGCACCGCTGTCGTGGTCGAGCGACATTTCAAGATGGGCGCTGCGCACTGTGGAGGCACCGCCTGAAGATGGTTTCCGCTTTCCACCCAGGCTGAAGCCGCCGGGCAGACCGTTCCATCCCAGTCCCCGTGCCACCATGCCGAGACCGAAAAGGGCGACGGGCGCACCGACGAAGAACATGCCGCGAATCGAGAGAAACAGGCCAGCGACGCCAAGCGCCAGCCCACCGCCGATGCGAAGACCTTGCGCGATCTTGTGCGGGTCGGCGTCAAGCAAGGCCCTGCCGCCAATGAGTGCGGCGGCAAGCAGAAATGCTGCAAGGATCAGATAGCTCATGTCACGATCCCCCCGCGCCACAATTGCGCCCCTGATTCAGCGGACACCGTACAGATTTGATCATGTTTCAACATATAGGGACTGAAGCCGGTTCATGACAGATGTGACCTCTGCCAGGGCGCTCGACGGGGCCAAGAAGCGCCTTCGCCGCCGCATTCTGAAACAACGCCGCCAGGCGCACGCGGTCTGGCGCACGCGCGGCGTCCTGAGCAATGCCATGGGCCTGCGATCCGACTGGCGTGGGTGCAGGGTCGGGCTGTTTGCGGGCTTCGGGACTGAGGTCGATCCGGACTGGCTGATGCGCGCGCTGACCCGCCGCGGCGCGATCGTCGGCCTGCCGGTGGTGGTGGCACCGCGGATGCCGCTGGTGTTCCGGCGCTTTCAGCCCGGTATCCGCTTCGCGATTTCGGGCTTTGGCATCCGTGAACCGGGGCCACGCGTGCCGACAATGCGGCCGGACATCGTGCTGATGCCGTTGGTCGGGGTCGACCGCCGCGGAATGCGCCTTGGCTATGGCGGCGGCTTCTACGACCGTACCATCCGGGACTGGCGCAACCGTGGTCATCGTCCCTTGCTGGTTGGCATGGCCTACGAGACGCAGTACGTACCGATGGTTCCGACCGGATCGCATGATCAGGTGCTGGACATGCTGGTGACCGAGACCGCGATCAGGAGGTTCCGTTGAGACTGCTCTATCTGGGCGACATTGTGGGGCGCAGTGGACGCGATGGCGTCCTGAAGCATCTGCCGGACCTGATTGCGGGCCTGAAGACCGATTTCGTCGTGATCAATGGCGAGAACGCGGCTGGCGGTTTCGGGATCACGCCGAAGATCTGTGACGAGCTCTATGCCGCCGGAACGGATGTGATCGTCACCGGGAACCATGTCTGGGACAACCGGGAGATCATGCCCCACTTCCAGCGGGAACCGCGGCTGATCCGGCCTGCGAACTTTCCGCCGGGCGCACCTGGACGGGGTGTCGCCGTGTTCGACGCGCCGGGCGGCAAGCGGGTGGCGGTGATCCAGGTGATGGGCCGGGTGTTCATGGATGCGATGGATTGTCCGGTTCAGGCGCGGGAGAAGGGTTTGCAGTCCCATACGCTGGGACGTTCCGTCCAGTTCGTGCTGGTTGACGTGCATGCGGAGGCAACCAGCGAGAAGGCAGCGCTGGGGCACTTTGCGGATGGCCGCGCGACCATGGTGGTCGGAACCCATACCCATGTGCCGACTGCCGACCACCAGATCCTGCCCGGTGGTACGGCCTACATGTCCGACGTGGGCATGTGCGGCGACTATGACTCGGTCATCGGCATGGGCAAGGAAGAACCCATCCGCCGCTTCCGCAACAAGACACCGGGCAGCCGCTTCGAGCCGGCCCTGGGCGAGGCAACGGTCTGTGGCGTACTTGTCGAAAGCGATGACCGCAGCGGCCTTGCCACCTCGATCCAGCCGGTCCGGATTGGCGGCAGGCTCAGTCAGATCATGCCGGCCGTCGCCTGAGGACGGATCGCCCGCGCCGCGAACAACCGTCAACCGAACGTTAACCGTACCATGGCAACCTTCAGGGGGTGTGGACACGGAAGGGTGTCGGGGTGAGCGGCAACAAGATTCATTATGAGGTGCTGGGCCAGCGCGGAACGTCCTGGACGAGCATCGCCGTCGTCGATGATCAGGAAGAGGCGCTGGAAGCTGCCAAGGCGGCGCGCGCCAGCTATCGCGCAGTCAAGGTCATGCGGGAGCGTTTCGACGGAAAGTCCGGCACGTTCCGGTCCGGCCAGATATTCTTCTCCGGCGCCAAGCCACGACCGTCCAAATATGATTCCGATCCGGTTCCAGGCATCTGCTGGAAGGTCGAGGACCTGTACTCCTACGAAGGGCGGCGATCGATCAACCGCTTGCTGCGCAGCGAACTTGTTCGCTGGGGCGTGACAGCGACCGAACTGGTCCATTCGCTGGAGTATGTGGAGCGTCTGCAGGATGACGGCACCGCCATGCAGCGCGCCGTGCAACAGACTTCCATTGCCCAGGTCCGGGAAACCGGCCAGGGCGTGCAGGAACGCATCAAGCAGATCTATGACATCATCGACCGGGGCATCGTCGCCCTGCGCCGCGACCGTGAACTGGCGCAGCAACTGCGGATCATTGACGGCGATCTCGATGCGCTGATCGCAGAAGTGGGACCGCGGGAGAGCCGCGGATATCTGCTCAACCTCGCGCTGGTTGAGCATCTGGCTGACGCGCAGGGCTTCGGCGAGAAGCTGGAGAGGGTTCTGGGGCCAATTCGTGCCGACCATCCCGACTGGGTGCATGACGTGGCCGATACCTTCGTCGGAGAGCTGCTGCTGATCGGCAATGTGACCCAGCATCTGATCGGCAAGCGCGATACGCTGAAGCAGGAACTGTCTGCCACGGCGATGCTGGCGCAGGGTCGGCTGCCTGCCGATGACAGCGCGGCAGGCCGGGAAGCACATACCGTCAACCGTCTGATCGCCGCCCAGAAGATGCCGCACACCCGTCAGGCGCTGGCGCAATACCTGATCGACGAACTGAAGGGCAGCCGCAAGCTGGCGGATGGCAATCTGAGGGCCGAGGCGGAGGCAACGAGAGCCCTGGTTCACGACCTGAAGAACGAGAAGGGGGACTGGCTGGGCGACAGCCGGATGATGGAAGCGATCAGCAATCGCAACTCGCGCTGGCTGCATCCGGAAGCCGTGGCGGAATACCTGGTCGGCGCTGAAGATGCCGATGAACGGGCCATTCGGCTGATCGATCTGGAGCCGAGTGTCTTTGGTGCCGCGAACAAGCGCAAGCTCGCCGAGTTCCTGATTCCCGTACTGACGTCGCCGCAGGCTGAACTGTTCCTTACGGATGAGGCGCATCCGGTCTCGGAGCAGATGAAGCGCCTTGCGGCAATCCAGGCGCGGGTTCTGCAAAGTGATCTGCAGGAGATGCACAAGCGCCAGCTGGCCGAGAAGCTTGACGAGCTCTGCTTCCGGATGGTGCAGAAGCGTAGCCTGTTCAAGCGCCTGCTCTCTGGCAACAACAGCGTCGCGGACAAGTGCATCGGTCTGCTGAAGATGGTGCTTGAAGGCTATTTCACGCACGGCAAGGCGGAAGATGAAGCACGGACACTGATCCGTCGATTGCTGCTGAAGCCGGAATTCCGTGAATCCTTCTTTGCCGGCATCGTTGGCAAGGAAGAGAAGGTTTCCCGTTTCGAGACGTTGACCGTGATGCTGGCCAAGGCTGATATCGAGTTTGCCCCGCGCACGGCCCCGTCCGAGAAGGCTGACGCATCGGTCTGAGCGCAATTGCGACGGCTGTCACATGGCCGGATTGCCTGACCTGTCCGATCGGACAGGTGTGTTCTTCCCAAAGACGCAAATAGGCTGTCGTCTGCAAACCAATTGCGGATGTGCCCTGTGATGCGAAGATTTCTTCATGCCGTTCTTCCCTTTCTTCTGACAGCCCTGTTTCTGTTCTGTGCGACTGCCCGGGCAGAGACAGTGGAAGTCGGACCTGACGAAACGCGGGTCGAGCATGAACTGGTGGCAGATGACCCGGTCGCGGTCTTCGTGGTTGACCGGCTTTGCTATGGCTCGAATTTTCCGACGGTTGCCAGCAGACATGTCATTCGTTTTTACGACGCGGCCCTTTCCGGCTTTGTGCCCGGCACAGGTCCTGAAGAGGTCGAATGGATCGGGCATCGGGTCGCGCGTATTCGTGATGCCTTTGGCCGTGCCGCGCTGCTTCTGCCCCGCCGGACCAACCTGGCCAGCGGAAGCGATATCCGTGCCGTGGCCGCGGCGGAACTGGAACTGGGGTCGCGCGGGGTCGGGAATGTCTTTCCACCGACGCAGCGTCGCCCTGACGGCAATACATTCCGCATCGGTGTACCCGGACCGGGTGCACGCCGCGCCATCGCCGTGCGCGGGTGCTACAGGGAAGATGATCTGAAGGAGATCCTGCGCCTCCGCCAAGAAGCCGCTGAACGGTTGATCAAGGTGTCGGGAGGGGAAGGCTGATGGGCACCCTGCTGCGGAGGGCGATGCGCAAGCCGGTCTGGCCGGGAACCTGTGTCGTACTGCTGGCGGTCTTTCTCCTTTCCGGCATGGCGGCGATGCCGGAACCGGCTCTGGCCCGGGATGACGCGCAGGTCTGTACCGGTGACCTGGCTGCCCTGCGGACCGAGATCAGGGAACGTCGCGAGCGGGTGGCGCAGAGCTGCGCCCCGGCCGTCGAGCTGATGCAATCACTTCTGGCGGCGAAGCAGCAATACTCCAGGGCGCTGGTCTCCGCGAGCCAGTTCCGCAGGAGCCGCCTTTCGCGCATTTTCATCGAGGATCTGATCCCGCTGCAGGATCTCGCCAAGGTGCATCAGGAAATTGCGCTGGAAGCTGCAGCAGCGAAGGTGTTGCTGGACAAGGAAACAGCCGATCTGGTCAAGGCAAATCGTGCGGGCACCGCCAGGTCGGCGTCGATGTTTGGCATTCCGGTTCGGGCGATGAGTTTCGAACCGAGCGAGATTCCGAAGATCAACGCCCTGCGCGCCCGCCACGATGCGAACTATCTGGCGATGGAGGACTTTGTCCGCGACAACGCCCCCCGCGCCCGCGAGCAGGTCGTGAAGGCCAATGCCGATCTGGAGGAACGTCGCGCGGAAATCAGCAGGTTGAGCAGGGCACAGGCCGTGTTGCAGGCCGACCTGCGACGCATGTTCGACAGTCGTGACTTCGAACATTGTCTGGGTGCCCCCGCTGTCGGGGATGGGGATGGCGCCCAGTCTGTCGTCAATGGCGTGGTTGCCGAACGCCTTGGTTTCCCGAACATCGGCCAGGAACCACAGGGCGTGGCATTCACGAATATTCCGGGTGTGGAGCCCGAAGTCGCGCCGTTGAATGTCGTCTTGGCCGCTCTCGCGCTGCTGCCTGATCCGCCGCCCCCCGCGAAATTGCCGGAGGAACTGGCCTTCAAGCGCGACGGCTTGCGCATCTTCAGTGACTTCAGCGAAGCGAAGGCGGTGCAGGACGAGGCCAATCGTCAACTCGCCAATGCGGCGCTGCTGGACGCGACCGTCGGCAACTTCCTGCGCATTCCCGGATACCTCGGCGACCTCGGCACGAAGATCGTCAGCGGTGCCGCCGACGCGATCTATCGTCCGTTCGTCGAGAATTTCACCGACAAGTCCCAGGGCATTCTGAGCGCCACTTTCAGTACCGTCGGCCAGATCGGTTTCGAGGCCGTCGAGGGTGTCGCCAAATCGATGGCCAATCTGATGGGGGATGCGCTTGATGTCCTCTCACCCAACGGCCTGCTGGTCCAGCGGGAGACGGAGGAGGCCAATCGCAGTGCGAAGCAGAACAACCTGTTCCGGGCCGCGGTGACTGTCGGGAACTCCTTTCTGTCCGACATTGGCGCATCGTTCAATGTGCCCGAAGGGCTGGTCGATGATCTCGGCAATCCTCTGAAGGAGCCCGGCGCGGGTGCCACACCCGAACAGGTCGAGGCATTCATCAGGGCGATCGAACGGCGCGAGAAGGTCTTCGCTGACGCAATCCAACTGGCAAAGGAACGGGAGAAGGCCGCCGCGGTCCTGGAGTCACGGGCCTTCGATGCGCTGAACGTGCTGGGGGCCAAGGGCAGTGTCGTCAATGCGGTGCGGGTAACCACCAAACTGAAACGGGCGCTGACCGACACGGTTCGCGATGTGCAGACCAACCTGAAGATCGCGGATGCGCTGGACGAAGTGGAGCGGCTGCGCAATCAGCGCCAGACACCGGAGGTCCTGGCGGAGATCGAGAGCCTGCGTCAGGAGCTGAAGCAGCGCCAGACAGCGCGCCAGGAGGGTGGACCGACACGGGAAGTCATCAATGCAGCGCTGCAGAAGGCAGAAGATGCGAACATCGGTCAGGAAGTTATCGACAAATCGATCGCCAACCTGCTGGAACGCCAAAGAAATCAGGCCGTCTCGAAGCGGAACTTCCAGCAGCAGGAGTTTGTTGCCGATCCATCCGGCGCTGTCGTGCCGGTAGGCCAGAAGCTCGGGACCGGTGGTATCAAGGATGTCTTCGACGGCAGCGATCCGGGTGTCGTGGTCCAGAAGTTCAAGGTTGAAGGCGACGGTGCCGTCCTGCGCGATATCGAGGCGGGCCGCCGCCTGCAGGAACTGGGCATCCGGACCACCAAGGACGTGCCGCTGAAGGATGCCTTCGGCGACCCGGTGCCAGACGCGAACGGCAATCCGGTACTGGTGGTCTTCGACGAGAACGGACAGGCCATCAAGCAGAGCGAGCGCATCGACAGCAGCAAGGAACTCGCTGTCCAGGTCAAGAAGAACAAGGATGGCCGACTGACCGACGAGCAGTTCGCGGCGGCTGTCGAGGCGGCGAACAAGGCCGTGGACAACCGCCATGTGCTGATCGACTTCAAACCGGCCAATGTCGGGCTGGAACTGGACGATGCGGGGCGATTGACCATAAATGCCTTTGACCGCGACGGGGTCATCAACCTGGATGAAGTGATCCAGAACCGGCGCAACAATCCCGACCTGATCGAGGAAGGGGGTACGGCGGAGGTCCTGGACCTGTTCGGTGAGAAATTCGACCTCAGCACGGTCGAGGGTGCCCGCAAGATCCAGAGCATCATCATCGATGGCGTCCTGCCCTGCTGCCCCATCGCCGCGCAGATCACGAATTTCAAGGATACGATCAGTCCGTTCGCCCTGTTCCAGAAGCTGGATACGCCGAATTTCCGTGCCGCTGGCACGACCGGGGCCACTTTCGACGGTATCCGGCCGCTGCAGGACGGCAAGCCGAGAAACTTCTTCGAGACGCAGGCTGACGAGGCCGCGCGGGCGCTCGACGAGGCGAAGAATGCCCGCATCCTGAAGGAATCGCGGGCCCAGGTCCGGGGGACCGCAGATGACGCGGCAGTCAGGGAGGCGGAGACGATCATTGCCGCTTCGAGGATCATTCTGGATGAGGGCAAGACAGCGCAGCAGCTCGCCGCCCGCGTGGAGGCGCTGAAGCAAACTGCCCGCTCCACGGTCCTGCTTTCGGAAAGCGCGGAGGAGGACGGGGAGGGTGCCGGTAACGGCTCCCGGCAACAGGGACGCAGGGGCGGGGGCAAGGGTACCGGCGAAAAGCTGCCGCCACCGGACATTCCCGACACCCTGTTGAGTGGACTGATCGACGAGACCGAGGAGGAGCGGCGCGCGCGTCTGGCCCTGACCCGGGCCGGTTCGGAACTGGAGCAGCAGGCGAGCCGGGATGTCATCCGATCCGGCGTGGCCGATGACGCCCCCACTGACGGCTTCCCGGAGGGCAAGTGATGCTGAATGCCATGAAGTCGCTCCTTCTCGTCGCCGCCCTGCTGCCGGCGTTCGCCGTCGAAGTCCGGGCCCAGGAAAAGCTGGACGGGGAACCACTGCGTATCCGCGACCTGTTGCAGGCCTTTGTGGATACCAACGTCGCGTCATACAAGGCGGAGACGTCACGTCTGTCGGAACGGCTTGCCGGCACGGTCTGCGAGATCGGTGCGGGCGGTCTTGAGCCGCTGGCCTTGCCGGAACCCTCGATCCTCGACCTCTCCGCCATCATCCCGCCGCGCAAGTCGGACGTGCTGCGCGCTGATGAGCACATCGACGTGAATTCCGTCCGGGTCATCTATGGACATGGCGGCGGATCACGCAGCCAGATCGCCGTTGATCAGGAAACCGCGACGGTCATGGAGATGCATCACGGCATTCCGGTGCAGGTGACGGCTTTCGCCTTCCGGGTGCGTGACGGCGAATGTTCCCTGTCCCGCACACGCACCACCAGCAACGGGGCCCGTGAAACGGTCATCCAGAAAAAGCGTTTCTCGGTCCGGACCGACAGGCGCCCTGTGGACATCACGGATCAGCTTGGAAGAGGCCTGAAGATCTCCGGCGCCTTCTCGTTCGATGCGCAGCGCAACCACCTGACGGTCGGTCAGGCTGGCGAGTTCCCCCTGCCCACCATCTCGGGCAAGGGCGCGCGCTTCGAGACGGTGCGATGCGATGGTGGGGATCGGCAGGTGCTGTCGGGGGATGATGCCGATCTGAATATCGCCTATCCGTCCGGATCCCCGAAGAACACTGTCGAGGCCCTGGGGCTGAAAGCGGTGCTGCTCGGCACCAATGCGCAACGCGAACAGCGGCACCTCATCACGGGTCCCGGAGCACAGCGTGACAGCCTGCGGCTGGGGCTGATTGCCAACCTGATCGGGAACGACCGGGAAATCTTCACCCGGGTCGGACAGCGGAACGCTGTCGAGGTGGCGCTGCGGCGTGGTCCGGTTGCGCTGTCAGGTACAGGTGACACCGTCACCGTCGGCGGGACAGGCGAGGCGGGCACAGCCGAGATCGCTGTGTCTCCGGCCGGTTCGACCGCCGGATCGCTGGTGGATGTGCTGGAGCTGACGTTGAACCGTGCCCGGGTCTCCGTGCCCGACCGTCGCCCATTCGCTGATGAACCGCTGGTCGCGGAACTGCTGGTTGACGGGCCCTTGCCCGCCGGTTCCGGGCTGACGGTCGAATGGCGCACATTGGTCGGACAGCGCCAGTATGCGGGCGGCAGGCTTGATGCGCCAGCAGGTGGGACAGAACTGCCGCTTCCTGTCATTGCGCCGCCGATGGATCAGATCCTTCGCACGCAGGGCGTCAATGTCACGCTGGAGGTCGAGATCAGGCGCGGTATCGATATCCTGTTCGAGACGACGGAGAACATACTGTTTCGTCCGCCGCCGGTGGTTGGTGTTGACCTGGTTGGCCGGCGTGATGGGGTCTCCGGCGCGTTTGTCAGCGGTCCCCATGACCTTTTCCGCATCGAGGATTCGGCAGGGGTCGAAATTCGTCTCGATGTCCGGTTCAGGGACGGCAGCAGCCGGTCCTATGCCCCGGCGGTTGCGACGGCCTTCGGTATCCAGCAGTCTCAGGGCGGTGGCCTGCTGATGGCGGAGGGCAGGCAATCCGCGGCAATCGTCAGGCCGAGGGTGCTGCAGGATCAGGGTTCGGCTGCCCTGCGCCCGTTCCTGCGCAGCAGTGCTGCCGATTCCAGCAACCTTTCACCCATACCCGGCACACCCCTGGTGCAGGGGGGCGTGTCGGTGTTCACGCTGAACGACGCCCTGCTGGTGATCGACAATCTCGGGGCCAATGGCTTTGTCTGGCGGCTGCTGGTGGAGGGGGAGGCGGACATGGGCCGCTACACCGCGCGCTACGTAACGTCTGACGGAGACATCGACGCGACCTTCGACAAGGATGGTGACGGCTGGATTGCCAGCAGGCAGTTCGGGGCGACGACAGCCATCCGACACGTGGCCATCGTCGATGCCGACGGCGTGGAGGTTGCACGCATCAACCAGTCCCAGGTCAGGGCAATCACGCCGCGCGTCAGCCTGGAGGTGCCGGAGATCTATCGACAGGGTGTCTCGCATCCGGTCACGGCCAGCATCGCCGGGATCAGCGGCCTGACCCCGTTCGACCTTGCCTGCCAATGGTCGCTGGAGGGCGGCTTCGGCCGGATCGACTTTGGTTCGACCCGTCTGACGCCCATCGGTGATGGCTTTGCCACCTGCGCAAACGCTGTCCAGATGGATGTGAACGAGGCGACCCTGGGTCAGTTCCCGACGCTTGATGTCAGACTTGTACGCGTCACGGGGGGGAAGCAGTGATGTGCCGGTATCCGACTGCCTGCCTGTTCGCGACCGCCGTCCTGTGCCTGGTGCTGGGTCTGGGTCATGGCGCTGCAAGTGCGGCGGACCTGAGTGGCGACAGCCGCAACGACAGTCCGATCCTGCCAACGGATGATCAGTTCAACACCCTCAGCCGTGATGAGGTGCAGAATATCCTGAACCAGCTGAACGTGGTGCCGCCACCGGATGCGAATACCAAGACCGAACTGCGCCGCGTGATCAGGAAGGTGGAGCTGTTCCGGATTGATCCGAAGAACGGCAACAATCCGTTCAACGTCGAGGATCCCATCGACAATGCGACCGTGAACGGCATCGTGCAGCAGGTCGCGGTCGATGACCTGAACAATGATGCTGGCGGCAACAACAATGGTGCCGGACTGGACGCCTGCATTGGGCAGACAATCCAGGGACAGCTTTCGCCGACCGCCCCGCCGGACCTGCGCTTCGTGAACATGGTGGTCGATCCGGTCACGCTGGACTGCCAGATCTTCGCCGGTCAGAGCGTCGATGGCGCATTCCTGATCTTCCAGTACAGCCCGGGTGATCTGGACCTGACGGTCCAGGGGGACGAGAACGTCTTCGTCTTCGCAGACGCGACAGTTCCGGTATGGAGGATCATTGACCCGGTTGGCGGTGCGGTCAGCATCAACCCGCTGGTGGCAGCCCAGACGGTTCGGATCGTGCTGCAGGCAAACAATGGCGTGATCGTGGAAGGCACCTTCACGCTGACCCCCATCGGGTTCACCGAATTCTCGGTGACTGTTGTCAATCTGGTGGTGCAGTGATGCTCAGACTCATTCCCTTCATCATCCTTGGTGGCCTGTTGGCCGCGACGGCTTCGGCGCAGGACATTCGCGGCTTCCGTGCCATTGCAACACCGGAAGCAACGCCGGAAGGCACCGTGCCGGTTGAGACGCCAAAGGTCATCGATGCCCAGGCTGCCAGGGCGGCGGCTGAGGATGTGATGGCCGCCTGGGCGGACGGGCAACTTGACAGTGTGCTCGCGCCGGATTTCCAGGATCGCCAGCGCCTGCTCGATTCCATGATCGAGGATGTACCGCAGGATGCCGAGATCAGGGTATTGGGCATTCGCGGTGTCCAGACCGTGCAGCAGTTCCAGGGCAAGGGAGCGACCGGCCGAACGGAAATCACCTCCATTGTCTCGCTGACCGCCGATACGCAGATCGAGTTCAATGACCCGGCGCGCGGCTTCCGACAGTTGCGCGGCCAGAACGAGTTCTTCCTTCGCATCACCGAAGAGCTGGTCGAGTGAGGGTGCGGCGACATTGGGCCTGGCTGGTGCTGGCCGCTGTACCCGAGGCCCTGTTCCCCAGCGGAGCGGGGGCGCAGGAGATACTGCGGAGCTGGCAGATCGGGGGCAGCCTGACGGCGGCGCTGGAGGGGTTCTCCGACGCGGGGGATCCGGCCCAGAGCCCGTTCGCCGAACGCACGGCGTTCGGCTTCACGGAGGCTGATCTGAACCTGTCGCGCCAGGTCTCCCCGTTCGAGCGAATCAGCGGACAGTTCTTTGGCGTGCTGGTGGACAACCCGTTCCGCAGCAACTTCGACGGCTTCGTGGCGGAGCGTGCGAAGGTGGAATGGGAGAAGGGCGACGGTGCCGTGCCGTTCCGTCTGGAGGCCGGTGACATCTTTGCCCTGACGACTGCGCGCACTTCCCAGCGCAGCCTGAAGGGGCTGCATGTCGAGATTCAGCCCCGCATCGGATTCCTGCCCGGCTGGCAGCATTCGATCATCGGCTTCTGGGGCATCAATCAGGCGACCTACCGGCAGGTGGATTTCGACGATGACCAGACGGTCGGCGCATCCTGGCTGATGAGCCAGGGACGCGGCGGCAACCTGGCGATCAATCTGGTCACCAACCGACTTGGGGCCGGGGCGAACAATGTCGCGGTGGAACGGGTGCAGACCGTGGGCAGCATTGCCGCCGACCGCGCCTTCGACTTGCAGGGGCAGTCGCTGGAGTGGAAGGGAGAGGTCGGTTACCTGTTTGGTGACGACCTTGCGGGCAACCAGCTCGACGATACCGGCGCTGGCCTGTTCACGGAGGTCCGGGGCCGTGACCAGTCCATGCCGCTGGATTACAGCATCCGGTTCGACCAGTTCGACAGTGACTACCGCCCGAATGGTGCCGCGGTTTCCGCGGGGCGGCGCAGCCTGTCGGGCAACATCGGCTGGCGCTTCGGGACCGGGCTGGCCTTGCGCGGTCGGGCGCGGTGGGACCGTGACGGCTTCGGCCGCGCCAACCACACGGACACCTTCAATTCCGGCATCAACCTGGCCGGACCGCTGGATCCGGGGTTTGGCACGGTGCTGAACGGGACCTTCGACGCGTCGGTCATACGGACGGAGAACCAGGCCGGAACGGTGAAGACAACAACACATGCGGCCTCCGCCAACCTGTCCGCGCCCTTGCCGAACGACCTGTTCGGCAGGCTCGGCTATCAGGTGCAGGCGACCCGCGCCCTGAATGCGGAGCCGACCCTTTCCGGCACCGCGACCGTCGGTGTGGATCGAAGCCTGGCATTCGGCGACGTGGTGGGCAGCCTGTCACCCAGCGTTTCGTGGCGCCGCACCAACGGTGGCAATGCCGAAGGTGACGAACTGATCCTTGGTCTGGGCGCGAGCGTAGAGCGGGGCGGTCTGACAGCCCGCGGCAACTACCGGTTCGCGAAGCAGATCCGCGAAACTGCCGGGGCCGATACCGTCACCAACAGCGTCAACGGCAGCCTCAACTGGCGTCAGGGCCGCCATGCCTTTTCCCTTGAGGCGGATTTCAACGTGACGGCGCGGGAGGCGGCACAGGCCAGCCAGCCGCTGAAGCTGGCCGCGCGTTATACCTTCACTTTCGACAAGGCACCGGGCAGCGGACTGTTCGATGCCCCGCAGGCGGCGCAGCAGGGCTTCGCCGCTGTCGAGGTGCCGGTGGAAAGCGGTGTCTTCGATCTCGCCGCGCTTGCCCCCAACAGTTCCCTGCAAGGCGTGCTGCAGAACCTGACCGATGCGGGTCTGCGGGGCGGTCAGGCGCAGGCTGACGGTCTGATTGTCTATGAGACGCCGGTGCTTGCGAATGTCGCGCTGCGCCAGCGTCTGGCCTTGCTGCACAAGGGCGCGCGTTTCCGCAAGTCAGCCCTGATCATCGATCCGTCGAATCCTGCTGATGCGACGGGACTGCAGAATGACTTCCGGACGGTGCTGGCCGAACTTGTCGCCGCCTATGGCGCGCCATCCGATACCTTCGAACGGGGCGACTTCGCCGGTGATGTCGTTCAGGCCATTGATGACGGCGATCTGATCCGCATCGTCGAATGGCGAACGGCTTCGGGAACGCTCCGTCTCGGCATTCCGCGCCGACTGGACCGGCAGGTCAGGATCGAGGTGCATCACGCCCGCAGCTTCCGGCCGCCCACGATCACGCTCTGGGGTCTGGACGCCGTGAACTGAAGTCCTCGAACGACGGGTTCGATGTCTGTATTGCACGAAAAACAGGCATTCGTGATTGGCTGCAGAATTTGCTTATAAATTAGTCATATGCAAGAAATATGGGCCGCAAGATGTCTCCAATCTGCTTCCGGGTGAGCCGGTTCGAGATTCCATCTATCTGTTTTGTATAATAAAAATTAATTGTCGCTGAAAAATTGGGCGCTGGCACATCTCTTGGAAATGTAAGCGGGACAATCGGGTCGTTTACAGGAGGTGGTTACGACAATGTTTGGATTTGGGAGGGCGAAAGCCCTGGCAGCAGTGAGTGCTCTGGCGATCGGTCTGACGACCGGTGCGGCACAGGCAGCGGATACGATCAAGGTCGGCATCCTGCATTCCCTGTCAGGGACGATGGCGATCAGCGAGACGACCCTGAAGGACGTCATGCTGATGCTGATCGACGACCAGAACAAGAAGGGTGGCCTGCTGGGCAAGCAGCTGGAGGCCGTTGTGGTCGATCCGGCATCCAACTGGCCGCTGTTCGCGGAGAAGGCGCGGGAGCTGATCGAGGTCAACGGAACCTCCGTTGTCTTCGGATGCTGGACCAGCGTGTCCCGCAAGTCGGTGCTGCCGGTATTCGAGGAACTGAACAGCATGCTGTTCTATCCGGTGCAGTACGAAGGTGAGGAAAGCAGCCGCA
This sequence comes from Minwuia sp., assembly GCA_029213165.1. Lineage (GTDB taxonomy): Bacteria > Pseudomonadota > Alphaproteobacteria > Minwuiales > Minwuiaceae > Minwuia. Next base: position 17,622 of record JARGNO010000059.1, read on the forward strand.
ACGTGTTCTACACCGGCGCGGCCCCGAACCAGCAGGCTATCCCGGCAGTGGATTACCTGATGAAGACCGAAAGCGTGAAGCGTTGGGTGCTGGCCGGTACGGACTATGTCTATCCGCGCACGACCAACAAGATCCTGGAATCCTACCTGAAGGCCAAGGGCGTTCCGGCTGAGGACATCATGATCAACTACACGCCGTTCGGTCATGCCGACTGGCAGACCATCGTGGCCGACATCAAGAAGTTCGGCTCCGCTGGCAAGAAGACCGCCGTGGTCTCCACCATCAACGGTGACGCCAACGTTCCCTTCTACAAGGAACTCGGCAACCAGGGCATCAAGGCCGAGGACATTCCGGTCGTTGCCTTCTCCGTCGGTGAGGAAGAACTGGCCGGTATCGACACCGGCCCGCTGGTCGGCCATCTGGCTGCCTGGAACTACTTCATGAGCATCGACACGCCGGAGAATGATGCCTTCATCTCCAAGTGGCACGCCTTCATCGGCAACGAGGATCGTGTGACCAACGATCCGATGGAAGCGCATTACATCGGCTTCAAGATGTGGGTGCAGGCTGTCCAGCAGGCCGGCACGACCGACGTCGATGCCGTGCGCCAGGCCATGTACGGCCAGAAGGTTCCGAACCTGACCGGCGGTGTCGCCGTGATGAACACCAACCACCACCTGTCCAAGCCGGTCGTGATTGGCGAGATCCAGGATGACGGCCAGATCCAGACGGTCTGGTCCACGGATGGTGTCGTCGTTGGCGATGCATGGTCCGATTTCATCCCCGAAAGCGCCAAGCTGACGGCGGACTGGACCTTCCCGTGGGTCTGCGGCGGCTGCGAAAAGCCGATGTACTGACTCACGTGATCTGACGGAAGGGGCGGCGGCAGCCGGTTATTGACGAACCGGTCGGTCGCCGCCCTGACCATCTGCACGAACTTCGACGACGACGAACCCCCAGTTCCCTCATTGCAAACAAGCGAGACCGGCGCATGATTGCCCGCCTTCTCGCCCTGATGATCGCGCTATGCTGTGGCCTGCCAGCCCTTGCAGCAGACCCGGATGATCTGCCAGGGCTTATCGAACAGCTTCAGACGCGCGACTACGCAGCGATGGAGCAGACCGTCAACACCATCGCAGCCACAGGTGATCCACGCGCCGTGGCCCCGCTTCAGGCTCTGGCCGACGGTGATCTCTACTACCGGAAATCCGACGACAAGGTCTTCATCGCACGCAAGGCCGATTCAGGGACCGACCTGCTTGATCCGCTGACCGGAGAATTCGTCGAGAACGTGGGCCGGCGCGATGCGCGCAAGATCGGCATCAACAACGGCATGCGTCGGGCCCTGCGAGGCGCGCTGGGCAGTCTGACCCTGCTGTCGCCCGACCCGAAGGTCCGCGCCGCAGCCGCCCAGTCCCTGTTCAAGAGTCCGGACCCCGGCGCGATCGAAGCGCTCGGTCAGGCCATTGCGGCAGAGAAGGACGAGGCGATCCGCACGGCGATGGAGGAGGCCCAGGCCGCTTCCATCCTGCTCTCCGACAGTGACGACGCGACCAAGATCGTGGCTATCCAGTCCCTCGCCGACCGGGGCGGTCGCGACGCGCTCTCGCTTCTGAAGGGACTGCCCGACAGTGCCACGGAACCGGTCAAGGCCGCAGCGCTCGAGGGCGTCAAGAGCATCGAGGCGGCATTGGCGCTGTGGTCAACGGCGCAGAACATCTACTACGGCATCAGCCTGGGCTCGGTCCTGCTGATGGCCGCGATTGGCCTGGCGATCACCTTCGGTGTCATGGGGGTCATCAACATGGCCCATGGCGAGATGGTCATGCTGGGCGCCTATACGACCTATGTGGTGCAGGAGATCATCCGCAACAACGCGCCGGGCATGTTCGAGTTCTCGCTCGCCATAGCGGTGCCACTGGCATTCCTTGTCTCCGGTTCCATCGGTGTGCTGATAGAGCGGACCGTGATCCGCTATCTCTATGGCCGGGCGCTGGAGACACTTCTGGCCACCTGGGGCGTCAGCCTGATCATCCAGCAGCTTGTCCGCACGATCTTCGGGCCGACGAACAAGGAAGTCGGCAATCCCGACTTCATGTCCGGTGCGGTTCAACTCGGCGAGATGACACTGACCTACAACCGTATCTGGATCATTGTCTTCGCGCTGGTGGTGCTGGCCATGCTGATGCTGGTGCTGAAGCGGACACCGCTGGGGCTGCAGATGCGCGCGGTGACACAGAACAGGCGCATGGCCGGTGCCATGGGCATCCGTACCGACCGCGTGGATGCGCTGACGTTCGGCCTTGGGTCAGGGATTGCGGGCATGGCCGGTGTGGCGCTGAGCCAGATCGACAACGTCAGCCCCAACCTGGGCCAGTCCTACATCATCGACAGCTTCATGGTGGTCGTGTTCGGGGGGGTGTGCAACCTTTGGGGGACGCTTGTCGGCGCCTTCAGCCTGGGCATTGCCAACAAGTTCCTTGAACCCTACGCGGGCGCGGTACTTGGCAAGATCCTGGTTCTGGTGGCCATCATCCTGTTCATCCAGAAGCGTCCGCGCGGTTTGTTCGCGCTGAAGGGCCGGGCGGTGGAGTCATGATCATGCGTGGCCTTGTCTTCCGTGCCTTCGACCGTGGCGGGATGATCTTCCTCGGCATCCTGTTCGGCGCGATCATGTTGCTGGCCCTGTCCAATCTGGTGCTGCCCGCGGGTCACACGCTGCATGCGCCGACCTATCTGGTCAGCCTGATCGGCAAGTATCTGACCTATGCGCTGCTGGCCTTGTCGGTTGATCTCATCTGGGGCTTCTGCGGCATTCTCAGTCTCGGTCATGGCGCATTCTTCGCCCTCGGCGGCTATGCCATGGGCATGTACCTGATGCGCCAGATCGGTGATCGGGGCGTCTACGGCAATGCCGAGCTGCCCGATTTCATGGTCTTCCTGAACTATTCGGAACTGCCCTGGTACTGGCATGGCTTCGACATGTTCTGGTTCGCGGCGATCATGATCATCTTCGTGCCGGGGCTGCTGGCCTTCATCTTCGGCTGGTTCGCGTTCCGCAGCAGGGTCACGGGTGTCTACCTGTCGATCATCACCCAGGCGATGACCTATGCGCTGATGCTGGCATTCTTCCGCAACAACATGGGGTTCGGGGGCAACAACGGCCTGACGGATTTCAAGGACCTGCTCGGCTTTGACCTGCAGAACGACGGGACACGGGTCGGGTTGCTCTTCGCCTCGGCGACGGCCCTCGGTCTCGGGTTCCTGATCTGCAAGGCGGTGACGCGATCCAAGTACGGCAAGGTCATCACGGCCATCCGTGATGCGGAATCCCGTACCCGTTTCCTGGGCTATAGGGTGGATCGCTACAAGCTGGCTGTCTTCACCCTGTCGGCCTGCATGGCCGGTGTCGCCGGGGCGCTCTATGTGCCGCAGGTGGGCATCATCAATCCAAGCGAGTTCACGCCCGCCAACTCCATCGAGGTCGTGGTCTGGGTCGCCGTCGGCGGTCGCGGCACGCTTTATGGGGCGGTCATCGGCGCGATCCTGGTGAACTACGCCAAGACCTACCTGACCGGGGCGCTGCCGGAAATCTGGCTGTTTGCGCTGGGCGGGCTGTTCGTCTTTGTCACCCTGTTCCTGCCGCGCGGCATTGTCGGCGCCATCAACGGCAGCGGGGATGGTGGACCTTCACCCATACTGGCGAAACTGAGAAGCTGGCGGGACGCCCGCGCCATGGAGGGGCGGTCATGAATGCGTCCCTGAATACTTCCATGGCGGACAGCATCCTGTATCTGGATGGTGTCAACGTCTCCTTCGACGGCTTTCGTGCACTCAACGACCTGTCGCTGGTGCTTGACGCGGGCGAGATGCGCGCGATCATCGGCCCGAACGGCGCGGGCAAGACCACGATGATGGACATCATCACCGGCAAGACCCGCCCCGATTCCGGCCAGGTGGTCTTCGAGGGCAATGTCGACCTCACCAAGCATGACGAGGCGGCAATCGCCGAACTTGGCATCGGGCGGAAGTTCCAGAAGCCGACCGTGTTCGAGACCCAGTCCGTGCACGACAATCTCGAACTGGCGCTGAAGGCGGACCGGTCGGTGCGGGCAAGCCTGCTCTGGATGCTCTCGAACGACGCGAACAGGCGCATCGACGAGATCCTGGGCATCACCCGCCTCGGTGACCATGCCAATGAGATCGCCGGTTCCCTAAGCCACGGACAGAAGCAGTGGCTGGAGATCGGGATGCTGTTGGCGCAGGACCCGAAACTGCTGCTGGTGGACGAGCCTGCGGCGGGCATGACAGACGATGAGACCGCCGAGACCGCGCGCCTGCTGAAGGAGATCGCGGAAAGCCATTCCGTGGTGGTCGTCGAACATGACATGACCTTTGTCCGCGACCTGGGCGTCAAGGTGACGGTGCTGCACGAAGGCTCCGTCCTGGCGGAAGGGTCGCTGGATTCGGTCAGCGCGGACAAGCGCGTCATCGAAGTCTATCTGGGGCGCTGAATCATGCTGGAAGTGAACGATATCAACCTCTCCTACGGTGCCTCGCAGGCGCTGTGGGGTGTTTCACTCACCGCAGAGCCGGGCAAGGTCACCTGCCTGATGGGCCGCAATGGTGTCGGCAAGACCTCAACGCTGCGCGCCATCGTCGGTCAGCAGGGCATCATGTCCGGCACTATCGCGCTGGATGGCAAGCCGGTGGACCGAATGCGACCGTTCGAGCGGGCGCGGGAGGGCATTGCCTTCGTGCCGCAGGGGCGGGAGATCTTTCCCCTGCTGACGGTGCGGGAGAATCTGGAAACGGGTTACGCCTGCCTGAAGACGTCGGAGCGCCACGTGTCGGGGGAACTCTTCGACCTGTTTCCCGTGCTGAAGGACATGCTGGGGCGGCGCGGCGGCGACCTGTCGGGCGGCCAGCAGCAACAGCTCGCCATTGCCCGCGCGCTGGTCACACGGCCCCGGGTTCTGCTGCTGGACGAGCCTACGGAGGGCATTCAGCCATCCATCATCCAGGACATTGGCCGGGTCATCAGCCTGCTGCGTGACCG